>CAZEAP010000003.1:0-178821 GCA_964510315.1 uncultured candidatus Brocadiaceae bacterium
CTGCGGGCAGGGATGCCCGCGCCACGTGGGGCGTACGTAGCGCAATCCCGGCGGAGGCGCACAAGGCTTCCAGGTCGCAGTGCCGCGGTGTAGCGCGACCTTCCAGGTCGCAGTGCCGGGCCATCCTGGCCCGGCCCGTTCCTGCTCCGGCTGAGCCGGGGCGGGGGCAAGATGCCCCCGCACTGCGGGCAGGGATGCCCGCGCCACATGGGGCGTACGTAGCGCAATCCCGGCGGAGGCCGACAATGCGCCGCAGGCGCCGGCCGGAGCGATGTTACGGATAGATCCGCCGGGTGCGGTGCGCCCCGGCCCCCACGATGCAGATTCCGGGTTCGGACATGGTTGCTCTCCGTCCGATGCCTCACGGTGCGTCCAGCGGCTCAACCGCGCTCCCAGCGGAGGCGGCAGAGCCGCGTGCCGCCGGTCAGGTCGTGATTGGAGGAGATGTACTCCTCCCCGTCGGGCGTGACGATTATCTCCGGGGCGGCAACGGGGAAGGTTCCCAGGTACTGGCCGGAGGCATCGCCGACGCCGAAATCGAAAGGGTCTTCGCTGACGAACAGGTGCGTCTCGGCCGAGCCGTAATCCGCCGTGCGGAACAGGTAGTAGCGTCCGCCCCGCGGCACGACGTGCGGACACTCGGTGTCCCACGGTCCCCCGGAGACGTTCATGTCCCGATGGACGACACGCGGCTCGGACCAGTGGAGCAGGTCCTCGGAGGTGCGGGCGAAGAAGGCCGGCTGCCCCAGGTCGCCCTCAAGGTTCCCGGCGTAGTACATGATCCAGCCGTCACCGAGGCGTAGCAGACAGGGGTCGCGGGTCTGTCCGGGCCCGACGAACAGTCGGCTGCGCCCGGCCTCATCGGCGTGGCGCGTCCAGCTTTCCCCGTCGGGCGAGGTCATCAGGCATATCTGACATTCGCTGCGGCCGGGCTCCTCCAGCGGGTTGCCCTCCGCGTCCAGGCCGGTGCCGTGGCCGCCGTAGAACATGTAGTAGCGGCCGTCCTCCCGGACGATGAAGGGCGACTGGAGCCATTCGTCCCCGTCGTGCTCCATGAGGCACTCCCCGGCCTTCCGGTCGGCGCGGATCGTCTCGCCGGTCCGCTCCCAGTGATGGTCGGTGATCCGTTCGGCCCGCCAGTGGTAGAGCACGCGCCCGACGGCGGTTTGGCGGATGCAGCCCCACAGGTGCCACCGTCCGGCCTCATCGCGGAAGATGTGGTGGTCAACGCACTCCTGTGCCGCCCCTCCTTCGCGGGCGGCCTCTTCGGGCGAGAGGCCCTGGATGGGGCCCAGGTCGGGATTGTCGCCGATCATCCACCAGTCCCCGACCAGCTTCGGTCGGAGCCCGGCCTCTGGGGTGTCTTTCGGCACAGCGTGTGCCACCCGGCTGAGGTGCGCAATGCCCGTCAGGTCTCGAGGCGGTCGATGGCCTTCTGAGCGATGTCGGTGCGGTAGTGGGCGTCGCGGAAGTGGATCTTCGATACCGCCTCGTAGGCCAGCTCGCGAGCGCCGGCGATGTTTTCTCCCCGCGCGGTCACTCCCAGCACGCGGCCCCCGGCCGTCACAACCCGCCCGTCTTCGAGGGCGGTGCCGGCGTGGAAGACCATCACGTCCTCCATCTCGGCCGCGTCCTCGAGGCCCTCGATGGGGTAACCGGTTTTGTACTCGACCGGGTATCCCCCGGAGGCCATCACAACGCAGCAGGTGGGACGCGGGTCCCACTCGATGTCGATCTCCTCCAGCCGGCCGTCGATGGTGGCCAGAAGGACGGGGACCAGGTCGCCGTCCATCCTCATCATGAGCGGCTGGTTTTCAGGGTCCCCCATCCGGCAGTTGAACTCCAGCACCTGGGGCCCCTCGTCGGTCATCATCAAGCCGGCGTACAGAATCCCGCGATATGGCTTGTCCTCCCGGTTCATGGCGTGAACGGTCTGGACCAGGACGTTACGCTCGACCTCGGCGGCCAGCTCGTCGGTGACGACCGGGGCCGGGCTGTAGGCCCCCATGCCGCCGGTGTTGGGTCCCTCGTCCCTGTCGTAGGCGGCCTTGTGGTCCTGGGAGGAGGGCATCACGGCGATGGCCTGCCCGTCGGTGAAGGCGATCATGCTGGCCTCCTCGCCGGTAAGGCAGCTCTCCACGACCACCTGCTGGCCGGCCTTGCCAAACTCCCGGCGCACCATGATGCGGTCGACCGCCTCGTAGGCCTCCTCCAGAGTGTCGCAGACGATGGCGGCCTTGCCGCCGGCCAGCCCGTCGGCCTTCACCACGATGGGAGCGCCGACCATCTCCAGGTAAGCCTTGGCCCGCTCCGGGGCCGTAAAGGTCCGAAACGCCGCCGTGGGTATGTCGTGGCGCTGCATGAGCTGCTTGGCGAAGACCTTGCTGCCCTCGATGCGTGCCGCTTCTCGATCGGGCCCGAACGCCTTCAGGCCGGCCGTCCCGAAAGAGTCCACGATCCCCTGGACCAGTGGAGCCTCGGGGCCGACTACGGTGAGGTCTATGGAGTTTTCGCGGGCGAACTTCCGGAGTCGCAGTATCTCTGTCGCCCCGATATCCACGCAGTCGGCCAGCTCCGCGATGCCGCCGTTGCCCGGAGCGCAGAAAAGCCGATCCACCAGCGGCGAATCGGCGAGTTTCCATGTGAGTGCGTGCTCCCTGCCGCCGCCGCCAACCACGAGCACGTTCATCCCTTGCGATCCTCCTGCTGTGATGGGGAAACAACCGCGACAGTATAGCGGGCACATATGGAGGGGTCAAACGTTGTGCCCCGCATGAGGCGAGCGCACTGCCTGGCAGCGAAGCTTCTCCGCCTCCGGCGGGCTTGCCCGCCTCCGGTGAGGTCGCCCGGCGCGACAAAAAAGGGGCCGCCCGCGGGGCGGCCCCTGGTCTTCTGGGCGATCGCTACTCGCCGTGCACGACGGTCGTGAATTTGGAGTAGAGGCCCAGGATGTTCTCGAACTTGTAATCGGCGCAGTGGATCTTGCTGATCCCGCCGTTCTTGGCCGCTGTCTCCAGGCTGGCATCGCCTAAGGCGATGAACCCGAGAAAGCTTTCCGAAGTAGCCATCCCCGTTTTCGGGGAGATCATGGCGCCCTGGTCGAAATTCGTGCTCATCGGGGCCTCAAGGCGCGCAAAGGCCCACCCGCCCGCCGGCTGCACCGGGGTCCTGTAGTACCCGGCCGCACAGCCCAGTGAAAGCGAAACAACTACGCACACAGCTAAGAGCAAAGCCCACTTTCGCATCTTTCCACTCCTTCTGCTGAGAATGAAGCAATCCCTCACTATACGGACACGTCTGCGCGCCCGGCTGCGGCATCACCCCCTTTCCCCCGGTAATGTCCCCTCCCCACAGTATCATCTCTTAGTATCCTATGAGAGGCCCTGATGTCAAACCGATTTCCCCCGGATATTGAGGGGCGGGAGCGCAGGGTGATGCTCGTAGCTTCTGCTCCGGGCGTCGGCCGCAAGCCGCTCCACCCCGCCGGCTTGCGGAGACTCCAGGCGCACGCTAAACTCGCCGATTCGCCCGTTGCCCTGCCGGAGCCCGCCTATGGTTTTCGACAAGTCCGCCATCTCCGCCGAATGCGCCACGCGCCTGCTGCGCCGATTCCTGGAGGAAGACCTGACCGTCACCGGGATGGAACGTCTTCACGGCGGGATGATCAACAGCGTGCTGGAACTCCGCACCGACGGCCGGCCCGCCCGCGTCGTCGCCAAGCTCAATGCGGAGCCGGGTCTGGAGGGCTTCCGCTGGGAATCCCGCGTGCTGGAGTGGTATCGGCAGAACACGGATTTCCCCGTCCCACGGCCCTATGGCTACGACCTCTCCGGCGAGACGTTCTCCGGGAGCGTGCTGATGATGGAGCGACTGCCGGGGGTCAACCTGGCGGAGGCCCGACTGATCGGCGAGGCCCGCCGGCGGCTGGAAACCGAGATGGCCCGCATCATCGCCCGCCTCCATCGCCATAAGAGGAGCACATACGGCAGCGCTCTGGACCCCGCCTCGGAAGGGGAAGAACGCTGGCTGGACCGCTTCGGCCCGCGCATACGCAGCGAGTACGAGTCCGTGGCCGACCGGCTCAGCTCCTCCGCCCGGAGAAGCATCCGGTCGACCCTGGACGAGTTGGAGGACTGGCTGCCGGAGTTCTCGGACCCCACCCTCGTCCACGGGGACCTGTGGGCCACCAACATCATCGTGGAACCACGGGAGCCCGCGGTGAGCGGCTTCGTGGATGGCGGCGCGAACTACTCGGAAGTGGAATACGAGCTGGCCTACCTGCTGGTGTTCAACACCGTCGGCGAAGCCTTCTTTGGGGAGTACGAGCGCCATCACGCCCTGCGGGAGGGGTTCCGGCGGCGCTGCCGCGTCTACTGGCTCAACACCATGCTCCTGCACGTGCGGGTCTTCGGTGACGCCCATTACGTGCAGGCCTGCGAGCGCCTGGCGACGGAGCTGGACCATCTCAGGGGCTGACCCGATCCACCGGCTAACCGCTCAGCCCAGATGCTCCATGAACCATTCACGGGCCAGGCGGGCGACCTCCTCCAGGGCGCCCGGCTCCTCGAACAGGTGGGAGGCGCCTTCTACGATCTCCAGTTCGTTCTCCGCCCGCAGTTCGGCCTGAGCCTCCCGGTTGAGGGCGAGAACCTGGCGGTCCTTCCCCCCGACGATCAGCAACGTTGGGGCCTCCACCTCGGGGAGAGCCGATTCCGCCATGTCCACGCGTCCGCCGCGCGAGACGACGGCGTCCACCACCTCCGGGCAGCGCGTCGCGCCGATCAGGGCGGCGGCCGAACCGGTGCTGGAGCCGAAGTATCCGATGCTCAGGTCCTCGGCCTCCGGCAGGCCCAGCAGCCAGTGGGTGGCTCCCACCAGGCGCTCGGCCAGCAGGGGAATGTCGAAGCGATACTCCCGCGTCCGCCTGTCGCGGCGGTCCTCCTCCTCGGTAAGCAGATCGAACAGGAGCGTCGCCAGGCCGCCTTCACGCAGCTCGGAGGCGACGAACTTGTTGCGCGGGCTGTGGCGGCTGCTTCCGCTGCCGTGCGCAAACAGCACGATGGACTCGGCCCCCTCCGGTATCAACAGGTTGCCCTCGAGGTCCGCCGAGTCCGCCTTGATGCGAACGATGTTCTCCTCCTGCTCCTCTTCGCTCATTTGTTGCCCCTCTCGCTGCAGTCCGATGGACAAGCCTACGGGGAATTCTGAGTTATGAATTCTCAGTTACGCAGTTGCTCTGTAGAAAGCATCCGTCGGCACTCAAGTCGGCCGGGCGCCCGCCACGCCGTACTTTCCCGCTCCGGCCGGACACGGATGAAAAACTGCCGACGGGCGAAAAGGAAACGAAAAACGTCAGACACTGATTAACACTGATAAACACAGATGGAAGACCCACAGAAGTTCTGGAACTGATTTGTAGAAAGCATCCGTCGGCACTCAAGTCGGCCGGCCGCCCGCCACGCCGTCTCACATGCCGGCGATGCCCCTGCTTCCGGCGGCCCCTGCGCGTTGGGCCGAACGAAGATATTCTTCGCTGGCAAAAGATGCGCCCGCTCAGAACGACATCCTGAGCGGTGCTCCGGCGGACCGCGCATCATTTCTGCCGAGCATTACGAATTATGAAGGGACAGCGAAACGGCATTCCTTCTGTGGCTGTCCTTCCTCCGTGTTCTCCGTGCCTCCGTGGTTACCTTCACCGTTGGGTCTCGTCCTTTTCTTGTGGTTTGTCTTTACCCGGTTTCCTCGGCCGCGCGCTCCAAAAGCTCCTTGACCTCCCGGTCGGTGGTCTGGGAGAAATCCCTGTAGCTGCCCCCCACCCCGAAGAAAGGCGCCGGGGTGGTGAGGCACACCACTTCGTCCACCTCGTCGCGGAACTCCCGGACGGTGTCGGCGGGAGCCGTGCCGACGGCCACCACGATTCGCCCCGGTTTCCTCTCCCTGAGGGCCCTGACCGCGGCCTTCATGCTGGCCCCGGTGGCCAGTCCGTCGTCGACCAGGATGACCGTTTTGCGCTCCACCTCGGGGGGCGGCCGGCCGGGGCGGTACTCTTCCTCCCGCCTTTCCAGCTCCTGACGCTCTTTCCGCTCGACCTCTTCAATGTCCTCTTCGGAAATCCTGAGCTGGTCGAGCACCCTTTCGTTCATGAAGCGGCCCCCGCCGCTGGCGATGGCCCCCATGGCCAGTTCTTCCCGTCCGGGCACACCCAGTTTGCGGACGAGGAATATGTCGAGCGGGACGCCCAGCTCAACGGCCACCTCGTAACCCACCGGCACGCCCCCGCGGGGAAGGGCCAGGACGATGACGTCGTCCCGTTGCGCATACTCCGAAAGTTCTTCGGCCAGCCTTCGTCCTGCCTGCCTGCGGTTTACGAACTGCTGCATGTTCTCTCACCTCTGCACTCGCTCGCTCTGGTGCCGCGCCGGACCCCGCCGACTGACGAGGCGCCGTAGTAGGCGCGGCATTCGGACCCCCGCCCCCGGACGACGCGCTGTCCGGCCAGCTCCCCCCGTCCGGCCGTCACCACGGTGCACTGGCCGTCCACCTTGTTCTCCCAGTAGATCAGGACCCCGTCGCGCGTCTTGTCCAGCTCGTGGGCCCTTGCCGTATTGGAAAACAGCACGGTGAAATCACCCTTCCCGCTGGAGTTCCATGATCGGCAGCCAGGACGCCGGCGATCTCTTCGTTGGTCGGCGGCATGGTGTCTACCCAAGCGAGGGTCAGGGTGCCTCAAGCCGGCGCTGCAGATCCGCCAGTCGGGGAAGCAGGACCTCCTCCTCGACCTGGACGTGCCGGGAGAGTTGCTCTTCCAGCTCCTCCAGCCCCCGGAAGAATTCCCTCAGCGGCCGACTCACGTCGGCCGGCGGTCTGTACTCAGCGGCCAGCCGGGAGACCTTGTCGAGAACGGCGAGGGCGGTCTCGTGCTCTCGCTCCAGCCGCTCGCCGGCATGCTCGTCCCCGGAAGGCACTTCGGCCCGGCCCTCGCGGGCCTCCAGGAGCTGACGGGCGTAGGGAAAGAGCGCGTCCTCCTCCGCGGCGAGGTGATTATCAATCTCCGCTCGCAGGTCGGTCAGTTCCCGGGCTATCTGCGCGAGGGCCGGCATATGATCGGGCTCGTCGACCTGCTCGGCCTGCTCCAGCATGGCGCGCAGGTCGGGCAGTTTTTCGCGCACTATGTTGTCGTGCTGTTCGCCGAGCCTGATCAGCAGTTCCTCCAGGGGGAGGTCCTCGGGCGGCTCTTCGACGGGGTCTTCCATGCCGGTTTTCTCAGCGTTCACGGTGCCCTCCTTTTGTCTCGATTCTGCCGGGGCCACGGGCCCTTCCAGGAGTCCATGATAGGCCCTTTGGCGGCCCCGGTAAAGGCGTGCGCGCCGGCGCGGCGGCTCACATCGCTGCGGTCACCACGGCGAGGTCGTCCTCGATGTCCACGACGCCGTCGGTGTAGAGGGCGGCGTCGTAGGCGGCTCGACGGGCAGCACACCCGCCTCGTGTTCCGGACGGCCCACCTCCTCGGGGGAGATCAGCACGCGCCGACCCGGCAACCAGCCCCCGGTGTCGGCCAGCAGGTAGCGGACGGTCCAGCCCTCATCGTCGAAGTAGAAATCCTCGACGTCGCCCAGCTTTCCGTCCACACCTTGCAGTGCGTAACCAATTATCTCTTCAAGACTTATGAGCATTGACACTCCCTGAGGACGAAGCCGAATTTGTCGAGCACAACGAGCAGGCAGCCCCCTTAAGATACACGGGAAAGTGCCTCGAAGTCACCCAGCAGGGACCCCGTCTGCTCGTCGCTGTACTCGCTGTCCGGGATGGGACCCCGACGCTCCTCCCCCTCCAGCGAGAGGGAAAAGCTGGCCCCGCAGGAGCACTTCACCTGCGACGGCGCACAGGTTTCGCTGACGCCGACACGGAACTTTCGACCACAACGCGTGCACAATACTGTGAGGTCAAACATCGGACACCCCCCGGCCATGTGCGGCCGTCCGTTTGCAGCCGGAAGGGCGGGCCGCAGCCCCCTTGAAGGCGACCTGAAAGGCATCCTCCGCGCGGCCCGACTTCTCCGGCAGCTCCAAACTCGATCTCCTCACCTCTCAGAGACAGCCTCTTTCCGGTCAGCAGGGGAAATTAACGGACGCCGGCCGGCCCTTAAAGTCGGGAAATTCCCCAATTTCAGGCGGGAAAGTACCCACGCCGCGCGGCGCGCTGGATCAAGGACGGACTCGGAGGGAGAGTCGGGACTCAGGACCCTGGAGGGGGGTCGGATCAGCCCGTTTCCTCCAGGAGGCCCAGGAGATCGGGCAGACGGGCCTTCCCCATACAGACGCAACTGTCGGCGGCGCCGTAGTAGATCCACAGCTCCTCGCCCCGGAGAAGGGTTCCGGAAGGGAACACCACGCCGGGCATGACGCCGCTGAGTTCGTAATCGGTCTCCGGGCCGAAGACCCATCCGGAGCCCCGGGCGATGACTTTGTGGGGTTCGTCCTTCTTCAGCCTGGCGACCCCCGCCCGATAGACCATGTTGCTGCCGAACTCCTTGACGCCGTGGTAGATCAGCAGCCAGCCGGACTCGGTAGGGATGGGGGGCGGGCCGGCCCCCACTCGGGCCCCGTCCCACCACGGCCCTCCGCGCTCGGGGAGCACGCAGTGCGGCATACCCCAGTGGATCAGGTCCGGCGAGCGGGCGCTCCATATGTTCTCTATCTGGCCCACGGCGGGCCGGTGGAGCACCATCCAGTGGCCGTCGATTTTCTCCGGGAACATCACCGTGTCCTTGTTGTTGGGGGCGAAGATGAGTCCTATCCGCTCGGCGCTCCGGAAGTCCTCGGTGTAGGCCAGCCCCACGGCCGGACCCACGTGGGAGTAGGCTACGTAGGTGATGTAGTAGCGCTCCTCCTCGGCCACGTAGGTGACGCGGGCATCCTCACAACCCAGCTTCTCGTAGCGCAGGTCAACCTGACCGTGCGCCAGAAGGGGCTCCTCCTCTATCTCCCAGTCGTGAATGCCGTCGTGGCTGCGGGCGACGTGTATGTCGGAGAAACCGCGCCTCCCCTCGATTCGCACCAGCAGCAGGACGTCCCCCTCGAACTCCACCGCCCCGGGGTTGTAGACAGCCGAGGCAGGGACCGGGGAGTCCTCGGCCGTTATCAACGGGTTTTCGGAACACCGCTCGAACAGGCGTTGCATATTCTCGTTTCCTCAGCTTCCGCCGCAGTACCCGGTTACTCCCAATAGGCTTGCCGGCCATAGTGTTCGTGGAGCTGCTCCTCGTAGACCCGGTCCACGGGCATGGTTTCGTCGTACTCGGGGGCATTTTTGAGTTCTTCGGCGCTGCACTCCAGCCGCACACGGGCCTCCAGCCACTGGAAATCCT
This sequence comes from uncultured candidatus Brocadiaceae bacterium, assembly GCA_964510315.1. Lineage (GTDB taxonomy): Bacteria > Planctomycetota > Brocadiia > SM23-32 > SM23-32 > CAZEAP01. Next base: position 9,368 of record CAZEAP010000003.1, read on the forward strand.
CCGCCCACTCCGGTGCGATCAGCACGGTTTTACCCGGCACCAGGAGCCCGAGATGGATCCTCATGTAGCGGATCGCCCAGACCTCCGGGTCCACCAGGAAGTCCTCCACCGCGCCCACGTCCCGCCCGCCCGCTTCCACCACGTAGCCCTCCAGCTCCTCCACACTGCGCAGCCCGGAAGGCCCGCCCTGCTCGATACCCAGTATGTCCTCGGAGATGGGCGACCAGTAGGGCACCCAGTCGTAGTGTTCGGCCAGTTCCCGCTCCTTTCGGCGGGAAACCGGGAGTTCGCTCTCCACGGCCGGACTCGTCCGGACCTCTTCCCCGCGCAGACCGAGGGTGACCACGCCGTTCTCCCAGTCCGGCTCACCCACCGCCTCCGGGGAAAGCAGCACCTCTCTGCGGGACAGCCAGGTGCCGGCCTTGACGACCAGATACCGAACTTTCCAGACGTACTCGTCGAAGAAAAGGTCGCTCACCTCTCCCAGCCTGCCGTCGGTAGCCTGCGCTTCGCAGCCGATTATCTGGTCGGTGCTTCTCAGCATACCGGCTCCTCTCTCTCTGTCCGCTTTGGCCCCTGTTGGCCCGTCTGCAGGACGTACGTTCTATCATGTGGGGGGGGCGCTGTCCAGCAGGGGCAAGGGGAGCCTGGAAACTTGAACCGCAGGCCCGAACTGAGTTGTTCTGTGCGCCTGCGGGCGGGAAGTGGGGTCTCCGCCGGAGCCCCCTCAACGGGATCATCTGTGGGACTTCGCCCATGGAGCTGGTCTTAGTTTTCGGACTGTTGGCCGTCGCAGTCGTCCTGTTCGTGACCGAGCGGGGCTCCTTCGACGTTGTGGCCCTGATCGTCCTGGCCGTGCTCCTGTCCAGCGGCATTCTGACGGTCAAGGAGGCCCTTTCGGGCTTCAGCAACCAGGCGACCATCACCATAGCGGCGATGTTCGTGGTCAGCGAAGGCATCCGCCGCACCGGGGCCATGAACGGGGCCGGCGAGATGCTGGGCAGGCTGGGGAAGCAGAACTATTGGCTCGCCCTGCTGGGGATCATGCTGGTGGTGGCGGTCTGCTCCGCCTTCATCAACAACACCGCCGCGGTGGCCATCTTCATACCGGTGATCATATCGGTTGCCCGCGACATGGAGGTCGGCCCTTCGAGGCTGCTCATGCCGATGTCCTTCGCCGCCTCCCTCAGCTTCATCACGCCGGTGGGCTACCAGACCAATACCCTGGTCTACGGCCCCGGGCAATACCGCTTTACCGACTTCACCCGCGTGGGCACCCTGCTGGACCTGGTGCTGTGGATAGCCGCAACGTTCACCATTCCCCTCCTGTGGCCGTTCTGAGACGTCCGGGCCGGGAGAGGAGCCGGCAAGACCGGTGATGGCTCAGTGCCTCCCCCCTTTTGCGATCGGAGCGTTTCTGGTAACCTGAATAGATTGGCTGGTCAGCCTGGAGCCGTAAAGATGGAACTGAAAGTCTATCCCGACAAAGTGCTGAGACGGACGTGCCGCCCGGTCCGGGAGATCGACGAAGAACTGTGGCAGCGCGCGCACGAAATGCTCGACTTCATGTACCAGGCCGAGGGGCTCGGGCTCGCCGGGCCACAGGTGGGCTGGAGCGACCAGATCGTCACCCTGGACGTGGAGCAGGACCGGGAGGGCAAGCGCATCTTCGTCAACCCCAGGATAGTCCATCGGGACGGGCAGACGCGGGAGGAGGAAGGCTGCCTCAGCCTGCCCGGCATCCGCGTCCAGGTCCCCCGTGCCGCGAAGGTGGGGGTAGTGGCCTACAGCCTGGACGGGGAGAAGGTCGAGCTGGAAGCAGAAGGTCTGCGGGCGCGGGCGTGGCAACACGAACTCGACCACCTGAACGGCCTGTTGATCATCGATCGCCTTCAGCCCACCGCCCTGATGGCCGTCCGAGACCAGCTCAAGAAACTCGAACAGGGCGAACAGCCCGCCCGCCGGTAGGTAGGCCCGCACGCAGAGCTTGCGCAGGGGGTGAAACGTGAAGCTGCTGTTCTTTGGCAGCCCCGAGTTCGCCGTGACTTCGCTCCGCTCGCTGGTGGACGCCGGCCATCGGGTGGTCGCCGTGGTCACCCGCCCCGACCGCCCGAGAGGGCGAGGGCGGAGTCCCTCCTCCACTGCGGTCAAGGAAGCGGCCGAGGAGCTGGGACTGGAGGTGCTCCAGCCGGCCGGCGCCAACAACCCGGACTGCATTGCCGAGCTGAGCGCCCTGAACGCGGAACTCGGCGTGGTAGTAGCCTATGGTGAGATACTGAGTCCGGCACTGCTCGGAGCGACCGAACGCGGCTTCCTCAACGTGCACGCATCGCTGCTGCCGGACTACCGCGGCGCCGCACCAATCAACTGGGCCGTCATGCGGGGAGAGGATGTGACCGGGGTTACCATCATACGGATGAGCCCCGAACTGGACGCAGGGCCGATCCTCGCCCGGCGCGAGGTGCCGATCCGGCCCGAGGAGACGGCGGGCGAACTGCACGACCGGCTGGCCGCCGTCGGCGCCGAACTGCTGACCGATACGGTGAACCGGCTCTCCGCCGGCGAGCAGATACCCGGCAGGCCGCAGCCCGAAGAAGGCGGTTTCTTCGCCCGCAAGCTCACCAAGGAGGACGGTCGGATCAACTGGAACATGCCGGCCGAACAGATAGCGAACCGGGTCCGCGGACTGACCCCCTGGCCGGGCGCTTTCTGCGAGCTGCCCACCCAGGGAGGCGCCACGCGGGTAACGCTGCTCGAGGTGGAGGCGCTCGAGCCCGAAAGCCCAACCCGCCGGCCCGGAACCGTCGTGCGGGCGGTCGATTCCGATGGCATCCTCGTGCAGGCGGGACGGGGCAAGGTGAGGATAAGGAAACTGAAGCCGGCGGGAGGCCGGGCCATGTCGGCCGCGGACTTCCTGCACGGCCACCAGGTGAAGACGGCGTCGGACTGAGCAGAGGAACTGAGCAGAACCCGGGAGAAGCCGATGGGACGCAGGGCGGTCAAGTTTCTGAACTTCATCACTCGCCTCCGGCGAAGTCGCTGCGAGCCGGAGGAACTTCTCGTCCTGACGCCGACCTGCCTGCAGTCCAGCGAGTGCGAGCAGAAGATCACCAACGACATCAACGAGTGCCGGCGCTGCGGGCGCTGCAAGGTCAAGGACATCGTCGAACTCTCCGAGCGCTACGGCACGCGCTGCGCCGTTGCGACGGGCGGCCGGCTGGCACTGCAGATGGCCCTCGACGAGGGGGTGAAAGCCATCGTGGCGATCGCCTGCGAGAAAGAACTGCAGGAAGGCATGACCGGGGTATTCCCCAAGCCTTCCCTGGGCATCATTAACGTCCGCCCCCATGGCCCCTGCAAGGACACCGACGTCGACCTGGAAGAGGTGGAAGAAGTCATTCGCTGGTTCCTGCGGGACTGAGCCGAACCCGCCTCACGGCGCAGTGCGGGTGAGCGTCAGCACCTGCACCTCCTCGGCCCCGCTCCGCTTCAGCGCCTTCGCGCACTCGTCGGCGGTCGAGCCGGTGGTCATCACGTCGTCCACCAGCAGGAGGCGACGGTCCCTGACCGATTCGGGCCGGCGCACCTCGAAGGCCCCCCGCACGTTGTCCTCCCGCCTCCTCATGGGAAGGCCCGTCTGTCGGGAGGTGTAACGGGCGCGCACCAGCGCCCGACGCAGCAACGGGGACTCGAAGTGCCGGCTCAGAACCCGGCCCAGCAGGAGGGCCTGGTCGTAGCCCCGCTCGCGGCGACGGCGCGGATGCAGCGGCACCGGCAGCACCCCGGAGGGCCTTTCGACGTCCTCCGGGAGCCATCCCCTCCGCAACAGCCCTTTCAGCAGGCGCGGCCCGACGAAGAATTCGCCCCCGAACTTGTAGCTCTTCACCAGCGAGACCGCCGGGCCGGCGTAAGTAAAAAACGCCCGCGCCCGCTCGAAATACCGCTCCTGCCCAAGGCATCGCATACAGAGCGAGTCCGCCGAGGGCTCTCCCGCCAGAGGCAGGCCGCACACCGCGCACACCCGACCGCTGATGCGGCACTCCACCAGGGCATCGTAGCACCGCCGGCACAGAAGGTTGCCTTCCGTCCCATCGAGGGCCACCCCGCAATGGCAGCAGTGCCGCGGATAGAACCAGTCCAGCACGGAGCGGAGGCAACCCTTCAGCGCCGTGCCCGCGGCTGCTCCGCCCCATCCCTCACTCATCCGCTCCGCCCTCCAGGCCGTCGACCGACTCACAGAGCGCCTGCACCGTGCCGAAGTGTATGCGCACGGTGGTCTCCACTTCCGGGCAATAGCCTCCGGCCAGCACGGCCGCCGCGGGTATGGCGCGTTCGGCGCAGGCGCCGAGGACCAGGTCGTCCCGGCGTCGGAGGTCTTCGAAATTCAGCCGCAGCGACCCCAGCAGGTCCTCCTCGTGAGGGTCGGCCCCGGCCACGTAGAGGACGAACTCCGGCTCGTGCCGGTCCATGGCCTCCGGCAGTTTGTCGGTCAGTTCGGAGAGGTATCGGTCGCCGCCGCAGAAATCGGGCAGGCCGATGTCCAGATCGCTGCGGCGCTTGTAGGGATAGTTGTGCTCCTGGTGGATGCTGAAGGTGAAGACCTCCGGCTCGTCCCGGAACATGTACGCCGTCCCGTTGCCCTGGTGGAGGTCGCAGTCCACGACCATGGCCCGGGAGACCAGTCCCTCGGCGCGGACTTTTTCCACCCCGAGGGCAACGTCGTTGATGTAGCAGAACCCCTCGGCCCAGTCGGGGAAGGCGTGGTGGAATCCGCCGGCGAGGTTCATGGCGAAGGTCCGTTCCTCAAGAGCGGCCCGGCAGGCCAGCATAGTGCCCCCGGCGCCGAGGGCGAAGGCCCCCACGATCTCCCGGGAGATGGGCATCTCGCTGCGGACCGTTCGACCGGTCCGGCGTACCTCCATCAGGTCGTCAACGTACTCGGGGGTGTGGACCAGTTCCAGGTCGGCCCGTTCCGCAGGGGAGGGACGGAGGAAGTCATCCTCCGCGGCGACGCCTTTCTCCACCATGCGTTGCTTCAACAGGCCGTACTTCTCGGTCCGGAAGACGTGTTCCCCGATGTCACAGTAGTAGTCGGGAGAGTAGACGAATCGGACCTGCCTTCCACATCGGGCCACGTCAGGGTTCCAGCACGAGAGGGAATGAAGGCTGCCAGCCGGGCTCTACGCGGTCTTTGAGCTGCTGGAGGTCTGCGGCGTAAAGGGGACTGATCTCGACGACAGGCTCCTCCGGGTCGGGGGGGGGTTGGATGTCGGCGCCGGCCTCCTCCAGCCAGTCCAACCACACCTGCTGCATCCTTTCCCTTGCGGTTTGAGGGCTGTCCTTGCCCTCGGCGTTTTTGACCGGCGCGAACTCCTCTTCCCGCCCTACTTCCACGAAGGCGCACTCTTCGGCGAAGCGGAGAGCGTCGAAGACAAAACGCTCGAACTTCCGGCAGCCGTCCGGGGGAGTCTCGACCTTCTCACCTTCCTCGCTGACGATCTCGTACTGCTTCTCGGCCACGTGCCATGGCAGCGCGTCCTGTCGGTGGGCCATCCGCTCGGCGAACGGCACGTCCATGATGTGGATGGCGATGCTGCCGAAGCGATACATCAGCTCACCCGAACGGAGCCGCTCTTCGGCCACCTCTTCGGGAACGTCCACGTATTCGATGACCGCCGGCCGACCGGACTTCAGAACGGCCAGCCCCAGTCCCTCAGAGGGGCCCCGCTTGGAGATGACCTTACAGGAGAAATCGGCGTCCTGCCACAGGTGATAGCCCAGGTAACGCGGATCGGCCACGGTGACCAAGGGGTTGTCCACCTGGAAGTGGCTCAGCAGGTCCCAGCGGCCCTCGCGGAGAAACTTCAGCATCCCGCTCCGCAGGAGGGCCTCGAAAACGCCGCCGTGCCCGTCCGGCCCCACCAGGAGTCGATCGGGCTCCGAGCGCAGCAGCCGGCCGGCTTCGTCGAGGATCGGATTGGTGCGCTGGGGGAAAAGCCGCACCTTCTCTTCCGGCAGCTCGAAGTAGTCATTGCTCCGGAAGAAACCCAGGGTCTCCTCGTGGTTGACGGGGCTGGTCATGATCAGCCATGGCAGCTCGCAGCCGTAGCGCTCCCGTGCCGCCCGGATGTGCTCGGCAAAGTGCTCGAAGAGCGTCATCTTGCGAATCGGCGTTATGGGGTAAGTGCCCTTGGGGTGGTCGTAGCCGAGGCGGGTCCCCTGCCCTCCGGCCACCGTAAGGGCGGCGACTCGATCGGCTGCCAGGGCCTCCCGGCCCAGCTCACGGATGTGCTCCTCGCGCTGGTCTTCTTCTTCATTTTCGGGAAGCCTCTCCACCGGAGCCGGGCGGATATCGTCGAACGAGATTTCCGTGGTGGGGGCCTCAATCAGCGTGCGGAATTTCTCCAGCCGCTCGAAATCCAGCTCCCGCAGTTGTTCCAGCAGGGCTTCGCGGCCCCTCTGGTCCAACTGGCTCAACCACTCCAGCACGTGCTCCTGTTCGTGTTCCTCCAATTGCTGTCGAAGGCTCTGTTCCGACGAGTTGCTTTGCACAGTGCTCTCCTGTTGATCAGCAGATACGCGGTAGCTGCTCGCCGCTGAGCATCTGCAGCAGCCTATGTGTCCCCAGCGGCGTTTCCAGCGCGACTTTGCCCGTGTATTCTTCGGAGACCCGGCCGATGCAGCCGGCCCGGTCGGGGGCCCCCGCCGACCGAACGGCCTCCACGACGGCCTCCCTGTGGTCGGGGTCCACAACCGCCACCAGGCGACCTTCGCAGGCCAGGTACAGCGGGTCCAGGCCCAAAAGCTCGCAGATCGAGCGGACCTCCTCCCGAACGGGTATCGCCGCCTCCTCCACCAGCACCCCCGGCCTGTCGGGGCCGGTCAGCTCGTTCAGCACGGTGGCCAGGCCGCCGCGGGTCAGGTCGCGCATGAAGGCGACTCTCCGGGCGGCCCTCAGGACGGCCTGAGCGGTTTCGGTCAGGGGAGCACAGTCGCTCCGGACGGCGCTCTCCAGTCCGAGCCCTTCCCTCTGGGCCAGCACGGCGGCCCCGTGGTCGCCCACCGGGCCGGAAACTATGATAGCGTCCCCCGGCCGGGCCTGTCCACCCGGAGGCTCGATCGCCCCCGGCAGCAACCCCAGGCCGGCGGTGTTGACGAACATGCGGTCGGCCTTCCCGCGGGGCAGCACCTTGGTGTCGCCGGTGACCACCTCCACGCCGGCTTCCCCGGCGGCCTGCTCGAAGGAACTCAGCACCCTCTCCAGCTCGGCGGTCGGCAATCCCTCCTCCAGTATCAGGGAGCAGGAGATGAACCGGGGCAGCGCACCGGCCACGGCCAGGTCGTTGACGGTACCGAACACCGCGAGCCTGCCGATGTCCCCGCCGGGGAAGAATATGGGGTCGACCACGTAGCTGTCGGTGGTGAAGGCGACCCGCCCGCCCTCCAGCTCCAGCCAGGCGCTGTCGGGCAGAGCCGCCAGCCGGGGTGAGGTGAAGAACTTCAGCAGCGTCTCCTCGATGAGCCGGCGGGTCAGCACGCCTCCGCTGCCGTGACCCAGCTTGATCTTCTCCTCAGACATCCTGCGCCCCGTATTTGTAGAATGCCGCGCAGGCCCCCTCGCTGGAAACCATGCAGGGACCCAGGGCCGAATCCGGCACGCACTCCCTGCCGAACAGGGGGCACTTCGGAGGGCGTATCACGCCCCGCAGCACCTCGGCGCACCGACAGCGCGCGTGCTCGGCCGAAGGGACCGTCGAATCGGGCGGTTCAGCCCTGTAGCCGCTCAGGGCGGGCCGGAGGTCCAGTCCGCTTCCCTCTATCAGGCCCAGACCGCGCCACTGGCTGTCCGCCGCAAGAAAGACCTTCTCAACAACCTCCCGGGCCTCGGGGTTTCCCCCGGCGCGGACCGCCCGACGGTACTGGTTCTCCACGGCGGGCCTCCCTTCGGCTACCTGTTCCACCAGCGACAGTATGCCGCGGAGGATATCGGTGGGCTCAAAGCCGGTGACGCAGCAGGCCACCCCGTATTGATCCGGCAGGAACGCGTAGGGCTCCGGTCCGCTGATGGTGGAGACGTGCCCCGGCAGCAGGAAGCCGTCCACCGCCACTTCCGGCGCCTCCATCAGGGCGCGGAGTGCAGGGGGCATCACCTTGTGGCCGGAGAGCACGCGGAAGTTCCGCGCGCTCTCACCGTCGGCCTCCAGGACGGTGGCCGCCACGCCGGGCACGGTGGTCTCGAAGCCGATGGCCAGGAACAGAACTTCACGCTCCGGGCTCTCCCGGGCCAGCTTCAGGGCGTCCCGCGGTGAGTAGACCACCCGTACCTCCAGGCCCCGGGCGGCGGCGTCTTCCAGGGATTCCTCGCCTCCGCGGACCCGGTAGAGGTCGCCGAAGGTCGCCAGGATTACTCCGGGCTCCTCTCCCAGGGCAATGGCGCGGTCGACGTAAGTGGTCGGCGTCACGCAGACGGGACACCCGGGACCGCTCAGCATTCGGACGTTCTCCGGCAGCAGGTGGGGTATGCCGAACCGGTGAAGCGCCATGGTGTGACCGCCGCAGACCTCCATGAAGCAAAGCTGCTCCATACCGGCGGCCGTCCGCCGAATGCGTTCGGCCAACCGGCGGGCGGCTTCGGGGTCCCGGAATTCGTCGACAAATCTCATCCCGTCCGTCCATTCCCGGAGTGGCGGCGGTGCGCAGCGCGTCCGGGCAGTATAAAGCAGCGGTCCGAAAGATGCCACGACGGGCGAGCCCGACGGGACGGGGGTTCGCCCCGGTTTGGGTTGGACGCCTTCTTCGGGGGCGGTTATGCTGGCGACCGTCGGACGGTTCCTCAACGGAGGCGATATGCGGGGGGAGGTGCGCTGTGAAGAAGCTGGTGCTGGTCTGTGCGCTGGTGGTCGCGGGGTTTGTCCTCTACAAAGTTGCGCTGAACACTCCCTATCGCAGGGGCGTGAAGTTCTTCAGCCAGGGCGACTATGAGACGGCGGCCGAGGCGTTCAAGGAATCCCTGGAGGAAGGCAATCAGCGCTGCCTGTCGCTGGTCTACCTTGGGCGGATAGAGGGCATCAACGGTCGATATAGACAGGGCGCTCACTTCTGCGACGAGGCCCTCGAGGTCCAGCCGGACAAAGCCGAGTGCCATTACTTCCGCGCCGTGCTGCTGCAGATGGCCGGCGAAGGCCGCAGGGCCGAGGAAGCGCTGGATAGACTGGCGGAGCTTCCCCAGGTCGGCCGCGGCTTCGCCATCGGCGGGTTGGGCGGATTCGCCCGGTCCGGCAAACTGACCGGCCCGGAGAAAGTTGACAGGCTGTGCATCCTCCAGGGGGCTTCGTCCCCGCATTTCTGTCCAGCGCTCCGCCAGATCATCGAGGAGCACCCCGAACTGGCCAAACACTTCGGCGGCTGAGAGCGCGGCCCGGATACGCCCGTGGATCGAGCATCTGGTGGAGGGAATTAAAGCCCCAACGGGGCGTCAAATATCAGCCCGGGGCGCAGCCCTGGGAAACCGGGTGCATTCTCCAGATAGTTAAGCCCTGTAGGGGCGAAACATACCCAGAGCAGCCGAGCGTCCTTCGGTACGTGCCGAGATGTCGGTCAACCTGAATGACTATGTTGCGCCCTTTCAGAACGCTTTGATTTTTGCCGGTCATTTTCCCCGGACGGAGTCTATGCGCCTCTGGAGCACCCTGGGCTCCATGCCGGGCTCTTACGGAGCCCAAAAGCCACCTCAGACATCAGTCCATCGCGCGGGAACGGCCGATTGCCCCGGAAACCCCTCCCGATCATAACGCGTCCACGCTGAACGCGTACGCGAGGCTTGTCCCGCTGCGCGGCCGGCGGCAAGCCGCCGGGATCGAAACCGGCGCCGAGGCGCCGCACTCCTATGTGTTAGACTCTGGCCATTGGAAAGGTCGGAGTCGCGGGAGTTTGCGTGGGCGGGGGCGCGCGCCCCCGCCCACGCGCGCGGCGGAGAGGGTCGCCGGCAGGGCCTCCGCACTCAGCCGCGGAATAAACGGCCACCTTGGTCCGCCCCCCGGCCGGCGTCTTACGCGGCGCCCACCAGGCTGCGCACCGTTGGAGCCTCCGTGTCCTCCTTCCCTTTCCGCTCCCTGGCCCGGCCCAGCGCCATCGCCAGCATCACCACCAGCGCCAGCGAGCACCTGAGCCGCACCTGCGCTGCCGGAGCCGGTGAAATACCCCTGCGTCTGCGTTGCACGCAGACAGGGGTCGCTGATCCCGCGCATGCGGGAGGAGAAACTGGTGAAGATCGGAGCGAAGGTTGTGTGCCATGCCCGCTACGTTGTGTTCCACATGGCCGAGGTGGCGGTGCCGAGGGAGCTGTTCGGAGCGATATTGAATCGGATTCAGATGCCAGCTCCGGCGCCCACCTGACGTCGACTGGCGGACACAGAAATGGCGCGCTCTGCATTCCCGAACGCAGGGGGTATGTCTCGAAAGCCAAAACCCGTCTTCTCGCCGCGCATCACAGGCCAGGGAACGCCCTGGCAAGGGCCGCCGCGCCCGGGAGTTCTGTGGATTTCGGTTTGACAGACCCCTCCGGCGGGGTACCCTGTCATACTGAAAGTCAATTTGCGATTTCTCTGCGCTACATGGAAAATCTACATTCAGTGCAGTAGAGGTTGAGATGCCCGCACCCGAGGGACTTTTGAGCCTTGAATTCCCCGTCGAGTCGTTTCCCGAGGGCCAGATCGCCCCGCCCATGGAGCCCGATCACCCCACTTGGGCCCTGATGCCGCCGTGGACCGACCCGCTGGCCGACCGCGGCGCCTACCGCACCCCGTCCAGCAAGGAGCGCGTTGAGACCCCGCACGGCCCGGCCATCCGCTTTACCGACCGAGGCCCCAAACCGCACGCGCTCGTGACGGGCGAGCCCTGGTGGCGCAACGCGCGCCTGAAGTGCCGCGTCTTGCCGACGGCGCGCGGGGTCGAGCGCTGCAACGACGGCTGGTTCCTGGCCGACGCCCACGCGGGCCTGGTCTTCCGCATCGAGACCTCGCGCCGATACTACTTCTTCGGCGTCGAGGCGAGGGACCGCCTGGTGCTGTACCGTCGCAACGACGACGACTGGCACGTGCTGGACTGGCGCCGCGTCGAGCTGCCCGACGGTCCTCTCACCCTGCACGCCGAGTTGCAGGACGACCTCATCACGGTGAGCTGTCCCGAGTGCGAGGTGGAGTTGTACGCCCGGGAGGAGACCTTCCCGAGCGGGCGTATGGGTTTCCGCAGCCTGGGCGAAAGTGAGCTTCTGGACCTGAGTGTCGAGCTTGACGCCGAGGAGCGGGCCCGCAACGCCGAGCGCCGGGCCGCCCTGCGCGAACGGACTGAGCGGCTGGGCCGGGAGGTGCCTGACGCCGTACCGGCGGGCGAGTTCGACCTCTCCGGCGCACTGAGCCTGAAGGTCTGCCGCGACTTCGCCGCGGAGGGCCGCAACGACCTGCTGTTCAACGGTCCGGACGGCCTGCTGGCCCGCACGTGGGAGGGCGAGGAGCTGTGGCGCCACCCCGAGCCGGCGCTTCTGTGCGAGCCCGGCCCCGCGCGGCCGGAGGGCGGACGCCGCCTTTACCTGCTGGTGGGCTGCCGCCATAGCAGAGATGCCCTCTCGGTGGCCGGGCACGCCAAGAAGAACACCGTCGCCGACGAGGTGGTGGTGCTGGACGGCACTGACGGCCGCGAGCTGGTTCGCACGAAGCTGCCCGAGGACCCCGTCCGCACGGGCGAGCTGCGCAAGTACGATCTCTCCTCCGAGGTCGGATGCGGGAAGCGGCCGGGCGAACTGGACTTCACAGTGCGCCAGTGGCGCCAGGAACTGGGCGGCGCCGGGGTGCACCTGTGGGCGTATGACATGGAAGGTGATGAACTGTGGCAGCGGCAGGTCGAGACGCCCTACGGTCACCACGGCGCCGTGCACTGCGCCGACATCAACCGCGACGGCGAACTGGAAGTGCTGGCGGGTGGCACCTGCTTCAGCGCCAGGGGCGAACTGATGTGGACCCACGACATGGCCGACGAGATGCGCCGCATCCACGGGGCCGACCATTACGACTCGGTGCTGGTGCAGCCGCCCGAGCTGTGGCCGCATGCCGACCCGCTGGTGGTGCTGGCCGGCGGCAGCGCAGGCGTTTACGTCGTGGACGCCCTCACCGGCCGCACGTGCGCCCTCTACCGCGTCGGCCACGCCCAGTGGACCGCCTGGGGGCGGCTCCGGGACGACATACCCGGCCCGCAATTCATGGTGGGCACCCGATGGGGCAACTACGGGATACTTTGCCTGTTCAGCCCCGCGGGCGACCGACTATGGGCCGCCCAGCCAGACTACGTGCTCCAGGGCTCCAAACCCGTGAAGTGGCGTACCGAGGGACCCGAGTTCATGTGGATCAATACCTCGGAATCCGGGATGGGCCTCTACGACGGCCACTGCCGCCTGGTCAAGCCTCTTGAACCGCTGCGCCGCGCGTTCCGGGGCAAGACTCGCATGCAGGTCTCTGCTCGCGCTCTGCGCCGCCGCCCCGGCGGTCGCCATCGCCTGGCGCTGACCATCGGGGAGCGGATGTTGCTCTTCCGACCGGAGTCCTGAAACCCGGCGTGTGGCCGTTGGCGCGGCAAGTCTCGCAGGATCGGTGGCTCTGCTGTGGTGGTCGGTTCTCGCCACCGCGGCCGAAGCGGCGTGCAGCGGCGGCGCATAATTGCATCTGCGGCCGCCTCGGACCGAAGGTGAGGAGACGCCCGCATGACCGAAGACGAGCGATATCTAAACCTGTTGCACATCTTCCACTACGTGGTGGCCGCTCTCGCCGGCGTGTTCGCGTGCTTTCCGCTGATCCACGTGGCTTTCGGTGTGATGATGCTGGCGGGTGTCCTGGCCGACGGCGGCAACGCGCCTCCCCGGATATTGGCGTGGTTCTTCGTGATCTTTCCGGCGCTTTTCATCCTCGTGGGGCTGACGTTCGCCGTGTTGGTGGCCGTGGCGGGGCGGTTCCTGGGGCGGCGCACCCACTATACCTACTGCCTGGTGATGGGCGGGGTTGTGTGCATCTTCGTGCCGTTCGGCACCGTCCTGGGGGTGTTCACCATCCTGGTGCTGACCCGCCCCGCGGTCAAGGAGATGTTCGGGGTCGCCGACGGCGAACCGGCGACGGAGGGGACCGGGAGCGACCGGGGGGCTCAAAAGCTGTAGCGGAGGCCGACGTAGAGGTTGTTGTTGCGGTCGAACTGCCCGAACTGGGTGTGCCCCTTCTCGCCGAGGAAGATGTTCGCCCCCCCGTCCACCCGCCAGCGGTCGGTGATGTCGTAGCTGACGTGGGGGCGAAGGTAGGCGTCCCGGTCCGAGGGGCTCCAAAAGGCGAAAAGCGACAGCTTCATGTCCTGGTTCAGCAGGAGTTTGGTCAGGCGGAGGGTGAAGAGGTGGCGGTTCTCCTCCGCCTCCGGGGTGCCCCCGGGGAGAGTCCGCCGGTAGGAGCCGTGGTTCATCATGTGCTCCACGTAATACTGCGCCCCCACGGTGAAGTCCTGCGCCAGCCGCGGCAGGTCCCGGCTGTAGCCGAAAAGGAAGCGAAACTGGCTGTTGGGCACGAAGGGATCGTCCCCGCCCGTGTCCTCGCGCGAGTGGTAGTAGGCGAACTCGACGTTGCCGATGCCGCCGGCGAAAGGTCCCCGGGCGCTGGCTCCCCAGACGTCCAGACGTGGGTGAGTGAAGCGGCCCGTGGCCGGGTCTATGCCCACCGGGCTCTTCCAGAATCCATGATAGCCGTAGAGCGCCAGCTCATAGCTCGCGATGCCGCGGTAGAGACGAAGTGCGATCTCGTCATCGCGGAACCACTCCCCCGGCGCGTCGGTGCGCACGCGCAGGTCCTCCCCCGCCCTTGCCCCGAGAAGCGGGTTGTAATAGCTGAGCCGCTCGCCGTCGACGAATACGTCCGGGTCGAAGTGCGGCGTGTAGACGATGTCGAGGTTCGCCGCCCGCGAGAACAGGCTCAGCTTCAGAGCATCGCTGGGGGCCTTCAGGTACTCGACGTCCCGGCCCATGAAAAAGCTCTCGTAGTCCTTGGGGAAAAGGTCGTTCAGGAAGACCAGGTCGCCGGTTCCCCAGGTGAGTATCTGCCGGCCGACCTTGACATCCGCGAACTCCACGGGGGAGAAAGTCACATTGGCCTCGCGCCACTCCAGAAGCAGGTCCCGCAGCACCGGGTCGTAGAGCAGGTCCGCCTTGAAGCTGAAGCCCAACCCGCGCCAGTAGGGCTTGGATTCGAGCTGGAGCCGCGTCTCGCCCATGGTCAGCTCACGGCTGTGGTCGTTGTCCTCGACGAAGCGCGGCCCCACGCGAACCTCCCAGAAGCCGTGAAGCGGGATGGGCAGGGCCTCCAGGCGCCGGTCCAGTGCGTCCGACCACGTCTCGGCGGGCCCCTCCGCGGCGGAGGGCGCCTCCTCCCCCATGGGAGGCGGAGGAGGCTCTTCACCTTCCTGCTCCTCACCCATGGTGGGCAGCGCGGGCTCCTCGGCCGCATCCTCCTCCCGGCCCATCGCGGGCAGCGGCGGCTCCTCCGCCCCCGCCGGGAGGGTGAGGAGCACGCATGCGGCAAATACGCCGAAGGCGAATTGAAGGCGGTTCATTTCAGGTATTCGCGCGGGGGCTTGCGGAGGTAGCGCTTGCTGAAGATGTCGTCGGGCAGCTCGGCGCCGTAGGCCACCTCGGAGTACTCGGCCACCGTGCGGGCGTCCTGAGGCCCCTGCTCCCGGTAGTCGATCATCTGCGTTCGGGTGGCGGTCCAGTGGCCGTCTATCTGCTCCATCTTCAGCACCTGGTACTCCCGGTATTTCTCCCCGTCGGCCTGGTAGTAGTAGGAGTAGACGGGCATGAAGGTCTGGCGGTGGATGTAGGTGTCGTAGTATTCGAACTCCACGAGGTCGGGCTTTTTGGGGCGGCTGCGCACGACGAAGTAATTCTTCGTGGTCTTCCGCAGTTCGTGCTCGTCATCGTCGATGTTGCGCCCCGAGACGTCCTCATAGAAGAAGTGTGTGCCGACGAAGCTGGTGCGCTTGTCGGCCGCGGCAATCCGGTTGACCAGGTCGAGGGCGGGATTGTAGAGCCAGCGGTCGTCGTCCTTCTCGATGCGCTTCCAGACCAGGAAGACGGTGCCCCGCACGTCGGCGGGCCGGCGGAAGTAGGCGTAGTATTTCTGATCCAGGCCCTCCTCGGCGTTGCGACGCAGGATGGTCAGCTTCCGCTCGCCGCGGACCTCGCCTTTCGCGTTGTAGATGGTCATGCTCACGTCCGCCCGGCCGGTGCCGGCCTGGTAGTAGGCAACCCGATTGGCCTTCCGCACGATTTCGTCCACGCTCGGCGCCTCGGACTCTCCCTGCTGCGCCAGGGCCGGCGCGAGCACGAAAGCGCCCGCCGCCAGAAGAATGTAGAGCTTAACTCGATTCATGTTCGTCTCCCTCCTCTTGTTGATCTGCTTCCTCCGCAGCCTGCTTACACGCGCGACGCCGCGAGAAGAAGCCACAGACAAACACCAGAATAGGGATGAGAACCACGCTGATCCAGGTGAGGGTTCCCCATCCCATTCGGAAATACTGATGGAAGTTCAACGCCAGCAGCACCACCGCCGCCACCGAGGCGACCACGCAGGCGGCGCAGTTGCAGGTAACCCGGGTGACCGAAAGCCGCGCGAACAGCCGTTCCTCGAACAGCCCGACCAGGACCGGCAGGAGGACCAGTGTGGCCACGGCCGCTATGGCAAGGATGGCGGCCATAAAGATGCCCACGGTCTTGTAGGGGATCAGGGGTGCGGCCAGCAGCGGCAGAAAACCCACGGCCACCACGATGGCGTTGCGGCTGATGGCCCTGGCCGGCTCCCCGAAAATATGCTCCGACGCCTCCCGCCAGCTATCCGCATCCTTTATGGCCGCCCTGGAGCGGGCCAGGAAGTGGATGGCGAAGTCCACCGCCAGCCCCAGGGTCAGGGAGGAGAGCACAGCCACCGGCATGTCGTAGTCCTTCCCCACCAGCCCCACCACCCCGTAGATAAGGGCGATGGTAACCGTCAGTGGTATCATGCACAGCAGGCCCCACAGGGCCGAGTGGAACAGAACGGTCATCAGAAGGAAAACCACCAGAAAGCTGCCCAGGAACGCCTGCAGCATCCCCACCACCATCTTCTGCTGCCAGACCACGTTGATGTAGGTCAGGCCGAACCAGTTCTTCTCGACCGGAATCGGAGGAGGGTTCTCCCGCATGAATTCCTCCACCTGCGCAACGACCGCTTCCATGTCCTTGTTGTCGCCGCTGTTGAGCTGAAACCAGACGTTGGCCCGCCGGTAGTCCGGCGTCACGAAGTGCCACAGGTCGTCCGGCGTGTGGCTGTTGCCGAACTGGAACAGGGTCTCGGCCACCATCTTCGGATCGTCCGGCACCGTGTAGTATTCCTCATCCCCGCGCAGCTCCTTGTGGACCTTCTTGACGATGTCGGTGACGCTGTTGCTCTTGCCCACGACCGATTCGGCGCCCGTTGCGGCGTCCCCCTCGGCCAGCGCCTTCTCCAACCGGCCGACGTAGCGCAGGAGGTCGGGTCGCTTGAAGGGCTGCTCGAGCAGGAGCTGCCGGGCCTCGACGGCGGCCGCCACTTCCTCCCAGCCGTAGGCGGCATCACCCTCGGCCGCCCTCCTCCGCTCCTCCACCTCCCCGAGGAGTGCGGAGAGGAAGGCCTCAGCGTCCTCAGCGGCCGCCTCCTTCCGGTCGGCAAGCTCCAGGGCGGCCTCGAAGGTCCCCCTCAGCGGCTTGTCCTCGTACTTCTCAGCGTACTTGGCGCGAGCCTCTCGAATGGCATCCCGCACCTCGGAGGCCCGGGCCGACACGCTGAGTTCCTGATCCTCGGGGGCCAGGCTGAGGTAGGCCTGGTAGGTGCCGGCGAAGTGCCTGTTGAGCACGCGGTCGGCGAGGCGGATCGGATGGTCCGCCACGAACCACCTGGTCGGATTGTCATTGATGCGAATGCGGGTGATCCCGTAAAGGGCGACTACCAC
This sequence comes from uncultured candidatus Brocadiaceae bacterium, assembly GCA_964510315.1. Classification (GTDB taxonomy): domain Bacteria; phylum Planctomycetota; class Brocadiia; order SM23-32; family SM23-32; genus CAZEAP01. The sequence goes on from CAZEAP010000003.1 coordinate 26,411, forward strand.
CGCAAGGAGCGTAGCGGTGAGGATGAGCTTCGTGCGACGTCCGGTGAACCGACCCAACCCGTGCAGCAGGCGAGTGAGGGGCGAGGCCGGCGCCTCCGCCGCCGAAGAGACGCCGAAGCCCTCCAGCCGGCTCTCCGGAATGAACATGATGTAGGCGGGGCAGAAGGTCACTGTCAGCAGCCAGGCGGCCATTATGCCGAAGGCCACGAACACCCCGAAGACCTGAACCGGCGGAATCGGCGTGAGAGCCAGCGAGGCGAACCCCGCCGCCGAGGTGAGCGAAGTGTAGAGCATCGGCACGAAAAGCGAGTCCATCACGCGCAGACAGGTCTTGCGGCGGTCGCGGGTCTCCTGGTACCGGTCGAAAAACTCGCTGAGGATGTGGACCGCATCCAGGACCGCTATCGGCATGATGAAGATGGGGATCATCGAACTCATGATGTGCACCGTGTAGCCGAGCCCGATCAGCAGCCCCATCGTCCAGACCACCGCCACCAGCGCGATGATCATGGGACTGATGACGAGGACCAGCTTCCGGAAAAACAGCAACATCAGGATGAAGATCACCAGCATGGCCAGCGGCGCCGAAATGCCCATCTGTACGAACATCTCGTGGCCGAAGGTGTCCTCCGCCACCGGCAGACCCGTGACGTGGTACTGCTCCGGACCTCCCAGCCGCGAGATCATCTCTTCCAGCCGCCGGGACACCTGGTAAGAGACGTCCTTGTGGGTGATCGGCAGGTAGATGGCGACGGCCCGCCCGTCGGAGGAGACCACGGTGCCGTTCAGCAGCGGATTGTCCAGAGCCCCTTTGCGAACCGCGAGCGCTTCCTGCTCGCTCTCGGGAAGGGGCTTCTGCATCAGGTAGGAGAAATGGACCGTTCCGGCCCGGTGCTCGATTCGATCGACCGTCGAGGGCGCCAGCAGGTCGATGACCACCACGCCCTTCTGGTCGGTCGGTTCGGCGGGCTCCTCCGCAGGCGGCTCCGTCGGGGCCTCGGCTTCTTTCTCTTCCTCGCCGGTCGGCGGCGGAGGGGGCTCTTCCCCCTCCTCTTCGGCCCCCATCGCGGGGAGGGCCGGCTCGGCGGCTTCGGCCTCGGGGCCCATCTCCGGCAAAGCAGGCCCTTCCTGGGCCGGCGCTTCGGCGCCTCCCATCTCGGGCGGCGGGGGCGCGGCGTCCGCACCGGCCGCTTCCTCCGGTGGCCCCGTCTCCTGCTCCGCCCCGTCCGCCAGGCCCGCGTCGGCCAGCACCGCCTCGACGTCTATCGCCCCGGGCCGGAGGCCCTCGCCCCGAAGCCGCTTCGAGTACTCGGTGAGGGCGTAAACTTTCCGCAGGGACTCGGGGTTGAAGACGCCGTCCGGATGGGACTCGTGCACAACGCCCACCACGATCATGTCGTGGACGCTGAATCTCTCTTTCACCCGGTTGTGGAAGACCCGGACCGGATCGTCGCGGCTGAGCATGTTCTCCGGGTCGGTGTCGACCTTCACCCGCGGGACGAGGGCGGCCAGGACCAGTGTGACGACCACCATGACCGCCGCGATCAGGCGAGGATGGTCCACGGAATAGCGAACCAACTGAGCAGCCCCCGGCAGAAGAAACGTGACCCCGCAAGAGAGATATTGTGCCACGCCCCGCCTGGCGCGTCAAGATGGGGCCTCCCTGAGCCCTTCCCCGTTTTGGGAGTTCCGCGGGGGGCGTCCTGCCGCCGCTGACTTCCGCCGGAGCCGCGGGCGGGCTGCTTTTTGATTTTCCCGGCGAGCGCCGTATAATCGCGGGTGCCGCCCGTCGCATTCCGATGCCGCGAAACCACTGGAGCAGGGCTTCAATGCAACCAACGCAGACCCCACCGGAGAAGTCGCAGCTTCTGGGCGAAGTCAGGGAACGCCTGGAGGTGGGTCCGTCCGACCGCCTGGACTCCCTGCTGACGGAACTGCGCCCCGCCGACTTGGCGCTGCTGCTTTCCGAACTGAACGAAAGCCTCCAGGTCCAGCTCTTCCGGCTCATTGATGAGAAACGTCGGGGTGAAGTGCTGGGTGAGCTGGACGAGGAGACCGTCCGGAGCCTGGCCGGGGAGCTGCCCGCTGAACTCCAGGACGCCGTCAGCAGCATGGAGCCCGACAAGGTGGCCGACGTCCTGGATGCACTGCCGGAGCAGCAGGCCAAAACCGTCCTTGAGCAGTTCCCCCGGGAGCAGGCGGCGGCGGCCCAGCAGTTGCTCCGATATCCCCCTGACACGGCCGGCGGCCTGATGACCACGGAGTTCGTACTGCTTTACTCCGGCCTGACAGCCAGGGAAGCCATCAAGGTAACCCAGAAAAGCCGGGACGCCGAGACCGTCAGCCACCTCTTTGTTGCCGGCGAGGGGGAGGAACTCGTAGGTCACGTCCCACTGCAGCGACTCGTCTTCGCTCCTCCGGAACAGAAGGTAGCGGAACTTATGGAGGAGTGCCCGATGGTCGTCTCCCCCCGCACCGACCAGGAAGAGCTGGTCCGGGCGGCCACCCGCTACGACCTGGAGGCCATTCCGGTGACCGACGAGGCGGGACGTCTGATGGGGGTGGTCACCGTGGACGACATCCTGGAGGCCGCCGAACAGGAGACCGACGAGGACATGTACACGCTGGCGGGAACGGGGGAACGCGATCCGATCCACGCCAGCATCTACCGCAGCACCCGCCTTCGGCTGCCCTGGCTTTTGCTCAGCGTGGTGGTCGGTTTGCTGATCGCCTTTCTGGTCAGCCGCCTCGCCGGCGGCGTGCGGATGCAGGAACTTTCTTACTTCCTACCCCTGATTCCCCTGATGGGCGGACAGGTGGCCATCCAGGGCTCCACGATCATGGTGCGCGCGCTGGCGCTGGGGAGCATCCGGCGCTCCCGCATGCTGGGCTTCCTGAGCAAGCAGTTTGTCATCGTGATGCTGCTGGGCCTTTTCTGTTCGGCGGCCGCCGGAGTGCTGGGGCTTCTGGTCCTCGGCGTCGGTCCGGCCGTCATGACGGCGGTCAGCCTTGCGGTGGGGGTGGCCATCCTGTTTGCGGGCACCCTGGCCATGGTCTTTCCCGTGGTGTTCAACTCGATCGGCATCGACCCGGCCGTCAGTGCCGGACCGCTCATCACGATGCTGAACGACCTGTTCTGCATCTGCATCTACATGGGGCTGGGGGCCATGCTGGCCCCACCCGGCTGAGTTGCGCAAGCTGCCCCGTCCACCTATAATGCCGCGCCGTTACCACAGCTCTGGAGGCGCACGATGAAGAAGCATTACATGTTCACTCCGGGGCCGACGATGGTCCCCCACGAGGTGTTGCTGGCCGAAGCCGCGCCGATGATCCACCATCGCACGGCGCAGTTCTCCGGGATCCTCGAAGAGGTCGTCGACCGCCTGAAAGCCCTGTTCGGCACCGAGCAGGACGTCCTGATCCTGACCGGAACGGGGACCGCCGCCATGGAGGCCGCCGTCGCCAACGTCTGCTCCCCCGGCGAGAAGGCCATCTGCGTGCCGGCCGGCAAGTTCGGCAACCGGTGGTCCGAACTGTGTGAGGCCTACGGCTGTGAGGTGGTCAACCTGGACGTAGAGTGGGGGGAGTCCCTCAGCCCCGAACAGGCCAAAGCCGCCCTCGAAGAGCACCCCGACGCCCGCGCCCTCTACATCACCCAGTCGGAGACCTCCACCGGCGCGCTGACCGACGTTGAGGCCGTCGCCGACGTCACCCGGCGCACCGATACCCTCCTGGCGATCGACGCGATAACCGGGATCGGCGTGCACCCCTGCAAGATGGACGACTGGGGGGTGGACGTCGTGGTCAGCGGCTCTCAAAAGGGGTGCATGATGCCTCCGGGGTTGAGTTTCATCGCCGCCTCGCCCCGTTCCTGGGACGTAATCGAGGCCTGCCGCTCGCCGCGATACTACCTCGACCTGCGCGCCGCGAAGAAGAAATGGCAGGGCAGCAGCCAGACCCCCTGGACCGGGGCCGTCTCCCTGGTGCGCGCCCTGCAGAAGGCGCTGGAGATGATGTTCGCCGAAGGGCTCGAAAACGTCTATGCACGCCATCAGCGGCTGGCCGAAGCCACCCGCGCCGCCGTCAAGGCCATAGGACTGGAGCTGGTCGCGGGCAGTCCTGTTAACGGCGTCACCGCCGTCCGGGGGCCTGAAGGGGTCGACACGGGCGACCTGGTCGCTCAGATGCGGGACAACTACGGGGTCCAGATCGCCGGGGGCCAGGCCCACCTGAAGGGTAAGATATTCCGCATAGGCCACATGGGCTACGTCGGCGAAGAGGACCTGCTGGTGGCGATCAGCGCACTGGAGAAAGGGCTGCGGGACGCCGGCTATCAGTTCGAGTTCGGCGCCGGCCTGCGGGCAGCGCAGGAAGTGCTGGCGTGAATAAAAGTGAAGTCTGAAGTATGAATTCTGAAGTCTGAAGTAACGACAAACACCACGCCGTCATGCTGAGGCGCCTTACCTACAGGCGCCGAACGCATCTCGCCGTTCTGCGACGCCGTGCTCTTCCGCTCGCCTTCGCTCTGTAGCTGCTTTACCCTGGCGTTGCACCTGCCTCCCCCGTTTCTTTACTTCGTGCCCTTCGTGTTCTTCGTGGTTCCCTTCGTCGTTGCCTTCGTCGGAGGCGAGCGAGGTTCAGAATTCAGAACTCTTTAGTCTGAGCGAGAGGTCCAGCGCCGGGGCCGAGTGGGTCAGCGCCCCCACGGAGATCCGGTCGGCGCCGGCCTCCGCGTAGAGCGCCGCGTTCCCCAGGATGATCCCCCCGCTGGCCTCCAGCAGTAGTCGGCGCTCCGCCTCGTGGGCGTCCGCCATTTCGGCCGCCTCCCGCACCTGTTCCGGCGTCATGTTGTCCAGCAGGATGATGTCGGGGCCGGCGGCCAATGCTTCTTCGAACTGCCCCAGGTCATCCACCTCGACCTCGACCGTCAGGTCCGGACAGGCCTCCCGCGCCTTCCGGACGGCCTCCCCCACGGCCGCACCGCCCGCCAGCGCGAGATGGTTGTCCTTGATGAGCACGGCCCCGGCCAGGTCCGGCCGGTGGTTGCAGCCTCCCCCGCAGCGGACGGCGTATTTCTCCAGATCCCGCCAGCCGGGCGTGGTCTTCCGGGTGTCGTAGATGCGGGCGTCGGTATGCTCGACCTTCTCGACGAAACGCGCCGTAAGCGTGGCGACCCCGCTGAGGTGCTGGAGGAAGTTCAGCATCGGTCGCTCAACCGCCAGCACCGCGCGGGCGGGACCGGACAGGCGCGCCACCACGGCACCGCCGCTGACGGCTCCGCCGTCCTCCAGGAGCTGCTCGAAGATCAGCCGTTCATCGAAGCGCCGCGCCAGCCGGCCGGCCGGCGGCAGCCCGCAGACGACGCCGACCTCGCCCGCGAGGACCTCGCCGGCGGCCTCCGTGCCCTCCGGGACCACCGCGCGGCTGGTCACGTCCTCCCGGACCGCGTCTTCCTGAAGCGCCGCGTCCAGCAGCCAGTCGAACCGACTCCACTCCATGGTTCAGGTCTCCTCCCGTGAGTCACTGCGCAGGGGGCTGCTTCCGGATGATTTGGAAGCCCGCCGGCGCCAGCAGGCAGACCGCCCGGCGCTTCAGCTCGATCCGTGCCGGGAGGGTTCCCGCCGCCTCGCCGTCCACCTCGTAGGGGACTCCCGGCTGTTCGGAGCGCACCAGCACTTCCGTTCCCCGGCCGTAGCGGATGCGCTCCGAGAGGTGCAGGCTCCTCAGCAGGGCGCACCCCACCAGCACAGGCACTTCCGCGAGACCCTCCCACTCCAGGCACATCAGGTCCAGCAGGCCGTCGTCGGGCGCGGCCGCCGGGGTCACCTGGATGGGGCCGCCGTAGCTGCTTGTGTTCCCCGCCGAGACCTGGCAGACACCCTGTGCGAAGGGCTCACCGTCCAGTTCCACCTCGATTCTCAGCCCGGGCGCCTCCAGTGCGCTCCGCAGCACGTGGGGCAGGTAGTGGAGCTGAGTGAGGGTGCTCCCGCGGCTTCGGTGGACGAGCTGGACGGCGCGGGCGTCCACCCCCGCCCCAAAGACGCTGATGAACTTTCGGCCGTTGCACAGGCCCACGTCGAACCGCGCGGTGCGGCCCTTCAGCAGTTGCCGTGCCGCCCTGCCCGGAAGCCTGCTCATGCCCAGCTCCTTCGCCAGCACGTTGCCGGTGCCCGCGGGGATGATCGCCAGGGTACAGCGTGCCAGGTCGGCTCCGTTGAGCAGTTCGTTGAACGTGCCGTCCCCGCCGAAGGCCACCGCCAGGGGGCGGGAGCCGTCCATGGCGGCAACCGCCTCGCGTGCATCGCCGGAGTCCCGTGTCAACAGCTCCTCGACGTTCCATCCCCCCCGCCGCATGGCCGCCGCGACCCCGTCGAGGCGTCGGCGGGCCTTGCCGATGCCGCTGGTGGGATTGGCAACGAGCAGAACTCTGTCGAAGGCTTCCATTGGCGTCTGTGCTGGAGAAGGGGGGCACGCGGGAATATAGCACAACCGGGCGGTTGGCGACAACTTCGCCGCCCCGCGGAGCTTGCAGCGAGGGGGCCGGGATGCTACTCTGGCGGGTGTGGGCGGATAGCTCAGTCGGCCAGAGCGCTTGCCTTACAAGCAAGAGGTTCCGGGTTCGAGTCCCGGTCCGCCCACCACCCCCGCGCGCCCCATCTTCACACACTCACTTCCGGGCGCGGCGTTTGGCTTCCTTGTAGATGCTCTCTTCCTCTTCTGCTTCCTCGGCGGGTTCCTCCGGCTGTTCCTCCTCCGGGGCGGCGGAAGGTAAGCCACCGGGACTCTTCCGGAGCTTCGGGACCAGGGCGGCCCCCCAGGTGACCAGGCGGCGGGGCGCGGCGGCCGCTCCGCGGGCGACCCCCGCGGCCCCCGAGCGGAGGCGCTCGGGAAGCAGGTGGCTCCACAGGGCCTTCCGGGTCACGATGTCGCAGAGCAGCAGCAGGAGGGCGAGACCGGCCAGGAAGGGCGAGAGGTTCAACCGCCCGGCCCGGCGCGGGTCGGCGGAGGCGCCCGCGAACACATCCTCCACGTGCATGAGCCGGCCGCCCCCGGTGGCCTCGGCCAGGCGCTGCATCCGGCGCATCCCGGCCGCCGGCTCCCGTGGCCTGTACTCGGGGGAGTAGGGCAGCACCACGGGCGGGAGGGCGACGCGCTTGCCGCCGTTGGTCAGCACCAGGCCGTGGTAGATGCCGTCCTTGACGAGCCGGAACCGTCCCTCCATCCGGCGGAGGGAGACCCACTGGAGGGGCACCTTTTCGGGCTCCTTCTCGTCCGGGGGGATGAGCAGCGCCGTGGCCCCGGTGCAACTGTCGGCGGCCCCGGAGTCCATCTCCAGCACCACCGTTCCGCTCCGTCCTTCCCGGAGGATGGTGCCAAACAGGGAAGGGTCGTCCCGCTCCCGCCGGAGCCACTTGGCCAGTGAGGCGAAGAAGGGCTTGTAGTCGGCCCAGCCGCGCAGCTCCCCGGTGTAGGGTCCGTCGGCCTGACAGGTCAGGGCGGCGGCCTTCCCCAGGCCCCGCTGCCAGACGGCCAGCACGGGGGCGGCGTGCTCGTCCGCGGTGCGCACGATGGTCTCGGCCTCCGGTTTGGCAAAACAGAGGTTGTATCCACCGAATGAGGGGAACTCCGAGATGCCGAGCCTGCCCAGCCGGACGATCAGGGGAGTGACCTCCGCCCCGGTCTGCTCCTCAACGAAGGTCTTGCGGGCGATGCGCATGACGTCCTCGCAGAAGACGCGCGGCAGCGAGGCGGCGTCGCGGGTGAACAGCGCCTCGCCGCCGCCGATGCGGGCGACGTCCTTGAGGAATTCGGCGTCCCGGTCGGCCTCGGTTCCGAGCCCGACCACGGTGACGGTCCCTCCGGCGTCGGCCCACTTGCTGACCAGGTTCTTGTAGTCGCCGGGCTGCTCGCTGTCGGCGGCGTCGGCGAACAGGACGATGTGGCGGGTGGGGGCCTCGGATTCCAGAAGCTCCTGCACGCCGGCCTGCAGGCCGTTGTAGACGAAGATGCCCCCGCCGCCGGATTCGATGCTGAGGATGGTCGCCCGCAGGTCCTCGAAGTCCTCCCCAACCCGCGTCAGCGGCACTTCCCCGTGGGCCATGCTGTCCACGGCGAAGACCGCCACTTCGTCGCTGCCCCGCAGCAGCGCCACAGCCTCGGCGGCGGCCCTGTTGGCCAGGTCCATCTTGCTGAGGCCCGCGGAGACGGACACTCCCATCGAGCCGGAACGGTCCAGAACGACGGCCATTGCCAGCCGAGGTCGGCGGTACTCGTCCTTCCGCTCCATGGAGACAGGGAGCACCTCCTCCAGGCGGCTCTTGTAGTAGCCGCCCGCGGCGAAGCTCCGCTTCCCGCCGCTGACCAGCAGTCCGCCGCCCATCCGGCGCACGTAGTTGCGCAGCGCGGCGTCCGCCCTGTCCTGGAGGGAGCTGAGGGCGACGTCATCCAGCACCACCGCCCGGAATGCCTTCAGCGAGGCGGAGGAGAGATCCGCGCCGGGACCCGCCATCCGCACGTTAAGGCCGCCCGCCGAGAGTGCGCGCGCCAGGTTGTCCGGCCGGCCGTCCGCGGTGACCACCAGCACGGCGGGCGGCCCCACGGCTTCGGTGACTGCGACCGCCCGGTTGTTGAGCGGCATGGAATCCTCGCCCACCTCGACGCTGACGACCCGGCGGTTCAGGCCGGTGCGCGGGGCGGCGTCACGGAGCACGAACCGGTTGGTGCCCGGTTCCAGGGTCACCTCCCGGCGGCGCACCTCCCCCTCCGAATGCACGCCTATGCCCGCCTTGCAGCGGATGGGCGAGGCCACCGTGAAGCTCAGCTCGTAGGGCTCGCCGACCCGCACCCGTTCCGGCAGCCGGACGGCCGTCACGGCCACGTCGTTGCGTCTCTCCTTGCTGACCGGCCAGAAGTCGAGACGGACGGAGTTCTTGTGCAGCTCCGGCAGCAGGCCCAGCGGGTCGCGACCGGTGTGGAGGCCGTCGCTGATCAGCACGATCCCGCCTCCCTGCCGTGCGCCGCACAGGGACGCCGCCAGACGCAGCCCCGCGTACAGGTCGCTGGCATCGTCGTAAGAGGAGGTGCTCAGTTCGCCCGCCCCCCCTTCCCTCAGCACGGCGGAGGCACCCTCACCGAAGGCCACGGCCGAGACGTGGTCCGAAGGCTGCTTTTCCCGTCGGCTCAGCTCCAGCATCTCCGCGCCGGCGGGTACGGCGACGTCACCCGCCGAGAGCGACCTGTCGATGACAAAAACGATGTTCCGGCCCATCCCGCCGAAGAGCAGCACCGGGGAGGCGAAGATCAGCGCGCACAACAGCAGAATCCCCACCCTGAGCGGCCCGACGGCCCGCGGCCCCCGTCCCACACGCCACCACAGATACAGAAGCGGCGGGAGCACCAGCAGGCCCAGCGGTGTGGCAAACTCTATCACGCGCGTTGCCTCTCCAATAGGAACCAGCAGCTCAGAAGGAGGGCCGCGGCCAGCAAAGAGAACTCCCGGTGGAGCCCGTGGGACTCCGGGCTCCTCAGTTCGGCGGCTTCCACTTCCGCCGCCGTGTCGGAGGCGGAGGCGGCGGTCAGGTCGGACTCCGCCGCCGAAAGCAGGTGGGCATCCAGCCGGGCCACGGTCCGTCCGCCGGCCCGCACCAGGTAGATGCCCTCGGATTTGAGCCTCCCGTAGTAGATGTGATCGCCCTCGAAAGCCGTGCTTTCGCCGTCGGGCGCGCGGATCTCCACCTCTCCTTCCCAGGAATCGGGCCGGAAAAACGACAGGCTCTCTCCCAATCGGTATGAGAATCTCTTCAGCCCCGGCACCCGCTCGTAGACGTGTTCGACGAGGTTGGAGGCCAGAACGGGCCAGGCGGGCATCCGGAACAGATTCGTGCCCTCCGGCGAGAGGTTGAAGACCAGTCGCCGCCCTTCGGAGACGACCAGCGGCACGTCGGAGACCGAGATCAGCACGCCGGCGCCTTCGGCGGTGAATTCGGGGTCGGCCGTCCAGACGGCGCCCTGCAACTGGGCGCCGCGGGTCAGGGGATGGTTCGGGTCGACCACAAACGGCCCGGCGAAGGCGCGGCGCCGGTCCTCCGGGGGTGTCCGGAACTCCACGGCGTAGCGGGCGCGCCCGGCGCTCGACTCCTCCGGCCGGCCGGCGCTCAGCAGCAGGGGGGCATTCTCGGCGAGCTGCGTCCGGATCGGCCGGCAGGCCCGGAGCGCCTTCAGCAGCGCCTCGCGGAACCGGCCCTCCGGAACGCGCACCTCGACGGGGAGCACGGGCCGGGGCGGGCGGGTGAGGCGAAGGACGTTGTCGTTGGGGAGGGCGTCCTCGGGCAACTCCAGGCGCAGAGAGCCGACCTCCTCGGGGACTTCGAAAGCCAGGGGGACGGACGTCCTGGAACCGAAGTCAACGGTCTTCCCTGTCAGTTCCGCGTCGTCGCCGTAGAGCACGACGGTCTTGCGGGGCTTGCCGTCCCCGTAATGCCGGGCCAGGGCGAAGAGTTCGTTTGGACCGGTCCAGTGGCAGCTTACCCACCCGGTGTTCTCCAGCGGCCGGCCGACGGCGACGACCCGGGCCCCCTCGACCTCGACGGGCCGGTCGGTCAGCAGCAGGACGCCGCCGCTCTGCCCGACCAGGGAGCGCCCCAACTCCACGGCGGGGCCGAAGGAATGATCCGGCGCACCCGGACGCCAGCCCGCCAGTGCCGCTTCCGCCTCGGCCGGGGTCAACGCCTCGCCGCCCAGGATGCTGCCACCGTAGGCCGAGTCGACGAGCGTGACGCGACCGTCCCGCCCCAGGCCGCGGCAGATATCCCCCACCTTCCGCATGGCCGCGCGGCGGAACGACACTCTCCCCTCCGCGGCGTTCATCGAAGCGCTGGAGTCGAGGATGACCACGGCATGAGGATGCGCCGACACGCGGCTGTAGACCAACCCCGCCACGAGCATGGACAGCAGTAAGGCGGCCAGAAGCTCCAGAACCAGCGGCCACGTCAACGGGGGGCGCTGCCGCCTGCGTCCCTCCCGGCGGAGACTCTCGGTGGTCTCCCACAGGAACAGCGCCGAGACCTCCAGACGCCGCCCGCGGAAGACGTAGAAGTAGAGCAAGACCACCGCCCCCAGGGAAAGCAGGGCCAGCAGACCCCAGGGGTGCAGGAATGCGAACATCGAACCACTCTCGCAAAGCGTCCGGATTGATTTTTCGGGTCTACCTGTCGATTCCGCTCGGAGCGGGTGTCCTCGGAGCGCGGCTCAATACACCTCGACCAGCTCGGCCGGCAGGAAGTCCTCCCGCAGAACCTGCTCCAGCGTCTTGTCGGCGGTCACGCCGATGTATCGTCCGCCGCAGCGGAAGACCTCGTCCCTCAACTCGCCCAGCAGGGCGCTGAGCCGTTTCCGATACCGGGCGACGGCGGAGGAATCCAGATGGATGTCCGCCGTTCTGTCCCGCTCGACGGCGTGGAGCATCGCCGGACCCTCCGGGTCGGGCGCGGCCTCCCAGGGGCCCAGAAGATGGACCAGGATAAGGGATGCCCCGCCGGCCGACAGCGGGCGAAGAACCGAGGCCGGCTCGACCGGGGCCATGAAGTCGGTCAGTATCAGCCGGACCGAGGAGCGCCGCAGCGCCGCCGCCGCGCGGGCGGGCTCGTGCATCAGGGCACAGCTCGACTGCCCGAAGATCAGGTCCCCGGGCTCTTCCACCCTCCGGAAGCTCTCCCCGGAGCTGTAGAGCCGCGGGGCCACCCCGGAACCGCGCGCCGAGTAGAAGAACCAACGGCACAGCTCCGAGCAGAGGGCGCCCTTGCGCCCGTCCTCGATGCTCATCGAACCGGAGGTGTCGATCATCAGGTCGAAAAACGGGCTCACCTCTTCACGGAACAGGCGGACGACCAGTTGACGGGTGCGCCCGTAGGCCATCCAGTCGATCCGGCGGGGGTCGTCGCCCGGCACGTAGTCGCGGAAGTCCTGTATCTCCACGGAGGCGCCGGTCTCCCGGCCTTCCTTCAGGCCGATGGTGCCGGCGGCCGACCTGAAGTCCAGGTTCAGCCGGTATTTCCGGGCCAGCACCTGTATCTCGGTGGTCTCCAGCGCTTCATCCGAACTGCTCACGCATGTACCTCCTGAAGTGCCGGACGAGAACGACGGCGTGCAGGGGAAGGGCAAAGAATGCGGGCAGCAACAGATGCACCCAGCGCGGATCACGTCCCCGCGACCCGAGGGAGATGAGGTGCGTGAGCGGGAGGAGGGTCAGCAGCGGGCTGCGAACGCGACCCAACCCCCCGATGGTGCCGACCTCTATCGCGCCCGCCGCGACGACGTTCAGCAGCAGGATCACCAGCAGCGTCACCCGCCGTACCGTGGGGGTCCGCCATGCGGGGGGCATCAGCCGCACGGCGCCGATAACCAGGGCGCTCAGGTAAAGCGCATAGACCAGAGCGACAATCACAGGGGTAAGCATGGACGACCGGTACCTCACAATGCCGGTGCCCGTGATGAAGGCCACCCAGCCGACCGCGATCCCGCCCAACAGAAGCAGGAAGACCGCCGAGGAGGCCGGGCCGTCCGTCAGGGGGTAGAGCAGAGCACCGTAGAGCCGGTCGTGCCGCTCCAGCTTCCTTTCCGTGCGGCGGGAGACCCTTGTCCTTTCGGTCATCCAGAAAAGCGAGCAGATCGCCGACACGATGCAAACCCACGCCACCATGGCGATGGCCTCATCACCGGTGAGCGAACCGGAAGTCAAAACATCCATCAGAAACATTACGCACAAGGAAAGCGCCAGGATCAGCAGAAGAACGATTTTGGTGCGGCCCCAGGATTTGGCGGCCTCGAAAGTAATGAGATTGGCGGCCGCTTCGCAGATGAGCCATATCCCCAGGCCGCACAGGAGCGTGATGTACGCCAGGGCGCCCAGGAACTCGCCGGCACTCACGCCGGGGGGCGGCCACTCGACTTCCATCACTATGGAGCCCGTTGCCATGACCATCATGAGCGCCCACAGGACAAGCAGGATGAAGCCAATCCGCGCCAGCGTCCGGATCTTCGGGATGGTGGTCAGGGCGCCGAACAGGATGGCAACCGAACATGCCGCCATCGAACCGATCAGCACAACGTAAAGCACCAGCAGGATGGTGACCAGGCCGATGCCTTTGAACAGGAAGGCGGCAACCGCGAAGGGGGCGATCACCGAGTAGAGCAGGCCCACCTTCACAAGGGAGGCGAGCAGCCGCCCCCACACCTGCCGCCCGGCGCCGAGGCCGGTGACGTCGATCAGTTCGGCGGTTCTGCCCTTGACCTCCTCCCGCATGTTGTCGAAGGCCAGGAAGGGCAGCACACAGACGCCCATAAGGTAGGCCAGGGAGCCGAAGACCGCGAACATCGCACGCCCCGACTCGCCACCGTGGGTGGAGTTGTAGACGATCACGTAGGCCGACAGCGACACCACCAGCAGCAGCCAGAGGGCGGCCAGGAACTTCTTGCTGTGCACCGACTGGTACATCTCCTTGACCAGCATGGGGTTGGCCAGCCGGTCCACCCGTTGTTCAATCCAGCGTTTCATCGCCCGGTTCGCCGGTAACCTCCAGGTACATTTTCTCGAGCAATCGGCCCTCGGTCACCACCTGGTAGGGCTTGTGATCGCCCTCGACCAGCGTGGCCACTATCTCGGCGATGGCCTCCCTGCCGCCCCTCATCTGCAGGCTCAACCTGTCCGGCTGCAGCACCTGCACGTCGTGGACCCAGGGGCTCTCCAGCAGCAGGCGGGAGCACTCCCGCAGTTCGCCCATCACCCTCACGGTGACGGCCAGGGGGCGGGAGGCGTCCCCGTGCACATCCTCCGGCGGGCCTGAGTAGACCAGTCTGCCCTCCCGGATGATCAGAACGTTGTTGACCAGTTCCTCCAGGTCGGCCAGTATGTGGGAGCTGATCAGGATGGTCTTGTCGCGGGTCGCCAGCAGCCGCAGCAGCTCGCGCAGGTCCATGCGGGCCTGAGGGTCCAGGCCGGCGGCCGGCTCGTCCAGCAGCAGCAGGTCGGGATCGTGCACCAGGGCCCTGCCCAGGCTGATCCTCTGCTGCATGCCCCTGGAGAGGGCGGCGACCTTCTTCTCCAGCAGGTCCCCGATCTCGGTGAACTCCACGATCTCGGCGACGGCCCTTGTCCTGGCCCGCCCGCGGAGGCCGTAGGCGCGGGCGAAGAAGTCCAGATACTCGCTGACCAGCATGGCGGGATAGACGCCGAAGTAGTCGGGCATGAAGCCGATCTCGGGGCGCACCCTGTCGGCGTCCCTGACCACCGACTCCCCGTCCACCCAGGCATCCCCTTCGGTGGGGTGTTCGAGGGTGGCCAGCACGCGGAGGGTGGTGGTCTTGCCGGCGCCGTTGGGCCCGATGAACCCCCATATCTCCCCGTCCCCAAGGGAGAAACTCAGGGAATCCACCGCCCGCAGGTCGCCGTAGACCTTTGTGAGGCCCTCAGCCCGGAGTTCCATCAGAACACCCCCAGGATCATGGCCGTGGTGCCGCTTGCCCGGTAGGAGTCCAGCCAGACGTCCTCGTCGGAAACGCCGTCCGCAAAGCGGGCCACGTAAGCATTGTCCCCGGACTCCCAGGCGTCGTCCCACCCCACCCCGCCCATTCCGGAGCGCCGCAGGGTCCTGAGGCCGCGCAGCCGGCGGAGCGCGCCCCGGTGCTTCCGCAGAATCGCCCGGACGGCGTCTTTCTTCAGCGGCGGAGCGTCCGCCCTGGCGCCGGCCGGCAGGGACTCGAAGTGGGCGTACGCATCGCCCTGAGTGACCAGGAGGTCCTCCAGGGGCCGGCCGAGATGGTTCTCCACAAAGAGTCTGCCCTCCGCCTGCCAGACGACCAGCCTTCGTCTTTCCCGCCGCAGCTCCCGCCGTCCGAACCACGCCCTGGAGCGGGAGGGCAGCGCGCCGTCGTATACCCACCTGTCGGGCAGGAACAGAAGCGTCCACCGTTGGCGTCGCCTCCGCGATGCGCGCCGTCTCGAGTCCGGGCCGGACAGGAAGTGGGGCAGCTCCCCCGGGCGCCCGGACAGGGGCTCCCCCGCCCGGAACGGCGCATAGATGCCGAATTGAGCGAACTCCAGGGATATCTTGACCCGTTGATCCAGCATTTTCACCGCGCCGCAGCTCAAGCGCGGAACCAGCCCCTCATGGAACAGACTGGCGGACACCATCAGGACGATGGCGCAGAGGCTGACCGTGGGCGCCGCGGCGTAGTAGAGCAGGCCCCAGCCCTTTCGGTTCACCAGGTAGTACCAACCCAGCGGGCCTGCGGCCACCGAGAACACCACCAGGAAGATCAGAATCGGCCAGAATGGAAGCTCACCCACGCCGTGGATCGGCGGAACACGGGCGCCCCCTCCGGCCCGGAACTGCCGACGCCAGATCGACTCCAGGCCGCGACGCCGGAAGAAGCCGGGATGGGAGTCCGCCAGCACGCCCTTGTCCACAAAAGCCACCCCCCCGAGTCCGGTCAGACAGCTCCCTTGCTCCGCCAGGTTGTTCCGAAAGAACGCGCTGCGCTCCGCCAGTTCGGAAGCGACGGCGGAACGTTCGTCGGGGGGCACGTCGACGAGCAGACAGGTCCCGCCCATGCACATCCAGTCGATCACCGCATCTCGGGGGAAGCTCTCCGAACGCCAGACGGAGCCGTCCAGGATGATCAGGTCGACGGTCGTGAAGCCGATCCATTTCGTAGGCAGCTCCTGCAGTTCGGCTTCCTCCACCTCCAACCGCAGGCCCGCGTCCAGCCGGGGGTGAACCGCGTAGCTGCCCCTCTCCGCGAGGGAGACGGCCAGCTTGGTCTGTGCGCCGGAAGAGCCGGTGGGCCTGAGGCGCGCGACCTGGCGATGCACGTCGATCTCTTTCCACGCCTCTCCCTCACCCCCCTTTATGCGCAGCGACCAGCAGAGATCCCCCGCGCCGGTCACGGGTAGATACAGGCACTGCTTGGAGGTTCGGAAACCCGGCAGGGCGAAGGCGGCGCGGGTGTCCACGGTGCCCTCGGTTTCCACCGTAACGATCCTGTCCTCGCCGCGGTTCTCGAAGACCAGAACGATGGGCACGACGGTGCCGGGGCGCCGCCACCTGCCCATACCCACGTAGCCGGCGCAGATGAGGCCCTCCCCCACCGTCTCGCGGAAGTCCGCCGCTCCGGCCGCAGCACCCGCGGCCACAAGCAGGAAAGTGAGAAGGAGAACCGTTCGCCGCGCCTTCATTCGGAGACGATCCTTTCCTCGCTCATCCGGACCAGTTCGGCCGCCAGCTCCCGCCCGGTCACGCCGTCGAGCCGCGCCCGATGATGGAGTATGAGGCGATGACCCAGCACGGAGGGCGCCGCCAGGGCGACGTCCTCGAAGCCGACGCTGGGTCGCCCGTCCATCAGGGCCAGCGCCCTGCCGACCTGCGCCAGCCAGATGGCACCCCGGGGGGAGGAACCGTACTTGACGAGTTCCCCAACCCGCCCGGAGGCCTCCCCGCCCTCCGGGTTGGTCATCTCCACCAGGGCGGAGATGTGCTCGCTGATCGCCTCCGGCAGAAGCACCCCGTGGACGGCCTCCTGCAGGGCGAGCACGCCGTCCAGGTCGGTGATCTGCGGGGGCGGCTCGGGCACGCCGGCCCGGCGTTCGGTGATGATGGTCTTCAGCACGTTCCGTCCGCTGGCGCCGACGTGGAGCTTCACGGCGAACCGGTCGACCTGGGCTTCCGGCAGGGGGTAGGTGCCCTCCAGCTCGATCGGGTTCTGGGTGGCCAGCACGCAGAAGGGCGGCTCCAGGGCCATCCGGTTGCCCATCTGGGTGACCTGGTATTCGGACATGGCTTCCAGCAGGGCCGACTGCGTTTTGGGGCTGGCGCGGTTGATCTCGTCGGCCAGCAGCAGGTTGGTGAACACGGGGCCGGGGTAGAAGGTCATCCGGTGCTCCCCCTCACCTTCCTCCATGATGTAGCTGCCGGTAATGTCGGAGGGAAGGAGGTCGGGGGTGAACTGCACCCTGCGGAACTTGATGCCCAGGGCGCCGGCGAAGGACTTGGCCAGCACCGTCTTGCCCAGTCCGGGGAGGCCCTCCAGCAGCGCATGGCCTCCGGCCAGGATGGTGGCGAAGACCATGCGGACGAGGTCCTCCTTGCCCAGTATCACCTGGTTCATGGCTTCCAGGACGGCTCCGCACTTCTCGGCTGCCTGCTCGACCTGCGCTTTGGGCAGGAGGTCCGCTTCCGGTTCCACCGCTTCTACCTCCCCTCTGGATTGTCCTGTCCGAAGTAGTTTTTCAGCACGTCGTTGTGCCGGGGCAGCAGCCTGGAGTGCCAGGTTATCCGATCGGAGCCGCCGGCAAACTCCCGGACCGGGCCGCGCTGCCCGCCCGTCGGGTCGACGTCTTCCTCGTCGGGCGGCAGGAAGGTGTAGCCGAGGCTCACTTCCGGCTCCCCGCCGCCGCCCCGGAAGGTCTCCGGCTCGAACCGGCCGAACTCGCCGTCCGTGTCCCCCACGTGCTCCAGCCGCGCAGGTCCGGGGCCGCGGTCGACTCCACCGCGTCCCGGCATGGAGCAAGCGCTCATTCGCGACGGGCGGGCCCCCAGGAGGCCCTGGATCTCCTGCTCGCTGAAGCCCATACCGCCCAGACACTGTACGCACTTCCCGCCGCGCATGGCGCTCTGCATCGCACTGAGCTGCATCAGAGCGGCCAGTTGCTCCCCCTGCGCAGCGCTCAAGCTGCACGCGCCCGACCTGCACGCCGACAGCAGCTTGTTGAGCTGCTTGGCCGAGAGTTCCACGGACAGCCCCGCCTTGCAGGCCAGCGCCGAGAGCTTCTTTGCCTGCGCGGGGGTCAGCTTCCCGCCTTTTGCGCCCGCCAGCCGGCAGGTCATGTCGGCCAGCTCAGCGGCGTCTTCCGGGCGCAGCTCACCGCCGCCCTTCAGTTGCCGGCTCAAGCGGGCGGCCTCGCTGCCCGCCCCCTGAAGCTTGCGATAGGACTCTGCGGCCTGTTTCTTCAGGTTCTCCCTGCAGGAGTCCAGCGCCTGCCAGTCGCTGGAATCCAGGCCTTCGCTGCCCCGCTCCTCCAGCTCTTCGAGCATCTGCCGCGCGGACTCCAGGTACTCCCGGTCGGCCAGCTCCTCCGTCTCCAGTTCCTTCACCACGGCGGAGAGCTTCTTGACCGGCGTGCGCGAGGCGCCGCCGGGGCGCCTGTCGGCCGGCCGCAGGTCGGGCAGCAACAGCACGGCGGCCGTCAGCGCGGCCAGCAGCCCCGCCCGCAGCAGAGCGCCCACGGGCGCACCCGCCCTCAGCCGCACGTCCTGCCCCCGGAGCGATTCAGCCCACTGGCCGCTCCCCGTCTCGGCCACCGCCATGTAGATGCCCCTGTTTCCGCTGGACAGATCGGTGAGGGCGTCGGCCCGCCAGCCGCTCACCCGCCATCGTTCCGTGCGCCCCAGCAGGTACAGCCCCACCCCCGCCACCCAGGCCGGCAGCAGCCAGGCGGCGTAGATCAGCGGCGGCCACAGCAGCTTGCCCAGGAAGGCGACGGTGAGAACGGCAACCACGCCCGGCGTCGCAAGGCGGACGAGCGCTCGAAAACAGCGCCCGGCCGACCGGAGCCGTCGATACCGACTGCTCTTCTCCCGGAGCCTTTGGAAGGCATGGGTTGTTTGGGGATTCCCACTCATGTGTTGTCACCGCCCACATTGTAAGACTATGGTGCCGAAGGGGCAAGGAATCGCGCCCACCATCCCGCCCTCCGGAACCCGCCCCGGGGAGGCTTTCCAAGGGAACTTGCGCTGCTTTGCGCAAGCCCTTACCATCTGCGCAAGTTTCACCTACCCGTCGGGCGGCGCCGCCCGGCCTGCAGCCTGAAAAGTGGCTTTGAGGAGAGGCGGATGGATTATCAGCAGTTCATCGAGCAGCAGATCGCGGAGATCAAGGAGACCGTCGGCGAGGGGACGGCCATCAACGCCCTCAGCGGGGGGGTGGACAGCTCGGTGGTGACCGTCCTGGGACACCGCGCGCTGGGGGAGAACCTGAAGAGCTTCTTCGTCAAAAACGGCCTTATGCGCGAGGGGGAGCCCCAGCGGGTGGTGGAGACTTTCGAGGAGATGGACATACCGGTGGAGCTGGTGGACGCCGAGGAGGAGTTCCTCTCGGCGCTGGAGGGCGTGACCGACCCGGAGCAGAAGCGTCAGGCCGTCACCGACACGTTCTACCGGGACGTCTTCGCCGACCTGGTGGAGGAGACCGGGGCCACCTATCTTCTGCACGGCACCATCCTGACGGACATCGAGGAGACGGTGGCCGGCATAAAGCGCCAGCACAACATCCTGAGCCAGCTCGGCATCGACTCTCTGGAGCATTACGGCTACACGGTGCTGGAGCCCCTCAAAACATTGCGCAAGGACGGCGTCCGAGAGGTGGCCCGGCTGCTGGGCCTGCCCTCCGGAGTAGCCGAGAGGATGCCGTTCCCCGGCCCGGCACTGGCCACCCGCATCGTCGGCGAGGTCACCCTCGAGCACCTCCGGACCGTTCGGGAAGCCACATCCATAGTGGAGGAAGAACTGGCCGACACCGGTGCGTTCCAGTACATGGCGGTGCTTCTGAATGACAAAGCCACCGGAATCCGAGAGGGGGAGAGGGAGTTCGGGCAGATCGTCGTCGTCCGCTGCGTTGACAGCGTGGACGCCCGCACGGCCACCGCCGTGCCCCTGCCGTGGGAGATGCTGGAGCGCGTGTGCCGGCGCATAACCGAGATAGAAGGGGTGAACCGGTGCCTCTACGACCTGACTCCCAAGCCCCCGGCCACCATAGAGTACGTTTAAGCAAACCTGCACGAGGAGCCACATGAAGGGTTATCTGCTGCTGGAGGATGGCACGAAGCTCGACGGGGTGCTGAAGGGCCCCCCCGGGGTCGCCGCCGGCTGGGTGGTGACCAACACGGCCGTCGTTGGCTTCCAGGAGATGGCCACGGACCCCGCCTACAAAGGGGCCCTCCTGGCCTTCACCTACCCGGAGGTCGGGAACGTGGGAGTGACGGAGGCGTTCTCCGAATCGCCGCGCGTCCAGGTCTCCGGACTGGCCGTGAAGGTCCTGAGCGAGTTTCGCAGCCACTGCCGGGCCGAGGACGATTTCGAGCACATGCTGGCCACCGCCGGAGTGCCCTGCCTCTGCGACGTGGACACGCGCGGCCTGGCGGTCCACCTGCGGGAGCACGGGGAGATGGCCGCCGTCCTGGCGCCGGAGACAGCCGATGAAGCGGAGGTTCGAGAGAAGCTGAGGGCCGCCGGGAGGCCCGCTTTCGAACCCGGCGCACCGGCCCGGGCCGCGCAGGGGGAGAACGGCCCCACGGTGGCGGTGCTGAACCTGGGAGCCCGCAGGTCCCTGCTGGATCAACTGAAGCAGGTCTGCCGCCCCGTCCTTCTGCCCCCCGACGCGACGGCGGAGCAGATTCTGGAGGAGGAGCCGACGGGCCTGCTCATCTCCGACGGCCCGGCGCTGGCGGAGCCCCCGCTCGCGGCGGCCGAAACGGTCAGTGAACTGCTCGGACACCTGCCCATCCTGGGCTGCGGACTGGGACACGTGACGCTGGGAATGGCGCTGGGATGCGAGGTGACCTTCCTGAAACGGGGACACCACGGCGCGAACTGTCCGGTTCGGAACCTGGAGGACGATGAGGTAGGCGTAACCCACCAGCGTCACAGCGTCGTGCTGGAGCGCGACAGCGTAGAGACCAACTCGGAGGCACAGCTCACCCTCGAGCACATCAACGACGGGAGCGTCGAGGGCATCGTCGGGGCGGACGGGACCGCCCTCGGCCTGCAGGCCATGCCGGCCGCACCCCACCCGGGGGCGGTCAACGATGAGGTGGAGAGTTTCATTGCCGACCTGAACAGCCAACACAGATAAGGTACGACATGCCAAAACGCACGGACCTGGAAAAGATACTGATGATCGGCAGCGGCCCGGTGGTCATCGGGCAGGCCTGCGAGTTCGACTACAGCGGCAGCCAGGCCTGCAAGGCCCTCCTGGAGGAGGGCTACGAGGTGGTGCTGATCAACAGCAACCCCGCCACCATCATGACCGACCCGGTGATGGCCCACCGTACCTACCTGGAGCCGATAACCGCCGAGATCATCGAGAAGATCATCGAGCGGGAGCGCCCGGACGCCGTCCTCCCCACCCTGGGAGGCCAGACCGGTCTGAACGTGGCCGTCTTCCTCGCGGAGGAAGGTGTCTACGACCGGTATGGCATGGAGGTCCTCGGCTGCGATCCGGATGCCATCAGCACGGCCGAAGACCGGGAGTCCTTCAAGAACGCCATGACCGAGATCGGCCTCTCCGTCCCCGACAGCGGCATCGCCCACACCGTCGAAGAGGGGATGGCGATCATCGAGGAAATCGGCCTGCCGGTCATCATCCGACCCGCCTTCACGCTGGGGGGCACCGGCGGCAGCACCGCCTACAACAAGGAAGAGGCGCCCGACCTGCTGGCCGGCGGCCTCAACACCAGCCCCGTCCACCAGGTGCTGGTCGAGCAGAGCGTCATCGGCTGGAAGGAGATCGAGTACGAGGTGATGCGGGACAGCGATGACAACGTGATCATCGTGACCAGCATGGAAAACGTCGACGCCATGGGCGTGCACACCGGCGACAGCGCCGTGGTCGCCCCCTCCCAGACGCTCACCGCCGAGGACTACGCCCGGTACGTGGACTACTGCAAGCGGATCATCCGGCGGGTGGACGTCCGCGGCGGGGGGATAAACATCCAGTACGCCGGCGACCCGGAGAGCGATGACGTGGTCGTCATCGAGGTCAACCCCCGGCTGTCCCGCTCCTCGGCCCTGGCCAGCAAGGCCACCGGCTTCCCCATCGCCCGCGTGGCCACGAAGCTGGCGGTGGGATACACGCTGGACGAGGTGCTCAACAACGTCACCGGCAACACCTACACCCTCCAGGAACCCACCGTCGACTACTGTGTCTACAAGACGGCGCGTTTCACCTTCGAGAAGTTCCCCCGGGCCGAGCCCATCATCAACACCAGCATGAAGGCCGTGGGCGAGTCGATGTCCATCGGCCGGACCTTCAAGGAGTCCTTCCAGAAGGGGCTTCGCAGCCTGGAGATCGGCCGCTACGGGTTCGGCGCCGACGGCCGCGACCCCGTCGAACTCCCCGATGAAGACGAGATCGTCCGCCGGCTGTCGGTCCCCAACGACGAGCGCTTCTTCTACATCCGCTACGCCTTCCAGCTCGGGTTCACCGTCGAGCGCGTCGCCGAACTGACCAACATCGACCCCTGGTTCCTGCACAACTTCAGGGAACTGGTGGAGTTCGAAGGGCGGATAAGCTCGGCCGGCAGCCTCCAGAACGTCGACGCTGAGCTGATGGAACAGGCGAAGAGCTGGGGCTTCAGCGATCGGCAGATCGCATTCCTCCTGGAGACCGACGAGTGGACCGTGCGCGCCAGGCGGGCCGAACTGGGCGTCGCCCCCGTCTACAAGCTGGTGGACACCTGCGCCGGCGAGGTGGACTCCGAGAGGCCCTACTTCTACTCCACCTCAGAGCAGATCGAGGAGTGCCGGGCCACCGACAAGAAGAAGGTCGTTATCCTGGGAGGCGGCCCCAACCGCATCGGCCAGGGCATCGAGTTCGACTACTGCTGCGTGCACGCCGCACTGGCCGTCCGGGAGGAAGGCTACGAGGCCATTATGATCAACTGTAATCCCGAGACGGTCAGCACCGACTACGACACTTCGGACCGACTGTATTTCGAGCCGATGACGGCCGAAGACGTGCTCAACGTGGTCGAGACCGAGAAGCCCTTCGGCACCATACTGCAGTTCGGCGGCCAGACGCCGCTGAACATCTCGGCCGAGCTGGAGGCCAACGGAGTGCCCCTGCTGGGGACCAGCTCCCGCAGCATCGACCTGGCCGAGGACCGCAAGCAGTTCCGCGAGGTGCTTCAGAAACTCGGCCTGAAGCAGGCTCCCAGCGGCACGGCCACCTCCTACGAGGAGGCCCTCGCCCTGGCGGAGGAGATCGGCTATCCCGTGCTGGTCCGCCCCAGCTACGTGCTGGGCGGGCGGGCGATGGAGATCGTCTACGACGCCGAAGAACTCGAGCACTTCATGACCGAGGCCGTCGAGGCCTCCCCCGAGCGACCGGTGCTGATCGACAAGTTCCTTGAGGAGGCCATCGAGGTGGACGTCGACGCCATCAGCGACGGCGAGGTCACCATCATCGGGGCCATCATGGAGCACATCGAGGAGGCCGGGGTCCACAGCGGCGACAGCGCCTGCGTGATTCCGCCCCAGACCCTCTCGGAGGAGGTGCAGGAGGAGATCGCCCGCCAGACCAGGGCGCTCTCCGACGAGCTGGAGGTGGTCGGCCTGATGAACGTGCAATACGCCGTCCAGCGGGGCCGGGTCTTCGTGCTGGAGGTCAACCCCCGGGCGTCCCGCACCATCCCCTTCGTCTCGAAGACCACCGGGGTCCCACTGGCCAAGCTGGCCACCCTCACCATGCTCGGCCACTCCCTGGAGGAACTCGGGCTGACCGAACAGATCCAGATCGACCACGTCGCCGTCAAAGAGGCCGTCTTCCCCTTCGCCCGTTTCCCCGGCGTCGATACGGTTCTGGGCCCCGAGATGAAGTCCACCGGCGAGGTGATGGGTCTGTCCGGCGATTTCGGGATGGCCTTCGCGAAGGCCCAGATCGCCGCCGGCCAGGACCTGCCCAGGGAAGGAACCGTCTTCTTCAGCCTCAGGGACCGTGACAAAACGGAGACCTCCGCCGAGGTGGCCGGGGGCTTCGAGGACATGGGTTTCAGCCTGGTGGCCACCGAGGGCACCGCCGCGTTCCTTCGTGAGAACGGCATCTCCTGCGAGCGGATCAACAAGGTCCGGGAGGGCCGCCCCCACGTGGTGGACGCCATCATCAACGGCGAGATCGGCCTGGTGATCAACACCCCCAGCGGCAAACATCCGCACCGCGACGAGATCGCCATCCGCAGCACCTCCTGGGCGCGGAAGGTGCCCATCATCACCACCGTTCAGGGCGCCGTGGCCGCCGTGCGGGCCGTGGAGGAACTCCGCAGGGCCGCGATGGAGGTCAGAAGCCTGCAGGAATACACCATGGACACCCACGGCTCCGTCCCCGAGCCCATGTTCAGCGAAGGCTCCTCCGAAACAGGCTGAGCCGCCTGAGTGACCGCTGATGAGTCTATTCTGGTTTCCGGGAACTAAGGGAACCGCAGATGAACCCTTCGTGGTCCCTATCCGCCGTTTGTCATTCCTCAGCGTTGCTCTGCGTCCCCGCCTGAGGCGGGCAAGCACCTGCGGTTCTAAATCCGTTCGTCTCCGGGGTTCGAAACAATGAAAAAGACCGTCATCGCTTACGGCGAGACGCTGTGGGACCTGCTGCCGGCCGGGCCGCAGCTCGGCGGGGCGCCGTTCAACTTCTGCTATCGCGTCAAATCCCTCGGCGACCGCGGCCTGATGGTCACCCGCCTCGGCCGGGACCAGCTCGGGCGCAAGGCCATGGACCGCATCGTCGAGCTGGGCATGGACACCCGGTTCATCCAGTGGGATGAGGGCCTGCCCACCGGCACCGTGGAAGTCGACCTCTCCGACCCCAACAACCCCGACTTTACCATCGTGCCCGACGTGGCCTACGACAACATCCAGCTCAGCGAGGAACTGCTGGAGGCGGCCGCCGGCGCCGACTGCATCTGCTTCGGAACCCTCGTCCAGCGGTCCGCGACCGCCCGGGAGACGCTCCGCCGAGTGCTGGAGGCGTCCCCGGACAGCCTGAAGCTGTTGGACATCAACCTCCGCCGGGACTGCTGGACGGAAGGGACGGTGGCATCCTCCCTGCGGCGCGCCGACGTGCTGAAACTCAACGATCAGGAGGCGGAGCGGCTGGAGGAGATGTTCGGCATGAGGGCCTCCTCGGTGCCGGAGTTCGCCCAGGCCGTCATGGTTGACTGGGACCTGTCCCACTGCGTGGTCACTTTCGGAGAGAAGGGCGCGTTCGCGGCGGATACGGCGGGCGAGGAGGCCTACGCCCCGGGCTACCGGGTGGAGCTTGTGGACACCTGCGGTTCCGGGGACGCCTTCACCGCCGGTTTCGCCCGTCGCCTTCTGCGGGGAGAGCCCCTGGCGGCCTGCTGTGAGCTGGGCAACGCCCTGGGAGCGATGGTCGCCGGCCAGGACGGGGCCACCATTCCCATCCCCCTGGAGGATGTGCGCGACTTCCTCGATCGGGAGCACGAGCGCATCGCGCGCCCCGACCTGGTGGAATACCGGCTCCGTTAACCCCTTCCCGCCCCCCTGAGAGGACATTTGCCGTCAGCGGAGGCTGTCGCTCGAAATGCCGGCGGACTGCGTTTAAAATGGCGCGCGTTCCCGGGAATACATCCGTCGAAAGGAGAAGCACAATGCCGGAGATCAAGGTTGCCGTGATCGGAGCGGGCTTCATCGGGCCGGTGCACGTGGAGGCGTTGCGACGGCTCGGCATCGAGGTGGTGGGCATACTGGGGGTCGACGAGGAGGAGTCCCGCGAGGCGGCCGAGTCCCTCGGTCTTCCAAAGGCGTACCTCGATCTCTCCGAGGTGCTGGAAGATGAGGAAGTGGATTCGGTCCACCTGGCGGTCCCCAATAAGCTCCACTACGAGTTGGCCGGGAAGGCCCTGGAGGCCGGCAAGCACGTGATGTGCGAGAAACCCCTGGCGATGAACTCCGCCGAGTCCCGGGAACTGGTCGACCTGGCCGCGGGGAAGCCACTGGCCGCCGGCGTCAACTACAACATGCGGTTCTATCCGCTTGCGCTTGAGGCCCGCCAGATGGTCCGCAGCGGCCAGGTGGGCGACATCTACTCGGTCTGCGGCAGCTACGTGCAGGACTGGCTGTTCTACCCCACCGACTACAACTGGCGCGTGCTGGCCGACGAGGGCGGAAAGTCCAGGGCCGTCGCCGACATCGGCACACACTGGATGGACCTGATGCACTCGATCACCGGACTGGAGGTCGAGGCCGTCTGCGCGGACCTGGAAACCGTGCATCCCGTCCGCAAACGCCCCAAGGGCGAGGTGGATACCTTCACCGGGAAGCAGAAGCAGGAGATGGAGCTGGAACCGGTCGAGATCAGCACCGAGGATTACGGCTGCATCATGTTCCGCTTCGCCGGCGGCGCCCGGGGCGTGCTGTGGGTCTCCCAGGTGACCGCGGGGCGGAAGAACTGCCTGAGGTGCGAGATCGCCGGCTCCAAACTCGCCCTCAACTGGAACAGCGAAAACCCGAACGAACTGTGGATGGGCCATCGGGACGAACCGAACGAGAGCCTGCTGCGTGACCCCGCGCTGCTCAGCGAGGATGCCTCCCAGGCGGTGGCATTCCCCGGCGGACACAACGAGGGCTTCCCGGACACCTTCAAGCAGTGCTTCGCGGCCTTCTACCGCTACATCGAAGCGGGCGACTTCACGGCACCCGAGCCCTTCGCCACATTCGAGGACGGCCACCGCGAGGTTGTTCTCTGCGAGGCCATACTGGAAAGCAGCGAGAAGGAAGCCTGGGTGAGTCTTTGAGGACGCGCCCGGCGCCGAGACGCGGCAGCACTAAGCGCTGCGGGGTGAGGAACTCTACGAAGGCGATCCCTACGGATGCATTCGCCGCATGGGAGGTAACCGGATGGAAGCGTGGAAACGGAAACTGCGGATGGGAATGGTCGGCGGAGGACAGGGCTCCTTCATCGGCCCCGTGCATCGGCTGTGCGCACAGATGGACGGACAGGCCGAGATGGTGGCCGGGTGCTTCTCGCGCGACTACGAGAACACACTGGCCACCTGCGAGGAACTCTACCTGGACGAGTCACGCTGCTACGAGACCTACCAGCAGATGGCCCAGAGCGAGGCCGCCCTGCCGGAGGGGGAACGCATTGACTTCGTCTCGGTTGTGACCCCCAACGTCAGCCACTTCGACGTGTGCAGGGCCTTCCTGGAGGCCGGCATCCACGTCATATGCGACAAGCCCATGACCTACACCCTCGACCAGGCGCGCGAGCTTGTGGAACTGGTGGAGGAGACGGGCCTGGTCTTCGGGCTGACCCACAACTACACCGGCTACCCGCTGGTCAGGGAAGCCCGGGAGATGTTCGCACGGGGCCAGATGGGCCAGGTCCGCAAGGTGATGGTCGAGTACCTCCAGGAGTTCCTGATGTATCCCCACGAGAAGGAGGGCTCCAAGCAGGCCCAGTGGCGCACCGATCCGGACCGCTCCGGAATCGCAGGGACCATCGGCGACATCGGCACGCACGCCTTCAACCTCCTGGAGTACATCACCGGCGAGGAAGTGACCGAACTGTGCTGCGACAAGGCCACCTGGCTGCCCGACCGGGAGCTGGACGAGGACGCACAGATGCTGATCCGCCTGGACGGAGGCGGGAAGGGCGTGCTGCTGTGCAGCCAGATCGCCACCGGGGAGGAGAACCACCTCTGGGTGCGCATCTACTGCGAGAACGGCGCGATCATCTGGGACCAGGAGAACCCCAACTACATGAAGCTCTACCGCTACGGGGAGCCCCGGGAGGTCTACACCCGGGGGCGGGACGAGTTCCAGACCGACGCCGCGATGGAGGCCACCCGCATCCCCTGGGGACACCCCGAGGGTTTCCTGGAGGCATTCGCCAACATCTACCTGGACATGTTTGAGGCGATCTGCGCGCACATCGACGGCAGCCCCATGAAGACCGAGGACTATAAGTTCCCCACGGTCTATGACGGATTGCGCGGCGTGCAGTTCATCTACGCCGCCGTCGAAAGCGCCCGGCAGGGTGCCGTCTGGGAAGACATCCAGCGCTGAGGCGCCCGGCCTTCAGGGCTTGTCTTTACCCGCATCTTGACGGTCTCGGACTCTCGTGGCTGGTCGGGCTTCGGCCCGTGGAGACTGGGGCCCCCGTGAAGAGCCCGCCGTACGGCGGGCGACTGAAGCGTAGCCCGGGGCGCAGCGCGCTCGCCAGAACGCGCAAGCCCTGGGATATGAGCCTCAGCAACCAATAGGAGCCCGCGGAGCGGGCGATTCAGCCCGTGCGCCATATCTGAGTCGCCCGCCGCCGGCCGCCAGAAGCGCAGGCGGATCTCCCGGTAGGTCCACCACGGCAGCACGCCGCTGTCCATCCGCTCCTCAAGCCGGTCGGTGTGAGAGAACAGGTCGAACAGGACGTTTTCCAGGTATGGTGCGTCGGGCGGGATGGCGCAGGTCTCGCGGAGCCCGGCGCTGACCTTCGCCGGCGCCAGCCCGGCCCGCTGGACCCAGTCATCCAGCATCCAGCCCGAACCCACGGCCGGGAGCATGAGAACCGCCGCGAGGAAGGCGAGGACGAGGGGGAAGCGGCGATGAGCAAACCACCCGCGGAACGTTGCGGTCAAAGTCTCATGGGGCAAGACGTCGCTCCCCTCGTGCAGGCGCACCGAAATGGTCCAGGCCGCCCCCGGGCCGTTCGGCAATACGGCATGCTATGGGGAGGGACGCGGCGTCTCAAACAACGGCGCCGGATGCGCGCGCCGCCGCACCCGGTCACTCGATCGGCTGGAACAGCTCCTTCCCCACGCCGCAAACCGGGCAGACCCAACCCTCCGGCAAGTCCTCGAATGCAGTTCCGGGGAGAACGCCCCCGTCCGGGTCGCCCACCTCCGGGTCGTACTCATACTCACAGACGACGCAACGGTATTTCCGCATGGCCCCTCTCCCGAACTCTTGTTCCCGACGGGCGGCCCGTCGCCGACCACCCGACCATTGTGGCGCCTGCGCGGCGCGTCCGTCAACTGCGTAGCGGGCTGAGTCATCCCCAGTTTCGCCCAACTGAACTAACTGCGGGCTCGGACCCGCCAAAGGGAGAGGGCGGCGCTGGAAGCACCGCCACTGCGGGCAGGGATGCCCGCGCCACAGCGCGTTGTTGGGCGGCCGGGTCAGCGGCTTTGCGCGATCAACCCCTCGACCTCCCCCCGCGTGGGGATGGCCGCCCGCCTGCCCAGGCGCGCGTGACCAAACGGAGAGACTCCCGCCACTGCGGGCAGGGATGCCCGCGCCACAGGCGTTATTGGGCGGCCGGGTCAGCGGCTTTGCGCGATCAACCCCTCGACCTCCCCCCGCGTGGGGATGGCCGCCCGCCCGCCCAGGCGCCGACAGGCCAGCGCCGCGGCGGCGGATGCGAACCGCAGATTCTCGGTCAGCCCCAGTCCCTCGACGAGGCCCCAGCAAAAAGCGCCGTGGAAGACATCGCCGGCCCCGGTGGTGTCCACCACGTCGACCTCGAAGGCGGGCATCTCCACGAACCGATCCCCGATGAGAGCCACCAGTCCCCTTTCCCCCAGCGTAATCGTGACGTGCCCCGGCCCCATCGACTGCACCTGTCGGCAGGCCTCCCGGTAGTCGCCGCCGGTCAACTGCTCTGCGCATGCCTGCGAGCAGATCGCGTGGTCCATCAGAGAGACCAGCTCGCGAAACTCGTCTCCGACCCCGCCGACGTCGCCGACGACCGGAACGCCCTGCCGGCGCGCCCGCCGGGCGGCGCTCACGGCCATGGTCCGGAGGAAGCCATCGATCAGGAGGCATCCGGCGCCTTCCAGGTCCGGCGGCCCCTCGGGGGACTCGTCCGATCGCGGCATGCCGCGCGTGCAGAGGACCCGACGCCCGCCGGTCGCCGCATCGACGGAGACGAGCACGAGCGGGCTTGCGGCCGTCGGACTTCTGTTGACCCGATCGGCCCGGACCCCTTCGGCGCGCAGGCGCCCGAGGATGACGTCGCCCACCCAGTCGGTGCCGACGGCGCCGAGGTACTCGGCGGCACCCCCCAGACGGGCGACCGTCACGAGGGCCGTACCGATCATGCCGCCCCCCTGGACGGCGCAGTCGGCGACGGCGGCCTCCCGGACCGGCCGCCCCACGTCCTCCCAGAGGACGAGCTGGTCGAGGGCGGCCAGGCCGATACCGAGAACCTTTTTGGGAGCAGCTTTTTCACTCATGCCAGCCCCTCAGCATCCAGCTCCGAGAGGTAACTGGAGACCCGTCCGCCGATGGCTTCCCGACCGGACTGCAGCGCGCGCCGCCAACTGAAACTCTTCTCCCCGCTGCCGACGGCGGCCTCCCGGATGGTTTCGGCGAAGTCTCGGTGCAGCCGCGAGGCGATGTTGACCTTCCGCATGCCCAGCCGGCCGGCACGCCGCACGTCCTCCAGCGGTATGCCGGTGCCCCCGTGCAGGCTGAGTGGCACGCCGGTCCGCGCGGCGGTCTGCTCGATCAGCCCAAAGCGCAGCTTCGGGGGCTCCTTGTAGAAGCCGTGGGCGTTGCCCACCGCGGGAGCCAGCACGTCCACTCCGGTTTCCTCCACGAACCGGGCGGCCTGGTCCGGGTCGGTGAGGCCTGACCCCGGCTCGCCCTCCTCCCGTTCCTGCCCGAACTGTCCGAGTTCCCCCTCGATGGTGGCGCCGTAGTCGTGGGCCAGTTCGACCATGCGGCGGGTGCGCTCGATGTTCTCCTCCAGCGGAGACGCCGAGCTGTCGAACATCACGCTGCGAAACCCCAGCCGCAGCGCCCTATCCACCAGCTCTTCTTCCTGGCCGTGGTCCAGGTGGAGGCAGACCGGGACCTCGGCGCGCCGGGCGTAGAAGCCGACCTCCTCGACGCAGGCCTCCAGTCCCATGTAATTCTCGGCGGCCGGCCCGTAGAGCAGCATTACCGAGGGAGAACGGGCGGCCTCGCAGGCGCGCAAGACCCCCAGCAGAAAGTCCTGCTGGCCGCCTCCGATGTCGAAACACGGCAGGCAGACCCGGCGCTGCTCCAGCGCCGGCATGATGTCCTTCAGACTGGCAAGCACGGTCGCTCCTCGAAGCTTCGCAGCAGGCCGAAGACAACCCCGGACGCGGGGGACCGGCGAAACCCCAAGTCTGGGCGCTGCGGTCCCGATAGTCAAACGACACGGGCCTTTGGGCGCCGGGGCGAACGCCGATTGCCGGAGAAAAACGGGAACCGTCCGGGTTGTTTGCAGCGGGAGCGAAGCGCCCGTAACATCCAAAAGACGCCCAAAGGCAACACAGAACGGAGGAGACCCGGATGGAGTCCTACCGCGAGTTGTTCCCGGAATTCCGCGACAGGTTCGAGGCGAGTTCCCATTTCCTTCACCTGGCCATCCCGTCGGTCGTGCGGCCGGGGGAGCCGTTCGAGCTGCGGGCGGTGATGATGGACGCGGCGGGCATGCCCGAGGAGGATTTCCGCGGGCGCGTGCCGCTGCAGCCCAGTGACCCGGAGCTGAAGACGCCCGACTACATCGAGTTCGGGCCCGAAGACCGGGGACGGGTCACCGTCGACGGCCTCCGGGTCGAGAAGCCGGGCGCCTACTACGTGACGGCTGAGCCGCCGGACTGCCCCGGCTCTCCGCCCACCAGCAACGCCGCCCGGGCGAAGCAAGACGGCCCGCGCCTCTTCTGGGGGGACATCCACTTCCACACCGTCGTCGGCAACTGCCATCCCGACCGCTGCAAAAGCCCGGAGTTCGGATACTGGTACGCCCGCGAGGTGGCCCTGCTGGACTTCGGTTCCGCCACCGACCACCTGCGGGGCATCCACCGCATCGAAGGCAACTGGCCCGAACTCCGGGAGGCCGCTCGAAACTGGAACCGCCCGGGCGAGTTCGTCAGCTTCCTGGCCTTCGAATCCTCCCACGCAACGGGCTACGGCGGCGACAACAACATCTACTACAACGCCGACGAGGCGGACTACTTCTGGCTGGACCGGGACGACATGAAGGGCGCGCAGCCGAAAGTCGGCCTGAGGGAGCTGTGGGACTGGCTGGACGAGCGGGGCGTCCCCTACATCAGCATCCCCCACCACACCGCCCGCGCCGCCAAGTACAGGGACTTCGAGAACGAATGGCACAACCCGGAACGGGAGCGCGTGCTGGAGGTCTTCTCATGGTGGGGAAGCTCCGAGGGCCGGCACGACGGCCTTTACCTGAAAGGCGGCCGCTCGGAGAAACGCTCCTACTGGCGGGACGCCCTGGAGCTGGGCTACCGCTACGGGGCGATCGGCTCCAGCGACACCCACAACACCATGCCCGGCACCCCGGCCACCGTGATACCCGCCAACTACCACTCCCCCCAGGTGCGCCTGAACTGCCAGGGACTGGCCGCCATCTATGCGGATCAACTGCGGCGGGACGACCTGTTCGAGGGCCTCATGCGGCGGCGCTGCTACGGGACCACCTGGTGGCGGCCGGCGATCGAGTTCAGCGTCTCCGGGGTGGACATGGGAGAGGAGGCCGAGGCCGGCCCGACGCTGAAGCGACGCAGGCACCTGGAGCTGTCGGTTGCGGCCGCCGGACGGGGCGGTGTATCCCTCTACCGGAACAACCGGCAGATCGCCTCCGAGGGGATGCAGCCGGGACTGACGAAGATGGAGTTCACCGACGATGAACCGCTGGAGAAAGTGGCCGTTCGGGGGGCGCCCAACAGCGACCGGCCCTTTGCCTTC
The DNA here is from genome assembly GCA_964510315.1 of uncultured candidatus Brocadiaceae bacterium. Taxonomy (GTDB): domain Bacteria; phylum Planctomycetota; class Brocadiia; order SM23-32; family SM23-32; genus CAZEAP01. The sequence continues at coordinate 58,924 of CAZEAP010000003.1, forward strand.
TACTACGCCAGACTCCACGCAAACGGGCAGGTCGCCTGGTCCTCACCGGTCTGGCTGACCCTGTAAACCGATCAGTGGAACTGCTCTGAGGCCGTGTTTGGCAGGGAGAACTTGAAGAGACTGCAACCCCAATGCCTCCGGGAAGCCTGTATCCGCCGCCCTTGTCGTTCTTCGTGCTCTTCGTGCTCTTCGTGGTAATCACATACTGCAACGCCTTTTGTCAGGTCGCCGGTGGACCGAAGGGAGCCGCAGATGGCAAAGGACCTGGTGGTCTATTACTCGCGAAGCGGAACGACCCGCAAAGTTGCCCGGCAGATCGCCGAACTGCTGCAGGCCGACGTCGAGGAGATAGCCGACACCAAGGACCGCAAGGGGCTCACCGGCTGGCTGGGGTCGGCCAGGGATGCCCTGCTCCGGCGGAGCGCCGACATCGAACCGGCCGAGAACGACCCGGCCGATTACGACATGGTGCTCATCGGCACGCCCGTCTGGGGCGGCACGGTGAGTTCGCCCGTCCGGGCCTACCTGGAGCAGCAGGCCGGACGCCTCCCGGAGGTCGCCTTCTTCCTGACAACCGGGGGAAGCGGCGTCCAGCGAACCTTCGAGAAAATGGCGGAACTGGCCGGCCAAAAGCCGGTGGCCGCCCTGGGGCTGCGGGCAAGGGACGTGCACAAAGGCCGACACCGGGGCGACGTGCTCAAGTTCATTGAACGGCTCGAACGCTGACAGCGACACCTCAGCGGGTCAGTGTGGGAGCGGCCCAGGCGCCGGGACCGGCCGCCGCCGGCGTCCCCCCGGCCGCTCGGCAGCTCAGCGTCAGCACGTTTACCCCTCTGACGTCCGCCGAGATATTCCGCCGCTCCTGCCCGAGCGCCCTTACGGTGACCGGCCGGCCCAGCAGTTCCCCGTCCCCCCGGACCGCGAAGGTCAACCCCCGTGCTTCGGCCGGGGGACCTCCGAATCCCTTCGTCAAACCCACGCCGGCGGTAAAGCGGCGGAACCGGCCGCCCAACTGAAAGGAGATCTCCGAGGGCGGCTTGACCCCGAGGCCCTCGTCGTAAGCCCCGTTTCCGAGTCGGATCGGTCTTCCGGCGAAAGACCTGTCGAAGCCCACCGCCCCGGCCGGCTGGCGTATCCCGGCGGGGCGCACTTTCGACAGAGAGACCTTTCCTTCGTCCGCATCGGCCGCCGAGGGCAGTTTGGGGAATCCCTGGGGAGCGACCTGCGCCACGGCATCGGGACTGGCCTTCCAGGCGTACTCCCCGGCAAATCGCCAGGCGTTGTTGAAGAAGCCCGCCACCGGGAAGGTGCCGGGACCGACCGTGCGGCTGTCGTATACGGCGTAATCGAACCAGTTCTGCCCGTCCGGGGGCGGGGGAGCCAGCCAGAGCCCGAACCGTTGGAACGCCTGGTACAGCGCCGCCGGCCTCGTCCCCGCCACCATGGCCACCATCCGCCCCCGCCTCAGGGGATTCGGATAGCAGAACATCACTCCGATGTCGGAGCCGGTATACTCCGTCCCGTCGAGGACCACCGCCTCCGGCGTCAGCTTCACCGGCACCTCCTCGATCACGTCGGAGGAAATCGAGTTCAGCCGCGGTCCGCCGATCAGAATCAGGTTGAACCGCTGAATGTCTCTTTCAGTCAGCTCCGTGTCTTTCTTGATGCGGGGCTCGGTCCCGCACCGAAGCTTCCACAGCTCCCCGAAACGGCGGGCCTCGAGGCGGCAGATTTGGTTCTCCAGCTCGGAACCACCCGTTCCGTAAACGACCACAAACGGGTCCCGGAACACGTCGGAGACCGGCCCCGACAGGCCTCGGTGCTTCAGCAGCCGTTCCTGCCGGGCGGGGACCCATTCGCCGCCCCGCTTCTCGACGCTCAGCGACGCCGCCCCCCCGGTGGCTCCCAGGGGGGTGTGGTCGACCACCACTTCCTTTGCCTCTTCGGGCATCTCGGAGAGATCAACGGTGAGTGCCGAAACGTTCTCGGTAGAGACGTGGGCCCGCCCCCCCTCGACCTCTACCTCCACTGCCGAGAAGGCCACCGGGTCGCCCAGCCGGTCCAGACATAGCCACCAGGCCCGATTGTGGCGCAGATGAGCCGTACGGTACAGGAAGCGGGAGGGCCGATCGACCGCGGGCCGGCCGAGCACGCGCGCGAGGGCGTATTCCTCCACCCACCGGGGCAGGGACCGCAGACCGGAGCCCGGGAACCGCAGGTACTCCGTGACCTGCCCCAACTGCCGCAGGCGGCGAACCATGGTCGGCCGCTCCGCTCGCTCCATTCGTTCCGGCAAGCTCCCCTCCGCGACCACAACGGGCACGTGCTGAAGGTTCTGCGCATAACAGACCGATGAGCCGGCCGCGAGCAGGAACTCCTTCAGTTCATCCCAGCTATTCCGCCCGCCCTTCGTCGGCGCGAGCGGCAGGGGGACCCTCGGCGCAACCGGTTCCCCCGCAAGCGCAACCACTCCGGCGAACATGTCGGGGTAGTGCACGGCAAGCCGCCACAGCCGCTCCGTGCCGGCGCCGCGTCCGACCAGATAAACCTGCCGGGGGTCGGTCGAGTAAAGCCGGCGGACTTCGGCGAGAGCGCCCAGGGCGTCCCGCTCGTCGGGATAGGCCTCCGGGGACTCCGCGGGACTCGTTGGCTTGACCGACACGGCTCCCTCGTAGCAGGTGGCGCCTCCGGTGCTTCGACCGCCGGCAAGAGTGACGATCACCGGATAGGCGCGACGGGGGCTGTAGTCGCTCGGAAGGCAGATTCTGTAGGGCCGGAAGGAGCCGTCCGTCGGCTGGTAGTAGGCGCGGAGGAAGGATTCCCCCCGCGGGAAGACGGCCTCTTCCCCCCGCTGAAGTCGGGAAAAGTTCCGGCGGATGCGATCAAAGGTCGTCGAATCTCGCAGGTCCGGTCGGCCGGGCCGACGCCTCCTGCTCTCAGCCACCAGGTGACGCGCCTGGGCCAGCAGGGCGGCCGCGTCCCTGCTGAGCCGGCCGCGCTCCTGCCGGGCGAAGTCCTCTATCGCCTCCTGCTCCTCGCCGATTATCCCCCTGACGTAGGCGCGGAGCCTGGCCTCGGTGCGGGCGTAGTCGGTCCGCTCGCGCCGCTGGCGGTACATGCGCAGCAACCGGGTGACTCCGAAGGCGATCACCACCAGGGTGAAGGCGATAAGGATGTGAAGCCGGATACTCTGCTTCTCCGCGGCCATCTTCTTGTCCCTCGGAGGCAGTTGCCTGGGGCATAGAACGACGCTGCATAGTATAGCAGAGCCCTCCCCCTCTGGAAAGTCCTCTTCGTGCCGCCGGCCCTCAGGATACCTCCGGCTCGCCGAGGGCGGCGTTGAGTCGGGCGCGGGTCGGAAAGTACGCCGTCAGCATGAAGAGGAACGCCACGGACGCGGCCCACAGCACGGGCAGCGCGCCCGAGAGGAGGACGAACATCAGGATCAGGATCAGGGGCACCTCGGCGAAGGCCAGATGGATCAGCATGCGGCGCACGATGGGCTCCAAGGCGGCTCCGTCTGTGCGCTGATCGAGCCCCGACACGGATACGAAGGGGGGATAAAGCTTCCTCATCAGTCCCGTCCAGGCGGCCGTGCCCAACGCCGCAACCGGAAGCCACAGCACGTAATCCACCGCCCATCGGCGCCCTGCAAATCCCTGCCACCGGAGGACGTTGTCCGTCTGCCCGGCCGCCACGGCGAGGGTCACCACGCAGTATATGAGCGGCCCCGCCATCACCGCCGCCCAGACGCCCTGAATCCTGCGACGGGAGGCTTCCCGGTCCTGGGGTACGTTCATGGTCGGGCCTCAATCAGGGCCCCAACAGTCGGTTAAGAAGCGGCCTACGGGTTTTCGGAAACCCGGTGCTCGGCATCGGCCAGCCAGTCTTCGCTGACGTCAATGCCCCAGCCGGGGCCATCGGGCACCGCCACGCCGCCTTCCTCTATCTCCAGGGGCTCTTCCAGCAGTCCGTCGCTCCAGTCGGTGGACTCGATGGTCCACTCCTGCTCGTAGCGGCAGTTGGGCATGGCGGCGGCGAAGTGGAGCGTGAAGAGCTGCACCATGGCGCGGTTGGCGGCGTGGGGCGTGCAGGCCAGGCCGAACTCCCGGGCAAGCATCGCCACCCGCCGCGCCCGACAGATGCCGCCGATGTAAAGGATGTCCGGCTGAACGATGTCCACCGCCCGCATGTCGACCATCCGGCGCCACTGGGGGAGGCTGTTGTCCTGCTCGCCCCCGGCGACGTAGACGTCCAGTGCGCGGGCGACCTCGCGGGTGGACTCGATGTCCGGATAGGGACACGGCTCCTCGAAGTGGAACACGCCGAACTCCTCCAGCGTGCGTCCCACCCGGACGGCCTTATGGGCGGAATAGCTGCTGTTGGCGTCCACGTTGACGCGAACTTCCTCGCCCAGCTCGCGCCGCACGGTCTCCACCAGCTCCTCGGTGCGTCCCGGATACATATCCTCGTCGGAGCCCATGGGAGCGTGGGGGCCGGTCCCTGCGCGCACCTTCACGGCGCGGAAGCCCTGTTGACGGATCAGCCGCTCGAGGCGCTCCGCCTCGTCGGTCGGGTTGATGTCGCGCCGCATGCTGGAGGCGTACATGGGCACTCGCTCGCGCAGCGGTCCGCCCAGCAGCTTGGCCACCGACTGGCCGAAAAGCCTCCCCTTCAGGTCCCACAGGGCCGTGTCGAGGCCGGCCAGTGCGCGGCAGACGAAGGTGCCGGGGAACTTCATCGTCCGGTCGATGACGTGGTCCACCAGGGCCTCTATCCGCAGGGGGTCCTCGCCCAGCACCAGCGGAGCCAGCATCTCGTGGAGCACCTTCACGGTGACGGCTCCGCGGTAGGTGGAACACTGGCCGGTGCCGGACTCACCCGTGTCGGTGTGGACACGGCAGACGGGGATGTCGTTCCTGAGGAAAGTCTGGATGCGAGCGATTTTCATTCGTGCGCAGCTCCCGTGCCGATGTCACGGAGAACACCGATGGCGGTGAAATGGTCCAGCTCTTCCAGGCCGAGCGTCCCCTCGATTTCCGTGAGGCGCTCCAGTATGCCCCCCAGGTCCGCCGCGCCGATGTGGCGCTGGCGGGACTCCACCAGGCGGGCGCCGAGTTCATCGAAGCGGCTTTTCGAGACGGCGCCGCGGAGATGGGAAAACAGCCGGGTGTCTTCGTGCGCGGCGTGGGCACGATACATCCGCGCGTAACCGCGGCAGATGCGCGCCAGGGGCTTTCCAACGGGCGGAGCCGTGAGGTCCCCCTTGCCGGCGAAGAAAATGGCGCGTCCGGCCAGGCGCCGCCCCACGGCGTGCTGCCGCACCAGCACCCCGATCAGCGGGGCGAGGTCCGGGTTCGTTCCGAACAGCGGATAGACGTGGCCCTGCTCGAACTCCTCGTGATGGGCCTCGACGAATTCGTCGATCAACGCGCCCGCGTTGACGATGGCCCCCGGCGGAACGTCGCGCCCCGCTTCGAGACGGTCGGCGCACTCCTCGAAGACGGTCATCAGGCGCTGGACAACTCCGTGTTCCACCATCAACTGCTCGCCAACGGCGCCGGGGGAAGTTGCCTCACCGGCCGCGGCGGTCCGCAGTCCGAGGGTCCCCAGCCCGGCCAGCCCCGCCGCAGCGAAAAACCCACGTCTGTTCAGACGTTCCATCGCGCGCCCCCTCTCTTCGTAGTTCTGTGAAACCCCAATGAACCCAACCCGATGCTCTCCGCGTGCACCCGGCACTCAGACGTAGTCCTCGTGCGGGGTGATGCGGGTGAAGTCCCCGCTCCGGGCCGCCTCCAGTATGCCGCCCATGTAGCGGTCAACCTCGCCCGGAGCAAGTGGTATCGGCATACCCTGCAGCTTGGAAGCCAGCGCCGGGTCCCTGGCCGCCGAGAGCATCCGTTCCACGTGCTCGTCGCCGAAGCCGGGCACCTCGTCCAGCTTCGTGGGGAACCCGATGCTTCCGGCCAGCCGGGCCATGCCCCTTCCCACGGTGTGGCCCAGCTCCGAGCCGGAAAGCTTCCTCAGTTCGACGTTTTCGTCGATGTAGCCGTATTTCTGGTACAGGCCGCCGACCACCAGCAGCCGGTCCTGGATGGCCGGGGCAAAGAAGCACGTGTAGTAAGGCAGCAGGAGGGCGGTGGCCTTGCCGTGGTCCATCACGTCCACCAGCGAGAAGCTGTTGAGGTGGGGACCGTCGGTGCCTCCGATCATGATGGCATAGCCGCCCAGGTCCGTGCCGAGCCCGATGTTCTCCCGGAGGCCCTCGTCTTCCGGTTCCTCGATCACGCCCGGCAGGGAAGCGACGATCAGTTCCAGGCCGAGTGGGGCAAGCTCCTCGATGGTATCCAGCCGCGGATGCCCCGAGGGCGACCCGAAGTAAACCTCCAGCAGGTGGCAGATGCCGTCGAAGGCCCCCACCTTGGTGAACTCCTCATCCATGGTGATGGTGGCCCGATAGTCGAAAACGGCGACCGGGGGCACCACGGCCGGGTCGATGAACAGCTTCTTCTGCATGGTGGCCATGTCGGTGATGTTGGCGTACTTGGTGAGGTGGGCGGCGGAGCCGCTGGCCGTCTGGACGGCCAGCATGGGGGTGAGTTCCTCGCCGGCGGCCTCCAGCTTCCGGGTCACCTTGTCCACGCCGAAGTAGTCCTCGCACCGGCCGCCGAGCGCGGCCAGCACGACGGAACCCTTGAGGGCGTCGATGAGGCTGCCGCCTCCGAGGCCCACCACGGCGTCGGGTTCGAGGCCGACGATCTCGTCGCGCACCCTTTCCACGTCGTCCACGGGCGAGTTCGGGGCGGCGCCGAGACACTCGCCCTCCAGGGTGAGGTCGGCGCGGTCGAAGGCGGTCTTCAGCCCCTCGAGCATGCCGTTCTCCTCGCAGGAGCGCCCGCGCACCAGCAGCAGCCGCTCCCCTATCCGGTCGGCAAGTTCGCCGGCCTGCTCGATGGCACCCAGCCCGAAGCTGTAGTTACCGTCCTTGAACTCCCGCAGCAGTTGCCGTGCCCTCGACTTCAAAGGTTCCATCTACGTCCTCCCCGGCTGGCGTCTCGCGATGTCGATGAAGAAGGCCCCCCGCCGCCTCAGCGTTTGACCTCGTAGTAGTAGGTCTGGTAGCGCCCGTCGATGGTAAAGCTGTTGCCCTCCCGCTCCACCTCCCGGTCGGTGGGCACCCCATAGATGTCCACCGTCCTGACCGAGGAGACGTCGGGGCCCTTCAGCGTGATGTCGGCCTGGACCGGCTCCAGCAGCAGCGGCGGCCGCCCGGCCTCCAGCAGGCGGGTTCCGTCCTCATTGTAGCGGGCGCCGGTCTGTTTATCCCGGGCCATCGCCGTTATCAGGACGTGCTCCGATTCGGCCAGTGGCCGGTCGTCCAGGGGGGTGAACAGCAGGCTCACGAAGGGGGTGCGAACGCTGACCTCCGCGCCCGGCAGCTCGTAGGTGCTCCCCCCGGCGAACCCGATTATGCCCTGGGTCCTGGGCGTCCGGACGGTGACCACGCGCTCGCCGTAATCCCAGTGCAGCTCATCGGTCATGCTCTCGACGGTCTTGTCCGTCCTGTCCCAGTGTGTGTCCCAGTCGGCCCGTTCCGGCCGTTCGACATCTTCTCCGATGTCAACGGTGACGCGCCCGATGCCCAGCACTTCCTTCGGCGTCCGCAGGTTGCCGACCAGCTCTTTCTGGTCGTATCCCCCGCCGGTGAAGTCCTGGTTGAGGGCGTCTATGCCCTGGAAGATGTCCTCCAGCTCCAGCCGACGGGCGGCCGCGGTGGGGGCGGGGCTGACGTGACCCCGGTAGAGGGCAAAGGCGAGGGCCGGGAACTGCCCGATGAAGTGGGGCGTCTCGGTTACGTATGCGCGCATGTTGGGCCACCCGCTGCCCATCCGCGGACGGCCGCCGGCGAAGTGATAGGAGCCGTCCCAGCCCTGCAGACCCATCCCGTAGAAGGCGAACAGGGGGGCCGCCTCGGCCTTCCACTGGTTCGGCGGTTTCTGCGTCCATTCGGTGACGATGAAGGGCATGTGCTCCGCCTGGTAGAACCCGATGGAGAGCAGGTGGGAGCCGACCTCGTCCATGTGGGTGTCGTTCCTGACTTCGCCCTCGGCGATGCCGTGCCCGCCGGCGCCGCCGCCGAAGTAGTTGTGCCGGTCGATCACGTCCATGGCCATGTCGCACCAGATGTTGGCCGGCTCGGCGGCCGCCCCGCCGGCGCGCCAGGCGGTTGAGACGGTGGAGCCGTTGAAGCCAAGCTGCTTCAGCCGCCGCTGCCGCTTCGCGTAGCAGGAGCGCTGCAGTTCGGTCAGGAACCGGATGAAGTCCCCCATCCGTTGACGCTCTTCCGGGACCAGCCCGACCGGATCGCCGTAGTCGGGCCCCTCCGCGCTCAACTGCCAGGCACCGTAGATGTCCATGTCCGGGTTGTCGACCGAATCACCCGGTCGCATGCCGGCGCCCCAGGCCTCCCGAAGGGCGGAGTCGGTGCCGTAGCGGTCTTTGAGCCACTCCATCCACCTGCGTTTGAGGATGGCGCTGTGGCGGGGGAACTTGGCGTCGGCGGCCAGGTCGTTCAGGGGGCTGTGGAAGAAGATGCAATCCTCATTGTGGACTTCGATGACCGCCAGGGCGGGATCGTTCACGTAGCGAAGGCCGGTATAGGGGTTCTTGTGGAGCAGCAGAGCCTTGAGCCACTCCCATTCGGCGTCCTGGAGCCGGGGCATGAAGTTGACGAACCCGGAGGTGCTTTTGCCCTTGCCGCGGTCGGGAAGCTCCGCGTAGAGGCGCGGAGGGTAGTCGTCCTCCCGCGTGATGCGGTGCGGGTAGAAGCAGGACCAGGTCATGTAGATGCCGTTTTCCTTCAGGATGGAGAACCAGCGGTCGAAGCGGTCCAGCCTCTCCGGATCGAAACGGCGCTCGCCCCCGGGGCCTTTCTCCAGCAGGCCGATCTCGGCCTGGACGGTGTGCTTCCTCAGCATGTTGAGGCCGTGCTTGGCGTAGTACTTCGCCTGCTGACGCTGCAGTTCCGGCGTCTTGGCGGGTCCGGCACAGAGGCCCCAGAACTTGACCGGTTTCCCGGGACGTTCGCTGAGGACGAAATCCTCACCGTCGCTCTGGACGAAGCCGAACCTGCCCGCAGGGACGCCGGTGTGCTCGGAAATCACCGACCGCATGTCGGTGATGGATTCCTCGGAGAACTCGTCGTCGTCGGGGTAGATGGGGAACCACTCGCCCGGCCCGCCTTCCTCTTTCTCCTTGATCTCCGGCCTGGCCGTCCCGGTCGGGGCCCAGGAAAAGTTAACCAGACAGATGCAGTCGATGCCTCCATGGGCTTCCCGCTGGCCCTTCTCAACGCGGATCACCACCCGATGCCGTCCCGGGGAGAGTTCGAACTCACCGGCCTTGACCCAGGCGATCTTGCGGATGTCGATGCCCTTGGTCAGCAGGTTGACGTTCTCCCGAACGTCGGTCAACTTAAGGTCCCGGGGGTTGCCCCGGTCGATGAGGAAGCGGTGCTTTACCTGGAAGGGGTTGCAGCGGATCCACAGGTCGTAGGTCCCCCCTTCCTCTATCCGGAAGTGGTACTCCGCGAGCGCGGGCTGGTTCTTGTCGTAATGGGCCAGCCAGGCGCCGCCGGACAGCAGGCTGGTGTCCACATCCGTGCTGGAATACCAGTCGTGCCGGTTGAAGTTGCTCCGGTTCGCTCGCTCGCCCTCGATCCAGACGTATTCGCCTTCTGAGCCGCCCTCCCCGGCCTCCGGCGCGGGTGCTCCCTCGGGTCTGGCGGTGCCGGAGGGCGCCCAGGGATAGTTGACCAGGGCCATGCAGTCGATGCCTGCGTGAGACTCCCGCTCACCGGCTTCCACTTTCAGCCGGATGCTGTGCTTCCCGGGCTTCAGTTTCATCTCCCCGGCCTTCACCCAGGCGATGAACCGCATGTCGATGCCCTTGGTCAGCAGGTTGGTCCTCTCACGGACGTCGGTGGTGGGCAGCTCTTTCCAGGGCCCCCGGTCCACGGAGTAGCTGTGCTCTATCTGGAAGGGATTGCAGCGGAGCCACCAGGTGTAATCTCCCCCCTCCTCGACGTTGAAGGTGTAGGTGGCGACGGCCGGCACGCGCTCATGATAGTGAGCCAGCCAGTTCCCCCCCGACAGCAGCTCCCTGTTCACATCCTGGCTGCCGTACCAGGAGTGCCGGTTGAAAGAGCTGTTCGTCGGGGTCTCGCCCTCGATCCAGATCGTCTCGTCGGCCCGGACGTATGCCGCGCACACCATCACCAACAGTGCCACCACCAGCAGCCTTCTCATGGACCACTTCTCCATTGCGAACCGGAGACTCACAGTTTTCGGGAACGCCGGGCGCCCCGCTTCTCATCAGCCTATGCCCCGGGCCGCGCGCTGTCAACGTTGCCGGCCGCTGAGCCGTCCCATTTTTGGCGGCTTCACTTCGGTTCCCGCGGAGGGTCCGCTCGGAGCCGGGCCGGGAGTACTTGTTTAGCGGGAATGCCTTGCGCTCGGGATAGGTTTTCGCGCCAATCGGCCGCTCGCACGGGCTGAATTCGTGTCTGTGGGGGCCGCTGGTCGGCTCTGTAGGAGCCCGACATACCAGCCCGGGGCGCAGCCCCGGGGGCACGGGTGCACCCCCAAATGGTTGAGCCCTGTAGGGGCGAAACATAGCGACCGCAGCCGGACATCCCCCCGTGTCCCCGGGGACACCTCGCAACCTGACCGGCTATGTCACGCCCTTTCAGGGCTGGTTGGTCTATTGCCGGCCATTTTCCCGGGGCTGCGCCCCGGGCTGTGTATGTAACGCCCCTGCGGGGCTGCGCCGTGCCGTGTGCAGGAGACGGGGCACTCCTTCGAAGGCTGCTCCCTCGATGATCCGCCAAACGGTAAAGCCGGCGATTTGGATCATTGCTGTCGCTCGCCCGGGCCTGCACGACCGCGCCGCTCCGCGGCGTCGACGCTAAACATCTACGGTACCTGTTTACCGCGAAGGCCTTGCGCTCGGGATAGGTTTTCGCGGCAATCGGCCGCTCGCACGGGCTGAATTCGTGTCTGTGGGGGCCGCTGGTGGGCTCTGTAGGAGCCCGACATACCAGCCCGGGGCGCAGCCCCGGGGGCACGGGTGCACCCCCAAATGGTTGAGCCCTGTAGGGGCGAAACATAGCGACCGCAGCCGGACATCCCCCCGTGTCCCCGGGGACACCTCGCAACCTGACCGGCTATGTCACGCCCTTTCAGGGCTGGTTGGTCTATTGCCGGCCATTTTCCCGGGGCTGCGCCCCGGGCTGTGTATGTAACGCCCCTGCGGGGCTGCGGAAGTCGGCCCAGGCGGCCGATCCGTCGTCGGTGAGGGAGAAGGCGATGGAGGCGTCTCCCGGGCCGAGTATCCGGGCGTCCTCCGCGCGGCCGAGCGTCCCGTCCCCCCGGACGTCGAAGCCGATGCGCAGGCAGTCGTTCTTCCCAGTCTTGGACGACCGCGTGCAGGTCGAGGGAGCGCGCCGGGGCGCACCCGGGTAACGACGGCGTCCACCTGTGCCGGTTCGGGCGCCGCCACCAGCTCCCGTTCGACCGTACCGTCGGCGTTGCCCGCGCTGCCGCCGCCAGGAGGACAACCATCGTCCACATTGCAGCGTGCTTCAGCATGGCCATCTCCCGGGGGATGGGTCGCTTCACGAGCGCCGGTTGTTCAAGCGCGGACCGAAGTTGCCGTCGTGCGCCGGCGGGATGGTCTGTCAAACGTACGGGCGCAAGGGCCGGCGCGGCGGATCCGAGGTCAGTCGGAGGGTTCGGCGGCTTTCTCCAGTCGGACGGCGCAGACCTTCAGCTCGGGGATCTTGGCGATGGGGTCCAGGGCCGGGTTGGTCAACGCGTTGGCGGGGGCTTCGCGGAAGTGGAACGGCATGAAGACGGTGCCCCGGGGGGACCTCTCGGTGACCACGGCGCGGGCGGTGACCGTGCCCCGGCGCGTGCTGAGCCGGACCTGGTCGCCTTCCTCGATGCCCTCTCGGGCCGCGTCTTCGGGGTGAATCTCAAAAGGCGCCGGCGGACAGACCTCCTCCAGACCGGGCGAGCGACGGGACAGCGTCCCGGTGTGGAAATGATACAGAAAGCGGCCCGTGGTCAGGATGTAGGGGAACTGGTCGTCGGGAAGCTCTGCCGCCTCCCGGAAGGGGGTGGGGTGGAACTTACCGAGTCCCCGGCGGAACTCCCCCGCGTGCAGGAACTTCGTCCCCGGGTGGTCCGCATCGGGGCAGGGCCACTGGAGCCCGTCGCCGTCGAGGCGGTCCGAGGTGATTCCGCCGTATATCGGCGTGACGGAGGCTATCTCGTCGGTTATCTCCAGGGCGCTTCCGTAGCTCATCGGCCGGCCCATGCGCTCGGAGAGGCTGCATATGATCTGCCAGTCCGGCCGGGCCTCGCCCGGGGGGGCCAGGGCCTTCTGCACGCGCTGGATGCGCCGCTCGGTGTTGGTGAAGGAGCCGTTCTTCTCGGCGAAGCAGGCGGCGGGCAGCACGACGTCGGCCAGCTCGGCCGTCTCCGAGAGGAAGATGTCCTGCACGCAGAGGAAGTCCAGTTCCTTCAGGGCCTCCTCGACGTGTCCGATGTCCGGGTCGCTCAGCATGGGGTTCTCGCCCATGATGTACATGGCCTTCACCGCGCCCGCGTGGGCGGCGTTCATCATCTCCACCACCGTCAGGCCGGGACGGTCGGAGAGGCGGGCCTCCCAGGCGGACTGGAACTTCTCCTGCACCTCCGGATCGTCCACCTTCTGGTAGCCGGAATAGACGTTCGGCAGAGCGCCCAGGTCGCAGGCGCCCTGCACGTTGTTCTGGCCGCGCAGGGGGTTGACGCCGGTCGATTCCCGGCCCACGTTGCCCGTCAGCATGGCCAGGTTGGCGAGGCTCAGCACGTTGTCGGTCCCCGTGGTGTGCTGGGTGATGCCCATCGAGTAGATGATGCTGCCCCGGTCGGCGCTGCCGTAGAGGCGTGCGGCTTCCCGGATGCCCCCGGCGGCGACGCCGGTGATCTCGGCGCATTCCTCCACGTCCACCCGCTGGATCTCCTCCCGGAAGGCCTCGAAGTTCTCGCACCTTTCCTCCACGTAGTCCCGGTCCCAGAGGTCCTCCTCCAGGATGACCTTCATCATGGCGTTGAACAGGGCCACGTCCGTTCCCGACTGCTGCCGCATGTGGAGGTCGGCAAACCGGACCAGGTCGATCTTCCGGGGGTCGGCGACGATCAGGCGCGCGCCGTGACGCCTGACGGCCGCCTTTATCTTCAGAGCGATGATGGGATGGGCCTCGGTGGTGTTGGAGCCGGTCACCAGGATGCAGTCGGCGTGCTCTATCTCCTCGATCGAGTTGGTCATGGCGCCGCTGCCGAAGGCCCGCGCCAGGCCGGCGACGGTGGAGGCGTGGCACAGCCGCGCGCAGTGGTCCACGTTGTTGGTGCCCACGGTCACCCGCATGAACTTCTGGAAAAGGTAGTTCTCCTCGTTGGTGCACTTGGCGGAGGAGAGGCCGGCCACCGCGTCGGGACCGTGCTCCTCGACGACGCGGCCGAGGCCCTCGGCCACCAGGTCCAGGGCCTCCTCCCAGGTGGTCTCTTCCAGCTCCCCGTTCCGCCGGACCAGGGGGCGGCTGAGCCGGTCTTCGGCGCCGACGAAGTCCAGGCCGAACCTGCCCTTGGCGCAGAGGCTGCCCCTGCTGACGGCGTGATCCGCATCCCCCTCCACGTGCACGATCCGCGGCCCCCGGATGCCGAGTATCAGGCCGCAGCCGCAGCCGCAGTAGGGACAGGTCGTCTTCACCTCGTCGGTCGGCGGCAGCACCTCGGACTTGACCGACAGGGCGCCGGTCGGACACCGGTCGATGCACTCCCCGCAGCTCTCGCAGACGGTTACGTCGATCGGCTGATCCCGGAAGGTGGCCACCCGGCTGTCGTATCCGCGTCCGGCCATGCCGATCGCGCCGACGGCACGGAGTTCCCGGCAGGCGCGCACGCAACGCCCGCAGAGGATGCAGCGGGAGAGGTCGCGGACGAAGAACGGGTTGCTGTCGTCGATCTCTTTCTCGACGGCAGTCGGGCGGAGGCGCTGCTCGCGCACGCCCAGGTAGGCCGCCACCTCCTGCAGCTCGCAGCGCTGGTTGGAGGCACAGGTGAGGCAGTCCTCGGGGTGATCGGCGATGAGCATCTCGCAGATGGTCCGGCGGACTTCGTTGACGGCGTCCGTGTCGGTGCGCACCACCATCCCCTCGGCGGCTTCGGTGGTGCACGCGGTGACCATCTCGTCCCTGCCTTCGATCTCGACCAGGCACATGCGGCAGGCGCCCCAGGGCTCCATGTCCTCGTCGTAGCACAGCGTCGGTATGTAGATGCCCTCCTGCCGGGCCGCCTCCAGCACGGTGGCGCCTTCGGTGACGGTTACCGGGCGGCCGTCGATGGTGAGGGTGATCTGATTCACGCTTCTTCGGTCTCCTCCAGGTCACACCGCAGGCACCGGGCGGCTTCCCGGCGTGCCTGTTCCTCGGTGTAGATCAATTCCACCCCTCCGAAATCCAGGATTCTCTCCCGGGGACTTCGGGTGCGTATCTCAACGCGGGGCTGTTCTTGCTGCTCTTCGGGCAGTTCAAGCTGATCTTTTTCTTCGAGCGGTGCGAAGGTCTCCTCTATATCACCGGAGCCGCCCAGGTAGCGGTCCATGGCTTCGGCGGCGCGGCGGCCGGCGGCGACGGATTCGATGATGGAGCCGGGCCCGGTAACTACGTCGCCGGCCGCGAAGACTCCCGGCCGGCTGGTCTCCAGCGTCTCCCTCCGCACTTTGAGCCTTCCCCGTTTGTCGGACTCCACTTCGGCCATCGGCTCGGGCCGCTGCCCTATCGCCATCACGACGGTGTCCACCGCCAGGCTGAAGTTGCTGCCCTCGACGGGTTCCGGTCGCCGGCGGCCGCTTGAATCAACGGCGCCCGGCTCCATGCGGACGCACTCCAGCGTAAGCCGATCCCCCGTGTGGACGGCGACGGGGTTGGCCAGCAGTTCGAACTTCACGCCCTCCTCCAGCGCGCGCTCCACCTCCTCGTCGGCAGCCGGCATGTCGCTGCGTGTGCGGCGGTAGATGACCCAGACTTCCTCGGCACCCATTCTGAGCGCCGTCCGGGCGGCGTCCATCGCCGAACTCCCTCCCCCGATCACCGCCACGCTCTCTCCCTGCTCCACCGGCCGGCCGAGGTTGGCCCGACGGAGGAAACTCAGGCAGTCATACACCCGTCGGTCCTCCTCCCCGGGTATCCCCATCGTCAGCCCCCGGGGAGCGCCGCAGGCCAGCAGCACCGCGTCGAACCCGCCTTTCGTCAGCTCCACGGGTGACTCCACCTCGCACCCGGTGTGTATGGCGACGCCGCTGCGGCGGATCCGCTCGATGTCCCGGTCGATGACCTCTCGGGGCAGTCGGAAGGCCGGGATGCCGGTGCGCAGCGTGCCTCCCGGCTGCTCTTCCTTCTCGAACACCTCCACCTCGTGGCCCAGCCTCGCCAGGCAGTAGGCGGCCGTCAGGCCCGCCGGCCCACTGCCCACCACGGCGACTTTCTTGCCGGTCGGGGGGACGGCTTCGGCGGCGGGGGGAGGGGCACTGCCCGACTCGGCGACGAAGCGCTTCAGCGCGCGAACGGCGACCGCCTCGTCCAGCAGAGCACGGCGGCACCGCGCCTCGCAGGGATGCACGCAGACCCGCCCGCAGACCGCCGGGAAGGGCAGCCGCTCCATGATAACCGCCAGCGCCTCCTCGAAGCGTCCGTCGGCGATGCAGCGGAGGTAACGGGGCACGTCCACGCCCGCCGGGCAGGTGTGCTTGCAGGCGGCCTCCACGAGGCCCTCGCAGACCGCGGCCGGGCACTTCTCGTCCCGGATGTGGGCCTCGTACTCGTCCCGGAAGTGTTCGATGGTGGTCAGAACCGGGTTCGGGGCGGTCTGGCCGAGTCCGCAGAGGGAGCCGACCTTAACCGCCTCGGCAATGTCGCCCAGAAGGTCGATATCTTCCAGCTCGGCCCGGCCCGCGGCGATGTCGTCCAGTATCTCCAGCATCTGGAGGGTTCCGAGCCGGCAGGGAACGCACTTGCCGCAGGACTCGCTCTGGGTGAAATCCACGAAATAGCGGGCGATGTCCACCATGCAGGCGTCTTCGTCCAGCACGACGAGCCCGCCGGACCCCATGATCGAGCCGGCCTCGGCCAGCGCCTCGTAATCGACCGGCATGTTCATCATCCCGGCCGGGATGCAGCCGCCCGAAGGGCCGCCGGTCTGGACGGCCTTGACGCGCTTGCCCTCGGGGATGCCGCCCCCGATGTCGAAGACGATCTCGCTGAGCGACATGCCCATGGGGACCTCTACGAGGCCGCTGTTGCGGATGCTGCCGACCAGGCTGAAGACCTTCGTCCCCTTACTGTGTTCGGTTCCGATGTCGCCGTACCACTCCGGCCCGTTGCAGAGGATGCGGGGCACGTTGGCCCAGGTTTCCACGTTGTTGATGTTGGTCGGCTTGTCGTTCAGGCCCTTCCGGGCGGGGAACGGCGGCCGGGGCCTCGGCATCCCACGCTGGCCCTCGATGGACTTCATCAGTGCGGTTTCCTCGCCGCAAACGAACGCGCCCGCCCCCTCCTTGACCTTGACGTGCAAGCTGAGATCGGTGCCCAGGATGTTGTCCCCCAGCACTCCGAGATCCTCGGCCTGCTGAATCGCCTCCCGGACCGTGCGCACGGCGAGCGGGTACTCGGAGCGGATGTAGATGTAGCCGGCCGGGCGGCACATTCCGCCCGCTATGGCCCACGCGCCGATCGCCATCCCCTCCAGCACCGAGTGGGGGTCGCCCTCCATCAGCGACCGATCCATGAACGCCCCCGGGTCGCCCTCATCGGCGTTGCAGATGATGTAACGAACCGACCTGTCGGCCGCATCCCGGCAGAAAGACCACTTCAGGCCGGTGGGGAATCCGCCCCCGCCCCGCCCGCGCAACCCGGACTCCCGGATCCAGCCGATGACCTCCTCGGGCTCCATCTGCAGCGCCCTTGCCAGCCCGGCGTATCCGTCAACGGCAACGTATTCACCGATGTCGCGGGGGTCAATCTTGCCGTTGTTTTGCAGCGCGATGCGGAACTGCTGGGAATAGAAGGGGATGTCCTCGTAATGGACGATCTTCTCGCCGCCGGCGGGGTCCTCGTAGAGCAGGCGTTCCACGGGGCGGCCGGCCTCTACGGTCTGCTCGATGATGTCGCCGACGTCGGCCGCCACGTCCCCCCGGCCGACCTGGCGGTAGAAAATGCCTTCCGGCTCAACCACCACAACGGGGCCCTGCTGGCAGAACCCGTGGCACCCGCTGATCCTCAGTCCGACGTCGCCCTCCAGCCCCCTTTCCTCCAGTTGTCGGGTCAGCTCCCGGGCGACCTCCATGCTGCCGTTCGCCCGGCAGCCTGTGCCGCCGCAGACGGTAATCTGGAGCTTCTGAGGGTCCCGCTCCCGCCGCAGGGCCGCGCGGAATTCTTCCAGTTCGGAGGGTGAATTCAGTTTTCTCACGACGGTATGGCGTCTCGGGTTACTGTGAAGGCTCCGCCGTTTCCCCGTCTTGAGGAACGGCCGGTTCGGACTCGGCCTCAGCGGACAGCCCGCTCAGGAGCTGCTCCGTCTTCGACGGGGTCATTTCCCCGTGGATCCGGCCGTCGACCATCACAACCGGGGAAAGCGCGCAGGAACCGAGGCAGGCGACCCGTTCGAGGCTGAACATGTAATCCTCGGTGGTCTCGCCGGGGTCGATGCCCAGCTTCCTCCGGACGGCCTGCATGATGCGCTTGCCGCCGCGGACGTGGCAGGCCGTCCCCTGGCAGACCTTGATGCGGTGTTTGCCCTGGCGGGTCAGGTAGAACTGGCTGTAGAAGGTGGCCACCCCGTAAACGACCGTCTCCGGGATGTTCAGGAACTCGGCCGTCGCCGAGAGCGCTTCCGGCGGAAGGTAGCCGACGGCCCCCTGGATGTCCTGCAGTATGGGGATGAGTTCGCCCTCTTCGGGCGAGTGGCCCGCGAAGATACTGTCCAGTGTCTCCTGCATCGGCACGCGCCGCATCTGTGGCATCGGGGGCATACCCAACAGAAACCTCCAGTTTACCGGCCGCCCCCCGGCCGGGCAACCGAAAGGCCCTCGGCGGCCCGCCCTTTCACCTCCCCGTGATCGCGCTGAACTTGCGCCACGCAAAAGACGAGACCGCAAAGACAGAGGGCTGCCCTTCCGTGTGAAGCCGGAAAAAAGGTTGGCGGGGTTCCGGAGGCCCAGGCCGGCTGCGGAGAACGCGGCGGGAAGTCACACTTTGGGGCCCCAGCTAACGCGCGGACGCGGCGGGCGGTTATTCGAGGTCGGCGAGGTTCTGGATGATTACCTCCAGCTCGGCGCGAAGTTCGTCGGCACGGTCCATTCGCTGCTGCACGACCTCCTCGGGGGCCTTGGCCAGGAAATCCGGGTTGCGCAGCACCTTCTCCACCGACTCTATCTGCTCCTGCAGGTCGCGGCGGCGCTTGCTGAGCCGCTCCCGCTCGTCCTCCAGGTCGATCAGGTCCGTGAGGGGCATGAAAATCTCGATTGTTCCCACGACCCCGGTGGCGCACTGGGGCGGCTTGGAGGCATTTACGCCGTGCCGCAGCTCGCCGATCAGGGCCATCTCGCAGAGGAAGTCCTCATGCCGGCCCAACACGTCATCGGTTTCGGCGTCGGGGGAGCTGACGGCGATCGGCACCGGTTCCCGCTCCGGTATATTCTTCTCCTTGCGGAGGTTCCGGACGGCGCCGACGACGTCCTGAAGCAGGTCCATGTGCTCCTCGGCGGTCGCGTCGCGGCGCTCCGGCTCGCCCTCCGGCCAGGCGGCCCGCACCAGAGCGTCGGCCCGCATCTCCTCGGCGGCCCGGAGGGAGGCATCCCCAGCAGCCGCCTTCAGGTGAGCCCACAGCTCTTCGGTCAGGAACGGCATGTAGGGGTGGAGCAGGCGGAGCGCGGCGTCCAGCACCGTGGCCAGCGTCTCGCGTGCGGCCCCGGCGGTGGCGGAGCCGGGCAGGCGGGCCTTGACGCTCTCCAGGTACCAGTCGCAGAACTCGTGCCAGAAGAAATCGTAGATGCGCGCCGCCGCCCGATGGTCGTGGAAGGATTCCAGCTCGTCGGTGGCCGACTCGATGGTCTCCTGGAGCCTGCTGAGTATCCAGCGGTCCTCGAAGGTGAGCTGTGCCTCTTCCTCCGGCGCCCCGCCGGAGAGGTTCATCAGGGTGAAGCGGGCGGCGTTCCAGATCTTGTTGGCGAAGTGGCGCCCCATCTGGAACTTCGAAGGGCTGAGCTTCAGGTCCTGCCCCTCCGGGGAGAGCATGACCAGGCAGAACCGCACCGCGTCGGCGCCGTACTGCTCGATCATCTCGATCGGGTCGATGCCGTTGCCGAGGGACTTGGACATCTTCCGTCCCTCAGCGTCCAGGATGTTGCCGTGGATGTAGACGTCGCTGAAGGGCACCTCCCCCATGAACTCCGTGCCCATCATCACCATCCGGGCCACCCAGAAGAAGATGATGTCCCGGCCGGTCACCAGCGTGTCGGTGGGATAGTAGCGCTGGAGGTCTTCGGTCTGCTCCGGCCAGCCCAGTGTGCTGAAAGGCCAGAGGGCGCTGGAGAACCAGGTGTCCAGGACGTCCTCGTCCTGGCGGAGTTCCGTCTCGCCGCACTCGGGGCATTCCTCGGGCTTCTCGCGCGCTACGACGGTCTCCTCGCAGGCGTTGCAGTAGTAGACCGGCACGCGATGGCCCCACCAGATCTGGCGGCTGATGCACCAGTCGCGCACTTCTTCCAGCCAGACTTTGTAGAGCTTGACCCATCGGTCGGGATGGAAGCTGACCCGCCCGTCGCGGGCGGCCTCGAGCGCCTTCTCGGCCAGGGGCTTCACGCGCACGTACCACTGGTCCGACAGGTAGGGCTCCACCACGGTGTGGCAGCGGTAGCAGTGGCCCACCGAATGGACGTGGGGCTCGATCTTCTCCAACTGGTCCCGCTCACGGAGGTCCTCAACGAGGGCCTCCCGGCACTCGAAACGGTCCATGCCCTCGTAACGCTCGCCGGCCTCCAGGGTCATGTCGCCGTCCTCGTCGATGACCACGACGGCGGGCAGATCGTTGCGCCGGGCAATCTGCCAGTCGTTGGGGTCGTGGGCGGGGGTGACCTTCACGGCGCCGGTGCCGAACTGGGGGTCCACCCAGGGGTCGGCGATCACCGGAATCTCCCGCTCCAGAACGGGCAAAACGCAGGTGGCGCCCACCAGGTGGTCGAACCGCTCATCCTCGGGATGCACCGCCACGGCCGTGTCGCCCAGCATGGTTTCCGGCCGGGTGGTGGCCACCGTCAGGTAGGGCCGGGGCGCGTCCTTCAGCGGGTAGCGGATGTACCAGAGGTGTCCCTCGTGCTCCTCGTGTTCGGTCTCGATGTCCGAGAGCGCGGTGCGGCAGCGGGGACACCAGTTGACGATGTACTTGCCGCGATAGATCAGGCCCTTCTCGTGGAGCCGGACGAAGGTCTCCAGCACCGCCCGGCTCAGTCCCTCGTCCATGGTGAAGCGCTGCCGGTCCCAGTCGCAGGAGCAGCCAAGGCGCTTGAGCTGTTCGATAATCCGGTTGCCGTATTCGTCTTTCCACTGCCAGACCCGCTCGATGAAAGCCTCCCGGCCGAGGTCTTGCCTGTGAAGGCCCTCTTTGGCCAGTTGCCGCTCCACGACGTTCTGGGTGGCGATGCCGGCGTGGTCGGTGCCGGGCAGCCAGAGGGTGTTTCGCCCCTGCATGCGGCGGAACCGGACGTAGATGTCCTGAAGGGTGTTGTTGAGGGCGTGACCCATGTGGAGTTCGGCCGTCACGTTGGGGGGTGGGATCACGATGGTGTAGCTCTCCCCGGGCCGGTCGGGCTCGGTGTGGAAGTGCTTGCCCTCCAGCCAGAAGCGGTATATCTCGCTCTCTATTCGGCCGGGCTCGTACTCGCTGGGCAACTGAGGGGGCATGGAAGGAAACCTCTGAATTATGAATTCCGAATTATGCGTTTTACCCGCCTGTGGCGGGTCTGCAGGAACGGAAACGGCACGAGAGCCAAGGGCCAAGGTGCTCTGTAGAAAGCATCCGTCGGCACCCAAATCGGCCGGGCGCCTGCCACGCCGTCATGCTGAGGCGCCTTACCTTCGGGCGCCGAACGCATCTCGCCGTTCCGCCACGCCGTGCTTTACCGTCCGCACGCACACTGATCAAAAACTCCCGACAGGCGAAAAGAGAAACGAAAAACGCCAGACACTGATTAACACGGATAGACACAGATGGAACACCCACAGAAGTTCTGGAACTGATTCGTAGAAAGCATCCGTCGGCACTCGAATCGGCGGGGCGCCTCCCACGCCGTACTTTCCCGCCCCGGCCGGACACTGATCAAAAACTCCCAACAGGCGAAAAGAGAAACGAAAAACGCCAGACACAGATGGGCACAGATAAACACAGATGGAAGACCCACAGAAGTTCTGGAACTGATTCGTAGAAAGCCTCCATCGGCACTCGAATCGGCGGGGCGCCTGCCACGCCGTACTTTACCGCCCCGGCCGGACACGGATGAAAAACTGCCGACGGGCGAAAAGGAAACGAAAAACGCCAGACACTGATTAACACTGATAGACACAGATGGAAGACCCACAGAAGTTCTGGAACTGATTTGTAGAAAGCATCCGTCGGCACTCAAATCGGCCCGGCGCCTGCCGCGCCGTCATGCTGAGGCGCCTTACCTTCGGGCGCCGAACGCATCTCGCCGTTTTGCTGCGCCGTGCTTTACCGCCCCGGCGGGCCAGGTGCGTTGAACCGAACGAAGAGATTCTTCGCTCGCAAAAGGTGCGCTCCCTCACAATGACATCGGGAGCAGGTGCTCGGGCGGATCAGGCATGACTTCTACAGAGCACTTAACCCTTGTAGCCTGACCATTCGACTCCATTCGTTGCCGTTACTTCAGACTTCAGACTTCAGCCTTCAGAATTCGTATCCCCTTCGTCCATCATGAGGGTGTATTCGACGCTGTCGATGAGGGCCTCCCAACTGGCGTCGATGATGTTCTCACTTACGCCCACAGTACCCCAGACCTTCTCGCCGTCGGTGCTCTGGATCACCACCCTTACGCGGGCGGCGGTGGCGGCTTTGGGGTTGGTGACACGGACCCTGTAGTCGGTCAGCCGCATCTTCTTCAGCCCGGGGTAATGCGGCTCGACGGCTTTCCTGAGGGCGCCGTCCAGGGCGTTGACCGGGCCGTCCCCTTCGCTGGCGGTGTGCATCTGCTCGCCCTCGACCGTGACCTTGACGGCGGCGTCGGTCACCAGTTGACCGTCGGCCTGGCGGATGCAGCTTACGTGATAGGACTGCACGTCGAAGTGGCGCACGAAACGCCCGGTCACCTGCCGGGCCAGCAGTTCGAAGGATGCCTCCGCGGCCTCGTACTGGTAACCCTCGTTCTCCCGGTTCTGGAGCCGGTCCAGCAGGGCCGTGACGGTTTCCCGGTCGTGGGTGATGTTGTATTTCTCCACCTTCTCCAGCATGCTGGCATGGCCGGAGAGTTCGCTCAGCAGGAAGCGTCGCTCGTTCCCCACCAGGGCGGGATCGATGTGCTCGTAGGCTTTGTCGGCCTTCCGCATGGCGTCCACGTGCAGCCCGCCCTTGTGGGCGAAGGCGCTGGCCCCCACGAAAGGCTGCCGGGGGTCGTACATCAGGTTTGCCGCCTCGTAGGCGAAACGGGATACTTCGGTGAGCCTGCGCAGTTGCCGGTCGCTGACGCAGCGCATGTCCGTCTTGAGGTTGATGATGGGGATGATGACGCAGAGGTCGGCGTTGCCCGTCCGCTCCCCCAGGCCGTTGAGGGTGCCCTGCACCTGGACGGCCCCCTCCCGGAGCGCCGCCAGGCTGTTGGCCACGGCCAGACCGCCGTCGTTGTGGCAGTGGATGCCCACGGGGCAGTCGACGGCTTCGACCACCTCGGCCGTCCGCCGGGCTATTTCATGGGGAAGCCTGCCCCCGTTGGTGTCGCAGAGCACCACGTGGTCCGCCCCGGCATCGGCGGCGACGCGGCACACCTTCAGCGCGTGTTCCGCGTTGCTCCTGCAGCCGTCGAAGAAGTGCTCGGCGTCGAAGATGACCTCCCGGCCCGCCTCCTTCAGGAAGCGGACCGAATCCTCCACCATGTGCAGGTTCTCCTCCAGGGTCGCGCCGATGACCTCGGAGACGTGGTAGTCCCACGCCTTGGCCACGATGGTGACGACCGGCGTGTCGGCCTCCAGCACGGCCCGCAGGCCGACGTCCTCCTCGGCGGTTTTGTCCGCACGGCGCGTGCTGCCGAAGGCGGCGATTCGGGCGGTCTTCAGGTCCAGCTCGCCGACCCGGACGAAGAACTCCTCGTCCTTGGGATTGGAGAGCGGATATCCGCCCTCGATGTAGTGGACGCCGAGGGCGTCCAGCCGCTCGGCCACATCCAGCTTGTCTTCCAGGGACAGGGTGACTCCGGCGGCCTGACAGCCGTCCCGCAGGGTGGTGTCGTAGAGGTAAACCTGTTTTTCCGCTTCGCTCATTGCTCCTCAGCCGCCTCCTTGCCCAGCTCGAAAGCCTGATGCACCGCCCGCAGGGCGCGCTGTCCCTCCCGGCCGGCAATAACGCAGGAGACTTTTATCTCGGAGGTGCTGATCATCAGGATGTTGATCTTCTCCTCGGCCAGTGCGCTGAACATCCTCTCGGCCACTCCCGAGTGGCTGCGCATTCCGACGCCCACCATGCTGACCTTTGCGATGTCGCTGTCGCTCTCCACAGCCGGGGCGCCCAGCTCTTCGGCCAGGGACCGGGTGACCTCCATGGCCCTGGCGAGGTCGGTCTCTGGGACGGTGAAGCTCAGGTCCGCCTTTCCCTGCTGGCTGACGTTCTGCACGATGACGTCCACGTTGACTTTGGCGCGGGCGATTTCGCTGAAGATTCTGGCGGCCACGCCGGGCTGGTCCGGGACATCGCGGATGGTGATCTTCGCCTCATCGGTCTCCAGCGCTGCGCCCCGTACGTCCACCTGCTCCATCTCGCCGGTCAAGTCGGTCACCAGGGTTCCCTCCGATTGGCTGTAGCTGGGCCTGACCCGGAAAGGCACCGCGTAGCGCTTTGCCAGTTCCACCGCCCGGGAGTGTATCACGCTGGCCCCCAGGCTGGCCAGTTCCAGCAGTTCGTCGTAGTCCATGCGGGGTATCCATTGTGCGTCCGGCACCAGGCGAGGGTCTGCGGTATAGACCCCGGCCACGTCCGTGTAAATGTCGCACCTTTCGGCACCCATGGCTGCGGCCAGCGCCACGGCGGTGGTATCGGAACCTCCCCGCCCCAGCGTTGTGATGTTGTCCTCGCGGTCAACGCCCTGGAAACCGGCCACGATCACGACCTGCCCCTGGTCCAGTTCCCGTCGGAGCCGGGCGGTGTCGATGGCCTTGATGCGTGCCTTGCGGCTGACTGCGTCGGTGCGGATGCCGGCCTGCGCGCCGGTCAGGCTGATGGCCCCGTGGCCGAATTGGTGGATGGCGATGGCCAGCAGGGCCACCGACATCTGCTCGCCCACCGCCATCAGCACGTCCATCTCGCGGGGGCTGGGGTCGGCGTTGATCTGCTCGGCCAGCTCGATCAGCTCGTCGGTGCGGTTTCCCATGGCGCTGACGACGACCATCACCTCGTTCCCTGCCTCGCCCTCGGCAACCGCCCGGCGTGCCGCCCGCTTCATCTTCTCCGGGGTAGCCACCGAGCTGCCCCCGAATTTTAGCACCAGCAGCGCCATCGTCCTCTATCCCTTCGGAATGCCGCGCCTCTCCAGCAGGGGGCAGGTTACGCCGTCGGCGGAATCTGCGTGCGGGAGACGGGGCGGGAAGCCGCCCTCCCGACCGGCGGAGGCGGCTTATCCTTGTGGTATATAAGTTAATTCCTTATCGTAATGTCGTGCTCGTGCCATTTCAAGTTCACCCCATCCCGGCGGTTCACCGGCTCCGGGGGCACACATGGTGCCGAGAGTCCTCACCATAGCGGGCAGCGACAGCGGCGGAGGCGCCGGCATACAGGCCGACCTGAAGACCATCACCGCACTGGGCGGCTTCGGCATGTCCGCCCTCACCGCCCTGACCGCCCAGAACACCGTCGGCGTCAGCGGTGTCTTCCCCGTCACGCCCGACTTCGTGGCCGAACAGATCGACGCCGTGGCCGAGGACATCGGCGTGGACGCCGCCAAAACCGGCATGCTCGCCGAGGCCGCCATCGTGGAGACGGTTGCGGACCGCGTCCGGCGGCACGACATCCGCCCCCTGGTGATCGATCCCGTCATGGTGGCCAAAAGCGGAGACTCCCTTCTCGCGGCCTCCGCCCGGGCCGTGCTGCGGGACGATCTGCTGCCCCTGGCCATCGTGGTGACGCCCAACCTGCCGGAGGCCGCCGAACTGGCCGGCATCCCCGTGACCGACCTGGAGGACATGCGCGAGGCGGCTCGACGCATCCACCATCTCGGTCCGCAGTGGGTCCTCGTGAAAGGAGGGCACCTGGCGGGCGAGCCGACGGACCTGCTGTTCAACGGGAAGGATTTCGTGGAGGTCAGCCGGCCGCGCGTGGAGACCTCCGACACCCACGGCACCGGCTGCACCTACTCGGCCGCCATCGCCACCGGCCTCGCCCGGGGCATGGCCGTGCCCGCGGCGGTCCAGTGGGCCAGGGACGCACTGCAGCGGGCGCTGAAGAGACCCCTCCGTCTCGGCGACGGCTGCGGACCGGTAAACCACGGCGCAATCTGGGAGCGCGCCGGCCCGGAAGGGGCGGCTTGAGGGCGCGCGGCGATGCGCCGGGCTCACCTCGATCAACTCAGCTTGGCGAGGGGGACGGCAGTGAGAAGGGCCTTTACATTCATCGAGATGGCGGTGGTGATCATCCTGATCACCATCCTCGCTCTCATTCTGCTACCCGCCCTGGAGGATGCCCAGACGAGGTCCCGCCGCTTCCGATGCCTCTCCCGCGAACGCCAGGTGGGAACGGCCATGTCCCTTTTCCAGACGGACCACGATCGGTGGCCGTCGGCGCGACGCAGCGTCACTCCCGGCCGGCCCCAGCGCCCGGACCCCACCGCCTCGCTGGCTGAACTCTATCCCGATTACGTCAGCAAGGTCGAGATGTTCCAGTGCCCCTCCACGGAGGACGAGGTGCTGATGAACGCCGAGGGCACGGACTTTCTGAACTGCGATCGGTTCGAGGAGCGCGGGGCGCCCCGGCCTCCCAGCTACTTCTACGACGGCGGCCGACCCGCCGGCCGCCGCCTGCTCCGCACGGCGTCCCCTCTCAGGCCCGTTTACGGCGACGAATGCGCCCACGGGGTGTGGACTTCGCCGGCCGGAGCCAGGATGTGGATGGGACGGAACAACCACGCCGAGGGCGGCCACTTCCTGTTCGTCGACCTGCACGTGGAGTGGCTTCCCCAGGAGTGGGACGGCCTTCCCGGCGTGCTCGGCCAGGGCACCCCCTACGTCCCCAACCCCCACGTGAAGAAGATGGGTGCCGCCGCGAGCGAGCGCTACGGAGTGGAGGCCGACACCAACATCTTCACATCCCACACGGGCGAGCCGGCCCACCCGCTAGACGCCGACCTGGCGGGAATGATGTGGCTGGGAGGAAGCTGGCAGGAATTCTGAGGGAACTCGACCACCTCGGTTGCAGCGGAGGCCCGGCCCCAAACGGTGGCTCCGGGCGTGTGCACCGACCCCACTGGCGCATCAGGCCTCCTGCCGCAGGGCCATTGAGCCGTCCCCACCCCGGAAATCCCCTTCGGCTGTTCGGGGTGGGTCGGCTATGATAGAATAGACTGTTTGGGTCGGGCGGCTTCGGGCCGCCGGGCGTCCGCCCGCGCGGGAGGGCGACGCTCCTCCATCTCTCTCCGAGGTATCGCGCATGGAACCCGCCGAGATAATGGACGAATTCCGCGTCAAAAACCGCCCCAACTACATCCAGCAGGGCAACGAGGAGGAGCTTTTCCAGCACGCGTTCCGCCAGAGGGTGCCCCTGATCCTCAAAGGACCCACCGGCTGCGGGAAGACCCGCTTCGTCGAGCACATGGCCAGCCACCTGGACCTGCCGCTGATCACCGTCTCCTGCCACGAGGACCTGACCGCGGCCGACCTGGTGGGGCGCTTCCTGTTCAAAGGCAACGAAACCATCTGGCAGGACGGCCCCCTGACCCTGGCGGTCCGCTACGGGGGGATCTGCTACCTCGACGAGATCGTCGAGGCGCGCAAGGACACCACGGTCATAATCCACTCCCTCACCGACGACCGACGCATGCTCTACATCGACCAGACGGCCGAGGTGCTCCGCGCACACGAGGATTTCATGATGGTCCTCTCCTACAATCCCGGCTACCAGAACGTGGTCAAGGACCTGAAGCAGAGCACCAAGCAGCGGTTCGCCTCGCTGAACTTCGAATACCCGCCCGTCGAGACCGAAACCCGCATCGTCACCAGTGAGACCGGCGTGGACGAGGAAACCGCCGAACGCCTCGCGCAGATGGCCGGGGAGATCCGGCGGCTGAAGGGCTTCGGACTCGAGGAAGGCGCCAGCACCCGCCTGCTGGTCTACGCCGGACGGCTCATCGTGGACGGCATGGACCCCCTGACCGCCTGCACCACCTCGGTCAGCCACGTCCTCTCGGACGACCCCGAGATGATCGAGTCGGTCAACGACATCGTCAACGCCTACTTCGGCGACATCCTGGCGCATGAAGAACAGGCCGAACAGCCCGACTGAGGAGGCCGATGACCTCTACCGGGGGTTCCCCCTCCGGAGGGTCACCTGGGGCTACCGAGAGCAGTTCCGGCGGCTGCTGGACAGCCTCTATCGCAAGGGCCTGCTCAACCGCACCACCCGCCGTCCCGCCGACGTCTGCGGCCCCCTGCTGGCCGAGCAGCCCGAGGCCGGCTACGACTACGTGCTGAAGGAGTTCCTCTCCGCGCTCGACGGCCCCGCCGGATGGCTGCTCCGGGTGCCCACGCTCTTCGAGCACTGGCGCGACCTGGGGGCGGGGCTGGCGGAGGACCGGGTCTACCTCGGCAAGCGCTACTTCCAGCTCTGGAGCGAGGACCGCCTCCCCGCGGCCCCCGAGGAGACCCGCATGCTGCTTGGGTGGGCAGCCCGCCTGAAGGAAACCGACGCCGAACTCGCCCTCAGCTTCCTGGCCGGCTACCCTCGGGTCAGATCGCGGCTTACCCCGGAGGAGATGCCGGATTTCATCGAGAACGGCGTCGAGGTCTTCCGCAGAAACCCCGAGAGCGGCCTCAGCTTCTTCCAGCTCGAGCTGAAATCCGCCGCCGCCGTCGCCGAACGGCTCGGACGCTGCTGCCGGCTGGACCGCATGAAAGACCGCATGGGGCGGCTTTTCCGGGCCGTGGCGGGGCGTTCGGTAAACGTCGACACCATCAGCAAGCTCGACTCCGACGACCTGCTGGAGTACGGCTCAACGGTGGTCTGCGGCTGCGACCACCTTTACCTGCCGGAGCGTGTCTCCACCTTCAGCACGAAAAGCCTCAATCGCTCCTACTACCTGCTGACGGCCATCCTGGCCGGTGTGTGCTACGGGCACGGGGGATTCTGCTCCCGGCACGGCGAGGAGGGCGCCGAGAACATCCACGAAGTCTGCAGACGCGCCGGGGCCCCCGCCCCGGGCCTCTGCGGGTTCCTCTTGCAGCTCGCCGAGGTCCGGCGCCTCCTGACCCTGACCAGGCGCCGCTATCCCGGTGCCGCCGGCATGCTGCGCGAGGTGACCGCCGCCGAGGTCGACGCCCGCCCCGCCGAAGGTCCGGCGGAGCAGACCCTCAAATGGGCCGCCGGAGACCTCCCCCGCGACCGGCTGCCGGAGGACCTCCGGGCGCTGGCCGAGTGGCTGGAGGGCATCGCCGCTGACGCCGACGACCACCGGGAAGTGCTCTGCGCCATGCGGGAGTGCTGGGACGGGCTGCCCGAATGGCTCCGCTCCGATGGCCGCGGGTTCCGCGCGAGGCCGCTCAGTTTCTTCCCCGACTTCAGTTTCCCGCTCCGGCCCGGCGCCGCGCCCGCCGATAGCGTCGTGCTGGACATGGGTGCCGGCGGGGAGGAGTCGGCCCCGGACGCGGATGCGCTCAGCCCCGCTGCGCGTCAGGAGACAGCCCAGGAGGGCGAGGGAGAAGGACCGGAGGAAGAAGAGGAAGAGGAGGAGGGGCCGGGCGTCCGTGCCGCTTACCTCTACGACGAATGGAACGGGCTGGAAAACGATTACTACCGCGACTGGTGCTCACTGCAGGAGGTGCGCCCCGAGCCCCGCGGCGAACCGCATCCTCCCGACGAGGAGTTCCGCCGCAGCGTTGCCCGGGTCAAGAGGCTGTTCCAGCGGCTCCAACCTGACCTCGTGACGCGGGAGAAATACCTTCAAAGCGGGGACTACATCGACATCGACTCGCTGGTCCGTTTCATCACCCTCCGGAAGGCCAACGCCTCCCCGCGCGTGCGCTTCTGGGTGAAGCCGCGGCTCAACCGGCGCGACGTCGCCACCGCCCTGCTGATGGACGTCAGCGGCTCGACCGGCAGGGAGAGCGACCGCGGGGACGTCATCGAGGTGGAGAAAGAGGCCGCCGGCATGCTGGCGGCCGGGCTCGGCGAACTGGGGGACGAGTTCGGCATATACGGTTTCACCGGCAACGGCCGCGAGAACTGCCTGTTCTACCGGTTCAAGGACTTCGGGGAGGATTGGGACGACGAGGCGGAGTCCCGCCTCCGAGGCGCCCGGCCCGGCTCCTCCACCCGCATCGGCGTGGCCCTCCGGCACGCCGGACGGAAGCTCGCCCAACAGCCCGCCAGGACCAGGCTCATCGTCCTGCTGACCGACGGCCGACCGATGGACACCGAGTACGACCCCCAGACCCGTTACGCGCATCACGACGTGCGGAAGGCCTGCGAGGAGAACGGTTCGCTGGGCATCCACACCTTCTGCATTGCGGTGGACATCGAGGAGCAGGAGGAGCTGGACATCATGTTCCCCCGCCGCCGCTACGTGGTGCTGGAGGACGCCGGCGACCTGCCCCAAGCCCTCACCCGCTCCTATCTCAAACTCACCCGCACGTGAGGCCGTCGGGGTGGAATACCCCGCGCTCCGAGGGCGCCTGAAGATACAGGCAGGGGCGCCGTACGCGTTCAGCGTCCAAGCCGCGGAGCGGTGCGGTCGTGCAGGCCGGGTTCGAGCCCGAAGGCCAGGGCCCCCCGTCAAGAGCCCCCGCCAGGGGGCGCCTGAGACGTAGCCCGGGGCGGGGCGCGCTCCCCGTACTCGTTCAGCGGGAAGGCCCTGCGTCGGGATAGGGTTTCGCGGCAATCGGCCGTTCGAGGGTGCTGAATTCGTGTCCACGGGGGCCGCCGGGCTCTGAAAGAGCCCCACATATCAGCCCAGGGCGCAGCCCTGGGAGAAATCGGCAATAAACCAAGAAGCCCTGGAGGGGCGTGACATAGTCGGTCACGTTGACGGATGTCTCGGCAAGTACCGAAACAGGCTCGGCTGCGGGCGGTATGTTTCGCCCTTGCAGGGCTCACCTGTTTGGGGGCGCACCCGGGTCCCCAGGGCTGCGCCCCGGGCTGTGTATGTAACGCCCCTGCGGGGCTTCGCGGGGTGATATACCGCGTTGCCGGGCAATCGTGCCGGTGCGTGCGCAGTCAGGCCCCGGTGGCGACGGATCAAAAGGGAAGTTCGGGACAGGCCGCAGTGACCTCTACTTCTTGCGGCTGTTCTTCAGGACTTTGGTGAGGGTATCGGTGAGTTCGTCCCGCTCCTCGTCACCGAACTTCAGTATCTCCTGGAGGGCGGCGCCGATGTGCGGGATGTACTGCTCGATGTAGCGCCGCTTACGTTTCTCCTCGGCCTTGCGGCGCCGGCGGCGGAGAAACTTCCGGAGGTCCCGCGCGCATTCCTGGAGAGCGAGCACCATCTCTTTCTCGATCTCCGGGTAGAAGGCCACTGCCTCCTTGCTCTCGCTGGTGAACGGCACCCACGGGCTGGCGATGTGCACCAGGACCAGCAGGGGGCCCTGCGGGAGGCTGCCGTTGCTCTGCTCCACCCCGTACTGCCGCCAGTTGGCGTTCGCCGTGGCCCGCGACATCACGCACGCCCCGCTGCTGTACAGCAGGGGCACCCGGTTGGCGAACCGCACCAGCTTCGCCGACGTGTCGTTCTTCAGGTCACCCCCGTAGGCCACCCCCGCCTCGATCACGAAGGGTATGCCCCGATAGACCGCCGGCTTGCGGGTGACGGTGGTGTAAAAGTCGGCCCCGTATTCCTTCTTCATGCCCGCCTCGATCAGCTCCTCACCGATCGGGCTGATGCAGTCCTTCGGCGGGTTCATCACCTTGGTCTCGCGCATGGCCTTCAGCAGCTTGTCGGCCTCTTTGGCGGCGATGCGCTTCGGACGGGCGTTCTCATACAGCCCGGCCCGCTGGCACATCTCCAGGGACGCCCGCTTGCTGACCCGGCAGAAGTCGTTTCGCAGGAAAGTGTGGAGCTTGCGGCTGTTGGTCTCGTGGAGCATCTTGATCAGCGCGCCCAGCTCGATCCCGTAGGGGTGGGGTTTGATCTCCTTCGGCTCGGGCGGCAGCTCCTCGGAAACGCGCTCAAAGTCCATCTGTTCCCCGTCGGGGGCGGTGTAGTGAATGCTCACGTGGGGGTTGGCGGCGGCGGTCTGCTCGAGATACTCGTCCACGCTCCACCGTCCCCGCTGGAAGGTGCCCTCCAGCTCGATCGCCACCTCGGTGCCCTGTTCCGGCTCCCACTCCACCTCCCGCTCGCGGACGATCTTCGGCTCGTTGTCCTTCGTGTTGATCACCACCTGGTAGAAGTGGGCCGGCTCCCCGGGCGCGGTGCGGCTGGTGATGCTCACCGGCCGGCCGGTGGTCATGTGGCCGTACATCCCGGCGGCGCTGATGCCTATGCCCTGCTGGCCGCGGCTCATCTTCAGCCGATGGAACTTGCTGCCGTAGAGGAGCTTCCCGAAGATGCGGGGAATCTGCTTCTTGACGATCCCCGGTCCGTTGTCCCTCACCCGCACGCAGAACCGGTCCTCCTTGTCCTCCTCCTGCTCGATCTGCACCCACACTTCCGGCAGGATGCCCCCGTCCTCGCAGGCGTCCAGGGAGTTGTCCACCGCCTCCTTCACGGTGGTCAGCAGCGCGCGCTTGGGATTGTCGAATCCCAGAAGATGGCGGTTCTTGGCGAAAAACTCGCTGATACTTATCTCGCGCTGCTCCAGCGCCAGCTCCGCCGCCGTCAGCTTTGTGCGACTGCTTTTTTTCGCCATCTTTCCGGTCGGCTCCGGCCGCTCCGAGGGACCCTTCGGCCGCCGCCCGGACACCCGTCCGGGGGCCACTTCGCAGGCCCACTCGGAAAGTCACAAGTCTTTTATCAACTGCAACATGCGCCCCTTCACCGCTGCCCGCCTTTACGCCGCCCCGCCGGGCGCCCATCGGGGCCGCACACACGATAACCGAAACCGGCCGCCGATTTCAATCGGTCCCGCTTGATTCACCTACCCTCCCTTCCGTCTCATGTAAGCAGACTACAGCCCTGTCGGCGCGCTGATACAGTGGAGGGAGGCCGGACCGTGCGGCGCATCATCGTTCTGAATCAGAAGGGGGGCGTCGGCAAGACCACCACCTGCGTGAACCTGGGCGCTTGCCTCGCCCAGATGGGCCGCTCCGTGCTGCTGGTGGACGCCGACCCCCAGGCCAACCTCTCCCTCCATCTCGGCGTCGAGACCGACCGCGGCGATCCGTCCCTCTACACGCTCCTGCGTCGCGGGCACCGGCCCGCCGACGTCATCCTTCCCGGCCCCCTCGACGGCCTGAGTCTCATCCCCGCCAGCATCGACCTGGCCGGCCTGCCCGTGGAACTGAGCCGCTCCGGTGCGGACGAAGGGGGCCCCGGACGCCTCTTCATGATGCGCGCGGCGCTCAGGGACATGCCCGAAGGCTTCGACTACCTCATCATCGACTCACCCCCCTCCCTCGGGCTGCTGACCCTCAACTCGATGTGCGCCGTCGAAGAGGTCTTCATCCCCCTGCAGACCCAGTTTTTCGCCCTCCAGGGCCTCGGGAAACTGCTGCGCACGGTTCGGCGCGTCCGGGGCGGAGTCAACCCCCGGCTTCGGGTGACCGGGGTGATCCCCTGCATGTTCGACGCCCGCACCTGCCTGGCCCGCGAGATACTGGAGGACATTCGCGAGCACTTCGGCCCGCGCGTTTTCCGCACCATCATCCGCACCAACGTCCGCCTGGCCGAGGCGCCCGGCTTCGGGAAGCCCATCACGCTCTACGATCCGGAGTGTCACGGCGCGGAAGACTACCGCGCGCTGGCCCGGGAAGTGGCCGCCATGGAGGAAGGGAAGGAAGAGAAGAAAGAGCCGACCCCCGCGCCCTCGCGCAACCTGCCGGCGAAGATCTACCCGAGCGTCATCGGGCACCTCCGCCCCGACGGAAACGACGCCCGGCCCCTGGCCGGCTGAGAGCCGTCGCACCGAGCTGAACGGAGACACAACAGATGGAAAGCAAGGAACAGAAGACCCGTCGCACCGATCGCCCTTCCGACGCCGGGCCGGACGCCGAGGACCGGCCCCGACTCCGCGCCAAACCCGTCGGCACCGCCGAGGGCGAGGCCGAGGCCGCCGAGGCCGCCGAGGCCGGCAAGCGGGCCGGCACGCTGTTCGAGGAGTCCGACGGTAATGCGCCGAAGGCCCGCTCCAGGGATGAAGCCGCCGACAAGAGCGAGGCCGGCCCCTCGAAAGTCGTCCCGCCGCTGAAGGACTATCCCTATGCCACGCATCGGCCCGCCCCGCGCACCGGGGAGGAACAGGAGGAAAAGGGAGCGAAGCAGCCGTCCTCCCCTGCCCCGGAGGCGTCCGGCGAGGAAAGCGAGGCCGACGGGGAACTCGAAGTGTCGCCCGGGTTCCTCCTGGGGGTTGCTCTGGTGATAGTGGTGCTGGTGGGTGGCCTGTGGCTGGCACACCTCCAGGGCGAGGTCAACGCGCTCCAGTCCCGCCTGGAAGCGGTGGAAACACCCCTGACGGCCAACGCGCCCCCCGCCCCCTAACCGCCGGCAGCGCCACCCGGGAACGGCCGCCCTCCGCTTTTTGCGGGCGGGGCACGCCGCGGCGCGTAAACTTCAGCCCCGGTGATGAGCCGGATAAGCGAAATGCGCCCCAAAGGGGCGCGGTCGGGGCACAGATGCAAATAGCACTCACTATGCTCGACACCACCCTTCAGGGAAGGGAATGCGACGGGCCCCGAAGGGGCCCTGTGATGAAGGCCAGGGCTTTAGCCCTGGTTGACGGCCCACCAACCATAACCTTGCGCCCCGGAGGGGCGCGGTCGGGTCAGCGCCGCAGGTAATGCCCACCGAATGCGATGCCCCGGCGTGAGAGCGGGTCGTCGCTCTCGCGTTCCGAATATGATGTGATACAGCAGGTTGGTCAGGCTGTTGGCCATCGCGTACCTCACCGCGCCCCTCCGGGGCGCATTTGGGTTTGCGTGCGTTATACCAGGGCTGAAGCCCTGGCCTTCACGACCGCGCCGCTCCGCGGCGCAACGGCCGCGCACCGCTTGCCACGATGCAGACCGGGGCACGCCGACACACTTCAGCCCTTCACGATCCGTCAATATGCCTTTCTGCCACGCGGCTCAAGGCAGTGGTGCTCGCCGGTGGCGCTGCACAATCCGGAGCACACAACCGTACTCGTCCTGCTCCATTGCGTCAAGGAATACGACGGGCCCCGAAGGGGCCCTGTGATGAAGGCCAGGGCTTCAGCCCTGGTTGACGGACCACCAACCATAACCTTGCGCCCCGGAGGGGCGTCACATACACAGCCCAGGGCGGAGCCCTGGGGCCCGGGTGCGTCCCAAACAGGTGAGCCCTGGAAGGGCGAAACATAACTACGGCAGCCGACCCTCGTCCGGTACATGCCGACATATCCGTCAACCTCAACGGCTATGTCGCGCCCTGTCAGGGCGCGTTGGCTTTTCGCCGGTTATTCTCCCCGGGGCTGCGCCCCGGGCTGATATGTCGGGCTCTTACAGAGCCCACCAGCCTACTTGCCGACAAGGGTTCAGCCCGTGCGAACGGCCGATTGCCACGCAAACGTGTCCCGATCAGAAGGCCTTCGCGCTAAACAAATACGAGGCGCCGCACTCCAGAACCACTCACCTGCATGCACTGACTGACCCCCGCTTTGATCCGCACCCCCGCCACCCCGGTGCCCCGATTCCCATTCTTCCCGCAATCTGCGTAACCTGCGGACCTCTCGTTGCCTTCTTGCCCGCCGAGAGGGATTGCATGCCCCTATGACGGAACGACCGGACACACGCCGCCCGCAAAACGTCTACAATGGCTGCGAGCACAGAAGACCTCACCACGAAGCACACGAAGGACGGCGACGACGAACAACTGACAACCCGACGACGCAACAACAGGACCTACCGGAGATGCACGCGGATGCCCGGCAAACGGCGACGACGAACGACCGAGCAACTCGACAACGTGACAACCGGCCTGACCGCGTAGCCTCCTTCACCTTCGAAGCGGGCTGCGGAGCCCGCGAAGTAAGGCACGCAGCCGACACTGCCTTCATGACACGCTCCGGCCCCCAAAGCACGAAGCTTGACCGCGGAGTGCGCAGAGCAACGCAGAGGGAGGACGGACAACGGCGGCTATTCAGAAACAACCACCGACCAACGGGATCCACCACGGGGCCCACGGAGAATCACGAAGGAGTTCCCCCGGGCTTGGCACCCGGGGCTGTATCCTCATGCCCCGCCGGGACACGACCAGGCACGAACAACGAGCAACTGCACAACCCCGCAACTCAACAGAGATCAACGCGCCAACCGGACCGCCCGTTACCCCCGTCCCCCCAGGGGAAACGGGCAACAGATGGGAACTACGCAACGAGCGGAACACAATAGATGGGCCACTCATATCGTAACAAGCAAGCAAGCGGCGCGGACGCGAACCGGCATCCGGGGGCGCGTGGGACGACCCCCCGGATTACGAAACGAACCGAATCGCGCGCAAAGGGTTGCTGTACAACGGCATGCGACGCACAATACAAAGTGCGGATTCGGCGTCACAAACAGCATAACAAGCCAAATACGTGGTGATAAACGGTTACCGCCGATTGTGAGCGGGAGGGAGTTCAGAAGAATGCGGAGAGGACGAAACGAAAACGCGGCTCAGACCGCCGACGGGAGTTCAGTGCGGAGGAAGTGGACGGGTACGTTGCGCGGCTGCGGCGGGGACGTTAGGCTGCCGGGCTCCGCCCCACGCGCGGAAACGGGGCGGGAATCAGCAATCCTCAACCCCAGGTGACAGCATGCAGCCGAATCTGTTGTTCATCATGACCGACCAGCAGCGCTACGATGCCGTCGGCGCCAACGGCAACCGCGTCATCCGGACGCCGAACCTGGACCGCATCGCCGCCGACGGGCTCAACGTGCAGAGCTACTTCACCCAGTGCCCGGTCTGCGTGCCGTCCCGTTGCACGCTGTTCACCGGGCGATATCCGCACTCCCATCGCGTCCGGGAGAACCATACCCGGCTGGAGCCGAACCGGGACATCCACCTGTTCCGCGTCCTGAAGGAGGCCGGCTACCGGCTGGGCTACGTGGGCAAGAACCATCTGCTGCGCGAGGCGGACTTCGAGAAGTTCGACTACACCGACGTGTGGGGCTACGATCACCAGATGAGCGAGGCTGAGGAGGAGTGCCACCAGTTCGCCCGCTCCCGCGGGAAGCCGATGCGGGAGGTGGGCGTCTGGGCGGGGGCAACGTTCCACGACTTCCCCCCCGAGGCGACCCGGCCCCACGTGAAGACGTCTTCGGCCATAGAGTTCCTGGAGCGGCAGGACGGGGAGGAGCCGTTCTGCCTGGCCCTGTCCTTCAGCGACCCGCACGCGCCCCACATCGCGCTGAGGAAGTACGAGGAGGTCTACCCGCCGGAGCGAATGGAGCTTCACCCGACACGGGAGGGCGAGCTGGAGGAGAAGGCCCGGCGGTTCGTGATCAAGCAGCGGGCCAGCGGCGCCGACAAGGCCGCCGAGGCCGACCGACGGCGGTTCATGGCCGTCTACTACTCGATGATCTCATGGGTGGACGAGAACATCGGACGCGTGCTGAACCGGCTGGAGGAGCTGGGCCTGGCCGAGAATACCATCGTGGTGTTCACCAGCGATCACGGGGAGTTCTGCTTCGAGCATGGCATGTGCAAGAAGGACCTCGTGCTGCTGGACGCCCTGCTGCGGGTGCCGTTCCTGGTGAGGTGGCCGGGGCGGCTGGAGCCGCGGGCGGTCAGCGAGACGTTGGTGGAGGAGGTGGACGTGCTGCCGACGCTGCTGGACTGGATGGGCCTGGCGGTGCCGGAGGGCGTGCAGGGCCGCTCCCTGGTGCCCTACCTCCGGGGCGAGGTGGGGAGCCACCGGGAGGAGGTGCACGCGGAGATATGCCCGCCGTGGCTGACCAACCCCTATGCCGACTACGAGACCTTCATGGCGGAATGGGAGGAGCACCACGAGGAACCGGAACACCTGCTGGGGTGGAGCGCCCCGTTCAACGTGCCCGGTGATTTCACCAAGATGATCCGAGACGAGAGGTACAAGTACGTCTGGTACGTAACCGGCGAGGAGGAACTCTACGACCTGGAGGCGGACCCGGAGGAGTGGCACAACCTGGCGGGCGAGCCGGAACACGAGGAGCTGAGGCGGGAGATGAAGATGCGGCTTTTGGAGTGGAACGCCCTGACCGAGGACCCGCTGGACCCGCGTGCGGTGCGCCGGCTGCAGGGGGAGTATTCGGCATGGCTGGAGTGAAGGTCTACCCCGCGGCGAGCGCGGCGAAAAGCGCGACGGCAAGCACAGCGATCAGGCCGATGACGATAAGTGCGACCAGCAGTCCGGTGAGGCCCCCCTGCGCAGCCCTTTCTGCCCGGGTCGGCTCGGCTTCGGCTTCGGCGGGCGCGCCGGTGACTTTGTGGTCGGCACGGTTGAAGGGGCTCAGAGAAGGCGTGGCGCGCGTTTCGGCGTGTTCGACCGGGGTGCGGACGGCCTCCGAGGTCTCCTCCTCGTCGCGCTCGATCTCGAATTTGCCGAACTCCCTGAGCTGCTTGAGGACGGCGAAGTTTTCCTCGCGCTCCTCTTCTGAAGGGCCGGGCTGCTCGGCGGACTCGGAGCTGACCTTTTTGCCCTCCAGGAGGTTTTCCAGCTCCCGGCACAGGGTGTCGTAGTCCTGGTAGCGGTCGTCGGGAGACTTGGCCATCATCTTGCAGACGACCTTGGAGACGGCCACCGGAAGCCCGGGTTTGACCTTATGGGGCGGGACCAGGGCCTCGGTGAGGTGACGGGTGACCACGTCCATAGGGTTGTCGCCGATGTAGGGTGGACGACCGGTGACGATGTGGTAGAAGGACGCGCCGAGGGAGTAGATGTCGGCCCGTTGGTCGAGGCCGCGCGGATGGCGGATCTGCTCCGGGCTCATGTAGTTGGGCGTGCCGACGGTGTGGAGTTCCTGGGTGAGTTCTTTGACGCCTTTGGCGACGGGCTTGGCAAGGCCGAGGTCGGTGACGCGGACGCGGCCGGAGTGGTCGATCATGATGTTGCCGGGCTTCACGTCGCGGTGGATGACGTCGTTTTCCGCCGCGTGAGAGAGGCCTGCGGCGGCCTGGAGGATGATCTCGGTTGTGCGGCGCCAGGGCAGGCCCTGGCCGCGCTCCCTGAGGACCTCCAGGCAGTCCTGGCCGTCAACGTAATCCATGACCATGTAGTGGAAGCCTTCTTCGATGCCGCAGTCGATCACACGGACCAGGTTGGGATGCTCCAGGCGGGCGGCCATCCGGGCCTCCCGCAGGAAACGGGTGGCGTATTCCGGCTTCTCCTCCGGCAGCTTCTTGCGCAGCACTTTGACGGCGACGCGGATGCCCAAACCCTCGTGCCGCGCCAGATACACCAGTGCCGTCGAGCCGCGTGCGAGTTCCTTCATCACCACGCACTTGCCGAACTTCTTGGGCACACGATCCGACATGAGCACCTCCGGCAGGAACGACAATATTATACTCAAGAAGGGATGCGGAGACAAACCTTCCCACCCGCTCCCGCCCTCAGGCGCCCTGTTTGACCCCCTCAGGCTTTTCTGCTACTTTTAGCAATGGGGGTGAGCATGCTCCATAAACCCGATGGGGGTCCGCGATGAAGAAGTTCTGTCTGCTCTGTCTGGCGGTCCTTGCATGGGGAGTGCCGCCCGCGCCCGCCGCGTCGAGCCCGGAGCGGCTGCCCGAGGAAGTGATGGGCCTCCTGGAGGTGAACGACCTTCGGGCCTCGGGCCCGCGCCTTCAGGAGCTGGCCGTGCGCGTGCATCCGCACCTCCTCGTACCGTCGCCGCAGGCGATCGTGCGCTCCCGATGGCTGAAGACCCAGAATGCCCGGAGCGTCGATACCTCCGAGCCCCTGCGCCTGCTGATGCTTGCGCCCCCGCTCCACCGCGAGCCGGTGCTGCTGTTCACCGCGGAGGACACTTCGCTCTACCTGGACAGTCTTCTGCCAACCATCCGAAGGATTGAAGAGAGCGACGGCCTGCACGTATTCCGCGAGGCGAACTCAAGGTTCCCGGAGCAGCGGAAGGAGGGGAGGCCGCTCTACATTGCAACGGCGGGTTCCCGCGTGGCGCTCGGCCGGGAGAAGCAAGCCGTCAGACAGGTCCTCCGGTTGCTCGGGGAGGATCGTCTGCCGGCCGAGGGGCTCTTCGAGGCGGAGGCGGGGGCTCTGCTGCGCGTGGGCAGACTGCTGGAGGACCTCCGGGAGCGCAACGAGGGCCCCCTGGAGGAGATGAAGAAAAGGCTTCAGTACCTCGGCCCACCCGGCTCGGCCCACCGAAACAGGGCCGAGATGCAGGTGGCGATGCTTGAGGAAGCCCTGGCCCAAATTGACCTCCTGACCGCCACCGCCTCCCTGCAGGAGCACGCCGTGAACGTGGTCTTCCGCGCCAGGATGGCTCCGGGCGGCGGGCTGGCGGCCTACGCCAGGAGCGTGCCTCCGGGGAGCCCGGACCTCCGGCATCTCCTGCCCGCCGATGCCATGTTCGCCGGCGTCTGGAAGATGGGCGACCTGACGCCGCTGGTGGACTGGTATTTCGATACGCTCGGGTCCCTGCCGCGACTGTCGGAGGCCCAAAAGCACCAGATCACCGGCGCCTCCGGAGCATCCGCGCAACTGGCCGCCGTGCTGGGAGATGAGGCGTCGTTCGCCGTATCTCCGACTCCCGGAGGGGAGCTGACCGCGCGTTGGGCGGTGGAAGTGAGGGATGTGGAGCAGGCGGACGCGGCGCTGGCAGCGGCCGCCGCGCGGCTGCCCGACATTCTGAAGATACGGCACCATCGAGGGCTGGGGCTGGAAATGACCAGTGAAGAAGCGCCCTCATCTGATTCGGCCCCCCATATCCTGCACTGGACGTTCCGCCTGGAGGCTTCCGGGCGCCCCACGCAGAGGTCCCTGCGAGAAGCCGCCGCCATGGGCCGTGCGGCGTTCCACGCGGCCTGGGGCGAGGAACTACACGTTTTCGCCACCCGGAAGGCCGGCCACCTTTTCTTTACGGCCGGGCACGGCGCCCGGGACGAACTCCGGGAGATGGTTGCCGCACCGGCGGGCGGGGAGACGGCGGATCAAGTCCTTGCGGCGGCCGCCGAGGGCCTGCCGGACGGCGCGGTCGGCCTGAGCTACCTGCGGGTGGGGCAGATGGCCGACTGGCACTGGCGCATGCTCAATAAAGTGCTGGAGGCCGGTCCGGTCTCGATACCGCTCCCCCGACTGGAGTTCGGGAACGGTCCGCCCGCCGCCGCGGGTACCTGGGTGGAGGAGGAAATGGTGTTGACCAGGCGGCTGCGTCTGCCTCTCGGCGCGCTGCGGGCCGTGGCGGTCGGCTTTCTGGGTGCAGCGCCGGCCGGGCGGGGGCCTCAGGAGGTACCGGCCGAGACGCCGCACCACTCGAGCTTGAACCCGTGAAGCCCCCCGAGAGCGCAGGTGAGGCCCGGGACGGACTTGCAAACAAGTTGCATATCGGCTAAGCTCCCATGCAATGTCAGGGTTGGCACAGTTCGCATACTCGCCGGTTCCACGGGAGAAAAGATGAGAGCAACGGCCGCATGTGCGCTGATGATCCTGCTGCTCCTTTTGGCGGGCGGCTCGGGGTGCGGCAGGGAGGAACCGGCCGGTGGTGCCGCTCCCCCCGGAGAAAAGATCATGGCGTTCGTAACGATTCCTCCGCAGGCCTGCTTCGCAGAACGCGTCGGCGGAGAGCGCGTGTCGGTCAGCGTGCTGGTGAGGGCGGGACAAAGCCCCCACACCTACGACCCGTCCCCGCGCCAGATGACCGATCTTGCCGAGACCGACCTCTACTTCCTGATCGGAGTCCCCTTCGAGGATGTGATCAAGGACCGCATTAAATCGGTCAATCCGGACATGCGCCTGGTGGACACCAGCGGGAGCATCCGGCTGCGCCACATGGAAGAGCATCTACCCGGCGAGGGCGGCCATGAGACGGAGCACGCCGGGCATGGCCGGAAGGACCCCCACGTCTGGCTCGACCCGCAGAACGCCGGAATCATGGCGCGCGAGATGGCCCGCGCACTGGTCGAACTGGATCCCGATCACCAGGCCGCCTACCAGGCCAACCTCAATGAATTTCTGGAGGAGCTCGACCGCCTGGACGCCGATATCCGGCGCCTTCTCCAGGGCGTCCAGAACCGAAAGTTCCTGGTCTTCCATCCGGCCTTCGGCTACTTCGCCGAAGCCTACGGCCTCCAGCAGGTCCCCATCCAGATAGAGGGCAAGGAGCCCAGCGCCAAGGGGCTCGCCCGACTGATTGAATTCGCCCGAAGCGAGGGCATAAAGGTGGTCTTCGTTCAGAAGCAGTTCAGCAGCGAGAGCGCCGAGGTGGTTGCCGAGGAAATCGGCGGCCGGGTGGCCCGGGTCGATCCCCTGGCCCGCGACTACCTGGAGAACATGCGCAACATGGCTGAGGCATTCGCGGAGGCGATGCAATGAGCCGGGGCGCAAACGCGGTGAAAATGACAGGGGTGAACTTCCGGTACGACGGCCCTCTGGTGCTGGGGGATGTGGACCTGACGGTTCCCAGGCTGGATTTCCTGGGCATAATCGGCCCCAACGGCGGCGGCAAGACCACACTGCTGAAGCTGGTGCTCGGCCTTGTTCAGCCGAGCGAGGGGCGGGTGGAAGTCTTCGGGGAACCTCCCCGCCGCGTCACCAAGCAAATGGGCTACGTCCCCCAGGCGCCCGAACTCGACCCGGACTTCCCGGTCAGCGTGGAGGAGGTGGTCCTGATGGGAAGGCTCGGGAATTCGCGCCCGGCCGGCGGCTACCGCTCTGAAGACCGCGAACTTGCCCGGCAGGCCATGGAAGAGGTCGACATCCTTCCCCTCCGCCACCGACAGTTCGGGAAGCTCTCCGGCGGACAACAGCGACGGGCCCTTATCGCCCGCGCCCTGGCCACCGACCCGGACCTGCTGCTGCTGGACGAACCCACCGCGGGAGTGGACCATCGGGTAGAGCACGAGATCTATTCCCTGCTGGACGAGCTGAACGAGGAG
Organism: uncultured candidatus Brocadiaceae bacterium; assembly: GCA_964510315.1. Taxonomy (GTDB): domain Bacteria; phylum Planctomycetota; class Brocadiia; order SM23-32; family SM23-32; genus CAZEAP01. Next base: position 101,686 of record CAZEAP010000003.1, read on the forward strand.
ATGACCATCCTGCTGGTCTCCCACGACGTGGGCTGCGTAACCGAGCACGTCAACCGCGTGGCCTGTGTTCACGAGAGGGTTTTCGTGCACAAAACCGAAGAGCTGACCGGGGAGATCATCGAGGCGATCTATCGCGGCCCGGCGCGAATGGTCGAGCATCACCCCGAGGGCTGAGCCGGAGGATCGGACGTGGTCGATTTCGTCGATGCACTCTTCACCCACGCCTTCATGCAGCACGCCGTCATCGTGGGCCTGCTGGCCAGCGTGGCCTGCGCCGTTATCGGCAGCTACGTGGTGGTCAAACGGATAACCTTCATCAGCGGCGGCATCGCCCACACCGTGCTGGGCGGTATGGGTGTGGCCTACTTTCTGGGCCAGGCGCCCCTCCTGGGAGCGCTCCTTGCCGCCCTGGTCGCCGCCGTGCTCATCGGCATCGTCAGCCTGCGCGCCCGCCAGCACGAGGACACTCTCATCGGCGCCCTCTGGGCGATGGGTATGGCCATCGGCATCCTGTTCATGTACAAAACCCCGGGCTATCAGGTCGACCTGATGAGCTATCTTTTCGGCAACATCCTGCTGGTGACACGGGGGGATGTCTACCTGATCGCCGGGCTCGACGCCGGCATCCTCCTGGCAGTGCTGTTGTTCTACAAACAATTCCTCAGCATCTCATTCGACGAGGAGTTCGCGCGCATACAGGGCGTAAACGTCGAAGGTTTCTATCTCCTTCTGCTCTGCCTGATCGCACTGACTGTGGTGATACTGGTGCAGGTCGTGGGCATCATTCTGGTGATCGCGCTGCTGACGCTGCCGGCGGCCACCGCCTCCCACTACTCGGCAAGCCTCAAACGCATGATGATCATCGCCCTGGCGGTTGGCGCGGTGTGTACGCTGGGTGGCCTGGCGGTCTCCTACCCTTACGACCTGCCGGCGGGAGCAGTGATCGTCCTCATCGCGGGGACCGTCTACCTGGGCTCCACCGCGTTCGCACGGCTCGTGCTGCGCGGCATATCCTCGGCCCGGCAAAGCAAAAAGGACTGAAGGTCTGCCGCTGAGGCCTGTGCCTACAGACGGAAAGGACGCCGATCATGTTCGAAGAAGACATCATCAAGACCTCCGCCGGACCGCTGAAGATAACCTTCGTCGGTCATGGCACGCTGATGTTCACGTTCGGGGAGAAAGTCATCCACGTGGACCCGGTCTCCCGCGAGGCCGACTACGCGGAGATGCCGGAAGGGGACCTGGTCCTGATCACCCACGGACACGGCGACCACCTCGACCCCGAAGCCATTGAGAAAGTGCGTGCGGAGAAGACCGACGTGGTCCTGCCTCCTGGCTCCGCCGACGCCGTCGAGGGGACAATCGTGATGGAAAACGGCGACGTGTGCACCGTTCAGGGGCTGAAGATCGAGGCCGTGCCCGCCTACAACATCGTGCACAAACGCGACTCCGGCGAACCGTTCCACCCCCGCGGCGAGGGTAACGGGTACATCATCACGTTCGGTGAGGAGCGGGTTCTCGTTGCGGGCGACACGGAGAACACACCGGAGCTGAAGGCCCTTGCCGATATAGATATAGCTTTCCTGCCGATGAATCTCCCCTACACCATGACGCCGCAGATGGCCGCCGACGCGGCGAAGGCGATACGCCCGAAGATCCTGTATCCGTATCACTACGGCACCACCGACACCTCGGAGCTGACCGACCTCCTGGCCGAGGAAGACATACAGGTTCGCATCCGCCCAATGCAGTAAACCGCGACGCACCAGCGAAGCCGCGAAGGCAATCCAAGGCCCCCGGGGGTCTGAAGTGAACGACTACGTCGCCGGTGAACGGCGGCGGCCCGCTCCAGGAGCGTTGCGGTGCCGGCATGGGTCGCCTACAATGGCCGCTCTGTGGGGAGCCGCACGAGGCCGACTCCGGGGGTGATTGCGTCGGTCCGCACGCGCGGTTCTCCGTCTTTCGGAAAGGCCGGGTTCCCAGCCCTCGTAAGCTGACGCGACCATGACAGCTCAACGCCGAACGCCGCTGCACATCCCGCTGATACTGCCCTTGTGGCTGCTGTTTTTCGCGTTTGGGGGTGTTGTCTTTCTGCTGGTCGCCCTCCACGTTCTCACGCTGGGGTTTGCGAAGCTGGGCCTCACCGGCGACCAGGTTTTCCTCATCCTTGCCGGCAGTTTCTTCGGCAGCATGATCAACATCCCGATCAAACGCTTCGAGGACGAGGAGGCCGAACAGGGGCGGGTGGTCACGTTCTTCGGCATGCGCTACGTGCTGCGGCCGCGGCGCAACAAGACGGTGCTGGCCGTCAACGTCGGCGGATGCCTGGTCCCCGTCGGGGTGTCTCTGTACGTGCTGCTGAAGATGCCCACCCTGCTGCCGGCGGCCGCCATCTGCGTGGCGGTCTGCGCGGCGGCCACCTGGCGCATCTCGCGGGTGGTGCCGGGCGCCGGCGTGGCCGTCCCCTGGTTCACGCCGCCGTTGATCAGCGCCCTTTTGGCCATCTTTCTGGCGCCGGAGGGCATGGCTGCGCCGGTCGCTTACGTTACCGGTTCGCTGGGAACGCTCGTCGGCGCCGACATCCTGAACCTCCACAAGATCAAGGACCTCGGCGCGCCGGTAGCCAGCATCGGGGGAGCGGGCACATGGGACGGCATATTTCTCTCGGGCCTTCTGGCCTCCGTCCTCGCCTTCTAAGGCTCCCCTTCCTCAGGCCTTTTCGGCGGCGTAGAACTCGCGGAACTTACTTACCGCGGACGAGATTCCGAAGATTACCAGGCAGGCGCCCGCCGCTATCATGGCGGCGACCAGGAACTGTCCGTAGTCCCCTTCCGTAACCACCCGCACCCCGGCGAGAACGCCGAAAGCCGCCACCAGCACGGCGAGTCGGTTCCCCACGGAGAAACCGCTGAAATGCCAGAAGCCGACACAGACCACGCCAATGGCCAGAACGACCGCGGCCAGCAACAGGCGCCTGGCCGGCCGGTCGATGCACAGGGCGCGAACCGTCGCCGGCTGCCGCGGGTTGAGGATGAGGCCCTGGAAGTAGAACCGCTCCGGCAGTTGGGGCTTCTCCGCGGCTAAGGTCGAGGCCGGTCGGCCCCCTCCCTTCCCCGCCGTTCTGGCCTGCAGGACCGCCACGTTGGACGCTTGCTGCTGGTCTTCGACCTGGCGGGCGGCCCGAGCGGAGAGCGCACCGCGCCCCGACTTCCGAGCACTCGGCGACAGCTTGTGAATGGCCCCCTCGAACTGGTGGGAACCCGACAGACGCTCCAGGTTTCCCTCTGAGGAGACCACCCGGTAGCCCCGTGGAAGCTGGAGGATCCAGCCCAGCCGAAGGACGCGAACGCCTTCGAGGGAGGGCAGCTGGAGGCGAACCGCCGCGGTGTGCCCGAGCGGTTGGCCCCCCGGCTCCTCCCACTGCAGCTCCACCCGCACCGGACCCTGAACGCCCTGAGCCTGAGCGATGGGGATCTTGGTGATACTTCCGGCGTCCGTCTCGTCGGTCAGAGGCCGGACGCGGCGACCGTTGACCAGCGCGTGCCAGAGCTGCGCGCGCTCCGGAAGGTCGATCTCCAGAAACGACTGATACCGGCTGCGGACATCGGCGAGGAAGCTGGTGATGCGGCCGCCCTCCTCGGTGACGGTCGTGTCCAGCTTGCAGGTTTCCAGCACGGCGGTCACCACGTCCGCCTCCTCATGCCGCACCGCCGAGAGCATTAGCCGCCAGGGATGGCCGAGGTAGCGGAAGGCGAACAGGATGGGCACGGTCTTCCGGCCGATCTGCCGGGCCACGGAGTCGGGCAGCCTGCGGAACTTCACCGGGATCTCCTCCTCGTCCACCGGGGTCAGGTTAATCAGCTCCCCGGGGATGGGCGAGAGTTCCAGGCTCGGATCGCCGGTTACCGCCAGGTAGCCGATCTCGCGCTCAACCTCCGGCATCTCGGGCGCGACTTTGGGTCCGGAGAACTCCCGGCGCGTCTCCTTCGGTGCCAGCTCCGCGGTGTACTCGAAGATAAGCTGGTAGGAACCTGTCACCTCGCTCTGCAACTCAACGCGCCAGAGCTGACCGGTCCCCTCCAGTGCGGCCTCCTCCTCGACCTTCTCCTGGATCTTGATGTTCTTGCCGCGAATGTTCGGCTCCGTGATGCCCTCGGGCAGCCGCACGCGGAATTCCTTGACCCCCGCATACTGGATGCGGAAGTCGATCGTCGAGGCGCCGACCAGGTAGTCCTCTCCGAAGCGGATGTAATTGAAGGTCTGGGCCTGGATCTTCGGCGAGATGCTGGTCACCTCCAGGTTCAGATTCCACGGCGAGCGAATCACGCGGAAGGCCAGCTTCGGGTGATCGGAGCGCTGCAGCAGGGAGGGAGCCACCTCCTGCACGTCGACGTCGTGCAAGCCGGCGGCCGCGTCCAGGCGCTTCAGGCGGATGCTTTCGCCGGTTCCCACGACCACGTAGCCCCGTTCCTGCTCGGTATCGAGGGCATAGACGGCCGGCAGGGCCAGCCGGTCCGTCTGTCCCGGTTCGGGCAGCTCCCGGCTCAGCAGCGTCTCGCTCTCCAGTTGGACGCTCACCGCGTCGGTGGTCTTCTCGGTCAACTGAACGGTCAGCGTCTCGGTCTCCGGCTCGTAGGTGTAATCCTCCACGGCCGGTCCGGAGACCGCCAGGCTGCCCCTCAGTTCGGAGGGCAGGTGGAGTCGGAGCTGGAAAACGCCGGCCTTCTTGATGCGGTAGTTCAGCACCGACCGGTAGCGCAGGTTCTTGCCGGTTATCTCGATGAAGTGCAGCGGTTCGACCTTGAGCTGGGGCCGGATGTGGCTGACGCTCAGTTGCAGCTCATAGGGAAAGCTCAGATACCGGAAAGCCAGCGCCGGTTGCGGGGCCCTCTGCTCGGCAATCATCTGCTGGACCGGCTTCAGCGATTTAAGCTCATCGACGTCGATCTGGCTTATGCCGGTCAGCTCCCGCGTCTCGACGGCTATGCCGGAATCGGCCGCGACCGCTATCGTGCCCCACTGGCGCTCCACGCCGAGCAGTTCCAGCGGAGGGACGACGGCCCGTTCCGGCTCCTCCACCTCGGTGTGGGTCTGCACGCCCAGGCGGTAGGTGCCTTCGGCCTTCGAGCGCAGGTCCACCGTCAACACGCCGGTTTCGGCGTCGAGGCTCTGGTTGTTGATGTTCTCTCCGTCCAGGGCGACCAGCTTCATTCCGGGCGCCAGCTTCAACTTGAGCCGGAACAGTCCGGCGTGCCGGATCTCGTACTGCACGTCCCAGTACTGGCGCAGCCGTCCGACGGAGGCGACGGTCAGACAAGAGACCTCCGCGTAAACCTTCGGCTCGACGGTGGAGAGGCGCAGCTTCGCCGAATAGGGTCGGCTCAGGTAGCGCAGAGCCAGGGCCGGTCGCTGTTGCTCGGGCGTCTCGACGGACGCCATCTGCGCCAGGTCCATCTGCTCGAGGTTCTCCCGTTCCAGGAGTTCGACCTGGAGGCCTTTTTCCAGTGCGACCAGGATGTTGCCTTTCTGGCGCGCGACGCCGCGGACGGCGATGTCGGGAACTTCCAGCGTCAGCGGCACCGGCCCCAGCGTCTTCTCCAGCACCAGCTCCACCTGAGTGATCCGGGCGGTGGGGTCGTCCAGTTGCAGCGTCAATTCCCGCGTCTCGGCCTCCCCCTCGGCGGTTTCCCACGACTCCACGTTCGGCCCCCGCACGCTGAGGAGGGAATAGCCCACCGGCAGCCGGACCGTCACGGCCGGCATCCTCCCCTGCAGCAGGCTGTAGTCGAGCTGCGCCTCCACCCTGACCAGACCGCCGGAGAGGCCGAGCAGCGTGCGCAGCCTGGCGAAGGCAATGGTCTCCACCGGTTTGGCCTCGGGCGCAGGTTCCCACCTCACCACCAGATCTTCGGCACCGGCGCCGTGTACCCGGATCACGGTTCGGCCGTCGCCCGTCTGCTCCTGGACCGGCAGTTCCGGCTCCACCGTGACGTCCAGGCGCTCATCGGGCAAAGTTACCTCGTAGAGTGCACTCAGCGCGGGAAGCCCGGGCAGGCGGGCCCCCCTCACTTCCTCTTTGCGGCTGATCGGCGAGGCAAACTCCATGTCCACGTGAAAGGTGTGCCGGCCGCTCAGCAGCACGCCGACCCGGCCGCCGGAGCGCATGAGAACGGGTTCCTTCCTGAAGAGTCCGCCGTCACGGGCAGTGGCGGAGACCACCGCCACGTCGCCCGAGACCAGGGGCACGAACGTTGCGCCGTCCTCCAGGTGCCGTACCTGCGCCTTGAGCGTCCCGCGCATGGCGCCGGCCTCCGGCTCGGCAACGCAGCTCACCTGCTCGATGACGTAGCGCGTCGGCTGGTCTTCCTCCTCCGCTTCATCGGAGCCCGCCGCGGGAGCGACGGCAAGCAGCGCACAAAGGAGCGCCGGCAACAGCATCTTCAGTCCGTGCATGGTCCCCACTCCTCGCGTTGTAGTCTTTCCAATGCTTCCGCGCGGTGTATCCTGTCGGTCTGTGACTCTACTACTCCTCCATGCCCGCATCTGGGGCCTCCTCTTCCAGAGGTCGCGGCCGGAACGCATAGCCCCAGGCGTGGCTCAACGTTTCGGCGGCCAGGCAGATTCCCATCGCCAGGGCCGTCGCGCCCGCCAAAGACGCCACCAGCGGCGGCGCCGCCAGCACGATCGCCAGGGCCACCACGAAAGTGCCTCCGGCGAAGCTCACTCCGGCAGAGCGGGAACGGCGTCGCACGAAGAGGAACCCCGCCAGCGCCGCCACGGCCAGAAGCAGCTCCGCCCAGAGCGAGGCCGTCCTGTGGATCAACCGGAACCCCAGCCGCGCCTTTGCCCGACCGACGAAGGGCTTCACGAAGCGGTAGGAGACGCTCTCGGGGGCCGGGAAGTCGATCTGTATCGGCAGCGCGCCGACGCTGCGTCCCCCGCCCGCCCGCCGGACGATTGAGGCCCGTTTCGGGGGAACCTTCAGGGCGGGCGCTTTCTCCTCGGGGGCTTCGGCGGGGCGGACCGGCCGCCGCGCCTTTGCCCGAGGTCGTTCCTCTTTCGTCAACGTATCTTCCATCTGCGCTATCTGCTGCTCGACCTGTTCGAGGTCGCGCCCAACCTCCCGCGCTCCGGCCCCCTTCTTCTCGCCCGTTGCCTTCCGGAGGGCCTTCAGCCGCTGGAGCTGCTGCTCCGCCGCCGCGTATCCCTCGACGTTTTCGAGGGCGCGGCGGAACTGCCGCTCGGCCTTCTCGTACTGCCCACGCCGCATGTAGGAGCGTCCCAGGCTGAGGCGGGCGCGCGCAAGCTGCCGGCGGTCCATCACCTCAGCGACCTTCCCGGTGGCAAGCCGCTCTTTCGTCCTCGGGTTGACCGGCCGACCGCCGGACATCCAGCCCGACCATCGGACGGCGCCATCAACCGTCGCGATGTTCGCGCCCTCCCCCGGGTGCAGGAAGTAGGCCACCGCCTCGCCGGGCTGGGCATCTTTGCCCGGGGGAGTGTAAACAAGCTCCACCTCGGGCCCGGCCGGCGACTCCAGTACATCGGCGTCGGCAAGATAGCCTTCTTCGAGCAACCGTTGCAGGTCCGGAGGATAGTCCCCTGCGTGAGCGTCCCGGTATTCCTGGATTGCCCGGCCGACCTCGTACAGATTGCTCTTTTCGCTGGGGGCTCGCGCCTTCTGGCGTGCCTCCGCCAGGGCGGGGAATTCCCCGTAGCGACGCAACGCGGCCCGCAGACGGCTGTCTTCCAGATAGGGTGCCAGGTCGCCGCCCCGTTCGGGCGCGCGCCCGCCGTGCGCCTCCCGGTATTGCTCGGCTGCTTCGCGGATTTCCTCGCGGTTGGCCTCGATCAGCGCGCGATCTACGCGCTCCTGCACCTGCTCCGGCTGCGGAGCCTCATCAGACGGCGCCTGCTGTGCCATCTGCTGGGAGAACGCCTGGCTCAACTCCCTCGAGCCCACCTTCTCGCCGGCGAATCCCCGCCTTTCCACCCGACCTGCCCTGGTGATCAGCGTGCCGCTCCGTGGATTTACGAGGCGGCCGTCTTCGGTCAGCTCCACCCACCGGACGGCATTGTCGTGATAGAGCAGGTCCGCCCCCTGGTGGGGCCGCAAGAAATAGGCCACGACTTCGTGGGGGGCGGCCCCCGGACCGGGCGGCGTGTAAACCAGCTTCACGTCCTCGCCGTGGCTCGATTGGAGCACTTCGGAGTCCTCCAGGTAGTTCTCTCGGACCAGCGTGCGGAGGTCGGACGGATAAGCGCCCGCGTGGCCCTCCCGGTACATGGCCAGCGCTACGCCGACGTTGTGCAGGCGGTGCCTATCCGTATCGATGCGCGCTTTCAGGCGCGCCTGGTTGCCGGCGGGAGTCAGGAGACTTGCCAGGACCACGATTACCACCAGAACCACTACCCCCGCGGCAATCCTACGCCAGGAAAACTTCCCCAGCACAACTCGCCGCGCCAGGAACCTCACCAGAATTACGACGGCCGGGACGCAGACGGCCAGAAGGCCGGCAAGGATCAGAAAAGCGGTGTAATCCTCCGCCCACTCCAGGAGCCGCCGGGCGAGCCCCGGCACGGCCGAGGGCTTCGAGACGGGCTCCTCCACGTTGCCGCTCACCCCCGCTATCCGGAAGCGTCGGGGCAGCCGGAGCGTCCACTCCACCCGCCCGACGTTGAGGTCCACGTCGGGCAGACCCATCGAGCGGGCCCCCAGGGTCACCAGCTCTCCCTCCGGCGCAGCGTACGTGATGTCCAGCACGGACATGCCCACGCGGGCCGCCTTCTCGCTGGTCAGCAGGGGTATCTGTAGCTTCGTCCGGCCCTCTCTGAAGGGCTTCACCGGCTCGCCGTAGACGTAGGTTCCGATGAGCCGGGCCCGGGGGTCCACCTCGGCCAGGTCCACCGTCAGGAACTGCCGGTTCCTGTTGCTGACGAAAAGGCGCAGGTGGTTCAGCGTCTCCCGGTTGTCCTGGAGCAGCGTGTCCAGCTTCGCCATCGGGACCATGGCCCGCAGTATTCGCTCGCTGAGCGCGTGGGCGGAGACGGTGACCCTCTGGGACCAGCCGGTCTCCCTATAGGCGTAGGCCGCCACCGCGGGATGGGCGCGGCGCCAGGACCACTCGGGGTACTTCTCGCGCGCCTCCACCCCGCTCAAGGCAGCGGGCGGCGCCGAGGGTTCCACACCCACCTCGGGAGCCCCCTGCAGCAGCAGGAGCACGCCGCTCTGCGAGCGCGCACCCTCCACCTCCACCGGACGCGCCTCCACCGAGGTCTCCCCCAGCCCCGTCGGCACCACGTAGTTCACCCGGCAGATGAACTCTCCGGTCTTCCTCCCGCTGAACTGCACGACACCCACGTTGTCGCGCCATCGGGTCTCCAGTGCATCCGGCACACGGAGCCGGGGGGCGGACGCCCCGGGCGGCAGCCGGAGTCTCAGCGCGCCGAGGCCGCCCTGTTCAATGGTCACTTTCAGCACCGCCGTGCCCTCCATCCGGGTCGGTTGGAAGCGCAACGCGTTCAGCACCTGGGCGCTGTAGACGGTCGGCACGGCCTGCTTGCTCAGCTCCAGTTCCCAGTCTCCGGAGTAGAACCTGTAGAGCAGGCGATTATCGAAGCCCTGCAGGTAGTCGGGAGCCCGGTCGGGGCGCGCCGACGCCAGGTTCATCCTCCCGTCCCCCAGGGGCCGCACGCGGACGGCGAGGTCCGTACCTATACCCAGCCATCCCTGGAGCTGAGGCGCCGCGGCGAGGCGGATGCCGCGCAGCATCAGGTGATCGGGGCCAACGGGACGGCGGGTGACGGCGCGGAAGTGCAGATTGCCCCGGACGGGTCGGACGAGCCGGACCACGGCGCGGAACGAGTCCTCGCCGATTCCCCACCCCTCGACGGCCGGACCCTCCACGCTCTCCAGGGTCAGTCCCTCGGGAAGCTCGAGCTGGAAACTCTCCACGGCCCGTCGCCGCACATCCAAAAGAAACAGGGCATCCCGTCGTATGTGTTCGGGCAGGACCTTCACGTGCTCCTGTATGCTGCCGCGGACCTCCGCCCGCACGGGCTGAACCTCCAGCTCGACCGGCTGCGCCGTATCCCGGTAGCGGTAAGCGACGGCCGGCTCCGGGCTCCTCAGCCACTCCGGCAGCTCGGCGGGTTCGATCCGCCGGGACTCTCCCGTCTCGACGGGGCTCACCTGCAGGCCCGGTTCGTGGGAGATACTCATGGCGTAATCGCCCGAGGTCGCTCCGGAGACGACGGGCGGGCGCAGCCTCAACCGCCGCCCCCGGGTCAAGCAATCCGTGCGTACCGTGAGGGGCGACTCGGGTCCGGGGGTCCCGGAAAGCTCCACGCGCAGCGAACTCCCTTCCTGCGACCAGTCCGAGACGGCAGGTCCCGAAACGGCCCGCACGAGGTGCCCGGACGGCAGCGTCAACCTCATTCCGGCGGACTTCCGGTCCCCTTCGGAAAGAAAAGCCCTGTGGGTGCCCTCAACGCCCCACTCGGTCAGGTGGTAGCGGCTCTGCACGACGGCGTGGCGTCGGGCCTCCACCGGCACGGCCCGCACGACGACCTTCGCGCCGGCGCCCTGGAACGTGCAGGCAAGACGCTCTCCCCGGCCGGTGCCGGGCAGAGACCGGGCGTCGGGTCCCCTGGCACCGGCGCCGGCACCGCGCGGGCGACCCTGCTGCGTGGGCACCTGCCTGGCGCCGGTCAGCTCGGTGAAGGTCAATGCGCCCGCGGGCCCGACGACACGCACCCTTCCCTGCCATCGGGAGGCCTCCTCGGAGCCGAGCAGCGGCACGCGAAGCACGTGGCCCCCTTCCTCGGCCTCCTCCATGCTGCCCTCCAGTTGCAGCGTGACGAAAAGCCGGCGGTAGGGGTGGGGACATCGTATCTGCAGCGTTCCGTCCCGTATCTGCCACGGAGCATGGGGGGAGGGCCCCCCGATAGTCGTCAAGAGGCGTTCCGGAATCCGGGCTGAAAGGGTTCCGAGGCGGCCCTGCCTGGGCGTGAACCGCAGAACGACCGAATCCATGAACTCCGGAGGGCGCAGGTTGACGTGGTGTTCCTCCTCCAGCGTCCATGGACCTATCGAAGGGCCGAACGGCTCGTCCTGCCACCGGAGGGAGACGGTGTCCGCCGCCCCCGGCAGAACCAGGAATCGCGTCCGGCAGCCGGAAATCTCCAGTTCCTCGACGGCAGCGGCGCCGTGTGCATGCAGGTGGAGACCCTCACCCGGCAGGACCAGCTCCAGGCGACGAGCCACCGCGGGGGGGAGGGGGACGTCGCAGCGGCGAAACCCGAATTCTTCGTCTGTGATGATCCGCCGTTTGGCCCGAACGGTCACCTCACCCCGCCATCCGGGCGGCACGGAGGCGAGCAACCGCCCATTGCTTCGGCGCAGAAGGAGGGCCGCGTCCGAGGGGGTGACGCTCTGGAGGAGCCCGAAGTCGCGGAGAAGGACCGCACGCGCGGTCTGCCCGGCGGCATTCCGCAGCTCTACACGATAGGTGAGGTCCAGATACTCTTCGCCGGCCTGGCCGTGGACTTCGGCCCGAAGACACGGGTTGAAGTCCTCTTCTGTGGCCTCGGCCCCGCCGGCGAACAGCGGCACGAGAAGCGCCCCGCAGATCACCGCGCACGACCAACGTCGGCTCCACCTTGCCATGTGGCTCCCTCTTTCATCCGGAGGCACTCTACCAATATAGACGCCCCGAGGGGCCAAAATGTTCCCGTCCCTGTACCCGCCCCAATTCACAGTCTTTTACACAAAACCATTATACCATGTCAACCGCCTGAAGACGCGATGGGCGACGACTCCGCCCGTCGAATTGGCCGCCGAACTGGGGAGTCAACCGGCCGCCGGGGTTTCTCCCCCGCCGCTTACGCGGCCCAACCCGCAACAGGCGAAGGGGCAGCCTGAGCCGCGATCCCGCCGCACCGACACCCCGACCGAAATCGCACCGCGTGGGGCTGCGCAACGGGAAGCCGGTATGGCGCGGGCACCCTTGTTGCGCCCTACGGCGAATGCGTCAGATGGCACATAAACTTCCAGTGCCGCCCTCTCCCTTTTGCCCGGCTTGAGCGGACAGGCACTGCAGCCGGGACGGACCGGGGGTGACTCAGCAACTTTCGGGTTGACGGCCCGCGGGGCGGCCCGTATAATATCTAAATATCAACATATTTAAATGAACGGCAGGGGTAGGCGGGCCGGGCTTAGCAGGCCCTCGGGGGCAGTGGACTTCCCTTTCCCCGCGCGAAGCAGGGAGCGAGGCATGCCAACGGAATTCGAGCACGACGCGGCCCTGTTCAAGGCGCTCTCGGACCCCCTGCGTCTCCGCCTGCTCGACGCGCTGCCCGGCAGTGCCGAGAAGCACGCGTTCTGCGTCGGTGAGCTGGCAGAGAAGCTGGGGGTCTCTCAGCCGTGCCTCTCCCACCACCTGAACATCCTGAAAAACGCCGGCCTCGTGGGCTTCGAGAAAAACGGATGCAGCACGTTCTACTACGTGGAGGAGAAGCAGGTGGCCGGCAGACTGCAGGACTTTCAAGTGAGGCTGAAACAGTGAAGACGGCGCTGATCTACGACGAACCCACGGGTTCCGGCGACGCCCCATGGGTGGAAGCCGAATACGAGTCCCCGGAGACCATCCGCGCCCTTCTGGAGGCGATCGGCAGCCACTGCGACCAGGCGGTGGCACTGCCGTTCGGGTCCGACCTGATGGAGAGACTCCGGACGGAGCGTCCCGACCTGGTCTTCAACATCGCGGAGGGCCGGGAAGGCCCCTCGCGCGAGTCCCTGGTGCCGGCCGTCCTTGACTTCCTGGGCATCCCCTACACCGGCTCGGACGCCGTCGCCCTGGGCATCTCGCTCAACAAGGCCGTGACCAAGCGGCTGGCGGCCGAACTGGGCATTCCCACGCCCCCTTTGCATCTGTTCCACACGGCCGAGGAGGCCGACGCCCGTGCCGAAGAGCTGGATTATCCGGCGCTGGCAAAGCCCAATTTCGGCGGCTCCAGCGTGGGGGTCGGTCCCGAGAGCGTCGTGCGCCGGCCGGAGGACCTGCCGGAAACCGTGGCACGCGACCTGGAACGCTACGGCCAGCCCTGCCTGGTGGAGCGATACATCGAGGGCGAGGACGTGACCGTGGGCCTGCTGGGGAACGGCCGTCCGGAGATACTGCCCGTGGGCCGGGTGGTCACTCGCGGCGGGATGTACTCCGAACTGGTGAAGAAGCTTCACGACCGGGAAGTCGTATGCCCCTGCGAGGTCCCGGAGGATCTTAGACATCGCCTGGGGGATTACTCCCTGGACATCCACCGCGCGATCGGCGCCCGTGACCTTTCCCGCGTGGATTACATTCTGGACTCCGACGGCCGCCCGTGGTTTTTGGAGATCAACCCGCTGCCGGGCCTCAGCCCCTATTACGGGGTGCTGCCCGTGCTGGCGGAGGCGGCCGGTTACGGCCACACACAGCTAATCGGGAGGATAATGAACCTTGTGCAGCAACGCCTTACTGAAAGAGCGCACCGGTCAGGCGACCGAGTGGCGGGAGCAACTGCGCAACAGCATCCGAACTGTTGAGCAGCTTGAAGATTACGTCAACCTGACCGCCGAGGAGCGCGAGGGCCTGCGGCAGATACAGGGCGTGTTCAACTGGGGAATCAGTCCCTATTACGCCTCGTTGATGGACCCGGACGACCCCGACTGCCCCATCCGGCGGCAGGTCGTCCCGAGGGCGGAAGAGCTGGCCGACCCCATCGGCGTGTGGGACCCGCTGCGGGAGGAGGATCACTCCCCGGTGGAGAACCTCATCCACGTCTATCCGGACCGGGTGGCCTTCTGCGTCAGTTCCATCTGCGCCACGTTCTGCCGGTTCTGCCTGCGCAAGCGCATGGTCGACACGCGGGGGTGCCCCATCGAGCAGACGAACCTTGAGGAAGGGCTGGATTACATCCGGCGCACCCCGGGCATACGCGATGTGCTGCTCACCGGCGGGGACCCCCTGCTGATGACCGATGAGCGCATCGAGGAGGTCGTCGCCCGCGTGCACGAGATCCCCCACGTAGAGCTGGTCCGGGTGGGCAGCCGGACGCCCTGCACGCTGCCGAGCCGCATCACCGACCGCCTCTGCGAGCGCCTGGCCCGCCACCAGCCTTTCTGGATCAACACCCACTTCAACCACCCGAAGGAATTGACCCCCGAGGCCGTGGCCGCCTGCGGGCGCATCGTGGACCACGGCATCCCGATGGGCAACCAGACGGTCCTGCTGAAGGGCATAAACGACGACCCGGACGTGCTGAAGGAACTCGGCGAGCGGCTCGTGGCCGCCCGGGTCCGACCCTATTACATCTATCAGTGCCAGGTCCTGAAAGGGACCGCCCACTTCCGGGTGCAGATCGAGCGAGGCATCGAACTGATGCGGTCCCTCCGCGGCCGCACCAGCGGCTTCGCCATCCCCCAATACGTCCTCGACACCCCGTACGGCAAAGTGCCGCTGAACTACCAGTACATGAAGGGGCGGGATGGCGACGAGGTCGTCCTGGAAACTTTCTCCGGCAAAACATGGCGCGAACCGAACCCCGTCTCATCCTGATCTGCCCGGGCAACCCGGGCGATCGGTACGCCGCAACCCGCCACAACGCCGGCTACCTGTTCGCCGACTGGCTTGCCCGGCAGGAGGACTTCGGCGACTTCGAGCCCCTGCCGGACGCGGAAGCGCTGGCAGCGGAGGGGCGCGTGGCCGGCGTCCGCTCACTTCTTGTCAAGCCCACGACCGGCATGAACGACTGCGGTCGGGTGCTCGAACCCCTTGCCCGGGACTACCCCCTGGACGAGCACCTCTGGGCGCTGGCCCACGACGACCTGGACGTCCCCCTGGGCAACGTGAAGGGCCGGCAGAAAGGCGGGCACGGCGGACACAACGGCGTGCGCAGCATCCTGGCGGCCGCCGGCCGGCGCGACGTCGTCCGCATCAAGCTCGGCGTGGCTTCCCCCCGTAAGGCCGAGTACGATTCGGTCGCGGATTTCCTGCTCTCCGAGTTTACCGCCGAAGAGCGCGAGGAACTGACCGACTCCTTCCCCCGCGCGCGGAAGGTCCTGACCGACCAGCTAAAGTCATTCGCCGCCCAAACGGCACGCGCCGACCGCCGCCGCGAACTCGGCGAACGCTATCAACGGACCGCCCTGGACCAGGCCCGGAAGGCCGTCGCCGATATCGGTCCCGCCTCGCCGTATCCCGTGTTCCTGCGGCCCGCGCAGATGGGGCGCACCTTCGACGTGGTCACCGCGCTGGCCAAACTGCTGCGCAAGGCGCGTGCGGCCGCCGCCGACAATGAGGATTTCCGCCGCCGCCTGATCGACTTCATACCGGAGGACCTGCGCCCCCTGCTGCCTGAGCGCGTGGGATCGGGCAGGATACTCTTTGCGGCCGACATGCACCTCCAGGACGAGCGTCTGAAGGTGGTCGAGCTGAACTGCGCCGTCGGCTACGGGCACTACGCGGCCCTGGCCGACGAGGCGCTTCTTCCCCTGGTCCGCGACCTGGACGCCGACGCGGAACGGCCCAACCACGAGCGCTTCGCTCCCTTCCTTTATCGCCACGGCCTGAAGCCGTTGCACGACCCGCAGGCGGGCATCATCGCCTTCCTGCGCGGGTTCAACGACGAGGACATGTTCAACGTGGACGAACTCGAAGGGGTGGCGCGGCGAGTCGAGCAGGAAAGCGGAGCCGCGGTGCCGCTCTGCCACGAAAGCCAGTTGGAACTGCGCGAGGACGGCCTGTATCTGGAGGAGGCCGGCCGGGTGGACCTGCTCTACGTCGAGGAGAACCTGTCGGAGTGGAGCGAGGTGGCGCCCGAATCCGCCCTGCGGCGCGCGGTCGAGGCCGGGCTGATCAAGACGTTCCCGCCCCTGGAGACGTTCCTTTACACCAGCAAGGGTTTCCCGGCGCTGCTGTGCGACCCGGAAGTCCAGGACCTGCTGGAGCCCGACGAGGCCGAGCAGAAAGTGCTGCGCGAGAACGTTCTGTGGTCGCATGCGCTGGACCGCCACGTCGAGTCGGCCGCCTACTACATGCTGGAGCAGGGGCTGCCGCTGGTCCTGAAGGAAAGTCTCGGAGGCGGTGGGCGTGGCGTGACCATCCTCCGCCCGGACTCCTCATCCCAGGAGGCCGGGCATCTGCTGCGGCGTGCCATGGCGGAAGGCGGCAGCGTGCTGCAGGGCCACTTCGAGGCCGGGAGCCTGTGGGAGGGCTCCGACTTCCGTTTCGATCTGCGCGTCGTGTGCGCCGCCCACGCGGACGACATCGTCACGGGGCCGGTCTACGGGCGGGTCTTCCGCGGCTCCAAGCTGAGCCTTTCCGACGCGGACGCCGGCGTCGCGCCGGTCTACGTCCTGAGGTAGGCTTCGGGCGCATCACCTGCGCGGCGCGGCCAGTTAGAGCGTGATCTCCCGGCCCTGTTCGGCGCTCTCGTAGAGCGCGTCGAGGATTCGCTGGACTTTCAGGCCACTCTCGGCCGGGCATTCGGTCTGCTTCTCGCCCCTCAGGCGGGCGATCCAGTCGTTGATCTTCCGCTGCATGGTGTTCCACTTGCCGACGTAGCCCGGCTCGACGTTGACCATGGTGCCGGCTTCGTCCTTGAAGACCATCGGCGGGCTGACGGTGCAGCCGCCGTCCTCGCCCATGATCTGGATTCCGAACTGGTTCTTCTCGATATGGGCGGCGAAGCTGGACTCGACGCTCATGACGGCGCCGTTCTTGAACCGCAGGAAGCCGACCGCCAGGTCCTCGACGTTGTAGGTCTCCCAGTCCCAATCGCCCCAGTTGGTCTCGACCGCCGGCGGCCTGTCGCCCAGGTAGGTGAACATCTGGGCGCTGGCGGCGGCCAGCTCCGGCTCCCCGATCAGATAGTGGGCGGTCTCGATCAGGTGGACGCCGATGTCGATCAGCGGCCCGCCGCCCTGCAGCTCCTTCTGCCCGAACACGCCCCAGCTCGGTATGCCCCGGCGGCGGAGCGCCTGCACGCGGGCGAACAGGACCTTGCCGATCTGCCCCTCATCGACGAATCTCTTGATAGTCTGGGGGGCGGGCCCAAGCCTCCACTGGAAGCCCATCGTGAGGGTGGCTTCGCTGTCCGTTGCGGCGTCCACCATCTCCTGCGCCTCCCCGGCGTTCATCGCCATCGGCTTCTCCACCAGCACGTGCTTGCCGGCTTCCAGCGCGGCGACGGTTGGGTCTTTGTGGGCGTAGTTGGGAGTGCAGACGCTGACGGCGTCCATCTCCTCCAGCCCCATCATCTGGTGGAAGTCCTCGTACATATGCTCCACCTCGAACTGCTCGGCAAAAGAGGCGCGCGCCTCCTCGTCGATGTCGCAGCCGGCCACGATGGCGACGTCGTCGATTTTCAAAAGCGATTTCGCGTGGCTCCGGGCGATGCCGCCCGTGCCCACGATTCCTACTCGAACGGGCTGAGGCATGATCGGTCTCCTGTGCGGTGTGTTAACGGCCAGCGAGTCCGGATAACCGTAACGGACGCCGGGGGGAGCTGTCAATTCGCGGCGGCTGGAAGGGAGAAATACCGTGTCTGCGCGCAACTCAGCGCGGCCCTTCGTGGCGGGCGCCACCAGCCCTTGTCCTGCCCTTCTTCGCTATCCCGACTCTGCATGCCATCTCCCGGCAAACAAACCCAAGACGGTTGATACGGGCGCGGACTGCCGGTATCTATTGACGCTTCCCGCAGAGAAAGGAGAACCCCAATGGGGGAAGTCTTCAAAGCCGCCGAGGTCAGCCCGAGGGAAGTCCTTGCAGGGGACAGCGTTGAGATCACCTTCCGCCTGGTGGCCGGCCCGTCCGGCACCGCCGAGCGGTCCCGCATCCTGGTGGACTGCCCCGCCTACCTCGGCTACGACCGGCCGAACCGCCGGGGCCAGGAGAGTGGGGGCTACGTCTGCCTCTTCTGCTCCAATCCGGAGGTGGATTACACCGAGCGGGTCTGGGACATGGAGATAATGGACTTCCCCACCCGGGAGAAGCGCTCCTTCAAAGGCATGGCCGCCCGAATGATCGTCATCGACCTGGAGGGTGCACTGGAGGAAGACGACGAACTTCTCATCAAATGGGGCTGGATGCGCAACGGCCTCGCCGTCGGCACGAAGGTTGCCACGGTGGTGCCGACCCTCGACTTCGAAAACATCGCCCACGTTCGTTATTTCTCCGACCCGGAGGCGGCGCTGCCCGACCTGGGGCGCAGCTTCGAAGGCTACCAGCGGCCGGCCCCGGACGCGGAGGTCGCGCTCTCCTGGACGGTTCGGCCGCGGGAGGTCGAGCGGCTGCGCCTGTTTCGGGGACTGGAGCTGGCCCGCCTCGTCCCCTGCGACCGTTTCTACAACGTGGCGGAGGTGGAGACGCCCGACGGGCTCGCCCACGTCCCCGACGATGCCTCGTGGAGCCGGAACTCCCATGGGGCCTTCGAGTTCGCCGACCCCGGGGTCCGGCTCCGGGAACGAGAACTGCCCCTTGCGCAGACGCCGAGGCGGGACGCGGTCTTCGAGGATTACAACCTCTACTTCGGCGACCTCCACACCCACTCCCAGTACTCCAACGACTGCATCGAGCGGGAGAAGCTGCTGCGGCCGCCGGAGGCGCTCCACGCCTACGCCCGCGAGGTCGCCTGCATCGACTTCCACTGCGTCGCCGACCACCATCAGCCCTGGGACATCCCCCGTAACCGGATCGGCCCCGGGCGCTGGGAGAAGACCGTCGAGGCCGCCCGGGAGCACAACCGGCCCGGTGAGTTCGTCGCGTTCATCGGGTTCGAATACCGGGGGCCCCGCGGTGACACGGCCGTCGTCCTGGGAGAAGAGGTGGACTACTCGGAGATCGACCGGCCGGAGCTGGACCGCATCGACCGGGTGTGGGAGGCGCTGGCCGGGCGGGACCTGCTGACCATCCCCCACTTCCACAACCCGGGCGGCCTGGAAGATGGCGAATGGATTGCCGCCGAAGACCCGGGTGTCGAGCCGGTCCTGGAGATCTACTCCTGCCACGGCTCCTACGAGGCCCCGGACGTCAACGAACGCGCCCTACCGCAGATCAAGTCCCGGCGCCCGGACCGCAACGGGCGGCATTTCCTCCGGGAGGGCTACCGTTACGGCTTCGTGGCCAACTCCGACGGCCACAAGGGAGTGGTCGGGAACAACGGCCTCACCGCCGTGCTGGCGGAGGAGCTGAGCAGGGAATCCGTGCTGGAGGCCGTCCGCGCGCGCCGCTGCTACGGCACCACGAACGCGCGGATACGGCTCCTCTTCACGATCAACGGATCCCTCATGGGCTCGGAGCTGCCCGCCGCGCCGGAGAAGGAGATCCGCATCGAGGTCGCCGGCGAGGAGCCTCTCAAAGCCGTCGAGCTGTTCAAAGACGGGGAACTCCACCGGCGCTTCCGGCCGGAGGGGGCGGAGTTCCAGACGGAGCTGACCGTCGAGTGCGGGGACCCGTCGCACTGGTACGTCCGCGCAACCCAGGTGGACAACCACGTCGCCTGGTCCAGCCCCATATGGCTGGGCTGAGAGGAGGCCATTTCCGCTTCTGGAGGCCCCGTCGAAGACGTGCACGACTGCCTGGAGGAGAAACCCTCGGGCGGTGGGCCTCAAGGCTGCCGTTCGATGCGCGCTCTGCACGCAGTAGTGCACCAAGGACGAGCTGGACCAAAAGTTCAACACGCTCGATGCGCAGCGCGAGACGGGGGAGGCGTACATCCCCAACCTGCACTTGCGTTTTGCGCCTTGAGCTGCAAGGCTATGGTCTTGTGACAATGGTGGTTGTGCTCGTTCGCGCCGAGGAGTCGTTGGCGTCTTTGGGGGATGGTTTTGGAGCTTCGCGCACCGGTGTCGGGTTCGCTGCAATGCGGCGTGGAAACGACGGGGTCCGTAAGCCGGGAAACATCCGCCGATGGCTCCGAGAAGGGCCGTGTTCAGGCGGCGCCGAGGACGGCAGAGGGCAAACCGCGAGGTGAGTATGAAGCTCCCCCGGCGCATTCGACACCTGACACAGGTGCAGAATTGGGGAGTCGTTCCGAAGAGGAAGTGGAGTCCGCCCCGCAAAGAAAGCGCAGGTAACATGAAGACGATCTTGTGCATCGGAGGTGGCTACGTAGGGGGCACCACGATGACCGTCATCGCCAGGCACTGCCCCGAGTACCGCGTGGAGGTGGCGGACATCGACGCCGAACGCGTCGCCGCCTGGAATAGTGACCAACTCCCCATCTACGAGCCCGGGCTGCGGGATATCGTGATGGAGGTGCGAGGGGAGAACCTGTTCTTCTACGACCAGGTGGAGGAGCGGATCGAGGGGGCCGAGATGATCTTCGTCAGTGTCAACACCCCCACCAAGACGTTCGGCCACGGTGCGGGACGAGCCGCGGACCTGCGCTATTGGGAGAAGACGGCCCGCCAGATAGCACGCTGCGCCAAGAGCGCCAAGACCGTGGTGGAGAAAAGCACCCTTCCGGTCCGCACGGCCGAGGCTATGGAGGCGATCCTGAAGCAGAACGACTCGGGGGTCGACTTTGAAGTGGTCAGCAACCCGGAATTCCTCTCGGAGGGGACGGCGGTGGCCGATCTGGAAGACCCCGCCCGGGTGCTTATCGGCGCGCGCGACACCGAGAGTGGTCGGCGGGCGGCCGAGCAGGTGGCGGACATCTACCGGCACTGGGTGCCCGAGGAGCGCATCGTTATGCCCGGGATATGGTCCAGCGAACTGAGCAAGCTGGCCGCCAACGCGTTCCTGGCACAGCGGGTCTCCTCGATCAACGCCATCGCCGCGCTGTGTGAAAGGACGGGGGCGAACGTCGAGGAGGTGAGCCGGTGCGTGGGGATGGATCCGCGGATCGGTTCCCGCTTCCTCCGTGCCGGCGTGGGGTTCGGCGGTTCGTGCTTCCGGAAGGACATCCTGAACCTGACCTATCTTTGCGAGGCGCACGGCCTGCCCAAGGTGGCGGAATACTGGCAGCAGGTGGTAAACTTGAACCAATACCAGCAGGACCGGTTCGTGCGCAACATGCTGAGGGCGATGTTCAACACTCTGGCCGATAAAAGGATCGCAGTGCTGGGGTTCGCCTTCAAGCCGGGCACCTCCGATACGCGGAACTCCCCCGCCATCGGCATCTGCCGGGAACTTGTCGAGGAGCAGGCAACCGTGGCCATCACCGACCCGAGGGCGCTGGAGAACGCCCGCCGGGACATGGCCGGGGAGCCGCGGACCAGCTTCGTGGAGGATCCCTACGAGGCCGTGGAGGACGCCGACGCCCTGGCGCTGCTGACGGCCTGGCCGGAGTACGTGGAGTTGGAATGGGACAGGCTCTACGAACTGATGCGCAAGCCGGCCTTCCTGTTCGACGGCCGGAACGCCCTGGATCACCGGGCCCTGATGGAAATCGGCTTCCAGGTGCACAGGATCGGCGCCCCACCTCTCTCCTCACTGGAGTAAGGGGACGGCAGCCATAGCGGCCGGCCTGTGGGGGTAGGAAGGGGGAGTTAGCGAAAGACCATGCCCGTCCCGCATCTCTGCTCCGGCCAGGCATCTCTCAAGGCCCGGCATTGGGAAAGTTCCTGCTGGCACTCATGCCGTTCCTGGTCGGCCGAGGCCTTCACGACGAGGCGGTTACGGGGACGGGAGGGGTCTCGGCATTCAAGGCGCGCTGGACCGGACAGCCTACCCGGAGGTGGCAAGGCGAGCAGTTGATACCCGGCAGGAGGTGAGGCAGCTTTGCATCCGTCAATTCTGGGGGCTGCACCGCCGACACTGGCGAAGTCCGTGAGCACGTCAAGGGGCAAACATCCCACCCCGGGGCGGACCCCGCCGGCCCGTTCCGATTGCGGGCGAGCACTATTTGCGGATCGAAAGGGTCAGTCCAGCACTTCGCCGAGGCTGATGGCGAGGACGGCGGGGATAGCCCGACCGGAGTTCTTCCCCAGCACGACGTCGATGGTCTCGATCTTCACGCCGGGCCTGGGGTTGGGCACCTGCATGCTGTAAAGGACGCCCTTCCTGTCCTCCACACCCGGCACCTGGACCGTCCGCCCGATCAGCGCCCCCGACAGTGGTTTCGGCTTCTCCTGGAGCCAGTGGTCGATGTCTCGCCCCAGCAGGACCGGTATCTCGGCCGTCCGGCCGTCGGCGTAGTGAACGACGTAACGGAGGATCTCGGGGCGCTGGAAGGGGCGTTTTCGCGCCCCGATGCGTGCGCGTTCGTGCGGGCGGATCGGCTGGCGGACCCTGGCGGTGTGGAGGAAGAACAGCACGTCGGCCTTCCGCCCCACCTCGATGCCCTCCACCGACTCGGGCAAACCCTCCGGCGCGCCCCGCGCTCCCAGCACAATGCAGTCCGACACCGGGGCGGTGGCGTAGTCCACCAGGTCGTAGAGCACGTCGGCCATGACCTGCTCCCCCACGGGCAGTCTCCGCATGTCCCGACCACGGTCGCCGAACCAGCCCGCCTTTTCCTCCTGCTCGCTGAGGAACTGCGTGCAGTGGTCCAACAGGTCCACCGGATGGACGCGGACGTTGATGCCGGGAACGGCCACCGCCGCGCCGCCGAACCCGACCCCCATATTGCGCAGTAGCGTGCCGAGGACGTTGAGCTTCTTGTCGGCGTTTTTCGGGTTGGGCTCCTCATCCATGAACTTGATCTGGTTCAGCAGCGTGCCTCCTTCGCCGCGGCGGTAGGCCACGAGGCCCCCTGCGTTGTCGATGACGACGGCCTCGTCCGGCGGAAAGGGCCGTATGAACTGCACGTTGTCGATGCCGACCAGCCGGAGGTCGGGCCGGTCCGGACGGCGTTTGCGCCAGGAGCGTATCTGGAGCGTGATGCTCTCTTCCACGTGCGTGGGCTCGGGCAGTTCCACTTCGGTCAGGTCGTAGGAGTCCGGCAGCCTCACCCGCACGGCGTTCTCCTCGTCGCCGTCGAAGATGATGTCCAGGTCCTCGATGGTCCAGTAGTTGGCGTTGTTCCAGATGCGCACCCTGGAGATGGTATCGGGGCGGCGGAACCGGAACACCAGCGGCTCGGCACCGTCCTCGGGTACCCAGATCTGGCGGATGTAGCGCCAGTTGTCGCTGTTCAGCATGCCGTTGCAGAAGTTATAGGGGTCGTGGTCGTTGCGGGTGGGCTGGTAGTCCCACAGCTTCTCCTCCGAGGCGCCCGGGGGAATCGTGAAGGGGGCCGCGTCCCGACCGTCGACCACGGCGCTGTAGGTGTGCAGGCTGATCCAGTGCTTGCCGTGCTGGAGGCCCTTCGGGCTGTAGAGGGCGAGGTCCCGGTTGCCCAGCGTGGCGGCGAGGGGGAACTTCCTGTCCTCGAGGGTGACCCGCTCCAGCCGGAAGGGGCGGATCATGTGGTCAGTCCCCAGGAAGCGGTTGTATTCCTCGATGCCGTCTCGTCCAAGCCCCCAGAGCATGATCCATCCGCCGGCCCCCTGAAATGCCTCGGCGCGTCCCTTCAGCCCATTCAGCTTCTCCAGATTGGGCTCGGTGGCATGGATCAGCGCCACCTGGAACCTCTCGGGGTCCAGGGCCGCCTCGACCGAATCGACGGTCTCGTGCATCGCGCCCCCCGCACGAACCTTCTCCCTCAGCAGCGGTGCCTCCGGGGCGTAGACGCCGGCGACTCCGGAGGGCGGCCGGTAGGCGGCGTAGTGCTCCACCAAGTTCCGCAGCAGCACGTCGGCGGCGGCGTCCTTCTCCAGGTTGGCGCCCACGCGAAGCTGGCACAGCACGATTACGCCCCGGCCCGCGGGCATCTCCACCAGGGCGCTGTAGGGGAGCATGCTGCCGCACTCGGCGAGGCTGCGGCCGCCGCGGGTCGGCTTCTCGTAGACGTGCTTGTACGTCGGGTGGCCCGCCGCCCAGTCGATGAGGTCCCCGGCGCCGAGGTCCCGAAACACCGGGGTCCCGAGGGCCTGCGGGTGGGCGTAGCCGCCGAAGTGGGTGGTGCTCCGCAGGGGCGCGGGCAGGTTGTTCCCGCCGGCCGGCAGGTCCTGCTCCAGCACAATCACGCGGCCGCCGGCGACGGCGTACTTCAGCAGGTCCCTTCCGAAGGCCTCTTCGGCGGTCAGTGTGTCGGGACCTACAAGAAGGAGTCCCTCGCGCTCGGCCGGCTGCTTCATTTCCTGGAGCCGGTCGAACTCCACGCCCTTCGCCTTGAGGAAGTCGGCCAGTCGGTCGGAGCGGTCCAGCACCGCGACCGGGAGTCCGGTCTCCAGGGTCTCCACCGCCGGAAGCACGGGGACCTCACGTCGGTCGACGTAGTCCGCCGCTCCCGGTTGGGTGACCTTGAGAGTAAGGGTGCCGTTCAGCCTTGTGGCCGTCTCGGGGGCTTTGACACGGAGGGTCTGCTCTTTTCCGAAGCCGGGCTCGATGCGGAGTTTCTCGGAGCCTCCGGCGACCTCTTCGCCGCCCGCCTCGTAACTCCAGGTGAAGGTCACCGGTTCACTGGAGAGCGTGTCATTCATGATCTTGAACAGCAGTCGGTTCTCCCGCCCGGCGAACAGGCGGTGGCTCTGACGGCGGGGAATGGCGCACAGGTCGCTGAAGGTCTTCGTGGAGTCCTCGAACTCGTAGAGGTTGTCCCAGGGGCAGAACCCGGCCACTCCGGCCCAGCGGTAACCGCAGTAGAGCATCCGCAGAAAGGCGGCTTTACCGCGACGGGCCTCCCAGGCGCCGCGGAACGCGCGGTCGCCGATCACGTAGGAGCCGAACCCCAACCTGTTGGAAAAGCAGCTCTCCCCCACGAGCCACGGCTTGTTGCGTTCCCAGGGCCAGTTCGAAATCTTCGAGCTGTACTTGTCCACGGTGTAGGCGTTCTCGGGATACCAGTCCATCCTGCCGCGGGGGTAGTGGGGGCTGTGGATTTCGCACTCGCAGCCCAGGTCCCCCGCGCCGCCCACCGTGTAGGGCCGGGTGGGATCCTCGGCGCGGCCGGCCTCGATGACCTCCCCCATCAGGTCCTCCAGGTCGTCCAGGGGGAAACCCAGGTTCATCCCGTTGATGTAGACCAGTTCGTTCTCCACCTGGTACATGATCACGGAGGGGTGATTTCGGTACGCGCGGGCGAGCTGGCGGATGTGGCGCTTGAATCCCTCCCAGACCCGCCGATTGGGGATCATGGTGTGCTCGCCGGTGACGGGGCTCCTCATCTTCTTTCCCAGCCATCGGTTGATGAACATCCCGTCGATCATGGAGCAGAGCCGGCCGGGGATGCCGTTGCGATCGTAGAACTCCAGCCGCTCCTCACGGGAGGGCAGGAAGTTGCGCGTCTTCCGGTTGTGGCTGAACCGGGTGAAGCGGTTGTTCTCCTCCCGGAACTGCTGAAGCCATTCTTCCCCGCTCCGGGGGTTTCCGTGCACCCCCACCCAGTTCCACAGGTTCCGGCGCACGCCGTTGATGTAGATGCCGGTGTCCTTGACCGTTATCCAGCGGAAGCCGAACAGCTCCTCCTGCACGTCCACCGGCTCCCCTTCCTCCAGGATCGTGGTGCGGAGACGATAGAGATGGGGGTCGGGCTTCGGCCACCAGAGCTTCGGGGCTTTCCATCGCTCGGCGATGGTCACCGTCTCGGTCTCTCCGGCAGGGACGGTTACTTCGGCCGGTTTGAACTTCTTCTCCACCTCCCCCCCGGCGTCGTTAACCGCATCGCAGCGCACCTGAAGGGTCCGCTCCTCCGGGCCGGTGTTGCGGACGGTGACCTCGGCCTTGAGGCGCTTGTTGTGATGACGGTCCAGCCCCGGCTGAACGAAGACGTCCTCGGTGTAGGCGTCTCCCACGGCGCTGAGGGTGACCGGGTTCACGATGCCGTAGTCCAGGCCGTTGCCGTCGCCCTTGGTGCTGGGGTAGATGGGGGCGACGTAATAGACCCAACTCTGCCGCCCCTTGGGGCGATGGCGCATCTCGTCCAGGTCGTCGGCGCCGTGATAGTTCTCCACGTCCACCGCGTAGTAGGGTCCTTTGACGGCGACGGCGATCTCGTTGACCTCACCCGGTTCGACCAGGTTGCTGACGTCGAGGTCCCAGGGAATCCACACGCCCCGGTGGCTGCCCGCGAGGCGCCCATTGACGAAGACGCTGACGATCCAGTTGGTCCCGGAGAAGTGCAGCTTGAACCCGCGCCCCCGATGGCCGTCCGGGATTTCCACGCGCGTCCGGTAGATGACCCGATGGGCCATGCGGGTCTGGTCCTTCCCCCAGAGCGAGCCGGGCACCTCTATCCCCATCCACCGCAGCGGGTATTCCTCCGGCTTCGGCAACCGCCGCACCGGCACGTAGGTGTCCACGTCCATGTCGGGGTCGTCGTAGCGGGCTACCTGCCAGGTGCCGCTCAGCTCCAGCCTGTCCCGCGCGGCATCCCCGGCCGGTTGGGGGAATTGGAAGACCTGGTCGGCCGCCTTGCGGTCGGTCTCGGCCTCGTAGGTCTGCCCCGGCCTCAGCTTGCCTTCAGGGACGAAACGCCCTGCGGTGAAGGCGAAACAGTCCAGGGCGATATGCATCTTGTCCTGGTTGGCCTCGGTGTAGCGCACGGCCAGGGTGGCATCGCCGGCGGGCAGCTCCACCTTCCCCAGGTGCAGCCAGGCCACCGGATTCCAGTCGGAAAGCTCCATCACGTTGGTGGTGGTGCGGTCCGCCGGTCCCGGCCGCCAGGCTCCCTCGTCGATACGCCACTGGAACGGCGCCCGGATCCACTCCATTCCCACGCGCGCCCAGGCCTCGTAGGTCCCCGCCTCCGGCACGGTCATCTCATATTCCAGGCGGAAGCCCTCCTCCGGTATGCCCTCCAGTTCTTTCTTCTCCACGGAGCGCTGCAGCCACTTCTCGCCGGAGAGCAGGTGGGGGCGGCCGGCGCCGGTGTTGAACTCGAAATTGGCCTCCGCCGGCTCCTCCGCCTCCAGCCAGATGGAGTTGTAGGGCCCCTCAGCGAGAGCGCCCGTCGAGAGGCCGGCTGCAAGAAGCGCGGCAATTGCCAGAACGCGGAAAGTCCACTTGTGGGCGGCGTACATAAGTCTGCTCCCGAGCTGCTGGGAAGGTGAGGGATGGTGGAGCCGACGGCCTGTTGCTGCCACAGGCACACAAGGAGCTTGGGCTCGGTCCCATGGCAGACGCGGGCCAATACGGGGTGCGGTGTGCCGGGCGGGTGAGGGTCAACCCTCGCCCAGCTCTTCGGCCATCTCGTTGACCTCTTCGACGCCGTTGGCGATCAGTTCGTCCTCGTCCGGCGCGAGGATGCTGAGGAGCCGCTGGAACTCACCGACGTGCTCTCTCTCCTCGTTGGCGATGTCGTGAAGCACTTCCTTCGCAAGGGGATGATCGGTGGCGTCTGCATGGGCCTCATACAGATGGATCGCCTCATGCTCCGCGGCGATGTTGAGACGGATCGCCCGGATCAGCTCCTGCTTCGTAAGCTTTCGTCCCGGTACAACTCCACTGAACGGATTGACGAATTCCGGCATTCCTCAGTCTCCTTTCCTCAGCGCCCGGAATGCCCGGCAGGGCCGCCCGGACGCCGCTATGTCAACCAATTGCTTTGAAAATCTCCCGGCAGAACGCGGGCAGGTCCCCCGGCTGGCGGCTGGTGATCAGGTTCCCGTCCACGACGACCTCTTTGTCGTGGTAGTCCGCGCCGGCGGCCTTCAGATCGTCCCGCACGCCCTGCCAGCAGGTGGCCTTCTTCCCTTCCAACACTTCCGCGGAGATCAGCACCTGTGCTCCGTGGCAGATGGCGGCCACCGGCTTGCCTTCCTCGAACATCTGGCGCGCGGTGGCCACGGCGTCTTCGTCCAGTCGCACGGTCTCCGGGCCCTTTCCCCCGGGCAGGACGAGCAGGCCGTATTCCTCCGGTCTCACCTCCCCGAACGTCAGGTTCGCCTCCGTCGAGTAGCCGTGCTTCCCGGTGAGGGTTCCGACCTCCGGCCCGGCGACGTCCACCGGGATCTGCTCCTCCTGGAGCCTGTAATAGGGATACAGAAGCTCCGAATCCTCGAACCCGTCTGCGGCCAGAATCAGTGCTTTCATCGGTTCGCCCCCTTTCCTGAATGAGCCCCCTTGTCAGACGATCTTCTGCCCTGTGCCTTCATCCCTTTTAGTCCACGGCGGTGCACCTGTCAAACACAACGCCCGGCGGCCCGGCGCATGCCAACTGCCCCTTCGGGCTTGACAGTGCGCCGGCGCCAAAATACAGTGACGCTTCATCTTCCCCCGAACATTGAGAAAGGACCCCTATGAGCGAAGAGATAATGCCCATCGGCGTCTTCGCCTCGGCCGGCGCCGGGCTGGGACCGGCCCTTGAACGGGTCGTCAATCTTCAGGTCAGCACGGTGCAGCTCCACACCCCCGGTGCCGAGGGGCGCACGCGGCAAAATGCCGAACATACCGCCCGAAGCTTCGAGGAGGCCGGCATAGAGATCACCCTCCTGTTCTGCGGATTCCCCGGTGACCGCTACGACAGCATACCCGTGGTCAGGGAGACGGTGGGGCTGGTGCCCCGGGACACCCGCGCGGACCGCATCGACCAGACCAGGGAGATGGCCGACTTCGCCGCCTGGCTGGGCGCCCCCGGGATCGGCATCCACATCGGCTTCGTCAGCGAGGACTGGGGCTCGGAGCAGTTCAGGGAGATAGTCCGCGTGGTCGGGGACATCGCCGACTACTGCGCCGACCTCGGGCTGACCATGAACCTGGAGACCGGCCAGGAGAGCGCCGATACGCTGCTCCACCTGCTGGAGACGGTGGATCGGGACAACCTGGGCGTGAACTTCGACCCCGCCAACATGATCCTCTACGGAAGCGGCGAGCCCCTGGAGGCCCTCCGCAAGGTGGCACCTTACGTCAAGAGCTGCCACTGCAAGGACGCCGTCTGGAGCGACAAGCCCAAAGAGGAGTGGGGCGAGGAGGTCCCTCTCGGCGAGGGAGACGTGGATATTGAGAGCTTCATCAGCACGCTGCACGAGATCGGCTACACCGGTCCCCTGACCATAGAGCGGGAGGTCAGCGGCGAGCGCCAGATGCAGGACATACGGAAAGGGATTGAGGTGTTGCGGGAAATCAAGCGGAGCTTGCGGACATGAAACGAGAGACCGAAGGATCAAGGATCGAGGTGCTCTGTAGAAATGATGTGCCATCCGCCGGAGCGCCGCTCCCGATGTGATTCTGAGCGAGCGTATCTTTTGCGGGCGAAGTTTACCCGCCGGTCGTGTGGTGGGCTTGCCCGCCTGTGGCGGGACCTCTTCGTTCGGTTCAACGCGCACGGGCCGCCGGAAGCAGTGGCATCGCTGGCATGCGAGACGGCGGGGCGGTAAAGTACGGCGTGGCAGAACGGCCGATTTGAGTGCCGATGGATGGTCTCTACAGAGCAACTTCGCACTTCAGACTTCCGCGACACAGCAGGAGGGGTTTTGGCATGGTTCAAAGACTGACTTCCCGCAGTGAAGATTTCCCCGCCTGGTACAACGAGGTCGTCCAGAAGGCGGAGCTTGCCGACTATGCCCCCGTCCGCGGCTGTATGGTCATCCGCCCCTACGGCTATGCCCTGTGGGAGAACATGCGCGACGAACTGGACCGCCGCTTCGGGGAGACCGGGCACGTCAACGCCTATTTCCCGCTGTTCATTCCGATGAGTTTCCTGGAGAAGGAGGCCGAACACGTCGAGGGCTTCTCCCCGGAGCTGGCCGTGGTCACCCACGGCGGCGGCAAGGAGCTGGAAGAGCCACTCGCCGTACGCCCCACCTCCGAGACCGTCATCGGCCACATGTGGTCGAAGTGGATTCAGAGCTACCGGGACCTGCCCGTGCTGATGAACCAGTGGGCCAACGTAGTTCGCTGGGAGATGCGACCTCGGCTGTTCCTTCGCACAACCGAGTTCCTCTGGCAGGAGGGCCACACGGCGCACGCCACCCGCGAGGAAGCCGATGAGGAAGTGATGCGGATGCTGGAGGTCTACGCGCGGTTCGCCGAGGACGTGGCCGCCATCCCGGTCATCAAGGGCCGCAAGAGCGAGAGCGAGAAGTTCGCCGGCGCCGGCGCAAGCTACACCATCGAAGCCATGATGGGCGACGGGCGCGCGCTGCAGGCGGGCACTTCCCACCATCTCGGCCAGAATTTCGCCCGGGCCTTCGACATCACCTTCCAGGACGAGGACGGGGAGTTGAAGCACTGCTGGACCACGAGCTGGGGCCTGAGCACCCGGTTCCTGGGAGCCGTGGTTATGGTCCACGGGGACGACCAGGGCCTCATCCTGCCCCCCCGGCTGGCGCCCGTGCAGATCGTCATCGTCCCCATCTGGCGGGAGGACGAGGAGAAGGCCCGGGTGATGGAAGCGGTAACGAAGCTGCAGGCCGCCCTGGGCGAGTTCCGCGTGGAGCTGGACGACAGGGAGACGCAGACGCCTGGTTTCAAGTTCAACTACTGGGAGCTGCGCGGCGTGCCGCTGCGGATCGAGATCGGCCCCCGCGACATCGAGAACCAGCAGGTGATCCTCGCCCGGCGCGACATGCCCGGACGGGAAGGCAAAGAACCCGTGCCCATCGACCAGGTCCCCGCGAAGGCGGAGGCGGCCCTCGAGGCCGTTCAGCAGGCCCTCTTCGCCACGGCACAGGAGTTCCTCGCGGCTCACACCGTGGAGGCCGACGATTACGACGAACTCATCGAAGCGGTCTCGCAAGGCTTCGCGCTGGCCTGGTGGTGCGGTGGCACCGACTGCGAGGAACGGGTCAAGGACGAGGCCGGGGCCACCATTCGTTGCATACCCTTCGAACAAACCGAAGGCGAGGGGCGCTGCGCCGTCTGCCGGCAGCCCGCAGCCCGGCAGGTCGTCTTCGCCCGCGCCTACTAACCGACCAGCGGAAAGGAAAGCAGATGAGACTTGGGTTCAGCGGTGAATTGCTGGATGAGCCGGTCGTCCGGATCGGCTTCGTCGGCTGCGGTTCCCACGCGTGCCGTAATCTGTTCCCCGTGCTGCAGTTCGTGCCGGTGGAACTCGTGGCGACCTGCGACCTGGAGGCCGACAAGGCCGGGGCCTACGCGAAGAAGTTCGGCGCCGCGGCCGCCTACGACGATATGGATGAGATGCTCGAGGCCGAGGAACTGGACGGCGTCCTCATCTGCACCGGCTACGGGGACGACGCCCGGCCCACACACCCCGAACTGGCGATGCGATGCATGGAAGCCGGCTGCCACGCATGGACCGAGAAGCCGCCCGCGGCCACCTGCGCCGAGGTGGAGCGGGCCCGAGAGGTCGAGCAGCGGACCGGCAAGTTCTGGATGGTCGGGTACAAGACCCAGTTTTTCCCCGCCAACGAGAAGGCGAAGGAACTCTCCGAAAGGGACGAGTTCGGCGATGTCAGGATGGTCACCCTCCAGCGTCCGGTCAACGTCCCCGCCGCCGACGCGATACGGCGCTACCTGGAGGGAGAGGCGGTCAACGAGGTGCTCCGGTTCCTCGACCACATCTGCCACATCTCCTCGCTGCTGGTCTTCCTGGTGGAAGGCATGCCGGAGACGATGTACTACGAACGCACCCGCGGAGACGGCGGCCTGGTCACCTTCCGTTACGCTTCCGGACTGGTGGCCGGCATGGCCCTGACCGAGGGGCAGTCCTACGAGGGCGGCATCGAGCGCACGATGATCGTCGGCTCCGGCCATCACGTGGTGGTGGACAACAACATCCGGCTGGAGTATCACCGGGGGCCGGCGCGCCCCGAAGGGAGCGGATACGGCGGGACGCCGAGCCATTTCACCGGCCCGCCCGAGGCGACCACCGCCACCTGGCACCCGGAGTTCTCACTGGGGCAGCTCTACAGCAAGGGGCTCTTCACCCAGGGCTTCTACGGCGAGATCCTGGAGTTTGCGGAAGCCGTCCGGGAGGACCGCGCCCCTGCGAAGAGCCACAGCGGGCACATCTGGCAGACCACACGAATCTTCGAGGCGTTCGCCCACGGTCCCGGCCACGCAATACCGCTGCAGGGCCCGGCTGTGGAGGCGTGAGCCGCGCCGTCTCGGCGTCCTCAGCCATCCTCGGCGCGGGAGAGGGTGGAGACCCGAACGGTCATGTCCAGCCGTTTGCCGTCGCGGGTCTTCTTCAGTTCCAGTTCTTTGACGCCGACGAGCGCGTCGGTGGAATGGACCTTCAGGAGAAACTCGATTACCTGCTCCAGGGTCAGCTTCTCCATCTTAGCCTCCACGGCCGTCTCGACGTATTTCTCGTCCAGCGGCGTCCGGGAGGGTCTCATGTAGTCCACGTTGTCGGCGACTCCGCACTCCTTGGCCATTCGCTCCAGGAACGAGGGGATACTGAAGTTTTGAGGCTGGTCCTCGACGCGGCGACGCAGCAAGCGGAGCTTTGCCTTCAGCTCCGCGTAGCGCCGACTGAGGGCCTGCAGTTCATCCAACGCTTCCCCGCGGGGCTCCCTGAGGCGTTCCAGGGTCTTGATGCGCTGCATGGCGGGCCTGGCCAGCGCCTGGTAAAGCACCACCAGCACCAGGAGCAGCCCCGCGCCGATCAGTACCAGCTTTTCTCTGCGTGCCAGTGGCATGGGCCTCTCACGTCCTGCTGAGTTGAATGGCCATCTTGAATTCCAACCCCTGGCCGCCCCCGCCGGCGTCGGCGCTCTCAATCCTTACCTCGCGGAACTCCGGCGCCTCCTGGAGGGCCCTCTTCAGCCTGTCCAGGGACTTGAAGGAATCCGTCTTTCCGGTCAGCCGGGCGACACCGCCGGTGACCGACAGCGCGGAAACCTCCAGGCTCAGTCCAGGCGGCGGTTTGACGCTGATCTGGCGAAGGACCTGGAGGGGCGACGGGCCTTCCCCGGTGATAGAACTGAAAGCGCGATAGTCCCGCCGCAGTTGCTCCAGGTGTGATCGCATCTGCACCAGCGGTTTGACGATCTTGGGCTCCTCCGGCAGCGCCTCGCGGAAGATGCGCTCCATCCGGCTCTGCACCTCCGCGTTTTCCCGCTCCAGCTGGCGGAGCCGGAGAAACAGGCTCAGCGACCAGGCCACAAGCACGAGGAGAAGCAGCACTCCGAAGACGACCAGGCTCCGTCTCAGCGCGGCGGCGCGGGTGCCGGCCGACTCCTCCACGGCCAGAAAGTTCATGCCCCGTCCCTGCACACCGGCGGCCCTGAGGGCCAGACCGACGGCCAGCGCGAACTCCGGGGGCGGCTGAGTTCCTTCGGCGCCGGCGAGCCCGGCGGCCGGCTCCAGCAGCTCCGACCGGCACGGCAGTTCCTCCCGGAGCCGCTCCGCCAGGGGCTCGGCTGCCTCGGCCGGCCCGCCCACCACCAGTCGCGCCTCCGGCGGCAACGCCGCACCGAAGGACTCCCGCCACATCAGTCCGATCTCCCGGGCGGCGGCAGCACATTCCTGTGGACCCGGCGCGGCGGTTTCCCGGGGCTCGGAGGCAGGGCGGGTCAGGCTACGGACCGAAATCAGGGAACCTTCCTCCACGATACCTGCCAGCAGGTGGCGCCCCCGCACGTACAGAACGGCGAATGTTTTCGTCTCGAGTTCGGGAATGGTTTGGAGGACGGCCGCGTGGGCTGCGCAGATTTCGGCGTCCACCAGATCACTGCTTCTCCCGGCCTCCTCCAGCAGGGCCACCCTCCTGAGAAGTTTCTCCCGCCGGGCCGCTCCCACCAGGAATTCCTGCCGGCCCTCAGGGCCCGGCCGGGCGGAGCACACGTCGAGCACGAGGGCGTCGATGCTGCAGGGGAAGTCCTCCTCAAGCTCGAAGGCCAGCACGCGGCGCACCTGGTCGAGTTCCGGCAGGTCGGTGCTGTGGTCCTGGAAGTAGACGGTTCCGGGCGGCATTCCCAGCCCCACTGCGGCGCGAGTGCTGAACTCTTCCCGCTGCAGCAATCTCTCCAGCGCACGCAGCGCGGGATCGGCGCCTCCCTCCTCCGCGGATCCGTCGCGCTCGACCGGCTCCGCCCCGAAACGCTCCACGCGCACAGTGCCGCCGCTCTCGGTCAGTTGGACGGCCCGCACCTGGCCGTCCGTGATGTCAACACCGATTGCTCTTGAAGCCATTATTCATCCTCGCTGCTCGACGGGCGGGCCCCAGGTCTCTTTGCGCATAATCGGTAGCACGTTGTCCTTTGTGCAACTCACGGTCACCTCCAGCGTGCGGGAGAGCCCACCGACGGTCCCCACCGAGGTCACCAGGAAGTAACGCCGCGCCGGTTTGACCGTGATGAGGGGCTCTATCTGTTTCAGCAGGGGCCTGGTCATGCCGGAGACAGTGCGGAGTTCCTCGATTTCCTCGAAGGGTTCGTCGGCACGTGCCTCCATCACCGCGTCGGCAAGAGCCGCGTTGATCTTCTCCGAAAGGCTCTGGATAACCAGGGACGGCGCGTGGTTGACGTCGATTTTGCCATCTCCATAGACCGTCAGCAAGTCCCTCATGCCGACCGCCTCTTCTTCGGAACTTTCCTCGTCGGGTCCGCCCTCAAAGAACTCCCTTTCCATGCCCTTCACCCAGAGAAGCTCTCTCACCGCCTCAACCGGGGCGTTCTTGCAGGGGTAGGGCCGGGGGAGCCCTTCGTAGTGATCCGTCTCGGCCCCTTCGTTCTCCCGCTGCACGAACGGCAGCACCGTCACCTCTTCGTCCGGGTCCGCCCAGTCCATGATGGCGGGGGCCAGCTCGTAGCTGATGACCGAACCTTCCCCGCGGCGCAGATTCAACAGGTCGATCAGCCGGAGGAACTGGTCGGTCCTGCGGCGGCGTATCTTACCCTCCGCAGTTTTGAGCATGTTGACGTTGATCTTGCCGTTCTCCTCCTCCACGGCGACGGTGCAGGAACCTTCGCCGACTTCGAACTCCATGCCCTCGCTGAGCAGCAGATGCAGCGCTTCCTCGCGCTCCTCCTCATCGTCGCGTTGAAGCGCCGCCAGAAACGTCCCCACGCCCGCCTGAGCGCAGGAGAGCGCCTGCCGGCCTTTGCGATAATTGTCGGCGGCCTCCAGGTTGATGCGGGCCTCGTAGCTGAACTCCAAGAGCACAACGGCCAACAGCGATATCACCAGCAGCACGACGATCAGGACGTATCCCCGCCGGCTGTTGCAGTTGTGCCGCTTCATCGCCGCCCCTCCCCTTCCCCCCTTGTGGGCCGGACTTTCGCTTCCGCCCTCTCGATGATCTCCTCCTCCGGCTTCCGGACCATGCATCCGAGCTGTGCGGCGGTGGAGAAGGACCTGTTTCCCGTCTCCCGCTGACCCAACGCGACGCTGATGCGCACGGCCACCGGCAGGTCGGCGCCTCCCAGCGGGCTCCACTCGGCCAGCCACTCCTCTCCGTCGTAGTACTCGAACTCCACACTCTCGATCTCCCGCGCCACCGGCACCCACCCGGCCCGCCACGGGGGCGGTTCCTCTCCCAGTGCAGCGGGATACTGCAGGCGATGCAGGGTCCCCGCGGAGCCGTCCAGCCGGTATGCGACCCAGCTCAGCCCGGCCGGGCTGTCCCCCGGCCCCCTCGCGGCCCCCGCGGTCAGCACCCGCAGTATCTCGCCGGAGCCGGAAGTGAAACGGACCGGAAGGTCCTCCGGCCCGACGACCTCCATGCCGGAGACGGCGGGGGCGGAGTCTTCCGCGTCGTCTTCCACCGGTTCGGCTTCGCGAGGTCTGACGTGGGCGCAGCGCAGCTCTCGCGCCATGGTCGCCAGCAGGATCCGCGCCTGCTGCTGGGCGGCGTGGGCGCCCCGGCAGCGGTGCACCGACTGCCGCGCCGAGGCGTAGGTGCCGTAGACCGCTCCCAGGATGATCGCCACCATGGCAAGGGCGATCAATATCTCTATCAGCGTGAAGCCTGCTCGTCGGCGGCTTCCCATCGGGCTACTCCTTTGCCGGCATGCGCGTGCTCATCCGAACCTCCCGTGCTGCGGGGCCGTCTCCCCAACTCACCCGGACGTCCACCGTCAGAAGCGTTCCCGCCTCGGCGGGAACGGCCGGGTCGGAGGCGGCTTCGGAGATACTTCTCTCCCACCGGAACGACGCTTCGGTGCCGGGTGGGCTGTAGGTGCCGTCGTCGGTGCCAAGCCGCGGCTCGGCCTCCAGGAGAGCTTCGTGCACTTTCCGCTCCGCCAGGAGCACGGCGCGGGACAGCCGGTCCGCGTGGTTGGTCAGCCGAATGCTCCTGATCTGCAGTTCCAGCAGGACGACCAGGGCAATGGCCAGAACGGCAAGGGCGATCAGCACCTCCACCAGCGTGAGCCCCGTCCTCCGGCCGGGGAGTGGTTTCCGCTCAGGCTTCCGGGACATCGGGGGCCTCCTGCTCGAACGGGTTGACCCGGCCGTCGTGGACCTCCGCGCCGCCCAGCAGCGGCGTGATGAGGACCGTCTTCATCCTGCCTTCCCCGCCGCTCAGGTGGACCACGGCGGGGTCGGCGCGGCCCTCGACCGTGAACCGAACCACAGTCGCCCCGGCGGAGGGGGCCTTCTCGCCGGCGACGATCACCGCCTCGAAACTGACGCCCTCCGGCAGCCGCTCCCGCTTCCGGGAAACGACCTTCGAGCCGCCTTCCGGACGGGGCGCAATCCAGTACTCCCCGCGCCCGGGATCGATGTGGAGCGCATGGGGCGTGGCCGTGCCGACCGCCCGGTTGCGGGCGTGCAGGGCGAGGGCGGCGAGTTTGTTGGCGCAGCGCTCGAAGCGTGCCCCGCCGAGGGCCGCGGCGTCCAGCCGGGGCAGCACGACGGCGGCGGCCACGCCGAGCACCACCATCACCACGGCCAGCTCGATGAGTGTGAAGGCCTGCCTGCAGCGCTGCATGGGAGCTTAATCCGCCTCCAGGTTCCAGCTTTCGATGTCGGCATCGTATTCGGACCCACCCGGCTCGCCGTCGCGGCCGTAGGAGACAATGTCGTAGTCGCCGCCGTGCATGCCGGGCTTGATGTAGACGTAGGGGTTTCCCCAGGGGTCGTCGGGCACTTTGCCCTGCTCCAGGTATCCGCCTTTGTGCCAGCCCTCCACGCCGGGGTTGCTCACCAGGGCTTCCAGCCCTTCGGCGGTGGTGGGGAATCGCCCCGTGTCGGTCTTGAACAGGGCCAGCGCCTCCTGGAAGCTGCGTATCTGGACCTTCGCCTTCATGCGGCGTGCCTGCTCCGGCCTGTCCAGAATCCTCGGCATGATGAGCGTGGCCAGGATGCCGAGGATGACGATGACCACCATCAGCTCGATGAGGGTAAAGCCCGCCTGCAGGTGGCGCGGCGTGCGCTTCTTCAGAAGAAGGGTCATGCACTTGCCTCCCGGTATTGTGTCAGTTTCCAACCACTGAACTTGCACTCAGCCGATGGCCTGGTTGATCTCAAAGATAGGCAACAGGATGGCCAGCACGATGAACCCCACCACGGCTCCCATGAAAAGGATCATGGCAGGTTCCAGCAGGGAGGTGAGGGTGGAGACCTCCGACTCGACCTCGCCGTCGTAAACGTCGGCGACGTGGATCAGCCCTGCCTCGACGTTGCCGCTGGCCTCGCCGGCGGCGATCATGTGAAGAACGATCGGGGGGAAGACGCCGCTGCGGCGGAGGGAATCGGCTATACTCTCCCCCCGCTTGACCGACCCACGCGCTTCCTCCAGGGCGCGCCCGAAGACGGCGTTGTTCACCACGCGCTCGACGATCTCCAGCGCCCTCAGTATGCTCACTCCGCTGCCGAGCAGGATGCCGAGGGTTCGGGCGAAGTTCGCCACGGTGGCCTTGAGGACCAGCTTGCCGAACAGGGGCGCCCTCAGCTTCATACGGTCCCACCCGGACCGGCCCGAGGGCGTGCGAACCCACAGCTTGAGGCCGACTGCGGCGGCCACGGCTCCCACCACCATCGCGAGCAGATACTTCTTGAAGAACCCGCTGAGGTGGATCAGCGCTACGGTGGGCCAGGGCAAATCCCGGTTCATCTCGAGGAACAACTTGGCGATGCTGGGTATCACGAAGCTGAGCAGAAACACCACCACCGCCACCCCCACGCACGCCATCAGGAGGGGGTAAGCCACGGCGGCCTTGACCTTGTTGAGCAGAGCGGCACGTTTCTCGGTCATCTGGGCCAGGCGCAGCAGCACGTCCTCCAGCGCACCTGCGGCCTCGCCGGCCCGCACCATGTTCACGTAGAGTTCCGAGAAAACCGCCGGGTGGTCCTGGAGGGCGGCGGCGAGGGCGGCTCCCTCGTTGACACGGTCGCGCACCTGCGCGATGACACGGCCCATAGGTTCCCCGGAGAGCTGTTCGGCCAGGGCGGTGAGCGCGGGCACCAGAGGCATGCCGGCCCGCAGCAGCGTGGCCAACTGGCGGGTGGCCCCGGCGACCTCTCGCGGCTTCACCCTCCGCAGTCGGACGGGCCGCCCGAGCAGACCGCCCTCTGCGGAACCCTGCGAGCCGGCTTCCCGGAGGCGGACCACGTGGACGTTGGCCGCCCGGAGTTTCCTTCGGGCCTCCACGCTGGAGTCGGCGTCTATGCGGCCGCGCCTCTGCCCGCCCGCAGGGGTGAGCGCTGTGTACTCGAAGACGGGCATGCCGGCTTATACCTCGTACTGAGCCGTGTCTTCCTGCGTAACGCGCAGCACCTCTTCCACTGTGGTCACGCCGGAGAGGGCCTTTCGGGCGCCGTCGTCCCGCAGGGTGCGCATGCCCTTGCTGACGGCGAGCTGTTTGACCACATTCGCTCCGGCCCCTTCCATAACCAGTTCCCTTACCTCGTCATCAACCAGGAACATCTCGAACACGCCGGTCCGGTCGTAGTAGCCGGTTTGGAAGCAGGCGGAGCACCCCTCACCGCGATAGAGGTCCCGCTCGGGTGAGACCTGCTCAATCCCCAGGCTCCTCAGGGCGCCTTCGGTCCGGCTGTAGGCCGTCTTGCATTCCGGGCAGATCTTCCGGACCAGCCGTTGGGCGATGATGGCGACCACCGAGGAGGATACCAGGTAGGGCTCGATGCCCATGTCCAGAAGCCGGGTGACGGCGCTGGCGGAGTCGTTGGTGTGGAGGGTGCTGAAAACCAGGTGGCCGGTGAGAGCGGCCCTGATGGCGATCTCGGCCGTCTCCAGGTCCCGAATCTCACCCACCATTATCACGTCAGGGTCCTGGCGAAGTATGTGCCGCAGGCTGTTGGCAAAGGTGAGGTCGATCTTCGGCTGAACCTGCATCTGGCCGATGCCCGGAAGTCGGTACTCGATGGGGTCTTCCACCGTCAGGATGTTCCGTTCCTCGGTGTTGATCTCCCGCAGCCCGGCGTAGAGGGTAGTGGTCTTGCCGCTGCCGGTGGGGCCGGTCAGCAGGACGATGCCGTGGGACATGTGGATGAGCCGGCGGAACTGCTCCTCGTTCTCGGAGGCCAGTCCGAGATCGCCGAGGCTGAGTCGGTCGGTGGACTTGTCCAGCAACCGCATCACCACGCGTTCTCCGCCCGAGGTGGGAATGGTGGAAACGCGGAGGTCGATCTCCTTCTCCCCGATCTTGATCCGGCTCCGCCCGTCCTGGGGCAGACGCCGCTCGGCGATGTCGATGTCCGCCATAATCTTCAGCCGCGAGATCAGCGCCGCCGCATACCGCTTCGGCGGGCTGAAGCGGTTGTGCAGCACGCCGTCAATGCGGAAGCGGACCTTCAGCGCGTCCTCGTAGGGCTCGATGTGCACGTCGCTGGCCCGGCTGCGGACGGCCTGAAACAGGATGGTGTTGACCAGCTTGATGATCGGCGCCCGCTGGGCCAGGTCCAGCAGATCCTCGGTCTGGAAGGAGACCGCCGTGCTGGCAAGCTCCTCGTCCTCTTCCAGCTCCGCCAGCATCTCCGCCGAGGAATCACCCTCCTGGTAATAGCAGTGGCTCAGTGCCTCCTCGATGGCGTTCGAGGGAGAGACCACACGGCGGCAGGGCCTTTCCAGCATGTTGGCCACCGCGTCGAATGCCTTGGTGTC
This sequence comes from uncultured candidatus Brocadiaceae bacterium, assembly GCA_964510315.1. Classification (GTDB taxonomy): domain Bacteria; phylum Planctomycetota; class Brocadiia; order SM23-32; family SM23-32; genus CAZEAP01. The sequence continues at coordinate 141,625 of CAZEAP010000003.1, forward strand.
CAGGGGGTCCTCCATGGCCACGCGGACCTCCCCGTCCTCGCCGAGGTAGGGCAGCAGGGTGTGTTTCAGCAGAAACTCGATGGGTATGTCGCGGACCAGCTCCCGGCTGAGGCGTTCCCGGGGGATATCCTCCACATAGGGCATGTCCCACTGCTCCGCGAAGGCCCGCTGGACCTCCTCCGGGGCGACCACGCTCTGATTGACCAACAGCCGGCCCAGCCGCTGGAACTTCTGCTGACTCTCCTGAGTGCGGAGGGCCTCGGCGAGCTGCTCTTCGGTCAGGGAGGTTCGGCGCAGAAGTATCTGGCCGATGGGTTCCTGGTCGGCGGCTTCTTTCCGCGGCGGCCCGTCTTCCCGGGTGGTCTGTTCGGTCATGGCGCCCCCAGCCTGCGGACGGATTCGCGGGCCTCATCCTTTTTCCGTTCGGTCATCTGCTCCATGTCGTCCCGACTGGTCAAAACGTGGGGAGTGATGAACAGGAGCAGGTTGGTTTTTTCCTTGCGGGTTCTGGTGCGCCGGAACAGGGGGCCCAGGAGGGGGAGCGATCCGAGCACCGGCACCCGCTCCCGCACGCTTGTCTCGTCGTCTCGCATCAGCCCTCCGATTACCACTGTTGCGCCGCTCCGGATGGACACCAGCGTCTCGGCATTCCGCTCGGCGATGGTGGGGGTTTCCGCAGAGAGGCCGGTGCGGCCCTCGACGATCTTGGTGAATTCGCTTTTGATCAGCATCCGCACGATGCCGCCGGTGCTGATGTGGGGGGTGATGTTGAGGGTGATGCCCACGTCCACGTATTCGAAGGTCCGGATGGCGGTCGGGGTGGCCGGGTCGGCCTCGGTGACACGGGTCTGCTTCAGGTAGGGAACCCGTGCACCGGCAAATATGCTGGCTTCCTCGTTGTCGGAGGTCAGCAGGTGAGGCTTGCTGAGTATCTCCACCCCCGAGTGCCTTTCCAGGGCCTTCAGTATGGCGGCCACCCGGGTCTCCCCTTCTTCACCCAGCTTGAAAGCGCCGACCGACAGTCCCTCCAGGGTGCCGGCCGCCCGCTCCACCCTCAGCCCGAAGTTGGTGAAGCCGAAGCCACGCATCGAGTCGGCGGGGGGATCGACGGTGGACCATTCGATGCCCAGCTCCTCCACCACGTCCTGGCTGGCTTCCGCAACGCACATCTCGACCAGAACCTGTTCCCGCGGCACGTCCAGCTTCGCTATGATGTCGCCGATGACCTCGTACTCCTGCGGGGAGGCGGCGATGATGAGGGAGTTTGTGGCTTTGTCGGCGGTGATTCGGAGAGGCGTCTTGGCCCCCTCGCCCTCGGTCGCTTTCTCGGCGGCCTTCACGGTGGCCGAAAGGGGCTCGACCAGGTCAGACGCCTGGGCGTGCTGGAGGTAGACCACGTGGATGTTGCCGGCCTCCAGCGGCCGTTCCACGTCCAGCCGTCTCACCAGTTCCCGGACGGCCTCGGTTTCCCTGGCGCCGCCGATGACGATCAGCGAGTTGGTGCGCGCGTCGGGGAATATGCGGGCGGGCTTGCGGCGGCCCAGCACGGCGCCGCTGGCTCCCTTTGCGGCGGCCTTCCCCTCGGCCTCCTTCATTATCTTGCTTACCTGTTGAGCAAGCTGCGCGGCCTCGGCGTGCTCCAGAGCTATGATCGTGGGCCGTTCCTCGACTCCCGGCCTGTCCAGTTCCCGGATGATCTTGACGAGCTGGTGGATCTGGGAAGAGGGACTGGTCACCAGGATCGCGTTCGTGTTGGGCAGGGACACAACCCGCGCTCCGCTTCCCACAGAAGCCGAAGCCCAGGCGCGCACGTCGGCCGCGTCGATATAGTGGAGGGGGATGATCTGGGTGACGACACCGTCATCCACCGGAATGGCCTCCGGGTCGGCCCCCACCCTGGTCAGCGTGTTCTCGCGCGTCGCGTCGGCCCGGGGCAGGACCTTGATCCATCTGCCGGCCGGGACGGCCGCGTATCCGTGCATGGCCAGGACCGACTCCAGCACCTTGTAGAGGTCCTTCAGGGGGATCCTGGTGGGGGCCATCAGGGTGACCTCCCCCCGCACGTTGTCGTCCACCAGGAAGTTCGCTCCCGTCAGGTCGCTCACTGCCTTCAGGACAAGCCGGAGGTCCACTTTCTCGAAGTTGACCGACACCATCTTGTCCGCCATGTCGGGCTGCTGGAGCGCCGGCAGATAGGGCTCGCTTCCCGCCCCAATCTGCCCGCCGGCCACCGCGGGAGCCCCCTCGGCAGATTGTGGGGGTTCGGCCGGTGTCGGCTGCTCAGGGGCCACCACGGTGGGGTCGGGGGCCTTCTCCCGGGTCAGGCGTTCCAGGCTGTGTTCCACTTCGGCCGACAGTCGGACGTCTTCCTCCCTGGCTTTACGGGCCACCTGCCGCAGCATCCGTCGCGCTTCGGCCTCCTTCCCGGCCTCCAGCAGGGCCATCCCCCGCCAGTAGAGGGACTCCAGCTCCAGTCGCAGCGTCCGTTGCGCGCCCTCGGCCTCGGCTCCGCCGGCCTCGGGCAGTCTCAACTCCGGACCCCTTGCTCCTTCGGCGCGGAGGGCTCGACAGCCCGGAGCGGGCACGCTCAGCAACAGGCACAGGAGGAAAGCGGCGAGGGACGCCGCTCCGAAGTGGCGGACGTTCTCGTGGAGGGCGGCCGGCATGGGGGGCTTCCTTTCCCGCGGCTCTGTTCCGTGGATACAGCACGAGGCTCGGCCCGGCGCCTCATCCCGAAATGCGAAACGAGATGAATTCTTCCTTGGCGCCTCTTTTCAGTTTGAGGTTGACGGCCGGGGAACCGCGCGCGCGTCGGAGGGCTCTGCAGGCCTGGTCGCGACTGGTCAACGTGCGACCGTTGATAGCCATTATGATGTCATCGTTGCGCAGATTGGTCAATGTTTTCAACTTCGCATCGGTGATCCCGCTGATCTTCAGGCCGATTGTCCGGCCGTGAAAGTTGCAGGGGTCCAGCTCGGCCGTCTTCAATATCTTCTCGATGCTGTCGATGCGGCCATAGATGTTGCGGCGGTCTACGATGATCCTGCGGCCGCCTTCCGCCGCGCCGAAACTGGCCGCCGACCGAGCGGAACGGCTCCCGGTCGTCCTGCTCGCCCGGCTTCGGGATGGCCGTCCCTTGCCCCCGGGCGAGATCGCCAGGTGCACTATCTCCCTGCGGCCGTTCCGCACCAGAACCACGCGCCTGTCCCCGATGCTTTCCACTCGGGCTCCCTGCACGTGGTCGCCCACGCAGAAGATGTCGGCCGAGTGACTCCGCACGTCCTCCAGCAGGGCTCGGCAGACCGCGTCATCGCCGGCGATGGTGCCCAGCAGCTTCACCTGCAGCGGGGGAAGGCTCTCCTGCGGCGCGGGACGCGGCTCAGGGCGCGGAGACTTCTTCGGCGGCACGGTGCGCACGGTCACGCCGAAGACATTGCGGTTGAGAACCGGAATACACTCTTGTCGTCCGACCGCGCGCCGATCCGGCTCGGAGGGGACTACCTCATCGCGCGGGGGGGGCGTCCGCCGGGCGTCCGCGTCGGCCGGATTCTGCACAACGGCCCCGAACGCCAGGTAAACCAGCAGGCCGGCCAGCCCTAAGTTGACAGCCCACAATATTTTGCGAGGCGCCAAAACCCTCTCCCGGACAACGTCACACTTCACTCCATCATTCTAACCGTGCTCGGCCTACAAAGCAAATAATACTTTGGAGCGCTCCGGCCCGTCGCGCATCTCGCCGGGAGTGCCCCCGTTGACAGTTTCGGCGGCCTGTGGTATAAGGTCTTCACGTCGTAAACCCTTGTGGCTCGTTGAATTCCATCTCATCAACTCGGCCCGGGCGCCCGCTCGCCCGCGGCCCCGTCCTCATGAGGCGGAGGCCCACCGTGAGCACAAAAGACACCGTTGTTCTGGCCTACTCCGGCGGCCTGGATACCTCCGTGGCGGTCCGCTGGATACAGGAAGCCTACGACCTGGACGTCATCACGCTGACCATCGACATGGGTACCCACGAGGACCTGGAGGCCATCCGCCGACGGGCCCTGGAGGTGGGGGCGGTCGAGGCCCTCGTGGTGGACGCCACGGACGTGTTCGTGGAATATTTCGTCTGGCCCGCCCTCCAGGCCGGCGCGGTTTACGAGAACGCCTACCCGCTGGCCACCGCCCTGGCGCGCCCCCTGATCGCCAAACTCCTGGTGGACACCGCCCACCAGCGGGACGCAGCCGCAGTCGCCCACGGCTGCACCGGAAAGGGGAACGACCAGGTGCGCTTCGACGTGGGCATCAAGACGCTGGCCCCGGAACTCAAGATCATCGCACCCGCCCGGGAGTGGGGGATGACGCGGGAGGACGAGATGGACTACGCGGACCGCCACGGGATCAGCGTGGATACCACCAGGAAGAGCCCCTACTCGACCGACGAGAACCTGTGGGGCCGGAGCATCGAGTGCGGCGTGCTGGAGGACCCCTGGGCCGAACCCCCGGAGGACGCCTTCGAGTGGACCGCCGGCCCCGAGGAAGCCCCCGACGAGCCGGAATACGTCGAGGTTGAGTTCGAGCGCGGGGTGCCCGTGGCCGTCGACGGGGAGACGGCGGAAGGGCCCGAGCTGATAGAGCAGCTCAACCGCCGGGCGGGCCGGCACGGCGTGGGGCGCATCGACCACATCGAGAACCGGGTGGTGGGCATAAAGAGCAGGGAAGTCTACGAGGCGCCCGCCGCGTGCCTCCTCCACGCCGCCCACTCCGCCCTGGAGGGGATGACCATGACGCGCCCGGCACATCGCTTCAAGCAGAACGTCAGCGCCCGGTACGCGGACCTCATCTACGACGGCCTCTGGTACAGCAAGTTCCACCAGGACCTGGCGGCCTACGTGCTGAGCAGTCAGCAGACCGTCACCGGCACCGTCCGAGTGAAGATGTTCAAGGGCCGGGCGGAGAAAACCGGTGTGCAGAGCCCGTATTCGCTCTACCGACGGGCGCTGGCCACCTACGAGGAGGGCGACCAGTTCGACCAGGAGGCAGCCCTCGGCTTCATCACCCTCCACGGCCTGCCGGTGCGCACACAGGCCCGGGTGCTGGAGACCGCCCTTCCGGAGGAGACCCTCCAGCCCCGGCTGAACCCCCCGGAGCTGAAGGCCACCTGAGCCTGCTGCCGCGTCGGGAAGCTGCCGCCCGATTCGGCCTCGCCGGATGAACTCCAGTCGCTGAGTGGTAAGATAGCGGTGCGTCAACGGAACGAAAGGTCGAGCGGATGGGGATCAGCATTCTACCCAGCAACGTGGCCAACAAGATCGCCGCCGGCGAGGTCATTGAGCGCCCGGCCTCGGTGGTGAAGGAACTGGTGGAAAACTCCATCGACGCCGGCGCCGAGCGCATCGAGGTCCACCTGGAGGACGGCGGAACGTGCCTCATACGGGTCGTGGACGACGGCTGCGGCATGGACGCCGACGACCTGGCCCTCGCTTTCGCCGGCCACGCCACCAGCAAGCTCAGCGATGAAGAGGACCTGTTCAGCATCCGCACCATGGGCTTCCGGGGGGAGGCACTGGCCAGCATCGGGGCCGTTAGTCACGCCCGCATCGTCAGCCGCGTGCCGGGCACTGATTCCGGGCACGAGGTGAAGATGGAAGCGGGAGTCATCAGCCCGGTGAAGGCCTGCGGGGCGCCGGTGGGTACCCAGGTGGAAGTGCGAAACCTGTTCGCCGACGTGCCGGTGCGCAGAAAGTTCCTCAAAAGCACCGCCACCGAGATGGCCCACGTCACCGAGGCGGTCACGCGCCTCGCCCTGGTGCGCCCGGGAATCCACTTCGTCCTCAGCCACAAGGGCCGCAACGTGTTCAATCTCTCCCCGGCGGAGAGCCGCGCCCGGCGGATAGGGGAGTTTTTCGGACGGGAGATCGCCGAGAACCTCATCCCCGTCGACCGCCGCAGTCCGGAGGTGGAGGTGGACGGCTATCTGCTGCCCCCCGAAGTTGACCGGCGCAACACCAGGATGCAGTATACCTACGTGAACCACCGCTACGTGCGCAACAAGACCCTCATGCACGCCGTCGCCGAGGCATACCGGAAGCTCCTCCCCAGCGGGCGGCGGCCGGTCTGCTTCCTTTTCCTCACTTTGGACCCCGCAGCCGTCGACGTCAACGTACACCCGACAAAGCTGGAGATCCGTTTCCGCAACAGCCGGGAAGTCCACCAACAGGTGCTCGGTGCCATGCGCGAGCGCCTCCGGGAGGCCGGGGTCACCCCCCAGGTCTCCCTTGTGAGTGGCCAGGAAAAGGAGGAACGGACCGAGTCTGTCCGGCGAGCGGTGGGGGAGTTTTTCGCCCGGAACGCCGCCCCGGGCACCCGCACCGCACCATCGGCCCGGGGGGAAGGAGCGCCGCGGGTCCGCTTTGGGAACTGCTCCCAGGTGCTGGACGCCTTCATCATCGAAGAAGCCGAGGACGGAATCAACATCATCGACCAGCATGCGCTACACGAGCGAATCCTCTACAACCGGATAAGCCGGCGCCTCGAAGAGGGCCCCCTCAACAGTCAGCAGCTCCTCGTGCCGGAACTGGTCGAACTGCCCAAGCAGGAGTTCTACGCCGTGATGGACCTGGAGGAGGAACTGGCCCGGTTCGGGATGGAGATCGAGGCTTTCGGCGATAGGACGGTCCTGGTGCGCGCGTTCCCCCAGATACTCGGCAAGTTTGACGGCAGGAGCTTCTTCGAGGAACTCCTTGCCGAGCTGGAGGGCTCGGAAGGATCCCGCAACGTGGAAGGCCGCCTGGAGAAGCTCAAGCAGATGATGGCGTGTCGCGGGGCGGTCAAGGCCGGCCAGCGGCTCAGCCCCGGGCAGATCCGCCACATCCTGGCGCAACGCGCGGAGGCGGGTGCCACCGACACCTGTCCCCACGGCCGACCCACCACCATCCGCCTGAGCCGTCGGGAGCTGGACAGGAAATTCCGCCGCACGTGATAAAGCATAACGCTGCCCTGCATCTCCACGCGCGGCGGGGATGCCGGCGCGACCGCAACCGGGTGTCCAACATCGGGGTGTTGATGCTGTTTTCCCTACGGCCGAGTCATCCCCGTGCACCTCACCATCGTCAGCGGGATGTTCTTGGTGGAGGGGGCGCTCGGAGTCACTGTATTCCTCGGGCTCAAAACCGTCGCCGACGTGCTGATGCACGCCGTCGAGCACGGACAGGCATTGATACGCGGGACCGAGGAGGATGCGGCGAAGCCCTCAGCCCACACGGAGCAGCGCAGCCGATGAGCGGCTCACTCGGCCTTGCAAGCAAAGAACAGAACGGGTTAGATAGGATGTCTCGGCATGGCTCCCAGATGAGGCGGCAGGGATGGAAACCGTTCGGATAGAACTCGGGGAGCGCTCATACGACGTTTCGATCGGCTTCGACCGACTGGACGGGTTGGGCGCTGCACTCAAGGAGCACGACGCCGCTCGGGACAACGTGGCGATTATCACCAGCCCCCGCATCGGAGGGCACTACTTCGAGCCCGTAGAGCGGGGCCTGCGCGAGGCCGGCTTCCGCCACGTGGGACGCTGGGACCTGCCCGACGGGGAGGAAAATAAGAACCTGGAGAACTTCGCGGCCGCCGTGAGGTGGCTTGCCCGCTTCAGCCCCGATCCGGCCACACAGCCGGCCGTCCTCGCCCTGGGCGGCGGAGTGGTGGGCGACCTGGCCGGCTTTGCCGCCGCCTCCTTCCGCCGGGGTGTGCCCTACATACAGGCCCCCACCACGCTGCTGGCGGCCGTGGACAGCAGCGTGGGGGGTAAGACCGCCGTCAACCTGCCGGAAGGCAAGAACCTGGTCGGCGCCTTCTACCAGCCCTGCCTGGTCTGGGCCGACCTGAGCACGCTGAAGACCCTCGCCCCCCGGGAAGTGCGCTCCGGTGCGGGAGAAGTCATCAAGTACGGCGCGATCCTTGACGAGGAACTGTTCGAGTTGCTCGAGCGCTCGGTCGAGGACCTGCTGGAGCTGGACCCCGAGGCGCTGCTGCGGGTGGTGCGCCGCTGCGTGGAACTGAAGTCCGAGGCGGTCCGCCGGGACGAGCGAGACGAGAAACACGTGCGCATCTGCCTGAACTTCGGGCACACGCTGGGACACGCGATAGAGAAGGCGGCCGAGGGACGCCTGACCCACGGGGAGTGCGTTGCGATCGGCATGATGGCCGCCGCGCGCCTGTCGGTGCGCTGCGGCACGTGCACGGCCGACGTGCCCCGGCGGCTGGAAGAGGTCCTGCTGCGGGCCGGGCTGCCCACCTCGACGGGGGCCCTGGAGATGGAACGAGTCCTGGAGTTGATGCAGCACGACAAGAAATTCATCAGCGGGACCAACCGGTTCGTCCTGCTGCGGAAGATCGGCGAGTGGACCGAGTACGAAGGCGTTCCCGAGGAGCTGATCCGGGAGGTGGCGGCCCGCGCGCTGGCGCCCGCCCCCACAGAAGAGTGAGAAGCACGTTTTCTCTGAGGAGGCAGTGAAGTGATTACCATTCAGGATTTCAAGAACGTGGAGATGAAAGTGGCCAGAGTGATCGGTGTGGAAGACCACCCCGACGCCGACAAGCTGGTGATCATCCGGGCGGATGTCGGAGAGGAGAAAACCCGGACACTGGTGGCCGGCCTGAAAGGCCATTACACGAACGAAGAGCTGGAAGGCAAGCTTGTCGTCGTGGTCACCAACCTGGAGCCGGCCCAACTGCGCGGGGTGCGCAGCGAGGGAATGCTGCTGGCCGCACAGGAGGACGACCGGGTGGTGCTCCTGACCATGGAGAGCGATATCGCACCGGGCTCTCCCGTTCTGTAACGGCTTGCCGAACGGGCGCCCGGCGGCGCCTTGACAGGCGTCTGCACGTGGAGTATAGTGTCGCATCTTCGGGCAGAGGCCCGCCTTTTGTGCATTTCAGCCCGCTCTCTCTTACGGAGCACTTCGCGTAATCGAATATGCCGGCGCCGTGCGCCGGGGGGAACGGGTTCGTTCCGTCAGATGCAAACGGCATATGCAGATCGGGAGAGAAGCTTGGAACAACTGGACATTCGAGAGCTGATCAAGGCGGGGTTCCATTTCGGCCACCGGACCAGCCGATGGGACCCGCGGATGAAGCCGTACATCTTCAAGCGGCGCAACCTCATCCACATCATTGACCTGCGGGAGACGCTGCGGGGGCTGATCGTCGCCCGCAAGATCGCCGAGGAAGTCGCCGCCAAGGGGGACTACGTTCTGTTCGTCGGCACGAAGAAGCAGGCGGCCAACCTGGTGGAAAGGGAAGCCCGGCACTGCGCGATGCCCTATGTCGCCGAAAGATGGCCCGGCGGCCTGCTGACCAACTACGTGACCATCCGCAAGAGACTCGACCGGCTGGAAGAGCTGGAGGAGCTGGAAGAAACCGGCCAACTGCAGCTCTACAGCAAGAAAATGGTCTCCTCCCTCCGCCGGGAGAAAAGGAAGATACTCCGCAACCTCGGCGGCGTCCGCAACATGGACGAACTGCCCGGCCTCATAGTGATTGTTGATCCGGCCCGGGAGAATATCGCCGTCCGGGAAGGCATTAAGCTGGACATCCCCCTCGTGGGACTGACCGACACCAATGGAAACCCGGAGGAACTGGACGTGGTCGTCCCCGGCAACGACGACTCCATCGCCGCCATAGAGATATTCCTCCACCAGATATCGGAAGCCGTTATCCGGGGGCTGGCCAGGCGAGGCGTCAGCCCGCCCGTCCAGCCCGAACCGGAGCCGGTGGAGCAACCCGAGGAGACCGAGCCCGCCGAAGAGGCCAAACCGGACGAAAGGGAGGCCCCCGAACCGGAAGCCGAACCTTCCGAGAGCGTAGAAGCCGAGGAGACCCCGGAGGCCCCCGAGGAGGGCGACGAAGAGCCCGAGGCGAGCGATGAAGAGCCGGAGGCCGAGGAGCAGGACTGAGCCCGGGACCCATCCAACACCAGGAACCCAATCCGCACCGCCAAGCTTACAGTGCAGGGAGCACTCAATGACAATCTCCGCCCAAGAGGTTAAAGAGCTGCGCGACATGACCGGCGCCGGCCTGATGGACTGCAAAAAGGCGCTGGTGGAAGCCGACGGTGACATGGACAAGGCCCGCACCGTCCTGAGGGAGCAAGGTCTGGCCGAGGCCCGCGAGAAGCGGGGTCGGGAGACCTCCGAGGGCAGCATCGCCTCCTACGTGCACAGCAACGGTCGTATCGGCGTGCTGGTCGAGGTGGCCTGCGAGACCGATTTCGTCGCGCGCAACGCCGAGTTCCAACTGCTCGGCAAAGAACTCGCCATGCAGGTGGCCGCGATGCAGCCCGACGCCGTGCGGCCCGAGGACCTGCCGGAGGACATCGTGCAGGCCGAAAAAGAGGTCTACCTCGAGCAGTTCTCCGACAAGCCGGAGGAGATCAGGGAACGCATCGCGGAGGGCAAGCTGGAGAAATTCTACGAGCAGGCCTGCCTGATGGAACAGCCCTACATCCGGGACGATTCCAAGCAGGTGAAGGACGTCGTCGCCGAAGCCGTCGCCAAGCTCGGGGAGAACATAGAGGTCCGCAGGTTCGTGCGCCTCGAAGTCGGGGAGTAGATCGGCTTCGCCTCCGCAGCCTCACAAAGGGGGCAAACCGTGAGCAAAGAAGGTACGTCGCGACGGGTGCTGCTGAAGCTCAGCGGCGCTGTGTTCTCGGGAATCGGGGGCGAACCGTTCGGCGCAGACGCCCTCGGCTACGTGGCCGAACAGGTGGTCGAAGCCCACCGCGTCTGCCCCCAGATCGGCGTGGTCGTCGGCGGGGGCAACGTCATCCGGGGGGCCCGCTTCTGCGCGGGCGGCAGGGGGCGCATCCTGGCCGACTACGCGGGCATGCTGGCCACCGTCATCAACGCCCTGCTGCTGCGGGACGCACTGCAGAGCCGGGGCGCCGAGGTCACACATTACGGCGCCTTCGCCATCCCCAGGATGGTGGAGGTCTTCGAGCCCGAGCGGGCCATCGCCGACCTGGAACGGGAAAGCATCGTCCTGCTGGCCGGTGGGACGGGCAATCCCCTTCTCACCACCGACACCGCTGCCGCCCTGCGCGGCGTCGAGATCGGAGCGGACATGCTGCTGAAGGCAACGCGGGTCGAGGGCGTCTATTCGGCCGACCCGGAGCAGGACCCGGCGGCACGGCTTTACCGCAACATCAGCTACCGGGAAGTCCTCGAAAAGGAACTGGGGGTGATGGACCTGGCGGCCGTCTCCCTCTGCATGGAGCACTCCCTGCCCATTCGGGTCTTCAACTACGCCGAAGAGGGCAACATTCGAGAGGCCGCCTCCGGAGGGTCCGTGGGAACGCTGGTAAGGAGCGATGAAAATGGCGATTGACGACATACTGCTGGACGCCGAGATGCGCATGGAGAAGGCCGTGAACCACTTCGAGGAGAATCTGCGGGGTATACGCACCGGCACCGCCAGCGCCGGATTGGTCGAGAACATCCGGGTGGATTACTACGGCTCGCCCACACCCCTGAATCAGCTCGCTCAGATCGCCATCCCCGACCCCAGGCTCATCGTCATCAAGCCCTACGACCCCAACAGCCTCGGCGACATCGAGAAGGCCATACAGAAGAGCGAGATCGGCATCCACCCGCAGAACGACGGGAAGGTCATCCGGCTGGCCATCCCGCCCCTCAGCCAGGAGCGCCGGGAGCAACTGGTCAGCCGCATCAAGACCCTGTCTGAGGAAGCCAGGGTCGCCATTCGCAACGTCCGGCGTGACGCCAACCGCAGCCTCGACGATGAGGAGAAACAGTCCAACATCAGCGAGGACCAGTGCCGCCGCGCAAAGGACGCCGTCCAGGAGCTGACCGACCAATACGAAGAACAGATAGACAAACTCCTCACCAGAAAAACCGAAGCCATAATGCGCGTCTGAGCCGGTGCCGGGCGATCGCACTCACAGGCGCCGCGGACGCGGAGTCACGGCCGGGGGAAGGTGAGGGCTTCGGTGAAGTATTGCTGGAAGTCGGTGCGGGTGGCCAGTTCTACGTATTCGGCGGTCCGGCTGATGTGCCCGGCCTCCTCGCGGCAGTCCCGGCAGACAAGCGTGGTCTTGGCGCCGGTGCTGGCCGCGTTCCCGACGAACTCGATGTGATCGCTGCTGATCGGCGGGAGCAGCCCGATGCGGCGGGCCTGTGAGCGCCGAATGAAGTTGCCGAATCCGCCCGCCAGCAGGACCTGTCCTATCTCGCCCGGCTCGATGCCGAACTCCTCGGCCAGAACGCGGACGCCCGCCTGGACGGCGGCCTTGGCGAGCTGCACCTCCCGGACGTCCCGCTGTGTCAGCAGGATGGGGGCTCCGGTCCTGCTGTCATGCTCCCGCACGAGCTGGACGGCGGGCTGTCCGTCGAACTCCACAAGGGACCGGCGCAGCGGGTCGGGAAGGTCCTCCGGCGGCTCGGACGGGTCGGGCATCTTACCGTTGGGCCCGATCAGTCCGCAGTCCAGAAGCTGAGCGACGGCATCGATCAGCCCGCTGCCGCAGATGCCCGAGGCGCGACCGCCCCCGATGACGGCCACCTCAATCTCCTCGTTGACTACCACTTTGCTGATCGCCCCCTCTGCGGCCCGCATGCCGTGGCGGATTCGGGCGCCCTCGAAGGCCGGCCCGGCCGCGCAAGAGCAGGCCAGCAGGCGGTCCCGGTTGCCCAGGACGACCTCGCCATTGGTGCCGATGTCGATGCCCATCCGCACCGGCTCGTCCCGCGCGATGCCGGAAGCCAGGATCAGGGCGACGGTATCACTGCCGACGAAGCCCGCGATGTTCGGCAGCATGTAGAGGTTGGCGGCGGGATTCACCTCGAGGCCCAGTTCGCGCGCCCGGGCGTCCACCCCTTCCCGCAGCACCGCGACGTAGGGGGCGTGGGCGATCGGGCCGGGGTCAACCCCCAGAAAGATGTGGCTCATGGTGGTGTTGCCGACGGCGGTGACCTCCCGGATGGATTCGACCTCGATGTCGGCCTCCTCGCACAGCTCCACGATGATCTCGTTGAGGCAGGTCAGCAGCCGGTGGCGCAGCTTCTTCAGGCCGTCGGGTTTTTCTTCAACGTAACGGATGCGGCTGACGACGTCGTCGCCGAAGTGAATCTGAGGATTGGTCCGGGCACCCACCGCCGCCGTGGCCCCGCCGGTGGGGCCCCCCAGGCTCAGCAGGGACCCGACGATGGTTGTGGTGCCGATGTCGAAGGCCACACCCCAGAGGCTGTCGCTGGTGTCTCCGCCCTCGATGCCCTGGATTCGGTCCCCCTCCAGCACCACGGTCACCCCGTCCCCTTCGCGGCGGAGTACGGAGGGAAGGGAGCGGACCAGGGACATCTCGGCCCGGAGGGAGGCGTCCCCGACGGCATCTTTGAGACGGTCCAGGTCGCTACGCTGGTCATCCACCGAGGGCGCGGGAACCTCAACGAAAACCTTCCGCACGTTCGGCTGGAAGGGGTAGCGGCAGGCCTTCCCCTCGGTCAGCACCATCTGCTCGAAGAAGCGGGTCTCGGGGGGGATGGACACGACGACGTCCCGGTCGACCTCGAGCTGGCAGGCCAGCCGCCAGCCTTCCTCCAGCTCTTGATCGTCGAAATGCCGTTCGTCGGCGGCGGTGGTGGCCGGCGGCGCGTCGTCCAGGACCTGGACGCGGCATTTCCCGCAGGTGCCCTCTCCGCCGCAGGGCTGGTTGAGTATGATGCCGGCGCGGCCGGCGGCCTCCACGAGCTTGGTGCCCTCGAGGACGAAGACGTTCCGTCCGTCCGGCTGGAAAGCGACCCGGTGCGTTTCCCGATGCATCTACGGCCTCCCGGTCGGTCGTGGAGGAGCAAAGAAACCGTTGAGCATAAGGTGCCGCTCAGGCGAAATCAACTACGTCGGAGGGTGCCGGTCGATATTCCCATGGTTCCATGGTGTAGGTCCCACGTCCCTGGGTGATGGAGCGCAGCTTTGTGGCGAACCCGAACAGGTGAGCGAGGGGCGCCTCAGCCCGGACAACCCGCAGCGCATCCCTGGACTCCATCTTCTGTATGGAGCCGCCGCAGACGTTGACGTAGCTTATCACGTCACCCACCTTGTCCTCGGGGGTGACGATCTCCAGCCGCATGTAGGGCTCGTAGAGTTCGCAGCCGCCCTCCTCCAGGGCGTGCCGCTGGGCGGCCGCGGCGGCCGCCTCGAAGGCCAGCTCGGTCGAGGCGGCGGGATCGTAAGCAGCGTGGATGAGGGTGGCCTTGATGTTGATCAGCGGGAAGCCGTAGAGCGGCCCCGACGGGCTCTCGGTCAGCGCCTGTTCGACGGCATGGGCGAAACGCCGGGGAAGGACTTCTTTGGAAACCTGGTTCTCGAACTCCAGTCCCGCCTCGGGCGTCGGCTCGAAACGGATGACGACCCGCGCGAAGCGTTCGGTCCCGCCTATCTCCTTCTGGAACGTCTCCTCCACGGTGACCGCCTTCTCGATGCTCTCCCGGTAGGAGACCCTCGGTTCGCCGATGCGGGCCTCCACGTTGAATTCCCGCAGCAGGCGGTCCCGTATGACGTCCAGGTGCAATTCCCCCATGCCGCTGATGAGGAGCTGTCCGGTCTGCTGATCGACGGCCTGCCGGAAGGTGGGGTCCTCCCGGGCAAGTTCCTCCAGCGCGTCGTCCAGCTTCTGGCGGTCGGCCTGGGTCATCGGCTCGATGGCCATGGAGATGACCGTTTCGGGGAACTCCATGCGCTCGTAGACCACCGGGGCGCTCTTCTCGCACAGGGTGTCGCCGGTCACCGTGGCCTTCGGCCCCACCAGGGCGACGATCGAGCCGGGGCCGACCTCCTCCAGAGGGTCGCGGGAGTTGGCGTGCATCCGGTAGATGCGGGTTACCAGTTCCATAGTCTCCTGGTTTGAGTTGTAAACTCGGGTGCCCTGCTGCAGGCGACCGCTGTAGACGCGGGTGTAGAAGAGGTCCCCGTGCTTGTCGCTCTGGATTTTGAACGCCATCCCGCTGAAGGGCTCCTCCGGACTTGGGTGCCGCTCCACGCGGCGGCCGCTGCGGGGGTCGGTGCCCTCGACCGCGGGCACGTCGGCCGGCGATGGCAGGTAGCGGCAGACGGCGTCCAGCAGTTGCTGAATGCCCCGGTTCCGCAGGGCGGCGCCGCAGAGAACCGGGTGCAGCCGACCGGCGATGCAGGCTTCCCTCAGGCCTCGGTGGAGTTCTTCCGGCCGGATGGGCTCCTCGGCCAGGAACTTGTCGGCGAGCCATTCGACTTCCTCGCAGACGCTTTCCACCAGTTTCTCCCGCCACTCGCGGACCTGTGGGCGATACTCTTCGGGGATGTCGATGACCTCGTAGTTGGCCCCCAGTGATTCGTCCTCGTAGAGGAGGGCTTCCCCGTGGATCAGGTCGATGACGCCGACGAACTCCTCGGCCGAGCCGAGGGGAAGCTGGACGGGGACGGGGTTGGCGCCGAGGCGCTCTTCCATCTCCTTGAGGACCTTCAGGAAGCGGCTGCCCACCCGGTCCAGCTTGTTGACGAAGCAGATTCGGGGCACCTCGTAGCGTTCGGCCTGGTGCCAGACGGTTTCGCTCTGGGCCTGGACGCCCCCTACGCCGCAGAAAACCAGCACGACACCGTCGAGGACCCGCAGGCAGCGTTCCACCTCCACGGTGAAGTCCACGTGTCCGGGGGTGTCGATGATGTTGATCTGGTGGCGGTGGCGGCGGGGGGAGTCGTTGCCGGCCTCGGGAAGCTTCCAGAAGCAGGAGGTGGCCGCCGAGACGATGGTAATGCCCCGTTCTTGTTCCTGGGGCTTCCAGTCCATCGTCGCGGTTCCCTCATCCACACTGCCCATCCGGTGAAGGCGTCCGGCGTAGTACAGGACGCGCTCTGTGACGGTGGTCTTGCCAGCGTCGATGTGGGCGGCTATGCCGATGTTCCGTAGGTCCGGGAGGTCCATCGCGTTCCCACAGGCGATTCTGAAGTATGAAGTCTGAAGAAACCGCAGCGACGTTCATGTGGTTCTGTGCCGTTGCCGTCGAAGGTCACCTGCTATCCTGCCGCGCAACGGCACGCTTCGGGGCAATCAAAGCCCCGGGGAGCTTTTTCGGTCCCCTTCATTCGTAGTCACCTGCCTGCCCGGAGAGGTCGGGCAGGGCCGTGGGGAAGTGTTGGGGAACTCTTGCCGATTTACGTGGCAGTGGCGAGGGGGGAGACGAACGGTCGCCGCAGCGATGGGATCGGGGGACTCAGCGCCGCAGGGAGAAGTGGGAGAAGGCCCGGTTGGCCTCCGCCATTTTGTGCGCATTCTCGCGCCGCTCGTATGCGGTGCCCTGTCGACGATATGCGTCGATCAGCTCGTCGGCCAGCCGGAGGTACATAGGGCGGCCCTTCTTCCCGCGGGAGGCCTCGATGATCCACCTCATGGCCAGCGATATACGGCGTTTGTCGGTGACCTCAGTGGGCACCTGATAGGTCATCCCGCCGATTCTGCGGGAGCGCACCTCGATGATGGGAGCCACGTTGGCCAGGCCGGTCTGGAACGCCTCCAGAGGGTCCTCGGCGCCAACACGATCGGCGGCCACGTCAATGGCCTGGTAGAAGATGCGCTGGGCCAGGCTTTTTTTGCCCTGCTGCATCAGGACGTTGATGAACTTGCTGACCAGCTTGCTCTTGTAGCGCGGGTCCGGCTCCAGGTATTCGTCGGAGAATTTGTATTCGAGCTTCATAGACCGCAGCTTCCTTAAGCGGGCTTTTTGGTGCCGTATTTAGAGCGCCCGCGCCTACGGTCGGGCACGCCCATGGCGTCCATTGTGCCTCGGATGATGTGGTAGCGCACTCCGGGCAGGTCGCGGACCCTTCCGCCTCGCACCATCACGATGTTGTGCTCCTGCAGGTTGTGACCTTCCCCGGGGATGTAGGCGGTGACCTCGCGCCCGTTGCTGAGCCGCACCCGCGCCACCTTGCGGAGGGCCGAGTTCGGCTTCTTGGGCGTTCGCGTGGTCACGTAGAGGCAAACTCCCCTCTTCTGCGGGCAGTCCTCCAGGGCCGGCCGCTTTTTCTTCTTGGCCTTCTTCTTCCGGCCTTTCCTGACCAGTTGGTTTATGGTCGGCATGTTCTGTCTTCAACAGAGGAAACTTTAGCAGGCGGCAATTACCCTATTCTACCCCGTCGAGGCCGGCTCTTCAAGCTCGGCCTCGGTGCTCAGCTTCTCCACCTCGGAGTTCTGGAACGCCTCGAACCCGGTGCCCGAGGGTATGAGATGTCCGAGGATGACGTTCTCCTTCAGTCCTTCCAGTTTGTCCACCGCCCCGGCCAGGGATGCCTTGGTCAGCACGCGGGTGGTGTTCTGGAAAGAGGCGGCGCTTATGAAGCTGTCGCTGGAGAGAGCGGCTTTCGTGATGCCCAGGATCACCGGTTCGGAGGTGGCCGGCTCCCCGCCGTCCTCGATGACCTGCTCGTTGGTGTCGCGGAACTCGAACTTGTCCACCAACTGCTGGGGCAGGAAATGGGTGTCTCCGGCGTCGACGACCCTCACCCGGTGAGTCATCTGGCGGATGACCACCTCGAAGTGCTTGTCGTCGATGGAGGCGTTCTGCGTCCTGTAGACGTTCTGGATCTCCCTCAGCATGTAGCTGTGGAGTGCTTCCTCACCGGAAATTCTGAGGATGTCCTCCAGCACCAGCGGACCGTCCACCAGGGCCTGACCGGCGCCGACGTGGTCGCCCCTGTGCACTCGCAGGTGCTTGCCGGCGGGGACGGTGTGCTCTGAGGAGTACTCCGTCTCCGGGTCCTCCACGTTGATGACGGTGCGTCCCCGTTTCCTTTCGATCTCTGTCACCACCCCGTCGATTTCGCTCATGACGGCGGGGTTCTTGGGAGTGCGGGCCTCGAACAGCTCGGTCACGCGGGGCAGCCCACCGGTTATGTCCTGGGTGCGCTGGACCTCTCGAAGGGTTCGGGCCAGGCGGGTGCCCGCCGTAATCTCCTCGCCATCCTGCACCTCGATGATGGCCTTCTCCGGCAGGGGATACAGGCTCAGGATGTCGCCCTCCGGCCCTTCGATCAGTATCTGGGGATGCATGTCCCCCTTGTGCTCCATGATGACCTGCCGAACGGTGCCGTGGGTTTCATCCCGCTCGAACCGGACGGTCTTGCCCTCCACCATATCCTCGTATCGGACGGTGCCGTCGACCTCTGCAAGGATGGGGGTGTAGTGCGTATCCCACTCGGCGAGGGTCTGGTCCGCCTCGGCTTCCTCGCCTTCTTCCACCAGCACCTCGGCTCCGAGCGGCACGCTGTGCCGTTCCAGCTCCCTGCCCTTCTCGTCGGTGATAACGAGTTCTCCGCGGCGGCTGATAGAAACATTGCGGCCCTCGGGGTCCTCAACGACCTCCAGTTCTTCGAACTTGACGGGGCCGCCGCGTTTGGCGGCGATTTCGCTCTCCTCGCCGCCGCCGATGGCCACACCGCCGATGTGGAACGTCCGCATGGTAAGCTGGGTTCCGGGCTCGCCGATGGACTGGGCGGCGATGATGCCGGCGGTCAGGCCCCGCTCCGCCAGGGCCTTGGCGGAGAGGTCCATCCCGTAACACATCGCGCAGATGCCCTTGCGGGATTCGCAGGTCAGGGGGGAGCGGACCCGGATTTTCATCCGCTCGTCCAACTGTTCAACCTGCCGCGCGATCTCTTCGGTGATCAGCTCGTTCTCCCGCACGATGACCTCGTCGTTGACCAGGTCGACGATGTTGTCGCGCGCGACACGGCCGGTGATGATCTCCCGGAGGGGCACGGCGATCTTGTCGCCGCGCATGACAGGCCCTTTGGTGATTCCGTTGGCGGTGCCGCAGTCCAATTCGTTCACGACCACGTTCTGGGACACGTCCGCCAGTCGTCGGGTCAGGTAGCCGCTCTCGGCGGTTTTCAGGGCGGTATCGGCCAGCCCCTTGCGGGCGCCGTGGGTGGAACTGAAGTACTCCAGCACGTCCATGCCTTCCCGGAAGTTGGCCTTGATGGGGGTTTCGATGATCTGGCCGCTGGGCTTCGCCATCAGGCCCCGCATCCCCGCCAACTGGCTGACCTGCTCGGACTTGCCGCGGGCGCCGGAATCGATCATCAGGTAAACCGGGTTCAGGTAGGGCTCCCCGTCTCTCTCGTCGTTGGCCAATTCCTCCAGCATCTCCTCGGCAACCGCTTCAGTGGCTGCGCTCCATTCGTCGATGACGCGCTGCCGGCGCTCGATGTCGGTGATGGCGCCCTCGCGGTAGGCCTCGGTTATCTGAGAAACCAGGTCTTCGGTTTCCTTCAGGATTTCGTCCTTGTTGGGCGGGAGGCGCAGGTCCTCCATTGCGAACGATATACCGGCCTCGGTGGCGGCGTGGAAACCGAGGTCCTTTATGCCGTCCAGCATCTGGACGGTGGCCTGGCGGTCGAGCCGCTCGTAGCAATCGTGGATCACCCGGGTCAGCCCCTCGCTGGCCAGGGCACAGTTGTAGAAAGGCAGGCCCTCAGGGAAGATGTCGTGCATCGCCACCCGGCCCACGGTGGTCTCCAGGAAGCCGTCGATAGGCTCCACGGGGCCGTCCGGGCTCTGGACGATCCCATCCGTTTCACGAGCACGCACGCGCACCCGGGTGTGGACGTCCAGGCGCCCCTGGTCGTAGGCCATGTGGACTTCGTCGAAGCTGGAGAAGGTCTTTATCTCCTCCTGCTCCCTCCTGGGCTCGATCGTCAGGTAATAGCAGCCCAGCACGATGTCGTGGGTCGGTCCGATGATGGGGCGACCGTCCTGGGGGGTGAACACGTTGTGGGGAGCCATCATCAGAGTCTTCGCCTCGATCTGCGCCTCTATGCTCAGGGGCAGATGCACGGCCATGGCGTCCCCGTCGAAGTCGGCGTTGAAGCCCTTGCAAACCAGCGGATGCAGCTTGATGGCATTTCCCTCGACCAGCACGGGATCAAAGGCCTGGATGCCCATCCGGTGCAGGGTGGGGGCTCTGTTGAGGAGCACCGGGTGCCGATCGATGACCTCTTCGAGCACGTCCCAGACTTCGTCGCTCCTTCTCTCCAGCTCCTTCTTGGCGTTCTTGAGGGTGTCGGCTACCCCCTTCTCCTTCAGCTTCCGGATGATGAAGGGCTGGTAGAGTTCCAGGGCGATCTTTTTGGGCAGGCCGCACTGGTTCAGCTTCAATTCCGGTCCGACCACGATGACGCTGCGGGCCGAGTAGTCCACCCGTTTGCCCAGCAGGTTCTCACGGAAACGGCCCTGTTTGCCCTTGATCATGTCGGTCAGGGATTTCAGCGGTCGACGGCTGCTGCCCATCACCGGCCGCTTGCAGCGGCTGTTGTCGAAGAGGGAATCCACCGACTGCTGCAGCATCCGCTTCTCGTTGCGGATGATCACGTCGGGGGCGTTCAGGTCGAGCAGTTTCTTCAGTCGGTTGTTCCGGTTGATGATACGTCGGTAGAGGTCATTGAGGTCGCTGGAGGCGAAGTTGCCGCTTTCCAGGGGCACCAGGGGCCGGAGGTCCGGCGGGATGACAGGGATCACCTCCAGGACGATCCAATCGGGCTTGTTGCCGCTGTCCCGGAGCGCCTCCACTTCGGTGAGTTGCTTGATGATCCTCTTGCGTCGTTGCTTGGAGGAGCAGGTCTTCAGCTCCGCCCGTCGCTCCACGCTGAGCTGCTCGAGGTCGAGGTCTTCCAGGAAGCACTTTATCGCTTCGGCGCCCATGGAGGCCTCGAAGGCCCTCGCCCCGTACTCACGCCGGGCGTCCCGGTACTGCTCCTCGGTCAGCAGTTGCTTTTTTTCCAGCGGAGTATCGCCGGGTTCGGTCACGGCGTAGTTCTGGAAGTAGATGACCCGCTGCAGATTGGTACTTTTCATGGCCAGCAGGTTGCCCAGCCGGCACGGCATGCTCTTGAAGAACCAGATGTGCACAACGGGTGCGGCGAGGCTGATGTGGCCCATGCGCCGCCGACGCACGCGGCTATGGGTAACCTTCACGCCGCAACGGTCGCAGACGATGCCCTTGTGCTTCATGCCGCGGTACTTCCCGCAACTGCACTCCCAGTCTTTCTGGGGGCCGAATATCCGTTCGCAGAACAGCCCGTCCCTCTCCGGGCGGTAAGTTCGGTAGTTGATGGTCTCCGGTTCAGTGACCTCCCCGTAAGACCAACTGCGGATGTCGGCGGGCGAGGCCAGAGATATTTTGACCGCCTGGTATTCGTTGACGCGATCGTAGCCGCTGTCCAACATTATTTTCGGCCTCCGATCAGATGTTGGTGTCCGGGAATTCCGGTAGTTTTACAGTCGTTCCTTCTCCAGCCGTATGTTGAGCCCGAGGCCGCGGATTTCGTTGCACAGCACCTCGAAGGCCACCGGTATGCCGGCCTCCAGGGTGTTCTGCCCCTTGACCATGGACTCATAGATCTTGGTGCGTCCCTCGATGTCGTCGCTCTTGACGGTGAGCAGTTCCTGGAGAACGTGTGCCGCGCCGTAGGCCTCCAGCGCCCAGACTTCCATCTCCCCGAAGCGCTGGCCGCCGTAGCGTGCCTTGCCTCCCAGGGGCTGCTGAGTGATCAGGGAGTAAGGGCCGGTGGCCCGTGCGTGAACCTTGTCGTCCACCAGGTGGCGTAGCTTCATCATGTACATGTAACCGACGGTGACCCGCTGGTCGAAGGGCTCGCCGGTGCGGCCGTCGTAGAGAACGCTCCGGCCGTCCTCCGGGAGGCCGGCCTCGTCGAGATACTCGCGGATTTCCTCCTCGGTGGCACCGTCGAAGGCCGGCGTTGCCGCCTGGAAGCCCAGCGCGCTGGCCGCCCAGCCCAGGTGGGTCTCCAGAATCTGGCCGACGTTCATCCGGCTCGGCACGCCCAGGGGATTCAGCACGATGTCCACCGGGGTTCCGTCCTCCAGGAACGGCATGTCTTCGGCGGGGAGAATCTTGGCGATGACGCCTTTGTTGCCGTGCCGGCCGGCCATCTTGTCCCCGACGGACAGCTTACGTCGGGTGGCGATATAGACCTTGACCATCTCCAGCACACCGCTGGGCAGTTCATCGCCGGTGGTGTATTCCATCAGTTCCCGCTCTCGGTTCTCGCGCAGTCGCTGGAGTCGCCGGGCGTACTCTCCCCAGACCTTGCGGACCTTCGCGTTGATGCGGGCGCCCCCGAAGTCCATCACCTCCGGCTGGAACTCCTCGTAAAGTTCGGCGGCCTCCTCGGGGCTCATCTCTTCGGTGATCTCGAAGACGCGCCCGGTGCGGGCGTCGGCCAGGGGCCCGTCGGCGGCCTTCTCCATCGCCTCCAGCGCGTCGCCGAAGGTCTCGGCGATCTGCTCGTTGTAGCGCCGACGGATCTCATCGGCCCTCTGGTCCAGCTTCTCGCGCTCCTCGCTGCTGAGGTAGGAGCGACGGCTGAACTTGCGGGTCTCCACCACCACGCCCTCGGTGCCGCTGGGCACGGTGAGGGAGTCATTCCGCACGTCCTCTCCGGCCTTGCCGAAGATGGCGTAGAGCAGCTTCTCCTCCGGGGTCAGTTCGCTGCTGCTCTTCGGGGCGACCTTGCCGACCAGGATGTCGCCCGGCTCCATCCAGGTTCCTTCCAGGATGATGCCCTCCTCGTCAAGATTGGCCAGTTGCTGCTCGGAGACGTTGGGAATGTCGCGGGTGAACTCCTCCTTGCCCAGTTTGGTCTCCCGGATCTCCACCTCGTGGGTTTCGATGTGGATGGAGGTGTAGGCGTCTTCCTTGAGCAGTTCCTGGCTGATAAGGATGGCGTCCTCGAAGTTGTACCCCTCCCAGGGCATGAACGCCACGAGCACGTTCCTTCCCAGGGCCAGCTCGCCCTGGCTGGTGGCTGCGCCGTCGGCCAGCACCTCGCCTTTCTTGATCTTCTGGCCTTCGGAGACCACGGGCCGCTGGTTCAGGCAGGTGTTCTGGTTCAGGGCGTTGAACTTCTTAAGCCGGTAGACGCGCCCGTCCACCACGATGCGGGAGCTGTCCACGTAACTGACCTCTCCCCCGTTCTCGGAGCGCACGACCATCCCGGAGTTCTCCGCCACCGCCCTCTCGGTGCCGGTCGCAACGATGGGGGGCTCGGTCCGCAGAAGGGGGACGGCCTGCCGCTGCATGTTGGAGCCCATCAGTGCCCGGTTGGCGTCGCTGTGCTCCAGGAAGGGAATGAGGCTGGCGCTGACGCCGACGATCTGCTGGGGAGAGACGTCCATGTACTGGACCTCTTCGGCCGGGATCTCCGCCAGGTCGCCGTTGTGCCGCACCACGACCGGCTCCTCAGGGCCTGCCTCCTCCAGTTTGCTGTCGGCCGGCACGATGAAAGCCCTCTCCTCCTGGTCCGCTCGCAGGTAGTGAATCTCGTCGGTCGGCTTCCCTTTCTTTACCACCCGGTAGGGGGTGACCAGGAAACCGAACTCGTCGACGCTCGCGTGGAGGCTCAGTGAAGTGATCAGACCGATGTTGGGGCCCTCGGGGGTCTCGATGGGGCAGATCCGTCCGTAGTGCGACATGTGGACGTCGCGCACGTCGAAACCCGCCCTCTTCCGGTTAAGCCCGCCCGGCCCCAGCGCGCTGAGCCGCCGTTCATTGGTCAACTGGCTCAGGGGGTTGGTCTGGTCGACGATCTGGGAGAGTTTGCTCCGGCCGAAGAAGTAGTTTATGGAGGCGCTGACCGTCTTGCTGTTGATCAGGCTGCGGGGGGTGAAGTTCTCCGGGTCTTTCAGATTGATGCGGTCTTCCACGGTGCGGCGCATCTTCAGGAAGCCTCTGCGCAACTGGTCGCTTGCCAGCTCCCCGATGGTCCGCACCCTCCGGTTGCCCAGGTGGTCGATGTCGTCCACCTCGCCCTCGCCCTCGCGCAGTCTCAGGATGTAGCTGACGGCTTTGGCCACGTCCTCGGGCCGGAGGCATTGCTCTTCGATGGGGATGTTCTGGTCGAATTTCCGGTTCATCCGGAACCGCCCCACCGCGCCGAGCTGGTAGCGGTTGGAGTCGAAGAACTTCTGACGGATGGTGTCGCGCGCTTTTTCCAGGGTGAAGGGCGTTCCCGGTCGCAGCTTGCTGTAGAGGCCCTTCACGCCGCTCTCATGATCGCTGGTGCGGTCCTTCGCAATGGTGTTGAGAATGAGGGGATCGAACTCCTCCGGGAGCACCTCCAGGCTCTTCAGTCCGGCCTCGGCGAGCTGCTGGGCGCTCTCTTCGGTGAGGGTCTCCCCGGCCTCCACCAGCACCAGTTCCCCGTCGTCGGCGGCGACGGTCACCGCGCTGACACGGTCGCGCAGCTTCGCACCGGCGGTTCCCTCGGTAAACTTCACCTTCTCAACATCGTAGAACAGCTTCAGGAGCTGCTCGTCGGTGCCGTACTCCTCGCTGAGCGCCCGTAGCAGGAGGGTGGCCGGCTGCTTGCCACTGCGGTCGAGCTGGCAGACCAGGTATTCGCGCCGGTTGACCTCCATCTCGATCCAGCTTCCCCGCTGGGGGATGATGCGACAACTGTGGAAGACCCGGTCCCCGACGACATCGCGGGAAAAGTCGCAGCCGGGGGAACGGTGGAGCTGGCTGACGATCACCCGCTCAGCCCCGTTGATGATGAACTCGCCGCCGCCGAGCATGATGGGCATCTCGCCCAGGTAGACATCCTCCTCGAGCACTTCGTTCGGCTTGTGCAGGCGGACGCGGATGTAGAGCGGGCGCCCGTAGGTCAACCGCAACTGCAGGCACTGCTCGGGCAGATATCGGGGCTTGCCCAGGCCGTACTCCAGATACTCCAGGCGTATGCCCTTGGCTTCATTCTCTATCGGGAAGGTCTCCTCGATGATTTTCTGCAGGCCCGCGTCCTCTCGTTCCTCGGGGGGCACGTCGGCCTGCAGAAACTCCCGGTAGGAGTCCCTCTGT
Source organism: uncultured candidatus Brocadiaceae bacterium (assembly GCA_964510315.1). Taxonomy (GTDB): domain Bacteria; phylum Planctomycetota; class Brocadiia; order SM23-32; family SM23-32; genus CAZEAP01. Next base: position 166,515 of record CAZEAP010000003.1, read on the forward strand.
ATGCTTGTAAGGTCAGCCACCTCTACGGCGCTGCCCAGCTTGGAGAAGTCGCGTATTTCCATCCTCTCGCTCACTCCAATCGTGGGTTAAAGGTCCGGTTTGGTGCCATATGGTTTTCGGCCGCCGGGCACACCACTCCCCCGGCGTGTCACGTGCGCGGAATCCTGCGCCGTCCGCTTCGGTCCAGTGGCGCCGCCTCCCCCGTGTACGGTTTCACTCGGGTTGGACCTCGACTTCTGCGCCGGCCTCTTCCAGTGCCTCGGCGCACTGCTCGGCCTCTTCCTTGGGAAGGGCCTCTTTGACGGTGGCCGGGGCGCTCTCCACCAGGTCCTTCGCCTCTTTCAGGGCCAGGGTGGTCTGAGACCGCACGGCCTTGATGACCTGTATCTTCTCGTCGCCGAAGCTCTTCAGCACCACGTTGAATGCTGTGGGTTCGACTTCCTCTTCAGCTTCCGCCCCGGCGCCCGGTGCCGCCATGGCGGCCATCGGCGCTGCCGCGGCCGCTTCGATGCCGAACTTCTCCTCGAAAGCTTCGACCAACTCGTTCAACTCCAGCAGGGTGAACCCGCTGATAGCCTCCAGCACTTCTTCCACCTTGGGGGAGAACTCCCCCTCCTCTGCCGTCGCGGTTGCCATTCGTTTACCTCCGGTTGTCAAGAGCCGGTGCTACTCGGCCGCTTCCTTCTGTTCACGCAGTTCGTTCAGTCCGTTCACAAGGGCGCGGGGTTTGGCCATCAGTCCGGCGGCCAGGCGCCGCACCGGGGCCACCAGCATGCCCGCCAGCATGGAAAGGAGGGCTTCCCGGCCAGGTATCTCCGCCAGTGTGTCGACCTGCTCGGGGCTGAGGAGCTGGCCTTCGGCATATCCGCCGCGCAGCCCCAGCGTAGGATGCTCTTCGGCGGCTTCCTTCAGAGTGCGTGCCGCGTCCACCGGGCTGGGAGCCTGCACCACGGCGGTGGGTCCGTCCACCATGTCCTCCAGCTCCTCGGCCCCCAGCCGCCGCAGGGCCAGCCGGAACAGGGAATTCCTCACCACCATCATCTCGCCGTCCACCTCTCGGAGGCTCGCCCGCAACGCGCAGGTATCCTCGGCGTCAAGCCCCTGGTAGTTGATCAGCACGCAGCCGCTATCTTTGAGGTCGCGAAACCGCTCCTCATACTCCCCGCTCATCAGTTCTTTTACTCTTCGGGCCATCAGTCAGCTCCGGGTGTAGGCGGTTGGGATGTCGATCTTGAGAGCCGGGCTCATGGTGGAGGAAAGGTGCACCTTCCTCAGGTAGCGTCCCTTGGCGGCAACCGGTCTCAGCCGGACGAGTTCCGCCATCAACGCCCGGACGTTCTCCACCAGGTGTTCGATCGGGAACGACAGCTTGCCCACAGGGACGTGAATGTTGCCGCCGGCATCGTTCCGGAATTCGATCTTGCCGGCCTTGAACTCACGGACCGCTTCGCCCAGGTCCTCCCGGACGGTGCCGCTTTTGGGCGAGGGCATAAGGCCCCGAGGTCCGAGGTGGCGCCCCAGCCGGCCGATGCGGCTCATCATGTCCGGGGTCGCCAGAGCGACGTCAAAGTCCATGAAGCCCTCCTCCACCTTTTCGATCAACTCATCCGCACCGACGATGTCCGCCCCCGCTTCCCGGGCCTGCTCCGCGGGCGCTCCTTCAGCGAAGACGGCCACCTTCCGCTCCTGGCCCGTCCCGTGGGGCAGGGTGATGGTGCCCCGGACCTGCTGGTCGCTGTGGCGGGGTTCGATGCCCAACTGCACCGAACACTCCACCGTTTCGTCGAAGTTGGCCTGGTCCATCGACTTCAGCACTCCGATCGCCTCCTCCAGGGAGTAGAAGCGCTCCCTGTCCACGTTCTGAGCGGCCTGCTGGTATCTTCGGCTTCTCTGCGACATTGACGGCAGTTCCCGTGAAGTTGGCTCAGTCCTCGTCAGCGCCTTCGTCCTCGTCGGCGCTTTCGACCTCGTCGGCGCCTTCGTCCTCGTCGGCGCCTTCGACCTCGTCGGCGCCTTCCAGCTCGACGCCGCAGCTCCGGGCGGTTCCCTCGATCACGCGCATCGCCGCCTCCATGTCAGCGGCGTTGAGGTCCACCATCTTCCGTTCCGCGATCTCTCGTATCTGCTCCCTGCTGACCGTGCCGGCCGACTCGCGGCTGGGGGATTCAGCACCCTTGGCTATGCCGGCGGCCCGCTTGATCAGGTAAGAGGCCGGAGGGGTTTTCACGTCGAAGTCAAACGAACCGTCCCGGTAGACCCGGATCTCGGTCGGCAGGGGGACCCCCATCTGGTCGGCCGTTCTTTCGTTGAACTGCCGCATGAACTGGCTGATGTCCACCCTGTGCTGGCTCAACACCGGCCCCAGCGGGGGCGCAGGGTTGGCCTGACCGCCGGTGACGGTCACCTTCAGCACGGTTGTGGGCTGGCGTCGCTTGGCCATGTGTTGCACCTTTGGGGTGAACTGGGGACGAGACGATTCGCCTCAGACGGGCTCGATCTGGTAGTACTCCAGTTCCACGGGGGTCGAGCGGTTGAAGATGTTGATAACCACCCTCACCTTGCCGCTGGCCGGGTTGACCTCCTCGACGTAGCCTTCCACGTTCTTGAAGGGACCTTCCCTGATCCGGACCATTTCCCCTTCGCTGACCTCTATCTCCAGCTTCGGCGCCTCGGTCTCGACCTCTTCGGCCTTCCCGAGGATGCGTGCGACCTCTTCCTCCTCCAGCGGCCAGGGGCGTTCGGCCCCGATGAAGTCGCCCACCCCGCTGGTGTCGCGAATCGTCTGCCAGAGCTGGTCGGGCACGTGGCCGCCCTCATCGACCTCCACCCGCACGATCACGTAGCCGGGGAAAAGCTTCCGCTGGACGACCTCGCGTTTACCGCTGCGCATCTCGGTGACCGCCTCGGTGGGCACCAGCACTTCGGGCACCCGGTCCCGGAGCTGGTTCAGCTCGAGCATCCTCACGAGGTTATCGCGCACTTTCTCCTCGCGATTGCTCTGCACGCGGAGGACAAACCATTGCTTCTGCTCGTCGGCGTCCTCCTGTGTTTCCTCTTTGTCTTCGTATGTGGTCTTTGCCATAACTACACCTGCGCGGCCGTGGCCGCTGCCTGATTGAGGTTTGCCGTGCCGCCGCAAGGGGGCGGCGGCGCGGCCGCACGGCTCACTTGGGCAACACGCCCAGGTTGCCCATTAGTGACGCTACCAGCCAGTTTACCAGCACAAGAAACCCCCCCAGTATGACGATCATCGTCAGCACGGCGGCGGTTGATCGGGTCAACTCCTCGGGCCCGGGCCAGGAAACTTTGGCCAGCTCGGCCTCGGTCTGAATCAAAAGGTCAATCAGCTTCTGCACCCGGCTGTCGATGGCACCGATGCCGGTCTTTGCGCCGGTGGCCACCACGAATATCACGGCCCCGGCTACCACGAACAGCCCCCCTGCCCAGAAGGCCGCCTGAGGCACCGCCCAGCCCAAGAGCTGGACTGTCAGCCCGGTCTGTTTCAGGTACCAGACGCGCACGCTGGCAAAAAAGGCCAGCAGGAGCAGCGCCCCCGCCATGGCGGCGCGCGCGTAAATACCTTGGCCGGATCGGTACGGAGTCAAGGTCTCGGGTGCAGACAGTCGAAGAGGTGGTATCGTTTCACCGGTGTCCGGCACGGTTCACCCGGCGAGGGCAAAATGGCAGGCCAGGAGGGACTCGAACCCCCAGCCGCCGGTTTTGGAAACCGGTGCTCTGCCATTTGAGCTACTGGCCTGGTTGTCCGCGTCGCCGCTTCCCCTTTTCCCAGAAAGGGATCAGAAGGTCCACACCGGCAGCCGACTTCTCACTTCCTTCTCTGCCTGTGGAGCGTGTGCTTCCGGCACCACGGGCAGTGCTTCTTCAGTTCCAGTCGTTCACCGCCCCTCACGTCCGTGGAGGTGCGGTAGTTTTCCCTGCTGCATTCTGTGCACTGGAGAGTTACGTCCTGACGCATCGGCGCTGTTACTCCACTACCTCAGTAACGACTCCAGCCCCTACGGTCAATCCGCCTTCGCGGATGGCGAACCGCAGTTGCTGTTCCATGGCGATGGGGGTTATGAGTTCCGCCTCCAGGGTCACGTTGTCGCCCGGCAGGACCATGTCCAGCTCCTCCGGCAGGGCGATGTCGCCGGTAACGTCCGTGGTCCGGAAGTAGAACTGAGGTCGGTACCCGCTGAAGAACGGCTTGTGCCGTCCGCCCTCGTCGGCGGTCAGCACGTACACCTCGCCTTCGAACTTTGTGTGGGGCGTGATGGAGCCCGGCTCCGCCAGCACCATGCCCCGCTCCAACTCGTCCCGTTCCACACCGCGCAGAAGCACGCCGATGTTGTCGCCGGCCTGGCCGACGTCCAGGGTCTTGCGGAACATCTCCACGCCGGTGACCACGGTCTTGCGGATCTCGCGGGACATGCCCACGATTTCCACCTCGTCGCCGACCCGAACGGCGCCTCTCTCGACCCGTCCGGTGCCCACGGTGCCTCGCCCCTTGATGCTGAAGACGTCCTCAACGGGCATCAAGAAGGGCTGGTCCACCGCACGAACCGGCTCGGGAATGTAGTCATCCAGCGCTTCCAGCAGCTCAATCACGGGCTGAATGGCTTCTTCATCGTCGGGGGTCTCCAACGCCTCCAGCGCCGAGCCGCGAATAACGGGGATTTCGTCTCCGGGGAAGTTGTAATCGTTGAGGATATCCCGGACCTCCAGCTCCACCAGCTCCAGCAACTCGGGGTCGTCGACCTGGTCGGTCTTGTTGAGGAACACGACGATCGCCGGCACGTTGACCTGCCGGGCCAGCAGGACATGCTCCTTGGTCTGGGGCATGGGTCCGTCAGCGGCGCTGACCACCAGAATCGCCCCGTCCATCTGGGCGGCACCGGTAATCATGTTCTTGATGTAGTCCCTGTGCCCCGGGCAGTCCACGTGCGCGTAGTGCCGGTTATCGGTCTCGTACTCGACGTGCTGCGTCTGGATGGTGATGCCCCGTTCCTGCTCCTCCGGCGCGTTGTCGATGCTGTCGAAGGTGCGGTATTCGGCCATCCCCTTCTCGCTCAGATACAAGGTCATCGCGCAGGTCAGGGTGGTCTTACCGTGATCAACGTGGCCGATGGTGCCCACGTTGATGTGGGGCTTCGTCCGCTTGAAGTCCTCTTTAGCCATGGTCCGCTAATTCCTCCACGTAAATCCCGTAACCGTTAAGGCCGTTCTCTGACGGAACAAACACTGCAGGGACCGGAAATCCCCTTCAGGCCGGCGCAGCCCCTTCGGCTCCAGTGCGGCGTCAGCGGGGTCGACCGGCAGAGACTCTCTTCATGGTGCCGTCGAACGGATGGAGCTGCTGATGGGGATTGAACCCATGACCTCGTCCTTACCAAGGACGCGCTCTACCGCTGAGCTACAGCAGCCTTGTCTGCACGAGCAGGTCGGGACGACCGCCTCCCGCACCGGGAAGACAACGGAGATGCTTCAGAAAGAATGAAAGGCCACGTCAACCCCAGAGCGGGATGCGGGTACATACGCCCGAGTAGACCTAATAATAGCACACCCGCACCGACCCGTCAAGCGAAAACAAACACACTTTATCTCTGGAGCGGGCGATGGGACTCGAACCCACAACAGCTGGCTTGGAAGGCCAGCGCTCTTCCAGTTGAGCTACGCCCGCTCGAACCTTTGGTGGGCAGGGGAGGATTCGAACCTCCGAAGGCAAACGCCAACAGATTTACAGTCTGTTCCCTTTGGCCACTCGGGAACCTGCCCACCGACAATGCATCGCGGCGCTGGAGCTAGTGAGGGGATTCGAACCCCTAACCTGCGGTTTACAAAACCGCTGCTCTGCCGTTGAGCTACACTAGCACCCGCTCAACCCATGCCACTATAGCACAAGAGCGCCTTTTTGCAAGTGCAGCGCCCCCCCGGCACCCCGCCCCCGGCGGCCCCGCAGATCGCCCCCCAGTCCCGCCCCCCGGGCGGAGCGAAAAAATGCCACGCCCCACCGCGAACACCGCCCGACTCAACCCGCATGGCTGCCGCATGCTACGCCATAGAAGGACTTTACAACGTGACGCCCGGCCCCGCAGAAAAAAACCTGCCCTCCCTTTACGCCACGGGCGCCACGCCTTATAATGAACATACGTTCAAAATGCCGAGGAACAAAAAAACAAGAACCATACGGCATCAACCCCCGGTCTCGGTGTTCAAACCGGCCGGACGACCGGCCAGGGACCTGGAGCGCGCCGTGCTCCCGCTGGACCAGTATGAGGCGGTACGGCTGGCCGACTACGAAGGCCTCAGTCAGGAAGCCGTGGCCGAGAGGTTGGGGGTCTCCCGCCCCACCGTCAGCCGCATTCTGGGGGCGGGGCGGAGCGCCATCGCACGGGCCCTCGTGGAGGGACGCGCCCTGGTCATCGAGGGAGGACCGGTTTCCTTCGCACCTCCCTTCAGGCCGGGTCGGCGGCGGCGTCGACGCCGGGGACGCCACTGGTAAAGTAAGGAGGGGCGCAGATGCAAGGCGGAAGAGGAGCAGGAGGAGGCGGAGGACGCGGCGCCGGTGCAGGAGGCGGAGGCCGGGGACGCAAAGGCGGCTTCGCAGCCGGACCCCGCGGCAACTGCATCTGCCCGAACTGCGGCAAGAAGGCCACGCACCAGCGTGGGACCCCCTGCTACGAGATGGAGTGCCCCGAGTGCGGCACTCGCATGACCCGCGAGCGCTGAGTGGGCACACGCCCGGTCGAGCCGCTGGGCACCGCCCGGGACGAGACGACAACAGAAACGTTTAAAGCTAAACTCAACAACGCGAAAGGAGGTATGCCATGCCTGGTGGCGACGGTACAGGCCCCGTCGGTAGGGGTCCCATGACAGGACGCGCGGCCGGCTACTGCGCCGGATATCCGGCGCCGGGATTCGCTAATCCCTCTGTCGGAGGCCGGTTCGCACCCGCGCGGCGGAGCGGCGCCCCTGCCGCTTACGCTGCCCATCGCACTCCCTACCGAGCGGTCCCCCAAGCGGGAGCGCGACCGCCCTACCTCGGTGGAGCGGTCGGTCGGCGGCCCTACGGCTCCCGGCCCGGCCGAGGACGGGGCGGACGCGGGGGCTTTGGACGCGGCGGCGGTCGCGGTGGACGCGGACGCCGCTTCTGAGGACCATTGAGTCGACCCCGGTTGCCGTGCGGCGTCGCCCACGATGCCGCACCCCGGGGTCTGGAGCAAGGCATCAAAACAAAGGACGCAGTCAACTTCAGACCAAGGAGGCTGTCATGCCAGGTGGAGACGGAACAGGACCTGCCGGTATGGGTCCGATGACAGGACGTGCGGCCGGCTACTGCGCCGGATACTCCGCGCCCGGTTTCATCAATCCGGTTCCCGGACGGGGATACGGATTCTATGGAGGCCGGGGCCGGGGTGCCGGCAGAGGCCGGCGGAACTGGTTCCGTGCGACCGGCCTGCCGGGCTGGGTTCGCGCGGGTTACGGAATGCCGGCATGGGGCGGCGGGTACGGCTACGCCGCGCCCCGAGTGCCCCACGGCTACGGCGCTGGCGCTCCCTACGGTGCCCCGTACGCCGGTGCGCCCAGTGCTGAACAGGAACTCGATGCCCTCAAGGGGCAGGCCGAGTACCTGGAGGACGCATTGTCCGGCATCAGGGAGCGAATAGAGGAACTGGAAGCTGAGGTCTCCTGACCTCACGCCTCGAGGGCGAGGGAGCCGGTGCCTGACCTGCCGGTTCCCCCGCCCCACCTGTATCACGGAGTCAACCGAAGATGAAAGTCGCCGTCACCTCAACCGGACCAACGCTGGAGGATCGGGTCGACCCCCGTTTCGGACGATGTGCGTATTTCCTGATCGGCGACCCGGAGAACACGGAGTTTGAGCCGGTCGAAAACCCCAACGTGACCCTCGGCGGAGGCGCCGGCATCCAGTCGGCCCAACTCCTGGCCGACAGAGGCGTGGAGGTGGTCTTGACCGGGAACTGCGGCCCAAATGCATACCGCACGCTCGACGCAGCCGGCATTCGGGTCATCGTCGGAGTCGGCGGCGCCGCTGGCCGCGCTGTTGAGCAGTTCTCCGCCGACGAGCTGTCCGCCGCGTCCAACCCCAACGTCGCCGGCCACTTCGGTGCGGGCGGGCTCGGAGCCCGACCCCGCGGCGGTATGGCAGGTGGCGTGGGCGGCGGTGCAATGGGCCCCGGGATGGGTCGCGGAGGCGGACGAGGTCGGCGAACGAGCCCCGCCGCGGGCGGAGGCTTTGCACCCGGCGGCGCCCCGCCGACGACATCCCCTCAATCCACACCGGGCACCGCACCAGCGGATGAACTGGAAACACTGAAAGCCCAGGCCCAGTCACTGAGCGATCAACTGGAATCCGTCCGGGAGCGAATCGAAGAGCTGCAGCAGGGCGGTCCGAGCCGACTTGTCGCCCAAGTCGATGCCCAACAGTGCACTGCGTGCGGGGTCTGCGTCGAGGTCTGCCCGACCGGCGCCATTTCAGTGGCTGACGCGGCCCAGATCAACCGAGAGGCCTGCATCGGCTGCGGCGACTGCGTAGCGGAATGCCCTCAGAGCGCGCTCTCGCTCGTAAAGGCCTGAGTCACCGCACCGTTACTACATACTACATAACCGCACTTGGAGGAAGGAGCGTCCGAATGAAGCTCTGCATCACCAGTCAGGGAGAGGACCTTTCGGCGGTCGTGGACCCCCGCTTCGGGCGGGCCCGCTACTTCATCATCTACGATGACGCAAGCGAGGAGTTCGAGCTAATCGACAACGCCGAGAACGTCAGCGCCGCCGGCGGTGCCGGGGTGCAGGCGGCTACCACCGTCGTGGAGTCCGGAGCCGACTGGGTCATCAGCGGACACATGGGCCCGAAGGCGCTCTCGGTGCTCCAGGCCGGCGACGTCGAGGTCGCTGTCGGCGCGGAGGGCACCGTCCAGGAAGCCATCGAGGCATTCGAGAACGATGAGCTGGAAAAAGCCGAAGAAGCCGACGCCTCGCCCCGCTGGTGAGGCCCGCCGGGAAATCCGGGAATGGGGAGACAAACATGAATGAAGGTGCTCCAGGGGACGCCGCGCAGCAACAGCCAACACGCCGACAGGAGATGGAGGCCCAGCAGCAGAAGCTGCGCGACCGCATGGCCGACATTCGCAACAAAGTGGTGGTCCTCTCCGGCAAGGGCGGGGTAGGCAAGAGCACGGTCGCCGCCAACCTGGCCGTCGCCCTCGCCGAAAGCGGCTTCCAGGTTGGACTGCTCGACGCCGACATGCACGGACCGAGCATCCCCAAACTCCTGGACCTGGAGGAGTCCCAGGTCTACTCCGACGGCACGAACATCTCGCCGGCCGCGTACGGAACGAACCTGCGCGTCATGTCCATCGCCTTCCTGGTGCGAGATCCGGACGAAGCGGTGATCTGGCGCGGACCCTTGAAGATGAACGTCCTGCGGCAGTTGCTGGCCGACGTGGACTGGGGACCGCTGGACTTCCTGGTTGTCGACCTGCCACCCGGCACCGGCGACGAGCCGCTCTCCATCTGCCAGCTCGTGCCCGACCTGACCGGCGGAATCGTGGTCACCACGCCCCAGGACCTGGCCGTATCGGACGTCCGCAAGTGCATCACCTTCTGCCGCCGGCTGGAGATGCCGGTGCTCGGCGTCATCGAGAACATGAGCGGCTTCCTCTGCCCGCACTGCGGCAGGGAAGTCCGCATCTTCGGGGAAGGCGGCGGACGGAAGCTGGCCGAGGACATGGACGTGCCCTTCCTCGGCCGCCTGCCGCTGGACCCGGGCGTGGTCAAGGCCTCCGACGAGGGGCGCCCCTTCGTGAAAGCCCGCCCCGAGAGCGGCGCGACCAAAGCCTTCCAAGAGGCGGTCGAGTCCATCATGCGCCTCGGCACCGAAGAAGAAGGTTGAGGAATATTTGAGCGCGGTCTCGCGGGCAGCGAGAACCGATAGCCCAAGGCTTTACTCGCAACCAAAGGGAGTGAGCGCAACATGAAGATAGCCGTGCCGATTTCCGACGGCCGGGTCGCCCGGCATTTCGGACATTGTGACCAGTTCGAGCTGTTCGAGGTGGATGAGGACGACTCCTCCATCGTTAATGCGGATGCTCTCCCCGCCCCGCCCCACCAGCCGGGATTGCTGCCCCGCTGGCTCAGAGAGCGGGGCGCCGATGTGATTATCGCCGGCGGCATGGGCCGGAGGGCCCAGTCGCTGTTCGCCGAAAGCGGCATAGAGGTCGTCGTCGGCGCACCGTCCACGGAACCGCGGGAAGTGGTTGAAGCCCACCTAACCGGGAGTCTGGAGACCGGCGAGAACATCTGCGATCACTGACCACGTCGGCGCCCGGCTCCGTCGACGGACAGGAAGGAGACCACAGTGATTATCAGCATAGCCAGCGGCAAGGGCGGGACGGGCAAGACCACCGTCGCGGTCAACCTGGCCGCCGTCCTGTCCCGCAACCCCGAGGTCGAAGGCCCGGTGCGGCTGCTGGACTGCGATGTCGAGGAACCCAACGACCACCTGTTCGTCCGGCCCGAGTTCCACGCCACGGAGCCGGTCACCGCCCTGAAACCCGTCTGGGACGAGCAGCTCTGCACCGCCTGCGGCAAGTGCGCCGAGCTGTGCAACTACAACGCCCTCGCCGTGGTCAAGGACCGCGTCCTCATCTTCCCCGAACTCTGCCACGCCTGCGGCACCTGCAGCTACGTCTGCCCCGAGGGCGCCATCAGCGAGGAGAGCGCCGCCATCGGTGTCGCCCGCAGGGGCGAAGCCGCCGGAGGATTCGCCTTCGGCGACGGCCTGCTGAACGTCGGCGAGGCCCTCGCGCCGAACGTCGTCCAGGCCGTCAAAGAGCAAATCCGCCCCGGCGAGATCACCGTCATCGACTCCTCCCCGGGGACGGCCTGCCCCGTGGTCGAGGCCGTCAGCGGCACCGACGTCGCTTTGTTGGTCACCGAGCCGACCCCCTTCGGACTGAACGACCTCAAGCTCGCAACCGGTCTCAGCCTGAAAGTCGGCGTCCCCGCCGCCATCGTCGTCAACCGCTCCGACGGGACCGATCGGATCATACAGGACTACGCCGACCGTGTCGGCGTGCCCGTCATCGGGCGCATCCCCTTCCGGCGGGAATACGCCGAGACCTACTCCCGCGGCGACCTGCTGGCCGACCATCATCCCGAACTCCAAGCCCTGCTGATGGACATCTACCGGCGGGCCTGCGAGGTGGCGAGCTGGCCCCCGCAGCCCGTCCCCGAGGAAGAGTTGCTGAGAGAGCCGACCCGCCGGCGACACGAACGCCCCGCCCCCGGCGGGCCGCTCTACGAACTCACCGTCATCAGTGGCAAAGGCGGCACCGGAAAGACCACCGTCAGCGCGTCCCTCTGCCCCCTGCTCGAAGGCAAAGTCCTCGCCGACTGCGACGTGGACGCCGCCGACCTCCACCTGCTTCTGGACCCGGAGATACAGGAGGTGGAGAACTTCAAGGGCGGCTACGAGGCGGAGATCATCGCCGAGGAGTGTGTAGCCTGCGGCAAGTGCGCCGAGCTGTGCCACTTCGACGCCATCGAGCCGGTCGTCCCCGACGGGGAGGAGGAACCGGCCCTCTATCGAGTGGACGAGTTCAAGTGCGAGGGATGCGGCCTGTGCGGACACGTCTGTCCGGTCGATGCCATCGAACTGGAAAGGGCCGTCACGGGACAGAGCTTCATCTCCCGCACCGCCTACGGGCCGATGTCCCACGCTCGCCTCGGGATAGCGGAGGAGAACTCCGGGAAGCTGGTGACCCGGGTTCGGGACCGGGCTCGTGAACTGGCGGCGCCGGAGGAAAGGAGCATGATCCTGGCCGACGGCTCACCCGGCACCGGCTGTCCGGTCATCGCCAGCATCTCCGGGGTCGACACCGCCCTTATCGTCACCGAACCCACCGTCTCGGGCGTACACGACCTGGAGCGCGTGCTGCAACTGGCCGAGCACTTTCGCGTGGAGGCCCTCGTCTGCATCAACAAGTGCGACCTCAACCCCGAACAGGCCGGGCGCATACGCCGCATCGCCGCCGGAAGCGGCGCACCCGTCGTCGGCGAGATACCCTTCGACGCCGAAGTGAACCGCTTCCTCATGGACGGCCGCATCCTGTCCGAGGGAGGCCGCGGGCCCGCCGCCGGGGCCATCCGGGAGCTGGCCGAATCACTGAAAGAGCATCTTGCTCTGCACAAAGCATCCATCGGCACTCAAACCGGCCCGGCGCCTGCCACGCCGTCATGCTGAGGCGCCTTACCTTCAGGCGCCGAACGCATCTCGCCGTTC
>CAZEAP010000004.1:0-135244 GCA_964510315.1 uncultured candidatus Brocadiaceae bacterium
TCAGGGCGCCCTGGTTTTTCACCGATCTCTTTTCCCAGGGCTGCGCCCTGGGCTGGTATGTCGGGCTCTTACAGAGCCCAGCGGCCGGATGCCGAGCAGTGGACCACTCAGAGTCCATGAAGCCGTCGTTCGTCTATCTGCGTTCCCTTACCGTGGCGTCGTCCGTTGAGGCCGCCCTCAGGCGGCCGGCTCAGACGTAGCCCGGGGTGACCCCCGTCGGGGGGTACATGTTTAGCGTGCGCGAACAGCAGGCGGCGCTGGAAGCACCGCCACTGCGAGCAGGGATGCTCGCGCTACAGCCGGGGGGCATGTTGTGGCGCGACCTTCCAGGTCGCAGTGCCGGGCCATCCTTGGCCCGGCCTCACCGCTGGTTTGAACCCTAAGAAACACGGTCTCCTTCTGAACGGTAAACGCGTACGTTGGGGGAACCCCGGGGAGCATCGGCGTCCCACCCCCATACAGAGCCCGCGGAGCGGGCGAATCCGATGTGCCGCACGGGCTGAATCGCCCGCCTCCGGCGGGCTCTTTTTCTCTTTGGCCGTCTTTTTCCCGGGGTTTGCGCGCCCGGAGGCGCGCTTCCCCCGGGCTACGGCTGAAACCGGCCCTGACGGGCCTGACGACCTGTTGGGCGCGTTCTTCCCTACCGCACTCAGCCGGACGCCCCGGAGGCAGCCAACGATGATCCCCCCGCCCCGGAGACTGGGACGCGCAGGCCGGACTGACCTCCTACGTGGTCCCCCACGGGGGACGCTTCTACATGTTCTACACCGGGGTGCCCGAGGAGTTCGACGACCACAATCTCGACCCGCGCGGCATCGGTTGCCTCGTGGCCGACAGCCCCGAGGGGCCGTGGCGCAAGGAAACCGGGGGGCCGGTCCTGTGGCCCGGCGAGGAGGGCTCCTGGGACGACCTTTGCTGCGACGATGCCAATATCATCCGGCGCGCGGGGTGGAATGGGGCATCGACGTGGACGCGTCGACTCCCCCGAGATACCTCTTCGGCTTCAACTGCAACTGCCTGGTCTCATCGGAGGGCTGAAGTGCGAAGGCATCGTGCTGAGCGTCAAAGCGTCGCCCGGCGGCCCCCGCCTCAGCAGTTGACCCCGGCGGGGGCCGGCGCTAACATGCCCGGCCGTTCTTCGCGCGCTCCCTTGAAGACCCGACAGGAGAGGACCAGATGGCGCCGGTCATCCAGCCAAAAGAGACCGTTCTGTTCACCGGCGATTCGATAACCGACTGCGGCCGCCGCGGCGAACACCGCCCCCTCGGGGCCGGCTACGTGCGCATGGCCGTGGACCTGATCCACGCCCGCTACCCCGCCCACGGCTGCACGTTCGTCAACACCGGCATCGGCGGGAACATCGTGCGTGACCTGTTCGACCGCTGGACCGACGACGTGATCCGCTTCCAGCCCGACTGGCTCTCGGTCATGATCGGCATCAACGACCTCCACCGACACCTGGGCGACAATCCGGACAGCTACGACGTGGAGCGCTACGAGGAACTCTACGAGGCGATCCTGAGGCGCACGCGCAAGAAGACCGACGCCGAGATTATCCTGATGACGCCCTTCTACATGTCCACGGCCGAGCCTTCGGAGGACGGTGGATGGCGGGAGCGGGTCATGGCCGTCATCCCGGCCTACGTGGAAGCCGTGGAGCGCCTCGCCGAGAGCTACGAGGCCCGTCTGGTGCGGACGCACGCCATGTTCGGCGAGCAGCTCAAGTATCACCGGTCGGACGCCTTCGGCGGCGAGCCCGTCCACCCCAACGCCAGCGGCCACCTGCTGATCGCCCACGAGTGGCTGAAGGCCGTTGACTGGTAGCGCGTATCCAGCCGCGCCCCCGCAGTTGACGGGGTGTTGCGGAGCACGCGGGCATCGACCCTGCCGGGAATGATAGATTCCCGGAAAGGCTCACGCGAGACGCCGACCGATGCAATGTGTAGAGAACGCTATGACTTGTACGCCCCATTCGCGGCGGCACGCTCGCGGTGACAAAGTGCGCGTAGCGGTGTGGGTTGGACTGAGCGAGAAGAAATGCCGTTCGATGCTGAAGGGGCTGGATGAGTGCCCTTTGGTTGAGTCCGGGATACTCATACGGCGACGTCCGGTTGAGGGCCTGGCGAAGTTCCGGCAGCTCTGCCCTCCTGAGGCGCTGCGGTTCTCCGCCGCACTCTCCCACCTCTACGCCCTCCTGATCACCCTTTCCCTGTGCGTCCGATTTAGACCGGACGTGTGCATCGCCATCAGCCTTTTGCCCCACGGCGTGCTGGCAAAGCTGGGACAGGTCCTGTGTCGCGCCCACTTTGTCAACTGGCTCATAGGAACCGATATGTACGTCCACCTGGCGGGCACGTGGTGGGGCAAGCTGCTGCGCGGCCCCATCTCGGGGGCCTCCTGCACGATGTGCATGGGAAGTGTGTCGAAGAGAAGGCTCGAGGCCATGGGCTGGAAGCCCGGACAGGTAATCGTTGGCATGAGCGCATATGACTTCTCGGATTACCGGGAGCCCTCGGCGCACAAAAGATGGGACGTGACCTACACGGGGCGTCTGAACCGGAAGCAGAAGCGCGTCGGACTGTTGCTTCGAGCTGTGGAGCGGATCAGTACCTCGCGGCCCTCCGTGCGGTGCGCGATCGTGGGAGACGGCCCCGACCGCCGGCGTCTTGAACGAATGCGGGACGCTTTGGGACTGCAGAAGAACGTAGAGTTCCTCGGTCACAGGTCCGATATACCCAATCTGCTGAGCATGTCGCGTATCCTGCTCATGACCTCCGCCTGGGAGGGGCTTCCGGCTTCCATCGTGGAGGCCCTGGTCTCCGGGTTGCCGGTGGTTGCCCCCAAAGTTGGGGACATCGGGGACGTCATTGCGGATGGGAGAAACGGCGTCCTGGTGGACTCCGACAGGCCCGTGGACTACGCGAAGGCCGTCCTGCAGCTACTGGATGCTCCGGACCTCTATCGTCACATGAGCGCCTGTGCGAAACGGACCGGACGGCGCATCCAAGAGGAAGTAGAGGCAGGCGCGCCGCTTGCTCGCTGGGAGCTGGCCCTCCGGCGGACGGGCCTATGGGGTTGAGCCGGCTTCTCGGGCCTTGGGAGGGCGCCGAGCGCGCCACGCACCCTTTATGGCCGCCGGCGCAGGCTGCACAGATGGTCGTACCACCGGCTCTGAAGCTCGCCCACGGGGCCGAGGTGCTTCCTGACGGCCTTCAGGCTTCCGCCGTCGCGGATAACGGCGAAGTATACGCTCCGCCGGTCGGCGCCGTCGCCCTCCATAAGGAAGTGCGACAGGCTCCACCAGTGGATGTAATAGAGGTTGAACTTCTCGTCGATGTCCGGACCGTCCCGGCCGGTGATGATGTTGCGCAGGGGGATGATGCGTTCGGCCCGGATGTCCCGCTTCAGGTCGCCGCAGAAGTTCGAGCCGGGCAGCCACCATACCGGATACGCATGGCGGTCCGGCAGGCCGAGGTGCAGGTTGCCGTCGCGGTACTGGCTGGTGGCGAAGTATTCGGCCAGGCCCTCGTCGATCCATTTCGGCGGGTCGAGCCGGGCGACTTTGTGGTTGAGTTGGTGGACGGCTTCGTGCAGCAGCCAGTGGAACCGGTTCTTTTTCTCCCCGTAGTAGGCATGGCAGCGCCCGCCTTTGTATACCGCCTCTCCCCACCGGAGCCGGGGGTTGCAACGATGGAGCTCCCGGCGGTCGCGGTAGAGGCAGACCTCCAATGCTTCGTGCTCTTCGGCGACGTGCGGGAACTCCGAGAACAGTTCCAGGTAGGCCGCGTGGAGGGTCTCCAGCGCCCGGCCGGCCGCCTCGGTCTGCTGGCGGGTGGCGCTGGAGCGGATGAGGTAGTGCGGCGTCCTGACGGTGAGGTCCGGCCGCCACCAGGTGCGCCAGAAGTAGAACCCGACCACCCCACCCAGCAGCGCGAGCCAGAGGGCCAGGCGTCGGCAGCGCGCGGCCGAGGGAAATATCTTCATCGGCACCTCCGGGCGCGTAGAGCGGCGAACCGCCCGCATCCTACCGCCGGCCGCGGCCGCCCGTCAATCTCGGCCTCCGAACCCGCAGTTGCGCCCGATGCCGGCACTTGGTAGATTCCGCTGTGGTGGATCGGATGCGTCTGGCGAGGTGCGATATGGGCGACAGTAAACAAAAGGACGCGCAGCGGCTGGCCCTGCGGGGCGGTATGAAGGCGGTCAGCAGCATCAAGGGCCGGGGCCGCCCCAAGATAGGCGTCGAGGAGTTCATGGCGGTCGTCCGGCGGTTCGGTTTCAGTCGGCCGACGCTGGCCAGGATACGGGAAGCGGTCGAGAGTGAGGATATGAACGGCGGCCCCTTCCTGGCCAACTACTACTCCGATCTGGACGAGACCTGCGTCCAGCTCTTCGAGCGCACGGCGCGCGAGCGGTTCGGGGTGGAGCACGCCCTCGGGGTCAACTCGGGCACGGCGGCTCTACACGCCGCGTTCGTCGCCGTCGGCGTCGGCCCGGGTACCGAGGTCATCTGCCCGGCCATCGGGTTCATGGCCACAGCCGCTGCGGTCGT
The DNA here is from genome assembly GCA_964510315.1 of uncultured candidatus Brocadiaceae bacterium. Lineage (GTDB taxonomy): Bacteria > Planctomycetota > Brocadiia > SM23-32 > SM23-32 > CAZEAP01. The sequence goes on from CAZEAP010000004.1 coordinate 4,550, forward strand.
GATGGCGAAGGGGGTGCCGGTCTTCTGCGACGTCGACGAGTCCCTGGGCATCGACCCCGCCGAGATCGAGCGACGCATCACGCCGCGCACCGTGGCCGTGGCGCCCACGCACGTGATGGGCAGCGTATGCGACATGGACGGCGTCATGGAGGTGGCCCGGGCGCACGACCTGAAGGTCGTTGAGGACTCCGCCCAGTCCTGCGGCGGGGAATTCAACGGCCGCCTGGTGGGCACTATCGGCGACGTCGGCTGTTTCAGCATCTCGGCATACAAGATCTGCGGCGGCGGAGAGGGTGGACTGCTCATCACCGACGAGGAGCGCCTGTGGGAACGCGCCAACCAGCTCGCCGAATGCGGCGGCCTGTGGCGCCCGGACCGCTTCGGGCCGCAACGCTACCCCGGCGAGCTGTTCGCCGGGACGAACTACCGCATGTCGGAGATGGAAGCGGCGGTGGACGCCGTGCAGCTCCGCAAGCTCCCCGCCATAGTTGAGCGGTTCCGGGACGTCAAAAGACGCATCCTCCAGCGGCTCGATACCTACCGTGAGATCACTCCCCAGGTACTGAACGACCCCGACGGCGAGGTGGGTTACCTCATACGCTTCTACCCGGAATCTTTCGAGCTGGGCTCCCGGATCGTCGAGGCCCTCCGCGCCGAGGGCGTGGGATGCTCGATGCGCGGCAGGGACGCGGCGCCCGACTGGCACGTCTACCACTCGATGTTCCCCATCACGCTGATGCAGGAACCGTCCGGGACGGGATGCCCCTTCCGGTGCCCCGTGTACCTGGAGCGCGGGGGCAGGGCGGAATACGAGCGCGGCGACTGTCCGGTGGCCGACGACCTGTTCGACCGCATGATCAGCGTGCCGCTGAACCAGTGGTACACCCCCGAGGACTGCGCGAAGGTGGCCCGGGCTCTGAACAAAGTCTTCTCGGCGTTGTGCACGCCCGATCCGCAGGCGACCCCCTGGATGTGAGAGCCCCGTGACCCGCTACATTGCCGCATACGATGCCGAAACGCCGCAATGCCTGGACGCCTGCCGCCGCATCGTTGAAGTCCACCGGCGGTTCGAGATGCCGGCCACCGTGTTCATCGTGGGTTCCGTCCTGGAAGCGGACGCCCCGGAATACCGGGCGCTGCTCGAGGATCCACTGTTCGAAGTCGCTACCCACACCTATTCCCACAGTACGCTCCGTGATCATCCGTTCTGCGGGAAGGGCCTTCCGAAGGAAGAAGCGGCGGCGGAGATCAAACGAGGCAAAGAGGCCGTGGAGGCCGTCTTCGAGCGGGAGTGTCTCGGCATGCGGCCCGCGTGCGGATTCCCGGACGGGCTGATCGGCGCGCCCCACCTGCTGCGGACCGTCCGGGACGTTGGACTTCGCTACGTGAGCAGCGCCGCGTGGGGACCGGACCACTCGCTGCCCGCCCCGCTGCGCGCGCCCTTCCGCTACGATGAGGATGGGTTCCCCGACCTGTGGGAGCTGCCGGGGCACGGCTGGCACGAGAACGTCCTGAAGAACCATACGCCGCTGCCCCGCAAACGCTTGCTGCTCTGGCCCCCTTCGGTGCCCGATGCCGTTCCGCCCGGCTTCGTCGCCACCCCGGAGGAGGAATTCGCCGTTCACCGGACCTTCGTCGATCGGGCGGTGGAGCTGGAGCTGCCCTACGTATCGCTGATCTGGCACCCGTGGTCTCTCGCCCGTTCGGACCCGCAGATGCACATGCTCGAGCTGACCTTCCAGCACGTGCGGGAGAAGGGCCTGGAGGCCGCGACCTTCGCCCAGATGCTGGAGGGGCCTCTACTGTCTTGACGCGCCGCCGGTGAGGGATATAATGTCGTCCGCCATGATGGATAAGCCCCTCGACAGCGTCGGTCCAGCGCGGGCGGCGCGCTGCCGGCGTCCACGCCTTGTCCACGCTCATGCCACGGCGCAACTGCCGAGGGAGGAGCTGTCGGACCATTGACCCCGGCGCCCCGGTTGCGGTGCGGCCCGCTCCTTTCGAGCGTGCTTTTTCTGGACCCCGAGATCCTGGTCGCGAGTGACGGCGTGCGGCTGAGCGTTAACCCGCCGCGGCGGGAACCGGTCGATTTCCCTGCCCGGCAGCCCTGGGAGCGGATGCGCGGGCTTTACCTTTCCGTCGTCGAGGAGGACGGCCGCCTGCGCATGTGGTACGGCTGCCGAAGCGGTGCCGGGCGGACGGACAAGCACGTCTGCTACGCGGAGTCGGACGACGGGGTGGTCTGGCGGACTCCGGAACTCGGCCTTGTCGATTTCGGCGGTTCCACCGCCAACAATCTGGTCGTTATGGACACGATGGAAGGGGCCGTCTTCCGGGACCCCAACGCGCCGGCTGATTCCCGTTACCGCGGCACCTGGCAGAGGCTGCCGGAGGGTCTTACCCTCTTCACCTCGCCCGACGGCTACCGCTGGACTCCCCGCAACGAGCCCCTGCTGAGGTTCTGGTGTGACACCGCCAATGTGTCCTTCTGGGACGAGCGGATAGGGAAGTACGTCGGCTACGTCCGGGCATGGAAGGACGGCCCGCCGTCCATCCGGCGCCGCAAGGTGGCCCGATGGGAGGCCCACAGCGTCGAGGAGCCGCTCGGCGTGGAGCCGACGAAGGAGCATCCAGACCCCTGTCTCCTGCCGCACGTTACCTGCGAGTTGCCCGTTGTGATGGAGTGCGACGCGCTGGACCCACCCGGCACGGACATCTACACCAGCGGCGTCACCTCCTATGCCCCTGCGCCGCGCTACTACTGCGCCTTCCCGGTGCTCTACCATCATTTCCCCGAGCCGGACGAGGGTCCATACCGCAACTCGGGGCGGACGGAGACGCACTTCATGGGGAGCACGGACGGCGTCCGGTGGCATCGCTACGACCGGGCCACCTACGCCGGTCCCCGGCCCGGCGAAAACATGCTCTACATGGGCAGAGGGCTGGTGGTCAGGGGCGACGAGCTGTGGCAATACGGGGTAGCCTACCGGACGCCGCACGGGGATGTGCAGCGCCGACTCCGGGAGACGGACGGCACCATCTGCCGTTTCACCCAGAGGCTGGACGGTTTCGTCTCGGCGGAGGCAGGCCACCGCGGCGGCCGATTCGTCACCAGACCGATCGAGTTCGGCGGGGGCCGGCTCCGGCTCAATGCGAACGCCGGCGCGCTGGGCTCCATCCGCGTGGGATTGCGGGAGGAGGGCGGAAAGCCCCTGGCCGGTTGCCGGCCCGTCGAAGGGAACGGGACGCGGCTGCCCGTGCGCTGGGAGGGGGACCGTATTCACGGGGAACTCGCGGGCCGACGTCTGCGGATTGCCGTCGAGATGAGCCGGTGCAAGCTCTACTCCTTCACGTGGTCCGATCCCGCCTGAGACGACCGGCCGAACCCCCTCCGCACTTAACGGCTGCCGCGCCCCTCGGCCGGGGGCCCCTGAGGCATCAGGCAATGGGGCGGCAAGCCGGGCTCCCCTACCGCAGCGTCGCGGGGGTAATCAAAACGCTCGCGAGTGCCGTCAGGAGCCCCCTGGACCAGCGCGATCGTGTAGCCTGCCAGCAGCAGCACGGTCCAACTGCTCCGGACAAGGCGCCGCTCATCCAGCTCCGTCACAACTCACGACGGGGGTCAGAGGGCGGCGTCGGTGCCGACTGTTTGGACCTCGCCGCCGAGGCTGCGGATCATGCCGACGCATTCGGGGCTGACCTTCACCCGGTATTGCAGCGTGCCGTCCCTGACGGTGCGCTCCAGCACCTGGCCATTTTCGTAGAGGAACGAGTCCAGCCGTCCGTTGCCCACACCGGCGGTCACGCGGACCTCGGTCAGCTCGCGGTCCAGCATGCGGGCCACCCGCCGGCGGACCTCCTCCAGGCCCTCGCCGGTCAGGGCGCTGGTGCAGACGACCTCTCCCCCCAGTTGCCTGACCAGCGGCACGGCGGAGTAGTCTTCCAGCAGGTCGGCCTTGTTGAGCAGGTAGATGGTGGGCTTGTCGCCGCAGTCGACTTCTTCGAGTGCATCCTCGACGGAGCGCACCTCCTGCTCGGCGTCGCCCTTGGAGGCGTCGATGACGTGGAGCAGCAGGTTCGCCCCGCGGGCCTCCTCGAGGGTTGCGTGGAAGGAGGCCACCAGGTGGTGAGGGAACTTGCGGATGAAGCCGACCGTGTCGCTGAGCAGCACCTCCCAGCCGCCGGGCAGCTCCCACTGGCGCGTGCGGGTGTCGAGGGTCTCGAACAGCCGGTCGCGCACCGTCACGTCCGCGCCGGTGAGGGCGTTCATCAGGCTGGATTTGCCCGCGTTGGTGTAGCCGACCAGCGTGACGGTGGTGAAGCGTTCGTTGCGGCCTTCCACCATGACGTGACGACGCTGCTCGATCTTCTCCAGGTTCTTCCTCAACTCGTGGATACGCCGCTGCACGAGGCGGCGGTCCACCTCGAGCTGCTTCTCTCCGGGCCCCCTGACGCCGATGCCGCCCCCCACCGGACCGCCGAGTGTGCCGCCGGCGGTCCTGTCCAGGTGCGTCCAGCGTCTTTTGAGCCGCGGGAGTTCGTATTCGAGCTGGGCGAGTTCGACCTGCAGCTTTGCCTGACGGGTGCGGGCGTGAGAGGCGAAGATGTCCAGGATGACTTCGCTGCGATCCACAACCTTGATGTCAAGGCGTTTTTCGAGGGTTTTGACCTGGGCGGGGTTCAGTTCGTCATCGCAGATGACGAGGTCGGCTTCCTCACGGGCGCACAACTGCCCCAGTTCGTCCAGCTTGCCGGTGCCCAGGTAGTGGGTTGGGTGGGGATGGTTCCTCTTCTGGCGCAGACCTCCGACCACTATGGCACGGGCCGACCGGGCAAGGTTTTCCAGTTCCTCGAACGTCTCGTCGGGGTCCAGCGAATCCCGCCGAGAGATCACCTGCGCCAGCACGGCGCGCTCGGCCTGCAGGCCCAGGTCCGTTCTTTTCAGCTCCGCCATATCGGCTGTTCTCAGTACCCCCTGTGGTCACAGGTCTGCACAACGTCACCATACAGTATAGGAGACGCGCGGCACTCATGCCACCGGGATTTTGCGAATCGGTGCTCGGCCGGGGGACTCGGCGCCCCCGGTCCGACCACCGGAGAGGCGTTCCATAGAGCGGGTGTGAGCGGGGAGGTGAACCCGCGCGATTGGGGATGGCCCGGGGCGCGGACTTCTTGAATCGGGCGTGCGCCACCCCCTAAACTACCGGCGTGGTTCACACCGGGATTACGGGGGTGCGCAAGGATGGCGCTTCGCCTTATCGAGATGGTCTGCCCGGAGGATAAACGCCGGGAGGTGGAGGAACTGGTGATGGAGCACAAGACCCTGGGGCTGTGGCACGATCGGATGTTGGAGGAGCAGGTTCTGATCAAGATACTGCTCCAGGCCGAGCGTGCCGAAGAAGTGCTGGACCACCTGGAGAGCCACTACGGCGGGATGGAGGGCTTCCGGATACTGCTGCTTCCGGTTCAGGCGGCGCTTCCCCGGCCGGAGCTGCCTGCGGAGCCGCCCCACAGGGCGCCCTTCGAGGAGGCACCCAAGCATCTGCCCACCCGCATCAGCCGACACGAACTGCACGCCGAGATATCCGCCTCCGCCCAGCTTACAGTGGTGTTCCTGGTGATGATCGCCCTTTCCAGCGTTGTGGCGGCAATCGGCCTGTGGCGGGACAACGTGGCCGTCATCATCGGCGCCATGGTCATCGCCCCCCTGCTGGGGCCGAACATGGCCCTCGCCCTGGCCACCACCCTGGGGGACGGGGCGCTGGGGCGGAGGGCCCTGAAGACGTTGACCACCGGCATCTGCACGGCGCTGGCGCTCTCGTTCCTGATGGGACTACTGCTGCGCCTTTTGCCGGCCCTCGGCGGACCGGCCGACTGGACCACCCGCGAGCTGATGATCCGGTCCCAGGTGCGGCTGGCCGACGTCCTGCTGGCCCTGGCGGCGGGCGGCGCCGGGGCCCTGGCCTTCACAACGGGCATCTCCACCGCACTGGTCGGCGTCATGGTGGCCGTAGCGCTGCTGCCTCCGCTGGTGGCCCTGGGTCTGGACCTGGGCATGGCGCAGTGGCGGATGGCGACGGAGGCAGGACTGCTGTTCGTGACCAACCTGATCTGCGTGAACCTGGCCGGGATGGCAACCTTCCTGCTGCACGGCATCCGGCCACGGACGTGGTGGGAGGCCGACCGGGCCAAAAAAGCCGCCCGAACCGCCCTGCTCATCTGGGTCGTGCTGCTTGTGGTGCTGGTCGCCCTCATCGTGCTGGCCCAGACCTGGCCCGCCGAAGCCGGCTCTTGACCGCCGGCCCGAGCCGGGCCGCGGATGCACGCATCCCGCCGGCGGCATATAATGGAAGAAGTGACCGGTCCGCTGCAGCCATCGTAGCCTGCCCGGGGTTGGTATGAACGGCAAAACGAACTTCACCCGCAGGGATTTCATCAAGGTCGCGGCCACGGGCGCGGGGCTTTCTCTCTGCCCGCTGGCCCTCTCCCGCTGCGCCGAGGCCGGCGAGGCAGCCGCCGTCAGCGACCACGAGGCCCTGTTCTGGGAGGAGTTCGGGGATTCCAAGGTCCACTGCACCCTCTGCCCCAGGGAGTGCATCGTGCCCGACGGCGCCCGGGGGGTCTGCGAGGTGAGGGAGAATCGGGGCGGCCTCTACCGAACCCTCGTCTACGGGAGGGCCTGCAGCGCCCACGTGGACCCGATCGAGAAGAAGCCCCTCTTCCACTTCCTGCCCGGCACCCGGGCCTTCTCCATCGCCACGGCCGGCTGCAACGTGGAATGCCGGTTCTGCCAGAACTGGCAGATCAGCCAGGCCCGCCCTGAGGAACTCAGGACACGCTATCTGCCGCCGGAGGAGGTGGTCGCCGCGGCGGCCGGCAGCGACTGCAACACCATCGCCTACACCTACTCGGAGCCCACGATCTTCTACGAGTACATGCTCGACACCGCGCGGGCAGGGCGGGAGGCCGGGCTGCACAGCGTCAGCATCACCAACGGGTTCATCCAGGCCGAGCCGATGAAGCGGCTCTGCCGGCACCTCTCGGCGGTCAAGATCGACCTGAAGGCCTTCACCGAGGAGTTCTACCGGGAGTACGTGGGCGGCCGGCTGAAGCCGGTGCTGAAGACCATCGAGCTGCTCAAGGAACTGGGCATGCACGAGGAGCTGGTCATCCTGCTGATCCCCGGGCTCAACGACAGCGACGAGGAGATCCGGGAGATGAGCCGATGGGTGGTGCGGAACCTCGGGCCGGACGTGCCGATGCACTTCTCCCGGTTCCATCCCGACTACAAGATGAGGAACCTCCCCCGCACACCGCCGCGGACGGTGGTGCGGGCGCGGGAGACCGCCGTCGCCGAGGGGGTCCGTTACGCCTACGTCGGCAACCTGCCGGGGCACCGGTACGAGAACACTTTCTGTCACTCCTGCGGCGAGCGCCTCATCGAACGCTATGCCTTCCACGTGGGAGAGGTGGCCGTCCGGGACGGCAAATGCGCCCACTGCGGCGCCGAGGTCCCCGGCGTCTGGGCGTAGAAGAACACATCAGCTTCCCAGCTCCCTACGGAGAGCAAGGTACGTCGGCTTCGGACGACATGCCGGCTCGGCAGGAAGCCTTAGGTGATCGCGAAGCTGAGACCTGAAGTTGTCGACACCTGCGACTTTGTCTTTACGGCGCAGTTCCTTGAGGCGCGGTTCTGAAAGGCAAACCCGGCAATCGTCCTGGATAAACAGAAGAGATGTGTCAAACGCCTTGTGGTGCAGCGCGCACAAAGCGATCCCGTTTGACGTTTCGTCGGTGCTCTCCCTGTGCCTCACAGGCACGATATGGGCAGCGTCGACCAGCTCCAATTGCATATCACAGACGGCGCATGCGTGCTCGTAAGCAGTCAAGACACGCCTTCGGAAACTGTAGCTCCTGACGTAGCGGGCTACTTCGTGGGTAAGCTTGGCGCGTGGCTTGCCGGTATCAGGTTCGGGAGGCAATGGAGCCTCGTCTTCGGACGCCTCTTCAATCTCTGCGTTCACAGCTTCGACCCAGGTCTCATCGCCGTTATGGAGATCCACAAGGTGCTCAATATAGACGCGCATCAGGTCCGGTCGGAAAGCAACAGTTATTTCATCCTCTGACCTGTAGTTGAGTGCGATGCCTGTTCGTTGCGCCCGGGCTAAAGCTACCTCCTTTACCTGCATTGACGGTGACTTGGCTACCTCGCCTTGGTGTAAGCGGGCATCCCAGCCAGCGAACACCGCGTCTTCGTCCATCCAGCCCAGGATCAAGGTGGTATAGTCTCCGTCAGCAGCCACCTCCGAGACACCAGTTACCTGGATGCGGTACTCGTCTGGAGGCCGTAGATCGCCCCCGCCGTGTGTGATGTTCCAGATATAAATGCGGACACTGAATGCGCTGTCAGAAGTGTAAACCTTGTAGTAGGCGGGGTGGGTTTCTGAGGAAGCAATGGGTTTGAAGTAGAGCCCCGATGCTCGGAAAGCGCCCTCAACTTTCCGCATCAGCTCCCGTTTAGCCAGCCGCGACATTCCGTACTCCGGGGAACAGGTCGCCAGGGGTATCGAACCGGTAGGCGCTTGACTTGGCGTAATCCTGATCGACTTCGATGGCAATCCACCGGCGGTCCTTACGCTCTGCCACCGCACCCGTGGTGTTCGATCCCGCAAAGATGTCAACCACCAAATCGCCGGGATCTGTTAAGAAGTCTATGAAAAACTCGGGGAACTCCTCGGGGAACCTCGCGGGGTGTGGCTTCACTCCTTCTTCGCGACATCGCCGTAGGTACTGCGTATTGCTCCGGGTGTTAGGCAAGCTGAGCAAGTTTGGCGGGATGGCCCCCTCGTTTCGCCGGGAAAAATTGCTGGAAATGTCATGTCCGCTGGGCCTGAGCTTGGGTTCGTAGCCCTTCTCAAGTAGTGATTTCATGCTGTCACTGTACGGCTTCAGCACCGCTCTATTGTCGGCCTTTGGTGTCTCCGTCAACGCAAGCCACCACACCACGTTAACAGCGTCTTTCACGCGGATGCGGCGGACATTTACCCACTCAGCAGGCGATGGCAGGCGAGCTGGGTTATAGTGAAAGAACTCTTGAGCCAAAAAGAAACCATGCTGCTTGCAGAGCCGCACGAGAAGATCGAATTGGTAGATGCTACGCACGGGAGCGCCGGGAAGGTAGGCTCCGCCCAGATCTAGCACGAAGCTGCCGGACTCTTTAAGTACTTTCTTGATGCCCGGGACAAACGATAGGAACCAGCCCACGTACTCATCTGCGTCCTTGTTCCCATAGTCTTTCTTGCGGGTGAGAGCGAAAGGTGGCGAGGTGACGATCAGGTCGACGCTATTCGGGGGAACGCACTGCATAAAATCTCTGGCATCGGCGCAATAGCACGCCCCGCGATCCGTTACATATACCGGAAGCGGGGGAGCATGCCCTTCTTCGTCTGGAACCAAATCGACCACCGGACGCCTCCTTTGTGTGCGGAGAGTACAGCACCGGTACGAGTGCGTCAACAGTGGAAGCACTCGGGCAAAGGGTGGGTTTCCTCTGAAGGCAGTTACAGATCAGTTGACGCCGCGAACCGAAGAAGGTCGGAAGTGAACCCGGCGGCACCGGATGCGTGGGGTGGAGAGCTGAAGGCTCTACGCGAGCTGGATGGAGTCCCGTATTCCGCGAGGGACAGGAAGCACTATTGCCATTGCGACCCCTCAGATGTGCTGCGTGAGCACTTTGCTTCGCTCCGAGAAACAACTATGGCAATACGAGCAGGTGGACCATCTGCTCCAGGGGCTCCAGGTAGGCGCAGAGGTTGGTGCGGAAGATGATGGCCAGAAGAGCCCCCGTGCTCAGGAAAGGGCCGTAGGGCATGACGTGCTCCTCTTTGAAGATCAGCAGCGGCAGCCCGTAGAGCAGGCCGATAAAAGGGGACAGAAAGAAGGTCACGACCACCACCTTCCACCCGAAGAACGCCCCGATCATGGCCATCAGCTTCACGTCGCCGAATCCCATCGCCTCACGGCGGAATATCACCGTGCCCACCACGGCAAAGGCAAGCACCAGCAGGCCCCCGCCGAACAGGCCAATCAGCGACGCAATCAGGCCGTCCAGCCGCGCCAGGCCCGTCAGCGCCTCGTAGGTGTGGTAGGCCGCGGGACCGACGTGCAGCTCCGGCAGGAGGAACCCCGCCAGCAGCCCGCCGGCCATCCCGAAGAAGGATATCTCGTCCGGTATGATCAGCCACTGGACGTCCACGGCCGCCGCCGCAATCAGCAGGGAAACCGCCATCATCATGATGAGTATCTGTCCGGGCCCGGTTCCCGCCTGGATTCCCTGGCGGAAGTAGATCAGGGCGAACAGAAGCCCCGTCAGCCCCTCCACCAGCGGGTAGCGCCAGGAGATGGGCGCGCCGCAGTGCCGGCACCGCCGGCCCAGCAGGAGGAAGCTGAGCAGGGGGATGTTGTCGTACCATCGGATAGTCCGCTCGCAGTACGGGCAGATCGAGCGGCTGGGCTCCCCCAGCGTGAGGCCCCGGGGCAGCCGCCAGATCAGCACGTTCAGGAAACTGCCCACCGCAAGCCCCAGCACAAAGCACCACAGGGTCATTACCACGTGGAACGCGCCGGGAGCGCCAATCGCCAAGGTTGCTCTCCTCTCAGCAGAGGGAGGCCGGGACACGGCCTATGGGTCAGCGGTCTGCCGCGCCGCCAATCGAGCGGACGGCGTCAAAAAAAGCCGGACGCTGATTTACACTGATTCACACTGATCACAGAGTCTTGCTTTAACAGCGATTTGACGATGGTGACTTCGAAAGCATACTACTTTCGTACCTGCCTTTTATCTGTGTCCATCAGTGTCGATCAGTGTCTGATTCTTCTGTTTGCCGGTTATGCGCTGACGGCGTCAAAAAAAGCCGGACACGGATTTACACTGATTCACACTGATCACAGAGTCTTGGTCTGACAGCGATTTGACGATGGTAACGTCGAAAGCATAGCACTTTCGTACCTGCCTTTTATCTGTGTCCATCTGTGTCCATCAGTGTCTGATTTTGTCGGTGTCGGCTTGCGGCGCTCCGCACAAAGACGACCGGACGCTGATTTACACTGATTCACACTGATCACAAAGTCTTGGTTTGACAGCGACTTGGCGGTGGTGACTTCGAAAGCATACTACTTTCGTACCTGCCTTTTATCTGTGTCCATCAGTGTCCATCAGTGTCTCATTCTTTTGCTTTCGGAGTCGCCCGCCCACTCATTCTCATTGATCGAAGATTCTCCGTTTCACCTCCACCTCTCGCCCGAAGTTGATCAGCAGCCCGACTTCCATCTCCGTTGCCTTCAGATAGTTGACCAGTTGCACCTCATGGAGGGGCTGCAACTCCGTTACGGCCTTGATCTCTACGAGAACCTTGTCTTCAACCACCAGGTCGGCGACGTAATTCCCGACAATCTCGCCGGCGTACATAACCTTCACGGGTACCTGTTGCCGGAGCGCACACCCTGTCTGGTGCAACTGAAGGGCAAGAGCATTCTCGTAAACCTTCTCCATAAACCCGTGGCCGAGCGTGCTATGCACCTCGTACGCCGCGCCGATGATCTTTTCGGTTACACCGGAGTGCTTGTAATCTGGAGTCATCCGTGGCGATCAGTATCTGATTCTGTTGGCCTCGGCCTAAAAAACGACTGGACGCTGATTTACACTGATTCACACTGATCGAAAAGTCTTCGTTCAACCGCGTTCTGAGGACCGCATTGCGTCCGGGAACGGAACTTGACGCAGGCAGGATTTCCGGCCCTGCCTTTTATCTGTGTCCATCAGTGTCGATCAGTGTCTGATTTTGTCGGTGTCGGCTTGCGGCGCTCCGCACAAAGACGACCGGACGCTGATTTACACTGATTCACACTGATCACAAAGTCTTGGTTTGACAGCGACTTGGCGGTGGTGACTTCGAAAGCATACTACTTTCGTACCTGCCTTTTATCTGTGTCCATCAGTGTCGATCAGTGTCTGATTCTTCTGTTTGCCGGTTATGCGCTGACGGCGTCAAAAAAAGCCGGACGCTGATTTACACTGATTCACACTGATCACAAAGTCTTGGTTTGACAGCGACTTGGCGGTGGTGACTTCGAAAGCATACTACTTTCGTACCTGCCTTTTATCTGTGTCCATCAGTGTCGATCAGTGTCTGATTCTGTTGGCCTCGGCCTCCAAAACGACTGCACGCTGATTTACACTGATTCACACTGATCACAAAGTCTTGGCTTGACAGCGACTTGGCGGTGGTGACTTCGAAAGCATACTACTTTCGTACCTGCCTTTTATCTGTGTCCATCAGTGTCGATCAGTGTCTGACTCTGTTGGGGCCGTCCTTAGAGATCAGCGTCCTGCACCAGCAGCAGGTTGCCGAAGGCGCCGGGGTTCCTCTCCTGCCTTTCCCGTCCCGTCCAGCTAAGCCGGATATGCCTCTCACCTTCTTCGTCGAAGCTGAGCTGCACCAGGTCGAAGCCGATCACGTCCGGCCGCCCGTCGACCTGGGAGAATACTTTCCACGGGATGGCGCAGTCAAGGCGGTAGCCGGTGGCGGTGCGGCTTGCCTTTGCCTCCACCTCCTCGCTGCTCACCGTCGGTTCCGACCCCTCCTCGCCGGGGTTGACCGTTACGTGCATGACACCCTCTTTGCCGGGCTTGCCCAGGTCGCGCGGCTCCCGGCCGTCGACGAATATGCGGAGCCCGTCTTTGGCGGGATTGAGCAGGTCGTCGTCGATCTCGGCCCACACGTAGAGGTTGTCATCGTCCCAGGCGGCCACCCAGTCGAAGCTGTGGCCGTCAAGCTCCTGATCTGAGGTGTGGACGGGATGCAGCGGGGAGGGCACGTGCAGCAGGGGGCCCGACGGGGCTTCGGCCCCGAGACCATAGTCCTCGGCCCGGGAGGCGGCGGCAACCACGAAGTGCAGGTGTTCCAGCGTGTGGGAACCGTCGAACTCAATCAGCGCGTCGAGGCTCAGGGTTTCCAGTGGCCTCCTGGCGGTCACCTCCACGTCCTTGTGCCGACGGGCGTAGGGGCCCAGCTCCTCCAGCTCGAACTCGCCGGCCGAGACCTGCTCCTCCCGGTGCGAGCCGATGCTCACCCTGACGGCCTCCTGTTTCTGGTCGGTGAAGTTCTTCAGGTTGCAGCGGAGCTTCACGTTGAGCATTCCGGGCTCGGCCGACTCTGCGCCGCGCAGTTCACTCCATCCGGCGACGCTTCCGGCGCGCTCGTCGAGCACCTCGACGGCTTCGCTCAGCCGGGCGGGTATGTCCAGCTCCTGGGGACACTCCTCCAGGCACTGTCCGCACAGCCGGCAGAGCGCCGCCTTCCCGGCCAGGGACGCGTAACGGCTCCTGGCATGGTCGGTCAGGCCGAAGACGCGCTCCAGGTTGAGTATCTCGAAGTTGGCCGGGATGTCCACGCCGGCGGGGCAGGGCATGCAGTAGTTGCAGCCGGTGCAGTAGAGGCCGGCCAGTTCCTTGCGCTCCTGGATGGCCGCCTCGATGTGCTCGTGCTCCTCCGTGGTCAGCTCTCCGGCTTCCGAGACGGTCCGGGCGTTCTCCTCGAGCTGCTCCATGGTGGACATGCCGGAGAGGGCGAGGGTGACGTTCTCATTGGATAGCACGAAACGGAGGGCCAGTTCGGGGGTGCTCTCCACGTCGCCGACCAGTTCGGCGGCTTTCTCGCTGGGGTAGCCCAGCCGTCCGCCGCCCACCGGTCCCATGATCTCCACGCCCATGCCGTGCTCGGCGGCGTAAGTGATGCCCTCCTCCAGGTGACGGTCCAGCAGGTTGTACTGCAGCAGCACGGACTCGAAAAGGCCGGTGTCCACGCACTTCTTCAGGCTCTCGCAGGAGCCGTGGAACGAGTGACAGATATGGCCGATAAGGCTCTGCTCCTTTGCCTTCAGCATTTCCTGGTAGAGGCCGTCGTCGCCCGCAACGGCCTTCTCGAACCGCTCGTAATTCATGCCGTGGAACTTGTAGACATCAATGTAATCGGTGCGGAGACGTTCCAGGGAATCTTCCAGGTTCTTCCACCACCCGTCCTTGTCATCCCTGTCATAGTGGTGGTTCTTGGTGGAGAGTATGACCTGGTCGCGCACATCCTCCAGTGCCTCGCCGATGACCCTCTGGCTGTCGCCGCCACAGTACATCACGGCGCTGTCGAAGTAGTTAATGCCCAGCTCCACGGCCCTTTGGAGCATGGGGATGGCTTTTTCTCTGTCCACCTCGTTCTTGGACTTCATGGGGAGGCGCATGCATCCGAAGCCCAGCCGCGAAACTTCCAATCCCGTCTTGCCCAGCGTGGCGTACTGCATGGTCACTACCTTCATTCAGCGAAGTTCAGCTCGTCCGTTCCGGGGGCGCAGACGGGGCGCAGGAACGCCTCCCGCGCCTCGAATACCGCTCTCGCCCCCACTTTGCACAGTGGCAATCCAACCATTTTAGTGCATGCGCCCCCGGACCGCAAAAGCGGGATATCCCGGTGGATCAGGCGTCGGGGAAGATCACTTCATCCCCCGCCGTCGGCGCACGCCGCGACCCGGTCAGCGATGTCGCGCACGACCTGCTCCGACACGTGCCAGGTGCTGGAGATGCCCTACGCCGGCGACGACCTGAGCATGGTGATGCTGCTCCCGCGGGAGCGGGGTGGGCTGAGTGAGTTGGAAGAGAAGCTCAGCGCGCAGCAGCTCGATGCCTGGTCGAAGGAGCTTCGCACCCGCGAAGTCGTCCTCTACGTGCCCCGCTTCAAGATGACCGTCTCCTTCGGGCTGGGGGATGCGCTGAAGTCACTGGGCATGGGGGACGCCTTCTCGCTTCCGCCGGCCGACTTCTCGGGGATGACCGGCGAGAAGGACCTTTTCATCTCCGCGGTGCTCCACAAGGCGTTCGTGGAAGTAAACGAGGAGGGGACGGAGGCCGCGGCGGCGACGGCGGTCGTGGTGGCCGCTACGGCCGTCGGGCAGGGGCCGCCGGTTTTCAACGCCGACCACCCGTTCCTGTTCCTCATCCGCGAGAAGCAGACCGGGGCCATCCTGTTCATGGGCCGCGTGGTGAATCCGGCGGAGGAAGAGTGAACCAGCGCCGACCCGCTCCAAATCAGGCTTCCACTGCGTAGCGGAAGAAGCCGACCTCCTGGAGCGCCTCGCCCAGCGCGTCCAGTTCCTGCCCCCCCAGAGGTCGGAGCGGCGGGCGGGGTGGGCCACAGTCCAGGCCGATCAGTTTCATCGTCGCCTTGGCGGCCCGAACGCCGCCGAACCGGCCGAGCACGGCGATCATCTCGGCCGCCCGATGCTGGTCGGCGCGGGCGGCGGCCAACTCGCCCCTCCCGAAGGCTTCCATCAGGCGCAGGTAAAGCGGCGCGGCGAAGTTGTAAGTGGCCCCCACAGCGCCCCGCGCCCCCAGCGCCAGCGCCGAGAGGAGAATCTCGTCGCGTCCGAACAGCATGTCGAACCGCCCCTCTTCGTAGCGCAGGCACCGCCCGTAGTCCATCAGGTCTTCGCAGGTGAACTTCATCCCGGCCAGGGTGGGTATTCTGTCCGCGGCTTCCCGCAGGAAATCTATCATCGGCAGGTCCACGCCGGTCATCGCGGGGATGTGGTAGTAGTAGAAGGGTGTAGAGGGGGCGGCCGAGGCGGCCCGCTCGCAGAAGTTCACCAGGTCCGGCGCCGCCTGCGGTTTGAAGAAGAAAGGGGCCATTGCACCGACGGCGTCGGCACCGATCCGCTCCGCATGCTCGGCCAGGGCGCGGCATTCCTGCAGGGACGTGTGCCCGGCGTGCACAATAACCGCGAAATCCTCCGGTGTGGCCGCCACCCAGCGTTCGGCGACCGTTCGCCGTTCGTGAGTGCTGAGGGAAGGGCCTTCGCCGGTGGTTCCGCAGACGAAGGCGCCGCGCACCCCGGCGTCCGCCAGCGCGCCGGCCAGGGGCTCGATGGCGGCCGCGTCCAGCGCGCCGTCGGAGGAGAGGGGGGTCGGCGGCGCGGCTATCAGGCCCTCCAGATTCGGCGTTTCCATGGTCACACCTCTTGCCCTGAGGTCAATCTTTCGGCGGGCGGGCTTCAGCGGCCGCCCGTTGATCCTCCAGCATAGCCAGGCGGCCGCGGTTCCACAACGCGAGGGGTGGACAGAAGTTACTGCTGGAAGAGGCTTTTGCTGGAGAAGTTGGGCTCGCTGGTCACGCGGACGCCGAGGCTTTTCAGGCCGGCTTCGTCCCCGGGGGTCGGCATGTGGGTGAGGTGGGCTTCGCAGCCCTCCAGCTCCTGGAGCTTCTCCATGGCGCGCTGGGCAACCGGGTTGGTGGCGGCACTGATGCTGAGCACGATGAGCGCCTCCTCCAGGTCCAGGCTGGCCGAGCGGGAGTTGAGGATACTCCGCTTCAACTCGCCGACCGACTCGATGAAGACCGGCGAGAGCAGGTGTATGTCGTCCGGTATACCCGCCAGTTTTTTTATGGCGTTGAGGATCAGGCTGGAGGAGGCGTGCATGAGGGGGGAGTTCTTACCCGTCAGGATGGAGCCGTCGGACAGTTTGACGGCAGCCCCACAGTAAATGCCCTTGTGGCCCTTTCCACCGGCTTCGGCCTCGCGGGCGGCCTCCTTGGCCGGTTCGACCACCGCCCGGTCGGAAGGCTCCACGTCCAGCTCATCCATCAGCATCGCCGACCTGTCCACGGTTTCCCGGTCGGCCACTCCGAGGGCGTACTCGCAACGATATCGGAAGTTCCTCCGGATCACCTCCTGGCGGGCCGCCTCCCGGACCACCTCGTCGTCGGTGATGGCGAAGCCCGCGCGATTCACGCCCATGTCGGTTGGCGAGCGGTAGGGCGGTTCGGCACCGGTGATCTTCTCCAGTATGCGGACCAGCAGGGGGAAGGCCTCCACGTCCCGGTTGTAGTTGACGGCGGTCTCCCCGTAGGCCTCCAGGTGGAAAGGGTCGATCTGGTTGACGTCCTTCAGGTCGGCCGTGGCGGCCTCGTAAGCCACGTTGACCGGATGCTTCAGGGGGAGGTTCCAGATGGGGAAAGTCTCGAACTTCGCGTAGCCCGACGTCCTTCCCGCCCTGTGGTCGTGGTACATCTGGCTGAGGCAGGTGGCCATCTTGCCGCTGCCCGGCCCGGGCCCGGTGACGATGACCAGCGGCCTGTCGGCCGGGATGTACTCGTTGGCCCCGTAGCCCTCCTGGCTGACCACAAGGTCCACGTCGGTCGGGTAGTTCGGCGTGACCCTGTGGGTGAAGACAGGAACGCCGCGGCGCTCCAGCTTGTTTTTGAAGACCCGCGCGGAGGGCTGGCCCTCGAACCGGGTTATCACCACACCCGCCACGTCGATGCCGGCGGTGCGGAAGTCGTCGATCAGCCGGAGGGCGTCCACGTCGTAGGTGATCCCGAAGTCCGCCCGCAGTTTCCTACGCTCGATGTCGCCGGCGTAGATGCAGAGGATGGTCTGCGCCTGCTCCTTCAGCCTCTGCAGGAGCGACATCTTGGCGTTGGGCTCGAAGCCGGGCAGGACCCGTGCGGCGTGGTAATCGAAGACCAGCTTACCGCCGAACTCAAGGTACAGCTTGTGGTCGAACCGCTCGACCCGCTCCAGTATTGCCGCGGTCTGCTCCTGGAGATACTTCTCGTTGTCGAAGCCCTGCAAATCTGTCATGTGTTTGGCCGGGGTGCTGGTTAGCCGACGGGGGAAGTTTACAGAGGCGGGCGGACGCCGTCAAGCAGGGCGGACCCTGAGTCATCCCCAGTTTTACAAGCTTCTGCCCGGCCGGCCGCAAAGGGACCCGTCAGGGCCGGACCAGGATGGCCGTATGCCTTCATCACACGGCCCCTTCTGCGCCGGAGGAAAAGTGCTGGGCTGCACCGAGATACCGCTGCTGGTGCGTCCCGACGAAGCCCCTCTGCCGACGCCGGACTCCACTCGGCTGCTGGCGCGGGCGGCGGTGGAGGAGGCTCTGCGCTGAAGGTCCAAGCTGTCACGCCCTGGGGTGGGCCTTCGTGTAGACGCGTTTGAGGTGCTCGGGGGAAAGGTGAGTGTAGACCTGGGTGGTGCTCAGGTTCTCGTGGCCGAGCAGTTCCTGAACCGCGCGCAGGTCGGCGCCGTTGTTGACCATGTGGGTGGCGAAGCTGTGCCGCAGCGAATGAGGGCTGATCTTCGGGTCCAGGTCCGCCTTCTGCGCGTAGGTTTCCAGTCTCCTGCGCACGCTGCGGGAGGAAAGGCGCACGCCGGTGTTCGCCGTGATGAAGAGGGCTTCGTGGTCGCGGCGGGCGGGAGCGTCGTCGCCGTCCTCCGAGAGGTAGCGACGCACGGCGGTGAGGGCACAGCGGCCGGCCGGGACGACCCTCTCCTTTTTGCCTTTGCCCTCGACGCGGACCAGTCCGCTGTCCAGGTCCAGGTCGTCCCGGTCAAGTGCCACCAGTTCGCCCGCCCGGAGCCCGGCGCCGTAGAGGGTCTCCAGGATGGCGAGGTCGCGGCGGCCGATCCAGGTAGACGTGTCCGGCTGCGCCAGAAGTCTCTCCATCTCCTTGACAGTGAGGAAGACGGGGAGCTTCTGTTCCCGGCGGGGCGACCGAAGGGCCGCCATGGGATTGTTGTTCAGAACGCCCGTTTTGGTGAGGTGCTTGTAGAAGGAGCGCACCGCCGCCGCCTTGCGGGCCACTGTGGAGCGGGCGAGCCCCCGGTTCCGCAGTTCGGCCAGGAAGGCGCGCACGTCGGGCACGCCGGCCTCGCGCAGGTCGGCGCCGCGCTCCTCCAGACACTCCTCCAGCTCGATGAGGTCGCGGGAGTAGGCCCGGAGGGTGTTCTCAGAGTAGTTCTTCTCGACCGCCAGGCGCCGCAGAAAGTCGTCGATCAGCTCGCTCATGGGCAATCACCTCAACCGATGGTAGCGAAACCGGTCGGTCAAAGGCAACCCGGGCGCATTTGACACCGAATGCCCCAAACGATACCGTAAAGCCTTCCCGCGCGCGACGGTTCCTCGGCCCTCTAAGTGGAAATTGCAACCGTGGACATTGATTCCCTGGAACCCGGGCAACTCCTGACGGACGAACTCTTCCTGGTGGCCGAATCGCGCCTGGGAGTGGACAGGCGGGGGCAGAACTACTACAGCCTGAAGCTGAACGCCGAGGGCGGCCGCCAGATCGACGGCAAGGTCTGGGCCGACAACATCGCCGGTGAGATCGAACCCGGCTGCGGCCTGGAAGTTCTGGCCAGGGTGGACGAATACCGCGGACAGAAGCAGCTCAACATCCAGCGCTACCAGGTTCTCTCACCCGACGAGCACGACCTGACCCCCTTCGTCCGCCACACCGAACTCGACGTAGACGAGGCTTTTGAGACGCTGTTCAACTGGGAGGGCGACGCCCATTCGAACCCCCACCTGAAGCGGCTCATGGACGAGCTGCACGGCAACGCCGGCTTCGCCGCCGCTTTCAAAGAAAGCCCCGCCGCCAGCTTCCATCACCACAACTACCAGGGGGGCCTCATCGAGCACACCCTGGAGGTCTGGAAGCTGGCCCGACGCATCTACGAGGTGTACTCGGAGCGGCTGGATCGCGACCTGCTGCTCTGCGGCGCCGCCGTGCACGACGTGGGCAAGGTCAACTCCTATCAACTGGTCAGCGGGGTCAGCGAGCGCACCGAAACCGGCGAACTGCTGGACCACGTGTTCATCAGCGGTTCGATGATCAGCAACCTGTGGGACCGGGTGGTCAAGGAGGCCGCCGCGCCGGAACGGAGCGAGGAGACCGCGCACTACAAGAACCTCCTGATGCACATCGTCCTGAGCCACCACGGCAAGATGGAGTGGGGCGCGCCCGTGCTGCCCCGCACGCCCGAGGCCCTGCTGGTCCACTACTGCGACGTGATGAGTTCTTCCATGCACAAGGTGTTCGGTGCCATCGAGGGGGCCGCCGAAGGGAAGGCGTGGACCGACGGCGTGTACATCATGGACCAGGCGAGGCGGCTTCTGGTGCCCAGGGACTTCGGCTTCATCGACTCGGAGCCGCCGGAGGAGTAGAAAGTGCAGTCCCCCCGCCCCGGCACCGACGCCCTGGACCCTTTCATTGGGAAGCTCCAGGCCGACCGGGCGAGCGTCGCCGTTGCCGGCCTCGGCTACGTCGGGCTGCCGATGGCCGTCTGCTGTGCCGAAACCTTTCCGAAGGTCGTCGGCATCGACGTCGACCCCTCCCGCGTGGAGGCCGTAAACCGGGGCAGCTCCTACATCGACGACCTTCCCGACGCGCGGCTGGCGCGCTGCGTCCAGGAGGGCGCCTTGAGTGCCACGGACGACTACGGCGCCGTCCGGGACAGCGACGTGGTGCTGATCTGCGTGCCGACTCCGCTGAGGAAAACAGGGGAGCCGGACGTGTCCTTCATCGTCCAGAGCGTGGACGCCGTGGAGGAGCAGATGGGTCCGGGCAAGCTCATCGTGCTGGAGAGCACGACCTATCCGGGGACCACCGATGAGCTGGTCTGCCCGCGGCTGGAGCGCAACGGCATGGAGGTGGGCAGGGATTTCTGGCTGGCCTTCAGCCCCGAACGCATAGACCCCGGCCCGGCCCATCCGGAATTCGACATTCCCGACGTGCCCAAGGTCGTCGGCGGCGTCACTCCCTCCTGCACCAGGGCCGCGGCGGAGTTCTACGCCCGGTTCATCGAAGAGGTGCTCCCGGTCTCCGGCAGCAAGGTCGCCGAGATGGTGAAGCTCCTGGAGAACACCTACCGGGGCGTCAACGTGGCCATGGTCAACGAACTGGCCCTGATGTGCGACAAGCTGGGGGTTGACGTCTGGGAAGTGGTCGACGCCGCGGCAACGAAGCCCTACGGCTTCCAGGCATTCTACCCGGGGCCGGGCCTGGGAGGGCACTGCATCCCGGTCGACCCGTTCTACCTTGCCTGGAAGGCCCGGCTTCACGGCTTCGAACCCCGGTTCATCGACCTGGCCGGGAGGGTTAACGCCTCCATGCCGGAATACGTGGTCCGGCGCGTGGCCGACATACTCAACGACGCCGAGAAGGCCCTCCGCGGCTCGACCGTCCACGTGCTGGGGGTGGCCTACAAGCGGGACGTCTCCGACGTGCGGGAGTCTCCCGCCCTGACCATCATCGACCTGCTGCGCGCGAAGGGGGCGGAGGTCTCCTACACCGACCCGCACGTGCCGCGTATCCGGCCGGGCGAGGCGGAAGCCCTTGGATCGATTCCGCTGGAGCAATGCGACCTGGCAAGCTTCGACTGCGTTTTGATCGTCACCGACCATTCGGCTTTTCCCTGGGAGCGCGTCGCCGGGGAAGCCGGGGCGGTCCTGGATACCCGGAACGCCCTGAGGGACTGCGACGGAGACCACATCCACAAGCTCTAAGGCCAATCAAAAGGAGAGGCAACGTGTCACAACGCACCGTCATAACCGGAGGAGCGGGGTTCATCGGGTCGCATCTCTGCGACTATTTCGTGGAGCAGGGGCACGAGGTCATCTGCCTGGACAGCCTGCTGACCGGCTCGCCCGGCCACATCGAACACCTTTTCGGTAACTCGCACTTTCAGTTTATCAAGCACGACGTCACCGAATATATCCACGTCGGCGGTCCCGTGGACAACGTGCTGCATTTTGCTTCACCCGCCAGTCCCGTGGACTATCTCGAATACCCCATTGAGACGCTCAAGGTGGGCGCGATGGGCACCCACAAGACGCTGGGCCTGGCGAAGGCCAAGGGCGCCCGTTTCCTGCTGGCCTCCACCAGCGAATGCTACGGCGACCCCCAGATACATCCCCAGCCGGAGGACTACTGGGGCAACGTCAACCCGGTCGGGCCCCGCGGCGTTTACGACGAGGCCAAGCGCTTCGCCGAAGCACTCACCATGGCCTATCACCGCTACCACGACGTGAAGACCCGCATCGCGCGCATCTTCAACACCTACGGCCTCCGCATGCGGCTCCGGGACGGGCGGGCGGTGCCCACCTTCTTCCGGCAGGCCCTCACCGGCGAGGACATCACGGTGTTCGGCGACGGCTCCCAGACCCGAAGCTTCTGCCACGTCAGCGACATGGTCCGCGGCATTCACGCCCTGCTGGAGGGGGACGACCCCGGCCCGGTGAACCTGGGCAACCCCGACGAGATCACCATCCTCCAGCTCGCGGAGGAGATCCTGGAGCTGACAGACAGCGACAGCGAGATCGTCTTCAAGCCCCTGCCGAAAAACGACCCCAAAGTTCGCCAGCCGGACATCACCCGGGCGCGGGAAGTCCTCGGCTGGGAACCGGAGGTCGACCGACTCGAAGGCCTGCGCATGACGCTGCCCTACTTCCGGGAGCGCGTCTCGGAAGACTGAGGACGAAGCTTGTCCCCGCGACGGGACACGGGGCGGCAAACGGGTAACCAAAGGGTGAGAAGAAGCGGCAGGTAGCAACCACGGAGAGCACGGAGGACACGGAGGAAAAAAGAAGGAGGGGATCCAAACTACGGAATTCCCCCGAGTACCGGTTCCGAATGTCGCCGGCCGGTGCAACTCGCGTAGCGCGCCCGCGCCCATACCCCGGTAAGAAAGGCCGGCTGCGGACCTTGAGGGTACGGCGTGGCAGAACGGCGAGATGCGTCCGGCGCCTGAAGAGAAGGCGCCTCAGCATGACGGCCTGGCAGGCGCCGGGCCGATTTGAGCGCCGATGGATGCTTTCTACAGAGCAGATTCATAATTCAGACGGAGCACGGGAGGCGGAGGCACGTCATGACAGAACTGAAAGACACTTTCTCAAATCCCGGGCCCGCTTACCGCGGTAAGCCGTTCTGGGCCTGGAACGGGGTGCTGGACGCCGAAGAACTCCGACGCCAGGTCCGCGTCATGCACCAGATGGGGCTGGGCGGCTTCTTCATGCACTCGCGGGTCGGACTCGGCACGCCCTACCTCTCGGAAGAGTGGTTCCGGATGATCCGGGCCTGCGTGGAGGAGGCGCGCCGCCTCGACATGGAAGCCTGGCTCTACGACGAGGACCGCTGGCCCTCCGGGGCCGCCGGCGGACTGGTGACCAGCGATCCCGCATACCAGCACAGGAACCTCCACATGGTGGCCTGTCGGCCGGAGGAGGCGGACTTCGACGAGGAGCCCCTGGCGTTGTTCTCCGCCCGAGTGGACGGGGTTACCGTCACCGACCTCCAGCGCCTGCCCGAGGACTGGGACGGGGGCGTCGAGCCGGAGGACGCACTCCTGCTGGCCTTCTTCGTCCGACGCGACGAGCCCAGCTCATGGTTCAACGACGCCACCTATCTGGACACCATGAGCCACGAGGCCGTCGAGAAGTTCATCGAGGTGACACACGAGGCATATCGGCGCGAGGTGGGGGAGGAGTTCGACGGGGTCATCCCGGGGGTCTTCACCGACGAACCCCATCACGGCCGCGTCTACGCCGGCGACTGGGCGGAGAACGGAACTTCGTCGGTGCCCTGGACCGATCGGCTGCCCGAGGTCTTCCGGGAACGCTACGGGTACGACATCCTGGACTACCTGCCGCACATCTTCCTGAACGTTGACGGTGAAGAGATATCCCGGCCCCGCTGGCACTACCACGACTGCAAGACGTTTCTGTTCGTGGACGCCTTCGGCCGGCTGATATTCGAGTGGTGCGAGGAGAACAGCCTGAGCCTGACCGGGCACGTGCTGGCCGAATCCACCCTCCGCTCGCAGGCGGGGGTGGGCGGGTCGGCGATGCGGTTCTACGAGTACATGCAGGCCCCCGGCATAGATCAACTGACCGACTGCTGGCGGGAGTACACCACCGCCAAGCAGTGCGCCAGCGTGCAGCACCAGATGGGCCGGCGCTGGATGCTTTCGGAACTCTACGGCTGCACCGGCTGGGACTGGCCCTTCGAGGGTCACAAGGCGGTCGGCGACTGGCAGGCCGTCCTCGGGGTCAACCTCCGCTGCCAGCACCTCTCCTGGTACACCATGGCCGGCCAGGCCAAGCGCGACTACCCGGCCTCCATCCTCCACCAGTCCCCCTGGTGGCGTCACTACAGCAAGGTGGAGGATTATTTCGGGCGCGTCAACACACTGATGAGCAGGGGCGAGCCGGTCCGCGGGCTCCTGGTCATCCACCCCGTCGAGAGCTGCTGGGCCAGGGCCACGGTCAAGTGGCACGACGATCCGGAGATCGACCGGCTGGAGGAGGAGTTCGACGCTCTGATCAACTGGCTGCTGGAGGCGCACCTGGACTTCGACTACGGCGACGAGGACATCATGTCGCGGCACGGCGGGACCGAAGGCGGCGCGACGCCGGCCCTGATCGTGGGAGAGGCGGCCTACGACGCCGTCCTCGTGCCGCCCGTCGATACCCTCCGGGCCTCTACCGTGGACCTGCTGGAGGACTTTGCGGAAGCCGGCGGACTGATCGTCTTCGCCGGCGCGGCGCCGGGACGAGTCGACGCCGAGAAGTCCGACCGGGCCGACAAGCTGGCCGACCGCTGCCGATGTGTGCCCTTCGAGCGCGGGCCCGTCCTGGAGGCGGTGGAACCCGGCCGAACGCTGAGCGTCCGGGACGGCAGCGGACAGGAGAAGGCCGAGGTCTTCTATCGGCTGCACAGGGAGGGGGAGCGCCGGTTCCTCTTCCTCATCAACACCGACCGCGAGAACCCCACGGGCCCCCTGACCCTCTGCCTGCCCGGCGAAGGGGCGGTGCAGCTGTGGGACGCCGAGACGGGCCGGCGCTTCTCGGTGGATGCGGAGACGACCGAGGAGGGGCTCAACTTCACAACGGAGATGCCGCCGACCGGAAGCAGGCTGTTCGTGATCGACCCGGAGGCCGAAGAGCTGCCCGCCGTTCCGGCTCTGAAAGAGACGCGTTCGGTTGAACTGCCCGAAGATGCGTGGACTGCGGAGCTGACCGACTACAACGTCCTGGTGCTGGACAGGCCGGAATACCGCGTCGGCGACGGCGAATGGCAGGGGCCGCTGGAGGTGCTGCGGGCCGACCGGGAGATACGGGAGGCGGCGGGACTGCCGCCCCGGAGCGGCCGTATGGTGCAGCCCTGGGCGCGCCCGCAGAAGACCGGCCCAACCGCATCGGTCGGCCTCCGGTATCGGTTCGGGGCTGACGATCGGCCGCCGGGGCCGCTCTTCCTGGCACTGGAGAATCCCGAGTACTTCGAGATCTCCCTCAACGGCGCTCCCGTTCCCACCGAAGGAGAGTTCGGCTGGTGGGTGGACAAGGCCATCCGGCTGCTGCCCCTCGACGAGGCGGCGCTCCTGGCCGGAGAGAACGAGTTGCTGCTGACCGCACAGATGGACCGTGACTGTGACCTGGAGGCGTGCTTCCTCCTGGGCGAGTTTGCGGTGGCCGTGGACGGAGCGGAGGCGTCGATCCAGGGGCCGCCGGGAAACGTGGCCCTTGGGGACTGGCGCGGACAGGGACTGCCGTTCTACTCCGGCTCCGTGGTTCTCCGCGCCGACGTGCGGGTGTCGCCGGGTGCCGACGAACGCCTGTTCGTGGAGGTGCCGGAGTTCGGCGGCGCCTGCGTCCGGGTTCTGGTCGACGGGCGGGAGGCCGGCGTTATCGGCTGGCAGCCGCACGAGGTGGAGATCACCGACCTGGTCTCGGGCAAGGAGGAGGCGGAGCTGGCGCTGGAGGTGGTTTCTCATCGTCGCAACGCCTTCGGGCCCCTGCACCACACGTCCGACGACCTCGATTTCGTCGGCCCCGGCAGTTTCGTCAGCGGCGGGGATGACTGGCAGGAGGAGTACAACCTGGTGCCTACGGGCTGCCTGGCGCCGCCCCGCCTGAGCGTCCGTGAGGGCTGACGCCGGCGCGCCCGTCGTGCGCCCTCAAGTTGCACGTTCCACGTTTTGCCCGGGGCCGGAAACATAGGGCTGGCAGAATGTGCGGCCAGTATCCGCTGTGTGTTTCATACAACACGGCGGGGCCGAGCGTGTAGATACAGTGCAGGGCGACGGTCGGTTGCCTCATTTGCCCTTGGTTCGGTGGCTATGGGCCTGTCCGCCCCCCGCAGAACCCGGTGTGATCCGGTCCTTCTTCCGGCAAGCTGTCGAGCCGAGAGGGTAGCGGCTTCCTGCGCGTTGCCCCGACCATCCCGCAACGTCCAACCCTCCGGAGGCAGGGACCGGAGGGACAGAACTCCATCTACCGGGTCAAACGCCTGCCCCGGCAGCCCGGCTCACTTCCCGCGGGGCTGCCGCTGGAGCATCTTCTCCCACTGCTCCTCCGCGCGGGAGACGTCGACGGGTCTGCCCCCCCGGTGCAGCGTCAGGGACTGGCCTCCGGTGACGCGGCGGGTGGTACCTTCTGTCTTAACTTTTACTTCTCCTTCGAAGACGGTCAGGGTGATGGTGTCGCGCCCGGGGGTTTCCAGCTCCGCCCGGCCGGTCTCCACAGCAGCGGTGCCGGGCCCGGCGTGGAGGGTGAAGGAGGGCGTGCCGGGGGGCGATACGACGAGGGCCTTCCCCACGTGGAGGGTTCCCTTGCGGGGTCCCTGCACCCGGAAGCGCCCCTCCGGGGCCAGGTGCAGCACCGTCTCGTCGGCGCCGAAGCTGATTTCCGCGAGGGCTTCCTTCCCCGTGCTGCAGACCGCACCGCGGCGGAGGCTTCGGGACTGCCCGGGCTTCACGAGCCGGGGCCCGGCAGTGACCCTTCCCCGCACGGCTTCTACGTCGGCCACCGGCCAGTAGCCGAACCAGGCCAACAGGGCGCCGGCGACCAGGACGATGCTGCCCGTGAAACGCAGGAACACGGACAGGGTGGCGCGGCTCGGAGCGGCGAGCACCACCCCCAGATCGTAGAGGATGATGAAGGTGACCGCCATCATGATCTGGGTGAGGGGATCGGGCGGGGTAAGGAAGGCGCCCACCACGAACGCGCCGAGAATCACTCCTTTCCGCGCCCCCTGCAGGCCTTCCGGGCTGACGATGCGCCAGCGGATGAGGAAGTAGATAACGATCGGCGTCTGGAACACTACCCCCAGAGCAAGGGTCAGAAGGAAGAAAGTGGTCAGGTAGGCCCCGATCATCAGCACCGGCTCGGTGGCCGAACCGCTGAGCAACAGCAGGTAGCGCAGGGCGGCCGGCACGAAGACGAAGTAGCCGAAGCAGACGCCCGCAAAGAAGCAGACCACGCAGGCGGCGCCGAGCCAGATGACCTTCCGGCGTTCCTGGTGGAAGAGTCCGGGGGAGATGAACGCCCACAACTGGTAGATGATCACGGGGGCGGCGGCGACCAACGCGGCCAGGGCGCAGGCCTTCAACTGCGCCACCACCGGTTCGAGGTAGCTCTGGAACTTGAGGGTGGGGTCCAGCTCGAAGGCCCGCATTACCCGGACGTGCGGCCAGGTGAGCACGCCGATCAGTCGCTCCCGGAACAGCCAGCAGGCCAGGAACGCGAGCCCGGCGGCGATCAGGCATATGACGACCCGGCGCCGCAGCTCCCCCAGATGCGCCCCGAGGGGCATCGTCGCTATGTCCCGTTCGGCTTCGTCCAGTGCCACGGCTCCGGCCGGTCCCCTTCCCAAAGCAGCTCTCGAAGCGCATTATACAGAGCACCGCAGCCGTGGTAAACTACGCCGCGAGTTGGTCAAAAGGCCGAGAGGTGCCCGATGGATACTGTAGAGGAAAAACTGCGGGAGATGGGTCTGGAGCTCCCCTCGCCCCCCGAATCGCTGGCCCGCTACGCGCCCGCGAAGCTGGTGGACCGGATGGTGTACTGTTCCGGCCAACTTCCACTGGAGCGGGGGCGCCTTATGCACGCCGGGAGCATCGGTCGGGAGGTGACGGTGACGCAGGGGCGCCGATGCGCGGCTCAGTGCGTTTTGAGATGCCTGGCGGCCGCCAGGGGTGTACTGGGGGAACTGGACCGGATCGAGCAGATCGTGCAGGTCCGCGGCTTCGTCAACAGCGCCCCTGGATTCTCCCAGCAGACCGAGGTGCTCAACGGGGCCTCCGAGCTGCTGGTGGAGCTTTTCGGGGAGAACGGGAGGCATGCCCGCGCGGCGGTGGGCGCCTGCGGCCTGCCGCTGGACGCACCGGTGGAGCTGGAGATGCAGATGCGGGTGGGGCCCTGAGGAAAGCTCAGTACTCTTTGCGCTGCCGGGAGGAGGGGATCTCCAGTATCTTCCGGTATTTGGAGACGGTTCGGCGGGCAATGTCGATACCCTTTTCGGCCAGCTTGGCGGCCAGTTGCTCGTCGCTGTAGGGGTCGGATTTATCCTCGTTCTCGATAATGTGCTGGAGTTTGCGGCGGACCACCTCCCATGACTCCATCTCTCCGTTGGCCTTCTCCAGGCCGCCGGTGAAGAAGTGCTTCATCGAGAAGATTCCCTGGGGGGTCTGCATGTATTTCCCGCTGATCGCGCGGCTGACCGTGGAGACGTGGACGTCCACCTTGTCGGCGATCTCCTGCATCTTCAGGGGTTTCAGGTGCATCGGTCCCCGCCGGAGGAACTCCTCCTGTTCCTCCACAATGGCCGTGGCGATGTTGAAGAGGGTGCTTCGCCGCTGCTGGATGGCGTCGATCAACCAGCGGGCGCTCTGCAGCTTCTCCTTGAGGTACTCCCGGGTCTTCGGGTCCAGCCCCTTCTGCTGAAGTCGGCGGGCGTAGTAGTTGCAGATGCGCAGCGAAGGCAGGTTCGAATCCTCCAGCACCACCCGGAACTCCCCTTCCACCCACTCGACCCGCACGTCGGGTATCACGTGGGGCGCGCCCTCCTCCCCGAACAGAGCCCCGGGGATGGGGTTGAGCCGGGCGATCTTCTCCACCCCCGCCTTCAGCTCATCCATTGTGCACCCCATGGACTTGGTAACACGCGGATACCTGTTCTTGGCGATGTCCTCGAAGTGTTCCTGGATGAGCGTGCGGAGGAACTCGTAGTCGGGGTCTTCCGGGTCGAGCTGGATCACCAGGCATTCCTTGATGTCGCGGGCGCCGACGCCGGGCGGTTCCAGCAGGTGGATGATGCTCAGGGCTTCCTCGGCCTGTTCGATGGTGACGTCCTGCTCCATCGAATCGGCGATCTCCTCCAGCGGGTACTCCAGGTAGCCCCGCCAGTCGAGGTTGGCGACGATATTCTCGCAGACAGGTTCCAGCTCCGGACCGACGTCGAAGTAGGGCAACTGGCGCAGCAGGTGTTCTTCCAGGGAGATGTCGGGGGCGGGGGAGTTCTCGAGGGCGGCGCGTTTTGGGTCCTTCTCCCCGTCCGTCGAGGCACGGGGCCGGGGGCCGTAGAGGTCGTATTCGGACGGCTGGATCATATCCTCCAGCGCGTCGAAATCCTCGCTTTCGAGTGGTTCCTCCTCTTCCTCTTCTTCCTGGGTTTCGACCTCTTCTACCGGCCCCTCTTCCTCCTGGCTCTGTTCGGACTCCTCTCCTTCCTCGGCCTCCTCCCCGATCTCCAGGAGGGGGTTTTCCAACAGTTCCTGGTCTATTCGGTTGCGCAGTTCCAGGAGGGGGAGCTGAAGTATTTCGATGGACTGTATGATCTGCGGCGCCAGTTTAAGGCGCATCTCCTGGCGCGCTTGCAGACTGGCTTCCAGTCTCATTCAGCTCTCACCTGCCCTCTGCTTCAGGCCCCATCTCACCTTCCATCCGGCGCCGGCCCTCAAGAGCATCCGCGAGGACGGAAGCATTCGCATATTGCAGTTGACTACCTGAGGGCAAACCGCGTGCCAATCTGGTGATCTCGACCGGCATGGCCTCCAGAGCTTCCCGGACGAACAGCGCCGTCGCTTCCCCTTCCATGTCGGCGTTGCAGGCCAGGATCACCTCTTCGACCTCCCCGCTGCTGAGCCGTTCCAGCAGGCCGTCCACCGTCAGGTCCTTCGGCTCCATTCCCTCCAGCGGGGCCAGCCGCCCGCAGAGCACGTGGTAGAGGCCGCGATAGCCGGTCTTCTCCATGGCCACCACGTCCTTGGACTGCTCGACGACGCAGACCGTCGAGCGGTCCCTCCCCGGGTCGCTGCAGATCGGGCAGGGGTCGCTCTCGGAGAAGTGGTAGCAGACAGAGCACTGCTTGATTCGTTCTTTTACGTCCCTGATGGCGTCGGCCAGTTGCAGGGCCTCTTCCCTGGAGAGGCGCAGGACGTGATAGGCCAGCCGTTCGGCGGTTCTCTCGCCGACACCGGGCATCCTGGTCAGCAAACCCATCAACTGCTGGAACGATTCGGTATAGCCTTCGGCCACCTGTCAACGTCCCCTGCAAGCGTCCCGCTCATTTTAGCTTTCGGTCCGGGCGTTCTCAACGTCTCAGAGGAGCCCCTCCAGTCCGGGCAGCCCCAGGCCGCCGGTGGCTTTCTGCCGCTCGGATTCCTCCAGTTCCTTCGCCTTTTTGAGGCCCTGTCGGACGGCGGCCAGTATCATTTCCTGGAGGAATTCCGGGTCTTCCTCCTGGAGCACTTCGGGGTCGATCTGCACGTCCAGGGGTTCCTGCAGGCCGTTGAAGACGACCTTGACCATTCCGCCTCCGGCGGAGCCCTCGACGGCCCTGTCGCGCAGATCATCCTCGATCTCCTGCATCCGTCGCTGCAGGTCTTTCATGTGCTTCTGGGCTTTTTTCATCAAGTTGCCCAGATCGCCGCCTCCGCCAAGACCTCTCATCGGTTCACTCCTCCTCGGGCGATTGTTCCCGTTCAGTCTGCTCCGGCTCCCGGCCTTTGCTCAATTTCTGGGGGCTGAGGCCCAGGGTCTGGTCCGCCTGCAGGAATGCCTGCACCAGCGGCTTCTGCTCCAGGGCTTCCCGGGCCACGTCCGCATCCTCGGCGCTGGCCACCAGTTCACGATACCTGGCCGGGTTCATGCCATTCGGGGCCGAGTTCTGTTTCTCTCCGCCGGGCTCATCCGAAGAGGGCTTTTTTTTGAGCTTTTGCTGCATGCGCCGCAGAACGCCGACCGTCCGCGCTCCGTCACCGGGGTTCTCCGAGGCTTCCTCGGGGTGGGTTGGGGCGCTCTGCCGGGAGGGGGCCTCCCCGCCGGTCTTCAACTGCTGGAGCGCCTCCTCCAGGGGCATCAGGTCGGAGAGCCGGCTCATCTTTACCACGGCCAATTCCAGCGCGATCCGCCCGGTCACTTCCCTTCGCGCCCGGAGCCCGGCCTCCCGCAGCAACTGGATCATGTAGATCAACCGGTCGGGTGCAAAAAGCTCGCACTGGCGGCGCAGGGTCTCTGCATCGGCCGCGGCTCCCGCCAGCGGGGCCGCTTCCGGGCCACAGTATGATGCGATCAGCAGGTCCCTCAGGTAGCGGCCCATCTGGTCGGCAAAGTCATCAACGGCCGTTCCCCCGGAGAGGGCTTTCTCCAGCAGTTCCAGGGCGGGGGAGGTGTCCTCGGCGGCGAAGGCGTCCACCATCTCGGTCAGCAGGCCGGTTTCGACCGCTCCCAGCACCGCGAGCACGTCGCTGAGCGCGATTTCCTCGCCGAAAGCCGCCAACTGGTCCAGCGCGCCGAGGGCGTCCCGTATGCTCCCCCGGGCAGCGCGGGCGATGGCCGGCAGGCCGCCTTCCTCCACCTGAAGGCCTTCCTTCGTGCAGACCTCCCTGAGTAAGCCGAGCACCTGCCCGTCGGCGATGCGGTGGAAGTCGAACCTCTGGCAGCGGCTGCGCACGGTCTCGGGGAGCTTCCGCGGCTCGGTGGTGGAGAAGATGAACTTCACGTGGGGAGGGGGCTCTTCCAGTGTTTTCAGCAGCGCGTTGAAGGCGGAGTCGCTCAGCATGTGGACTTCGTCGATGTAGTATACCTTGTAACGGCTGCGCGCCGGGGAAAGGCCGGCGTTCTGGCGGAGCTGGCGGATGTTGTCCACCCCGGTGTTGGAAGCCCCGTCGATCTCCATCACGTCGATGTCGTGGCCCTCGGCGATGTGGCGGCAGGGCTCGCACTCACAGCAGGGCTCCGCTGTGGGCCCTTCCTTGCAGTTGAGGGCCTTGGCCAGGATGCGGGCCACGGTCGTTTTGCCGACGCCCCTGGAACCGCAGAACAGGTATGCGTGGGCCACCCGCCCCGTCCGCACGGCGTTGCGGAGGGTGGTGGTGATATGGTCCTGCCCCACCACTTCCTCGAACCGCTGTGGTCGGTATTTGCGGGCGAAAACGACGTACATCGGCTTTACTCCGGCGGTTTGAGGAGGGCCGTGCACTCCGCTCGGCCTTGTTTCTTCGGGCAGTGGCCTCCGGAAGCCTCGGGACGAGCCACCCCACGGCAGTCCGGGGTACTGCTTATGGCTGCTGGCTTCCGCCCCTGACCAGGTTCGCAGCCGCCCGGCTCCATGGGACCCGTCCGTCCACAACGTCCGGCCGGCCCTTTACCGCAAAGGAACGCAAGCCTCACGAAGCGGTCAGCCCCGCTGAGCGGTTTGCGGGTTACAGGGCACCGCTAACGCCCCGCTTAGCACGGCCCGGTTTATGTCTTCTCTCAACGTCGACGCTGTCGATTACGGACCATGCGGTACGGTAGCACACGGCCGCGCCGGACGCAACCATAATCCCCCGCGCGGGGCATTTGACGCACCGTGAAGCTTCCTCTATAGTAGTCGGCGCTCCTGACTTAGGACGAGGTCCCCGCATGCTTGTTATAGCCGAGAGAATCAACGCCACCCGTTCGGCCATCGCGCGGGCGCTGGAAGAACGCGACGCCGATCTGCTGGCGCAGGAAGCCCAAACCCAGGCCGACGCCGGCGCCGACTTCATCGACGTTAACGCCGGAAAGGATCCGGCAAAGGAGCCGGAAAACCTGGCCTGGGCGGTTCGGGTCGTCCAGGAGGCGACCGACCTGCCGCTCTGCGTCGATTCTTCGAATCCGGAGGCCCTTGAAGTTGCGCTTGATCTGGTGGAAAGGCGGCCCGTTATGCTCAACTCGGTGACCGCCGAGCCCCAGCGGATGCAGCAGGTGCTGCCCCTGGCGGCGGACTCCGGGGCCCGGCTGGTCGCCCTCACCATGGACGAGGGGGGGCTGCCGAAGACCGCCGAGGAAAGGGTCGACATCGCCGACCGCCTGGTGGAGGCGGCCACCGAAGCGGGGGTGGAGGTGGGGCGGCTCTACGTGGACCCCTGCATTCAGCCGGTCAGCACCAACCCGGAACAGGGAATGGAAGTGATCGGCGCCGTGTTTCGCGTGATGGAAGCCTTTCCGGGCATTCACACCACCGGCGGGCTGTCCAACGTCAGCTTCGGACTGCCCCGGCGCAACGTGGTAAACCGCACCTTCCTGGCGCAGCTTATTGCCGCGGGACTGGATTCGGCCATAATGGACCCCACCGCCGAGGGAATGATGGAGACCGTCCTGGCGGGGGAGGCCCTGGCGGGGCGGGACGACTTCTGCATGAACTATGTGCGGGCCATGCGGGACTGAGCGTCTGTGTCTGGCGGGGGCGTGATCACTTCTCCGGCACCGCTGTGCGCTCCCGTTTGGAGAGATACTCGTCGATGGCTGCGGCGGCACGTTTGCCGCCACCCATGGCCTGAATGACCGTGGCCGCCCCGGTCACGATGTCGCCTCCGGCGTAAACGCCTTCCAGGCTGGTCTCTCCTGTGAACTCGTCGGCCATGATGGTGCCCCAATCGGTGACCTTCAGCCCCGGCGTGGTCTGCGGCACCAGAGGGTGGGGGCGGTTGCCGTAGGCCACGATGACCAGGTCGGTCTCGAAGGTGAAGTCGGAGCCCCCGATCGGGTAGGGCCTGCGCCGGCCGTCCTCGCCCCGCTCCCCCAGTTCCATCCGCACGCACCGCAGCCCCCGCACCCATCCCGCCGGGTCTCCCAGAACCTCCTCGGCGTTGGTGAGCCACATGAACCGGATGCCTTCTTCCTCGGCGTGGGCCACTTCTGCGTCCCGGGCAGGGGACTCGCGGGCGTCGCGGCGGTAAACGACGCGAACCTCCCCGGCCCCCAGGCGGAGGGCCGTCCGGGCGGCGTCCATGGCCACGTTGCCGCCGCCGAGGACGGCTACCCGGTCCTTCAGCGGCACGGGGGTGGCGTGGTTCTCGCGGTAAGCCCGCATCAGGTTGACCCGGGTGAGGTATTCGTTGGCGCTGAGCACACCGTTGAGGTTTTCCCCGGGGACGTCTCCGAAGATAGGCGTCCCCGCGCCAGAGCCGATGAAGACGGCCTCATAGCCTTCGTCCATCAGGTCCTCGACGGTGGCCGTCTTGCCCACCACGAAATTGCAGACCAGGTCCGCTCCCAGGGACCGCACGTAATCCACCTCTCTGGCGACGATATCCTTGGGTAGTCGGAAGGGGGGGATGCCGTAGGTCAGCACCCCTCCGGGCCGATGAAGCGCTTCCAGTATGGTGGGTGAGTAGCCGCGTCGGCCCAGCTCTCCGGCGGCGGTCAGTCCGGCCGGGCCGGAGCCGACCACGGCAATCCGCCGGCCTTCGGGAGCTTCTTCGGCGATCTGTGGCGGGGGTTTCACCTCCCGCTCGTAGTCTGCGGCAAAGCGCTCGAGGTTGCCGATGGCGACCGGTTCGCCCCGGCGGGCCAGCACGCAGAGCCCCTCGCACTGGTCCTCCTGGGGGCATACTCGTCCGCAGACGGCCGGCAGGGCGTTGTCGGCCTTCAGCACGGCGGCGGCCTCCAGGAAATCCTCCTCGGCGATGGCGCGGATGAACCCGGGGATGTCGATCCCCACCGGGCAGCCCTCCACGCACTGGGGCTTCTTGCACTGCAGGCAGCGTTGGGCTTCCACGACGGCCTGTTCGGGCCGGAGTCCGAGGGGCACCTCTTCGAAGTTGCGGACGCGCCCGTCGGCGGGCTGCTCGGGCATCGGCTGACGGGGAATGTCGACGGCTTTTTCGGCGGAACGACCCGCCTCCAGCATGGCCTCCTGAAGGGCGGTGTGCTCCTGATCGCAGGAGTGGGCGGGTTCGTAGCGGGGCAGATTACGGGCTTCGGGGGCATGGCTGTATTGGTTGAGTCGCCGCTGGAGTTGCTCGAAATCCACATCGTGACCATCGAACTCGGGACCGTCGACGCAGGCAAAGCGAGTCTCACCCCCCACCGTGACGCGGCAGCCCCCGCACATTCCGGTGCCGTCCACCATTATGGGATTGAGGCTCACGAGGGTTTTCACCCCGAACGGTCTCGTCACGCCGCTGACGGCGGCCATCATGGGAACGGGCCCCACGGCATAGACGAGATCGACCTCTTCGCCGGAATCCAGCATCCGGTGCAAAAGCTCCGTGGGGAAACCGTTGTACCCGCGGGAGCCGTCATCGGTGGCTACTTTGACTTCGTCACAGATGTCGGCAAGCTCATCCTCCAGGATGAGCAGTTCCTCCGTGCGGGCGCTGATGATGCCGGTCAGCCGGGAGGCCTTTAGAGCTATAGCCTCCGCGGCCGCCCGCGCGGGCGCAATGCCGATGCCCCCGCCCATCACCACCGCGTGGTAACACGCCTCCACTTCCGTCGGCCGGCCCAGGGGACCCACCACGTCGGGAACGGCCTCTCCGACCTGGAGGGCCGCCAGTTCGCGCGTGCTCTCTCCCACGACGCCGAAGACGATCACGACCGCCAGCGCCCGGGGGTCCACGTCGGCGATGGTCAGCGGGATGCGTTCCCCTTGCCGGCTGGGCCGCACCACCAGGAACTGTCCCGCCTTGCGGGCCGTGGCGATACGGGGAGCGTGGATGCTCATCCGGTAGACGTTCTCGGCCAGCTTCCGCTTGTGGAGTATCTGGAACCTCATGCTTCCCCAGATCTCTCTTTGAGTTCGGCCCACATTCGGTTCGCCTCCACCCGCAGGCTTCCGCTCAGCGCAAGCGCCATCTGCGCCTCCAGCAGCCCCCCGGGCGTACCGATGTCAAAGCGGCCACCTTCCATCAGGAGACCCTGGTAGGGTTCCCGCCGGCACAGCAGGTCCTGGGCGGTGGTCAGTTGGAACTCGCCGTTCTCCCTGTGGTCCCCGCGGATCATCTCCCCCAGCACTTCGAGTATGCCCGGACTGAAGACGTGCATCCCGAAGTGGGCCAGATACTTGCCCTCCTCCAGGCCGTCCACCCGACAGCGCTTGCGGGCGGTTGCCGGGTCGGGTTTCTCGATGAAACCTTCGATCTCCACCTTTCTGTGCCCCCGGCCTATGCGTCGCCCCCTGGCGACGCCGAAGCGGGCTACTTCCCGCGGAGCGACCGGAACGAGGGCGGTGATGTTGCCGGAAGGGGCGGCCCCGCTGAGCTGGACGGAACAGCGCGACGACGTACGGCTGATATACACGTGGTCGCCCAGCAGCACCAGGAACCGCTCCCGGCCGATCCATTCCCGGGCGCACCAGACGGCATGGCCGAGTCCCTCCTGCCGGGGCTGCTCCACGAAGCTGAGCCGGCGCCCCATCTCCGCCAGCCGGTCGGACCATTCCCAGGCCCACTCTTTGCCCTCGTAGATGGGTCGTTGCTCCTCGGGCAGCGCCGAGAAGTGTTCTCTGAACGCCTCGACTGCTCCCGGCTGGCAAACTATGCACACCTGTTCTACGGCGGCGAGGGCCTCTTCAACGACCGTTTGGATGACGGGCTTCGTCCGCCCGTCCCGGTCCACCACCGTAAAGAATTCCTTTCGCACGCCGCTGGTGCCCGGATACTGTCGGGTACCCAGGCCTGCGGCGGGGATGACAGCTTTGCGCAACATGGCCATGGCGATCGGAAGGGGCAGGATAAACCTTTAGATTCTACAACATGCCCGGTTGCCGGGCAAACGGCGGAGGACTCGGCCGGCCCGAAAGCGGTCATCCCTGCCGTACTGCACCCGCTCTGAGGCGTTACGTTGCCGGTCGGAGCCTACGGGAAGCAGGCCCCGGGCCTGCCAGGGCGAAGCTGCCCTGAACTCCCGACTACTCAGGTGGTTCGTTGGTGATGGTGGTCGTGACTTGCGCGGAGATGGGTATGTTCATGGCCTCGCTGCCCGGCGGGCGCACCTCCCTGTCGCCTTCGACCTTCTGGGTAAGCCGTCCCTCAACGATCCAGCCCGTGGTTTCCTTCACCCTCAGGGTTCCTTCGCCGTGGGCCTCCATGTCGTAGCGTATCTTGGCCGGTCCGGCCTGGACCATCTCGCCGCCTTCTCCGGTTACGGCCTCTGTGGTGACATGCAGTTCGGCGATGCCCCCCTGCCGCCCGGTGAGTTCCATCTCGACCTGTGTGGTGATGGGCACGGGGACGGGCAGGGCGCGTTCCCTGGTCCAGGAGTCGCCGACCCGCACCGGCTTGTCGGGATAGATCTCCAGCCACTCCCCGAAACGTCTCTTCAGGGCGGCCTCCCCGAATTCACTCTCCAACTGCTGCCACGAGAACAGGGCCTTCCCTCCGGACCCCTCCATGATGGCGGCGATCAGCTTGTCGGTGCCCTCCACCTTCAGGACGCGGCCGCTGGAATCTATCTCCAACACCAGTGTCTTGCCGGCAAGGGCGGCGAATGTGCGCAGCATGACGGGGACGGAATCGGGCGGGTTCTCCGAATCGTATTCCGCCCTCATGCGAGGGCTCTGCAGGTTGGCCTTTATCCTCTCGAAGGTAACCTCTACGGTATGTACCCCCTCGGGGCTGACCTCCTTGACGGCGAATTCCAGGCCCCTTTCGACGGTCAGACCGGAAGCATCGCCGCCCGGGCCGCCCTGATGCGCGCTTTTCTGCACAACGGTCACGTAGCTGTAGTAGGATTCGCCCGACTGAAGGTTCAGGCGAAGGCGGACGGCATCCTCATCGGCGCCCACACCATGGGCGGCCACGACGGCGGCGACCACAACCAAAAAGCTCAAGGCCTTCTTCCGCTTCATCTGTGTCCTTCCTGCAGAAGTCACCCGTTATTATAACGGCTCCGGCGGACAAGGTTAACCGTACGCGTTTACCGTGGACGCTTTGGGAGTTGTGCCTGTTCGACAGCGGCAATCGGCCGTCGCCACGCGGTCCACTGCTCGGCATCCGGCCGCCGGGCTCTATAAGAGCCCGACATACCAGCCCAGGGCGCAGCCCTGGGAGAAATCGGCAATAAACCAACGAGCCCTGAAAGGGCGCGACATATTCGTTCAGGTTGACAGACATCTCGCCATGTACCGGACGAGGCCCGGCTGCCCCGCGTATGTCTCGCCCCTACAGGGCTCAAGTATTTGAGGGGTGGACCTGTACCCCCAGGGCCGGGCCCTGGGCTGGTATGTAACGCCCCTGCGGGGCTGCGGCGTGCCGTGTGCAGGAGGCGGGGCACTCCTTGGAAGGCTGCTCAATCGATGATCCGCGAAACGGCAAAGCCGCCGATTTGGATCATTGCTGTCGCTCGGCACGGTAAACGCGTACGGTTAACCTGCGCCGGTCCCTCACCACGTGCCTTCGTGGATGCGCGAGGTGTCCCAGCGGTCGGCCGGACCGGGGCGTTCGGCCGGATGGCCGATGGAGACCAGCGACAGGCACATCACGTTCTCAGGGAGCCCCAATATCTCTCGGACGCCCTCCTGGCGCTCTTCGACCGGATGGACGCCGAGCCACACGGCCCCCAGGCCGAGTGCGTTGGCCGCCAGAAGGAGGTTCTGGGTGGCCGCCGAGCAGTCCTGGACCCAGTAGCCGGAGTGCTTCTCCAACGAGAGGTCGGCCAGCACGGCGATGCAGACGGACGCCTCCTTCAGCATGCCGGCATAGGGGTGCACTTCCGTTATCCGTTCCATTGCGTCGGCGTCGCGGACCACCACGAAGTGCCAGGGCTGCTCGTTGCCGGCGGACGGCGCTGCCATGGCCGCACGGAGCATCTGTTCGACCTCCTCTTCGCTCACCGGCTCGTCGGTGTAGCTGCGAATGCTTCTGCGCGTCATCAGCACTTTGAATCCTTCGTTCATGGTTTTACCTCCGGACTGCTGGATCAGGAACGAATTCAGGCGAACCGGCGCACGGTTCCGGGCTCCATCGCCCGGGCACCGACCTTCTACCGAACCAGGAGGACGGGACAGGGGATCTCGTCGATGATGAGTTGCTTCTCGTGGGCCATGAGGTCCCGCTTGGTGGTGGTGGCGCGGAAGGCACCCATCACCAGGAGGTCGGCGTCTCTCTTGCTCTGCTCCCGCAGGATTACGGTGTGGCATGCCCCCCTGAGCAGAACGGTTCTGCTCTTAACGTCCGCCTGGTCGGCCAGTTGGCTTACGTAGTTCAGTTGTTTGCGACAGGACTCCTCCAGTTCCTCCTCATACTCGTCCATTTCTTCTTCGACGAAGATCCGGTATTTGAGCAGTTGCTTCAGTGTGGCGGTGTCGACCACGGCGGCGGCGACCAGCACAGCCCCCTCGTCGGCGGCGAGGTTGATGGCGTCTTTGGCGGCCTGCATCCCGGTCTCGCTGCTCTCGGCGAGCAGGAGTATCTTCGCGTAGGTTTGTTTGGCCATCGCTTACTCCGGAGGCGCTGATTGCTCGGTCCGGCGGGCGCGCTCCCGTTCGCGGGCCGCCTCTCGCTTGCGCTTTACCTTGCGCAGGACGATGAACTCCTCTCTGCGACGCTCGGCCAGCACGTCCTCGATGCGTTTTATAGCCTCTTTATATGAAGGTATGAAGAGGTTCTCCAGCGCATTTACCCGGCGCTGGGTCCGGCGTATCTCCCGAGCCAGCCGGAACACGGCGTTCTCCACCTCCGCCAGTTCGGCCACCAGGGGAACGGCTTCCAGAAACCGGGCCATCACCTGATCGCTGTGGCCGCTGCCGGAGTTCAGCCCGAACTGCAGGCCGAAAGTGTCCGGTTCGCACTCGACGTCCGGCACCGGAACGCCCATCACCGAGTGGGAGCGGATGCTGACGGAGTGCTGCATCTGCACGGCGCAGCCCTGGCGCCTGAGTCCGGCCGAGCCCTGGCGGACGGCTGCACTGCGGTACGCCGCACAGGCTTTCTCCATGGCGTCTGCGACCTGTTCTTTGATGCGGCGCGCGGCCTCCAGCTCCGACATCAATTCGGTCACCAGTATCTGCCGCTTCTTGTCCAGCAGGTCGTAGCCCTGCTGGACCCGCTCCAGGGTCTCCTGTATGTCCAGGTAGTTCTGCCGGGTGGGCGCGATGTCCATACGGGGCATGTCAGCTCTCCTCCCCGGCGTGCTGTTCGGCGGCGGGTTCCGCTTCCGCGGTCCCGTAGTAGCGCTCCAGCAGTTCCTCGCTGAGCCGGCTCAACTCGCTGCGGGGCAGTATGCTGACCACCTCCCAGGCGAGGTCCAGGGTATGCTCGACCGAGCGGTCCTCCTCCTGCCCCTGATGGATGTACTGCTGTTCTAATGCCTCACCGAACTCCAGGTATTGCCGGTCGGCGGGGGAAAGCTCCTCCTCGCCGATGACCGAGGCCAGCCCCCGGACCTCCTCCACCTGGCTGTAGGCCGCGTAGAGCTGGTTGGAGACGTCCATGTGGTCCTCGCGGGTGTAGCCCTTCCCCACGCCGTCCTTCATCAGGCGGGAAAGGCTCATCAGGGCACCGACGGGGGGGTATATCCCCTGCTGGAAGAGACTCCTGTCGAAGACGATCTGCCCCTCGGTTATGTAGCCGGTCAGGTCGGGCACCGGGTGGCTGATGTCGTCGGAAGGCATGGTGAGAATGGGCATCTGGGTGATGGACCCCTCGGCGCCCTGCACGCGGCCGGCCCGTTCATAGAGGGCGGCCAGGTCGCTGTAGAGGTGGCCCGGATAGCCCTTGCGGGCCGGTATCTCATCCCGGGCGCTGCTGATCTCCCGGAGGGCGTCGCAGTAGTTGGTCATGTCGGTCAGAAGCACCAGAACGTGCATGTCCTTCTCGAAGGCCAGGTACTCGGCCAGGGTAAGGGCGCATTCGGGGGTGAGCTTTCGCTCCACGCTCGGGGCGTCGGCGGGGCTGAGGAAGAGCGTGACCCTTCCCATGACGCCGGCCGCCTCGAAGCTGTCCCGGAAGAAGTTGGCCTGGTCGTTCTTGATGCCCATGCCGGCCATCACGACGGCGAACGACGCCTTCTCCTCCAGGAGTGTCGCCTGTCGGACGATCTGGGCCGCCAGCCGCTGATGAGGCATGCCGCTGCCGCTGAAAAGCGGCAGCTTCTGGCCGCGGATCAGGCTGTTGGAACCGTCGATTATGCTGATGCCCGTCTGGATGAAATCGGTCGGGTAGGCCCGCGCCGCCGGGTTGATCGGGCGGCCGTGGACGCTTCTTCGCTGCCCGCCCAGCGGCGGAGGGCCGCCGTCGATCGGGCGCCCCAGGCCGTCGAAGATGCGCCCCAGCATGTCTTCGGTGACGCGCAGCTCGAAGGGGTGGCCGCTGAACCGCAGCCGGGTCTGGGAACTGCTCAACCCGGAGGCTCCGCCCAGAACCTGCACCACCGCCCGGTCGCCGTCGACCTCCAGGACGGTGCCCCGTCGTGGCTCCTCCCCGGGGCAGCGGACCTCCACCGTCTCATCGAAGCCCACCCCGGGCAGGCCGGAGACGTAGACCAGCGGGTCGTCCACGCGGTCCACGCCCACGTATTGTACGGGTTTGTCTCTCATCAGCCGTACTGCTTCTCCAGTTCGCTGAGCTGTTGGTCCATGCGCTGGTGGAGTTCGTCCAGCTCGTCCAGTTCTTCCAGCAGTTTGGCTCGCCTAAGCTCCGGGACGACGTCCAATTCTCGCACCCGGGCGATGGGGGCGCCGGTCTGGACGATGTCCCGGGTGCGCCGCAGGAACGCGATGAAGATTTTCAGCAGTTTCGCCTGCTTCTCCGGCTCGCAGTAGGTGTCCACCGGATCGGTGGCGTCCTGCTGGAGGAATCCGGTCTTCAGCAGGTCGGCCACCAGGAGTGTCAGCCGCTGGTTGTCCGGCAGTACGTCGCGCCCCACCAGTTGAACGATGTCCTGCAGTTCATCCTCCTCGCTGAGCAGGTCCATCATCCGGCCGCGCTGGGCGCCCCAGTCGGGATTATACTCTTCCCACCAGGGGCCCACGTCCTCGAGGTATTCGCTGTAGCTGTCCAGCCAGTTGACCGCCGGGTAGTGGCGGGAGTAGGCCAGGTCCTGGTCGAGGGCCAGGAAGCAGCGGACGAAGCGGGTTGTGTGCATGGTGACCGGTTCGCTGAAGTCGCCCCCCGGGGGGCTGACCGAACCGATCACCGTGACGCTGCCCTCCCGGCCCCCCAGCGTTTCCACCAGCCCCGCCCTCTCGTAGAACTCCGCCAGCCGGCTGGACAGATAGGCGGGATAGCCCTCCTCGGCGGGCATCTCCTCCTGGCGGCTGCTGGCCTCCCGCAGGGCTTCGGCCCACCGGCTGGTGGAATCGGCCATCAGGGCCACCGCGTAGCCCATGTCACGGTAATACTCCGCCAGGGTTATGCCGGTGTAGATGGAGACCTCCCGGGCGGCCACGGGCATGTTGGAGGTGTTGGCAACCAGGATGGTGCGCTCCATCAGGGTGCGCCCGGTGCGGGGGTCTTCCAGCTCCGGGAGTGTTCTGAGCACGTCGGTCATTTCGTTGCCCCGTTCCCCGCAGCCCACGTAGATCACCACGTCCGCGTCGCTCCATTTCGCGAACTGCTGCTGGAGGACGGTCTTTCCCGTTCCGAAGTCCCCGGGTACGGCGGCGGCGCCGCCCCGGGCCAGCGGGAAGAACGTGTCGATGATCCGCTGGCCGGTGGCCATCACCGCCGAGCTGGTCTCCCGACGTCCGAACGGGCGGGGCCGGCGCACCGGCCACTCCCGCAGCATGTTCAGCCCGTGGCGGCCCTTCTCGTTTTCCACCACGCAGAGCGTTTCGGTGGCGGGATAGTCCCCCTCCGGCTGGATCTCCACTACTTCCCCGGAAAGATGCGGGGGTATCATCAGGCGATGCTCCAGGGCGGGGGTCTCCTGCACGGTGCCGAAGACGTCCCCCTGTTGCGCCTCCTGGCCTTCCTGGATACAGGGGGAGAAGCTCCATTCCTTCTCTTTGTCCACCGCCTCCGCCGCGGCCCCGACGGACAGGAAGCCGCCCTCGCGTTCAGCCAGGAGCCGCAGGGGGCGCTGAAGGCCGTCGTAGATATTCCCCAGCAGGCCCGGCCCCAGCGTCACCGCCAGGGGCCCCCCGGTGGCCCGCACTTCGTCCCCGGGCCGCAGGCCGCCGGTATACTCGTAGACCTGCATGGTGAGCCGGTCCCCCGCGAGCTTGGTTACCTCGCCGATCAGCCCCTTGGGGCCCAGCCTGACCACCTCAAAGGCACCGACCCCGGCCATGCCCTCGGCCTGCACGATGGGACCGTTCACGCCGACCACCCTGCCGACCTGTGTATCCTGAGCGCTCATTGCTCCCCGGAGGCAGGAGGTGGAATGATCTCAGCGAGTTTCTCGCGCATCTGGTCCCAAAGCCGGTCGAGGCGGGCGCGGAAGGTCTGGTCCGCCACCTGATGGCCGTCGGCCGAGCGGAGCACCACACCTCCCAGGGCGTCGAGCGTCTCCTCGCTCAGGGTCACTTCGACCTCCCTGTGGAACCGCTCGGAAGCCGCCTTCGATATGCGCTCGGGCAAATCAGGGCTGCGGTCCCGGTCGCTTTCCTTGAGCACCAGCTCGAACCGCTCGCCCTGCATCTGGTCAAGCGCGGCCAGCGCCAGGTTCAGCAGAACCTGTGGGTAGCGTTCTTTTTCGGGGAGGCGCTCGAGTTCTTCCAGCGCGCGCCCGCGCAGTTCCTCCAGCATCTGCTGATAGGTTTCCCGCCGCAGGTTCTGCGCTTCTTGTTGCAGGCGGGCACGCAGTCGCCGCTTCTTTGCTTCCGCCTTCTTCTTGGCCCTTTCCCGGATACGTTCCCTCTGCTCTTCGGCTTTCTCACGGGCCTCCTCGATGATGCTCTCGGCCTGGCGGCGCGCTTTCCTGCGGATGCGGTCGGCGCGCCTTTCGGCATCGGACCGAATCTCTTCTTCGAGGGTCTGTTCTTCGTCGCTCATAGGTATGCGGCCCGTCAGATTAGAGCCTGATGCCGACGGCCTCGCGGATCATTTTCACCAGGCTGGGGCTTTCCGGGCTGGGCCCCTCGGGGCCGGGCACCTCCGCGATCAAGGGAAACTCCCCGCCGTAGCGGATGGCGTTGATCTTCTCCCGCACCATGTTGGCCACCTGCTCGGTGGTGATGACGATGACCTTC
Organism: uncultured candidatus Brocadiaceae bacterium; assembly: GCA_964510315.1. Classification (GTDB taxonomy): domain Bacteria; phylum Planctomycetota; class Brocadiia; order SM23-32; family SM23-32; genus CAZEAP01. The sequence goes on from CAZEAP010000004.1 coordinate 48,589, forward strand.
TCCCCGCGCTCCACCAGTCGGTCGAGTTCATCCCGGGCTTCTTGCGCATTCCGCACAACGGTGCCGGGGATGCCCGCATGCTGGAAGCCGGTCACGGTGTCCTCGTCGGCCACCACGTAGAAACTCATCGGCGCCTCCCGCGGGGCTGAACCGCCGCCTCACAGCTTCGTGTAAAGAAGCACCGCTATCAGAAGCCCGTAGATGGCAATACCTTCGGCCAGCGCAACGAACAGGAGGCTGCGGGTGAGCAGCTCCGGGTTTTCGCTGGCGGCCCCCAGGGCTGCGGCACCGACCCTGGCGACGGCATAAGCCGCTGCCAGGCAGGGGATGGCGATGGATACCGAGACCGCGACGGCCAGGTCCCACCTGACGGTCGGGACCTCCTCCTGTAGCTGCTCAAGCGAGTCGGCGGGGCTCTCCTGGCCGAAAGCGACGGCCAGACCGAGCCCCGTCGCAGCAGGAATTGCGGCGAGCAACAGTGTCAGTATCGCCACTTTCCGGATGTAATTGCGCTTGACTGGCTCCATGCTTTCTCCTCACCACCAAATCTTTATCGGTCTTCCGCCCCGCCCTGTGTTCGGAGTCCGAAGGGTTCGTACTGTACGCCTTCTCCCCGGAAGAACTTTGTAAAGAACTCGTAGTATTCGAGCCTGAGTATTTGGATTGCCACAATCAGCCCCTCCAGGGCGATGATCAGCCCGGTACCCAGCACAAAGACAAGAGCGGCCCAGACAGGCCCCCCCGGCAAGCCCTGTACGAGCCGCTCAAGGACGAATATTGTAAAGCAGAGCGCAGCGTGGCTCAAGGCAAAAGCCGCCACGCGGAGGAAGGAGAACGTGTTCGCCAGGTAGACCATGACCGTTTCCCCAGCTTCGATGAGCCCGCGGAACAGGCCTGCCACCGGGCCTTCTTCCGCGTCGCTTCCCTCAGCCCCCAACAGGCTCAAAAGCGGTCGGTGAACCACCAGCAGCAGAAGGGGCACTCCGATGAGCCCGCCGGCCAGCCACAGGTCCGTCGGCCCCCCTCCGGCCACCACCAGCTTGATCACCCATGCCAGCCCGCCCCAGTAGAGCACCAGCCCGACAACACCGAACCTCCCCATCAGGGCTCCCTCTATATCCCGTCGCCGCAGCCGATTCACCACGTTCATGATCGCCCCCAGGCTGATGAGCACCACGCCCAGGAGCGCGGCCAGCAGCAGGTAGCGCATGACGTGCTCCCCGGCCCCCGCCCCGGCGCCTTCGAACCGCATGGGCTCAAAGCCCAGGGTCAACGGAAACCCCAGCGCCCGGAGCGATTGCCCGAAGAAAGAGCCCTGAAAGAAAGTGCCCCAAAGGGCGCTGGAAACGCCGCAGAAGGCCATGACTTTCCCGATGTCCCGGACCGCATCCCTCCCGGCGAACCGGGCCATCAGCCATCCGGCCCCCATCAGGACGAGCCCGTGGCCGAGGTCTCCGAAGATCAACCCGAATATCAGCAGGAAAGTAGCCGCGAACATGACCGTAGGTTCGATCTCGGAGTAGGAGGGAACCCCGTAGCCCCTCACCAGGCGCGCAAAAGGGGCAAAGAAGACGCCGTGCTCCACCCGGGTGGGCACCAGGTTCCCCTCGATCTCCTCCTCGCTGGGCTCCGACGTTTCCACCACGCACCGCCCGTCGGTGGCTTCGCGCAGGCTCTGGTGCAACTCCTCGGCCCGCTCCGCCGGCACCCATCCCGTGATGACGACGGTTGCCCAGGTGGTGCCGAACTTCTGGCGGGCCCGGCAGAAGGCGCGCTGCTGCCGGACGCCGCTCCAGGCGCGGCGCAGCGCCTCCACGTTCTGCTCCCCGACGCTCCGGAGGTCCGAGACGAGGGTGTCCTTTTTGCGGCGGAGCTTACGCAGGCTGTCGGAGGCATCTTCGTAGACGTCGGCGGGGGACCGCTCGCCCCAGGTCGGTAGTTCGACCTCCTCCAGCCCGGTTTCCTCCAGAGCTGTCTCCACCGCGAACCGGCGGCGCCGGGTACTGATCACCAGCACCGTGCCGGGCTTCCCCTGACCTTCTGAGTCCAGAGTGACCACGAGGCTGCCGGGGGGCAGCTCGGCGCGCAGCTCAACCAGGTCAACCCCATCGCCTTTTGCCGCTTTCACCGAGAGCATCTCGGAGTCCTGGAGGGGTCCGAGAGAAGCGCGCATGTCGCTGTAGGGTTCCAGCTCCTCCACCAGGGCTTCGCTTTCCCGGATGCCTTCCCGCACTGAGGCAAGCTGTTCCCGCTTCTCTCCGGTTATCTCCTCGACTGAACTGGTGATCTCGTCGGCCGTCTGCAGAGTGGGGAGCGGCCCAGCGGGGGGTTCTTCTGGTGCCTCCAGCCCCAGCTCATCGAACAGGTCTTCCAGCCGGTCCAGCAGGTCTCTGCACTTCTCCAGTTCCTGGTCGAGCCGTTCGGGCTCCAGTTCCCCGCCGCTTTCCTCGACGCTGCTCCTCAGGTGGAGCACGTCCAGGGAGCCGAGTTCCCTGATGACCCGCTCTTCGTCCCGGGCAAGGACGAAGATCCGGACCTTCCGCATGTCCTTCGGCTCAAGCATGACTCCGTGGCGGCTTACTCAAGAGTGCTTCTCCGGTCCGCCGGCCCGAGTGGACCGCCGGCGTCTCAAAGGTCCAGTTCCTCTCTGATCTCCTGTCCTTCGGCGCTCCGGTGCACCAGTTCGCTCAGGCTCTTCAGGCGCCGCAGCTCCCTTCGCTTCAGGTAGTAGTAGCTTATCAGAACGGCGGGCCCGCTGAGGGAGCCGCGGAACTGCCGCTCTGCGAGCCTGCAGGTCCGCCGCCACAGGGCTCGCTCGATCCGGCCGATCGATTCGGCCGCTTCCGCATCGGAGAGCGCCTGGCGCAGGGCGGGTACCTCCTTCAGCAGGCTCTCGGCGGAAGGGTCCGTGTAGACCCGGCCGAGCACCTCGTCGTCCAGCTCTCCCCGGCCGCCGGGGAGTATCTTCCGGATGCGCTGCCAGTCGACCTCGTAGGTTCGGGCCGCCCGGAGCACCGAGACCAGCCGGACGGCGTCAAGCTCGCTGATTACCGGAGAGTCGCAGGCATCGCAGACGCGCCCCGGCAGGGCGCTCCGCGCCCTGTCGACGGCCTCCCAGTAGCCCCTGTCCAGCCCCATCTCCAGATACGCCCTTTGCCCTGTCTGCTCGTAGAGGGGCAGGGCCTTCATCGCCCCCTCTCGGGGCCCCTCCACGGGAATTCGTCGGAGGAACTGATGGAGGCTCTCGCTCTCCAGCAAGGTTTCCACCGGCAACTCGAGGCGCGAGGGCAATTCGATCAGCAGGGCTCGGGATTGTTGGACAGACTTCTCGCGGCCGAACAGGCGGAGCAGAACCTTCAGGTTCTCCACTGGCCAGCGGTCCAACAGCCGCCGGTAGAATTCCCGGAGTTCGGCGGACAGATACTTCAGGAGGCCGGCCAGTTCGTCAACGCAGGAAGCGGCAAGACGTTTCTCCAGGCGCGTGGGGTAGCGGATGTCGCTTCTCGGGTAGAGTTCGGAGACGATATCTCCCAGGTCGGCGGCGCGGCTCAGCTCTTTGAGTCGCTCGGCCTCGTAGAGGCGGCCGCGGCGTCCCCTCAGTTTGGCCATCAGGAAGTCGGAGGGCACTTCCAAAGGGGTCCTGACGCGCAGATCGGCAGGGAGAGAATTGCTCATCGAAACACCGAAACGGCAGATTAGAGGCCGCGGCCGGGCCCTACTCATCCGGCGTGGGAGCCACGCTCCGGACGATGAAGTCGACGGCGTCCGCTATTTTCTCATCGCCGACGTCTTCGAGGGAGGGCAGTTCCCGACGCTCCTCGTCGAGACGCTGCTCCCTCTTTTCGGAAAGCTCCCGGGTCCGCTCCTCAACCCAGCTTTCGGCCTCCTTTTCGGCCTCCTCGCGGGCGGCGTTGAGGACCTCCTGCGCCGTCCGGCGGGCGTCACGGACGATCTCCTCCGCCTCCTTTTCGGCTTCCTTGACGCGTCGGCGGGCCTCGCCCTCAACTTCCAGGACTCTGTCGATGACGTCGCTCAAAGTTCCACCCGCACCCTCTCGATGGTCTGGATCAGTTCCCGGGTATTCTCCGCCTCGACCATGCTTTCGAAGACGCCGGGCAGTTGCATGAGGTGTCCGATGTCGGCCAGCACCTCGATGTTGGGGCCGGGGTTGTGGGGTTCCGCAATCACGAGGAACACCAGGTAAACAAGCTCGGCGTCGGAAGCTTCGAAGTCGATGCCGTCCTTGCTGACTCCGACGGCCAGTTCCACGCCCGAGACGTCGGGGTGTTTGGCGTGGGGAATCGCAACGCCCCCCCCGATGCCGGTGGTGCCCTTCTCTTCCCGCTCGTAGAGCACCCGGAGGGCGCCCTCGCGATCATCGATCCGCCCCGCGCGCACGAGCAACTCCAGCAGCTCGGCGATGGCTTCGTCCTTGTCCATCGCCTCCAGGGGGATCTTCACCGTCTCTTCATCGATGAGGGCCGCCACATCCATCGGCAAGCGCCCCCAAAAAAAAGGATCAATTGTCCATTCGGCACAACTCCGCACTATACGGCACGCTTCCGTCGATTGTCAACCTGCTCTCCTCGGCGCATCGAAGCGGCTTCGCCGGCACCCCCTTGCAAAGGACACGTCTTTAGTGTAGCATTGAGCCGTTCAACCGTCTCACAACTGTCGCGGAGCAAGTGCGTGGAAGAGCCTTTGACCGGCGAGGAACTCTGCCTGGTGGCCCTCTGCTCGGCCTCCGGTGTCGGGCCGGTGAGCGTGAATCGCCTGCTGGAGGCCGCCCGCGAGGGAGGGGCCTCCTTGCGAGAGATGGCGTCGCTGCCCGCGGAGACGCTCCAGGGGGAGCTGGGACTGCCTTCTGGTGCCGCCCGCGGCGTCGCCGGCCTGGAGTCCCCGCTCCTGGCGGCGCGTTCGCTGATGGGGAAGCTCCGGCGGGCCGGGGGCCGGGTGGTCCTGCGGGGGCGTGCCGACTATCCGGGCTCCCTGGCGGAAAACCTCGGAGCCCGGGCACCGGCAGCGCTGTTCGTCCGGGGGGACGCCGCTCTGCTGGGGCGGCCCTCCGTGGCGGTGGTCGGCTCCCGGCGACCTTCCGGGCGGGCGCGCTCGGCGGCCGGGGCCCTGGCGGAGGGGCAGGCCGCCGCCGGATCGGTGATCGTCAGCGGCGGCGCGCGGGGCATCGACACCCGGGCGCACATGGCTGCCCTGAGGTGCGGGGCGACCGTGGTTTTCCCGCCCACCGGGGCGTTGCGGTTCCACTGGCGTCGGCCCTCCGCAGCCGGTAGGTCGGAGGACCGATGGTGCGTGGCCAGCGCGTTCGGGCTGGACGGAGAATGGAAGACGGCTCAGGCCTTGATGCGCAACAGTTTCATCGTCGCGCTCTCGGAGGCGGTTGTGGCCTTCGAGCCCCGGGACACGGGGGGCACGTGGAACAGCTCACTTCACGCGCTCCGCATGGGCAAGCCGCTGTTCATCGCCACGGGTTCGGCAGCGGCGGCCAAAAGGAGGGGCCTGCGTCGGCTGGTCCGGATGGGGGCCGTGGCGCTGGATGTTTCCCGAATGCCGAATCCCGGTGAGCTGCGGCGCATGGTGAAGGAGTATTCGCCCCCGCCCAGCGCCGAGCAGCTTCCGCTCAGCCAGCAGTTCCGGGAGGCCGGCGGCGAGGGGCAGCCAAACCTCTGACCGGTCGGTGCGACCGGCGGGCTATGCGGAGGCTTTCTCGCGGAGGGCGCTAAGGCGCCGCTGGAACTGGGATTGCTTCCGTGCGGCCTTGTTGGAGTGGAGGACGTTCTTGCCGGCGGCGCGGTGGAGCAGCCTGGTCAACAGCCGACACTGCCGCTCGGCTTCCTCCAGTTCACCACGTTGCAGCATTCGGTCGTACTTGTTCTCTTCGGTGCGCAGACGGCTCTTGATGGCTTTGTTGCGCTTGCTGCGCTTCTTGTCCTGTCGCAGACGTTTGAGTGCGGAAGGGCGGTGCGGCATGATTTCTCCTCCGTTTCATCCAGAGAAAAGAGCAAGGAATTCAGGGAGTGAGGGCGTCCACTTTTTCGGAGACGTCCCGGAAGTTGATGTCCTGACTGTAGATGCGCTTGTAGATCTGGAGGGCCTCCTCCCTCTGGCCCATCGCCTCCTTGGCCTGGGCCATAAGGTATCGCAGACCCTTGCCTTCATCGTCCATTTCGGGGTGAAGAGACAGGGCTTGCTCGAACTGTTCGACCGCCAGATCGTTCTGCTTTTTGCGCATGAAGCAGAGGCCCAGCAGTTTGCGGGCGCTTGTTTCGAGCCGGCCGTCTTCGGCGGCCTCCTGGAAGGCGGCGATCGCGTCGTTGAATCCACCGTTCTCCATGTAGAAGCGACCCAGTTGGAGGCGCGCTTCCCTGTCGGTTGGATGCTCGGCCAGCCGCCATTCGTATTCTTTAATTCCGTATTGGTTTCGCTTTTCCCGCAGTTCTTCGGCCCTGGCCTCGGCGTCGGGCTCATCGGACTCTTCGGCTGCGGCAATGGCTTGGTCGTAGATGACGAGCTGTAGGTCACCCAGTTCCTCGCGGATCTCGTAGTTTTCCGGCATTAATTCTCGCTTTTCCCGGAGCAGGTCCCGGGCGTCGCCCAGTCGGTCGGCGTCGCGGTAGAGCCTGGCCAGGCGCAGTATGCGGTTGACGTTCTCCGGCTCCTCCTCCAGTTGCCTCTCGAGCCGGGAGACCTGGCCCTTCAGGTCACCCATGCTGACGGCCATGCGTCGTTCTTCCTCGAATTGTTCGGCCTGTTCGCGGTCTCGGATCAGCTCTCGGAAGCTCTGGCCGGCTTCCATCTTGTGGGCGGCCATGTGCCCGGTGGCTTCCAGGTCGCGCACCTCGTGGAGCAACTCACGGTCCTCCGGCTGCAGGTCCCGCAGCCTCTTCAGGTACTTCAGCGCCTCCGCCGTATCGCCCTGGTCTATGAGAAGGTCGGCAAGCCGACGCAGGGCTTTTTTGTTTTGCGGTTTGTGGTTGAGGGCGTCCCTGTAGATGTCGACGGCTTCATTCGTCAGGCCGGCTTTCTCCGCGGCCCTGGCGGCACCGCAGAGGCCCCAGAAGCTGTCAGGGTGCTTCTCCAGGAAGTCCTCGTAGGCCTCCAATTTCTTGCGGGCTCCTCCGGTGAGGCCGGAGAAAAAAGTCCACGCCATCGCAAACGGCAGACCCACAAGACCCACTATGGAGCGGCCCTTCTCCTGGAGCCTCCGTCGCTCCGTGCCGCGAAGGACCTTCCGGGCGTCCTGGTACTCCGGATCCTGTCGCAACACCTGGCGGAAGAGTTCCACGGCATAGTCGTAGTTTGCCCGCTCGACCGCTTCCCGCGCTTTGGCGTAAAGGTCCTTGGTTGCCATACCTTTTCCCGTGCTGGGGTTGCGCACGAATCGCTTTTAGAGTAGCTCAACGGGGTGCGGGTGTCAAGAACAGCGGGAAGCGGTGCCATGGAGGTATTCCGATGAGACTTATACAGGTGGGCGTTGGCGGCTTCGGACACGGATGGTTGCAGATCGTCCGGAAAGGCCCTTCGGTGAACCTGGTGGCCGTGGCCGACCTTGAAGACGAAGCCCTGGCGGCCGCCCGAGAGGAGACCGGGCTGACAGATGGGCAGTGCTTCGCGGACTACCGGGAGGCGTTCCGGCAGGTGGAGGCCGACGCCGTGCTCTGCGTCACCCCGCCGGCGGTGCACCACCGGGTGGCACTGGCCGCCTTCGAGCAGGGGCTGCACTGCCTGACCGAGAAGCCGCTCTCCGACACCATGGAGCGGGCCAGCCGGATGGTGGAGGCCGCCGACCGCGCGGACAGGGCTCTGATGGTCAGCCAGAACTACCGGTTTCGCTCATGGGTGCGCACGATACGTTATCTTCTGGAAAGCGAGGAGTTCGGCGCCCCCGACAGCGCGCTTGTCCGGTTCGCGAAAGCCCCCCGGTTCGCGCGCTCTTTCCGGCTGAAGATGGAGCATCCCCTGGTGCGGGACATGAGCATCCACCACTTCGACCTGATGAGGGCGGTGAGCGGGCGGGAGCCCGTCTCGGTCTACGCGGAAACCTGGCGGCCGGCGTGGAGTTGGTTCGAGCACGACCCCTGCGCGGTGGCGCTCTTTGACTTCGAGGACGGGTTCAGATTCGTGTACCATGGCTCCTGGGTGACGCGGCGGCCGGAGACCACCTGGGCTGGTGAGTGGGCTGTGGAGTGCCCGCGGGCCGCCGTCGAACTCCGGGACGACCGGGTGCACATCGTGCCGGCCGAGCACCCGGAGCAGGACACCGAAGTGGAGCTGCAGAAGATGCCCTGCGAAGGACAGGAGTTCGCCCTGGGCGAGTTCACCCAGGCCATCGAGGAAGGGCGGGAGCCGGAGACCAGCGGGCGGGACAACTTGAAGAGCCTGGCGATGGTCTTTGCCACCACAGAGTCCGCCCGGCGCGGCGAGAGAGTGTACATCAAGGAAATCCTGCCGGCGTGAGGAGGGGTCATGGCCGAAAAGAAGGGGGCTGACTTTGCCAGAAGGCTGGAGGAGTTCAGCGAGAACGTGGACATCATGCTCTCGCAGATGGGACGGGTCATCTATGGCCAGCGACAGGTGCTGAGGCAGTTGATAGCCTGTATCGCGGCCCGGGGCCACTGCCTGATGGTCGGCGTCCCCGGGCTGGCCAAGACGATGATGGTCTCCTGCCTCGCAGAGGTCACCTCCCTCAGCTTCCGCCGCATTCAGTTTACCCCCGACCTGATGCCGACCGACATCACCGGCACCGACGTGCTGGACGAGAGCACGGGGCAGCGGGAGTTCCGCTTTGTGCCGGGGCCTCTTTTTGCCCACATCGTGCTGGGCGACGAGATTAACCGCACACCGCCCAAGACCCAGGCCGCGCTCCTCCAGGCCATGCAGGAACGGGAGGTCACGGTCGGCCAGACCACCTACGACCTGCCGAACCCCTTCTTCGTGATCGCCACTCAGAACCCCATCGAACAGGAGGGCACTTACCCCCTTCCCGAGGCCCAGCTTGACCGGTTCATGTTCAACATCCACATCGATTACCCCGAGGAAAGCGTCGAGCAGAAGATACTCTCCGAGACCACCCGGGGACCGCGGCCGCGGCTGGAGAGCGTGCTCGCCGGGAAGCAGATCCTCGCCATGCAGGAGTTGGTGCAAGACATTGTGACTTCCCCCTACGTGGTGGAGTACACCTCCAACCTCGTACGGGCCTCCCGGCCGACGTCCGAGACCGCCCCCGAGTTCATCCGGGACTTCGTGGACTGGGGCGTCGGCCCGCGGGCCGGCCAGCACCTGCTTCTGGGGGCAAAGGCCATGGCCGCCATCGACGGACGCGTCAACGTCGCCACCCAGGACATACGAGACGTGGCCGTGCCCGTGCTGCGCCATCGGATCGCCTGTAACTTCCAGGCACAGGCGGAGGGAATCGACAGCGTCCAGGTCGTTGAGATGCTGGTGGCCCAGATACCCGAACCATCGGTCAGCCGGCGGACGTAGCCGGCACGTCCGCCGAATACGTCGTGTGCAACTACATTGACGCGGCCGTCGGCCGCCGAAGCCTCCTGCCGCCGAGAGGAGACAAATCTCGTGAATGAGTCCCCCATCCACGTCGCCGTCTTCGGAGCCGGAGCCCTGGGGCTCGGCTTCCTGGGGGACGAACTTTCGGCCGACTGCCGGGTTACCTACCTGGACATCCCGGCCAAAGCCGACCTGCTGGACCACCTGGAGCGGGAGGGATCCTACACCTTCAACCAGTCCGGCCTGTCCATGCGGTCGGTCCGCGTCGATCGAGTCAACGGCGTCCAACTGCGGGACGGGCCGGAGCGCGACGTCGCTCAGGTTCTTGACGATGCCGACCTGGTGTTCACGGCCGTGGGCGCGCGGAACCTGCACGGGCTGGCGTCGGTGCTGGCGGCCGCCGCCGGCCGGCGCGGTCCCGAACGGCCCCTCCGGGTGCTCTGTGGCGAGAACGGGGTCGAGATCGCCGCGGGCCTCCTTCGGGCCGTGCGGGAGCGGCCCGGCCCGGACCTGACGGACCGGCTGCGGACGGGCGACACCGTGATGGGCAGGATGTGCCAGACCGTCACCGACCCGAAGCCGCCGGTCCGGCCCGCCGCGCCCGGTCTGAAGTGGGGCGTGGTGGCGGAGCCGTACTTCGGCATTCCGGTGCAGGAGCACGCCGTGGAAGGGATGCCGGCCACTCCCGTGGCCGTCCGGCCCCTGCCGGAGAGGGAGTTCGCCGCCGCGGAGGACTCCAAGATGCTCGCCCACAACGGGCTCCACCTGTTCCTCTCCGCGATGGGCTGCCTCCGCGGGGCGACGTATTTCAGCGAATTGCGGGACGACGCCGACCTGATGGAACAGGCCCGCCGCCTTCTGGTGGATGAGGCCACCGCAGCCCTCCTTTCGCGGCACGGAGCGGCCCTGGACCGCAACGCCCAGATGAACTACTGCGATTCCATACTTCGCCGTACCACCTGCCCCGTCTTCCACGATTCCGTCGACCGGGGCATACGCGGCATCATGCGCAAACTCCGACCCACCGAGCGGCTCGTCTACGCGGTGCGAACAGTGGCCGGGGAGGGCATCCGGCCCGAACTCTACGCCAGGGCTCTGGCGGCCGCCGCCGCGGTGGCCCGTCGGGAGGGGGAGACCGAGATGGATCTCCGCCCGCTGCTCAACGAGCACTGCGGCTTCGAACCGGACGAAGAGGCCGAACTCATCGCACTGATCGTGTCCGCCTACGATGACCTGACGGCCGAAACTGCCTCGTAGAAAGCGTCTGCAATCCAGCCGGAGCTGGTTATCAGCGGGCGCTGTTTTTACGAGCGACGCCTGCCCGCCTCGGGAGAGCCTGCCCGCCTGGAAGAGAAGGCACAGGGCGATGGAACGGCGGCATGCGTTCGGCGCCTGCGGGGGAGGTGCCTCAGCATGACGCCGCGAGGCGGGCGCCTTTGCGGCTCTCCCTTGCGGTGCGGCCCGGAGAAAGCTATGCTCCCCGCTTCCGCCGACTGGAGGAGTAACCAATGCCGGAGACGATCAGATGGGGCATTTTGGGCACCGGGTCCATAGCGCACAAGTTCGCACGCGGCCTGGAATGCCTGGAGGATGCCGAGCTGGCCGCCGTCGGCTCGCGCGCACAGGAGACCGCCGACGAGTTCGCCGACGAGTTCGGGGCGCCCCGGCGGCACGACAGCTACGCCGGGCTGGCCGACGATCCGGAGGTCGACGTGGTCTACGTGGCCACGCCCCACACCCTCCACCGCGACAACACGCTGCTGTGCCTGCGGGCCGGGAAGGCGGTGCTCTGTGAGAAGCCCCTCGCCGCCAACGCCGCCCAGGCGGAGGATATGGTCTCCGCCGCCCGCGAGGAAGGCATCTTCCTGATGGAGGCGATGTGGACCCGCTTCATACCCGCTGTCGTGCGATTGCGGGAGCTGCTGGCCGAGGGTGCGGTGGGCGATCTGCGGATGCTGAAGGCGGATTTCTGCTTCCGGACCAGCTGGAATCCCGAAGGCCGCCTCCTCAATCCGGAGCTGGCCGGCGGCGCGCTGCTGGACGTGGGCTGCTACACCGTCTCGCTGGCTTCGATGGTCTGCGGGCGCAAACCCCTCGCGGTCGCCTCCCTGGCCGAGATCGGGAAGACGGGCGTGGACGAGCAGTCCGCCATCTTGCTCCGCTACGCGGGCGGACGGCTGGCCGTCCTGACCTGCGCCGTGCGGACCTCCACCCCCCACGAGGCCCACTTCTACGGCACCGAGGGCCGCATCAAAGTCCACCATCCCTTCTGGCACGCACAGGAGCTTACCGTCTGCGGCCGGGACGGCGAGGAAGAGGTGCTGGAGATACCCTACGAGGGCAACGGCTACAACTACGAAGCCGCCGAAGTGATGGAGTGCCTCCGCCAGGGGCGGACCGAGAGCGAAATCATGCCCCTGGACGACTCTCTGGCCGTCATGCGCACGCTGGACTGGATTCGCGCGCAATGGGGCCTCAGCTACCCCTTCGAGTAAAGGGCGCCGCCGGCGCCGCGCGGGCCCCCACTCATTGAGACGAAACGGACAAGAAACATGGAGTACGGATCGGTTGAAGGCATCGGGAAGCCGATCTCCCGACTGGTGCTGGGCACGATGGTGGTGGACCCCGGACGGGAGGCCGAAAGCCTCCGGCTGCTCGACGAGGCCCACGAGGTGGGCTACAACGCTTTCGACACGGCCCACGTCTACGGTGAGGGCCGGGAGCGGACGTTCGGCAAGTGGATCGCGGAGCGCGGCGTGCGGGAGGACGTTGTCATCCTGGGCAAGGGCGCCCACCCCGGCGGCGAGGGCGCGCGGGTGCGGCCCGACGCCATACGCTCGGACCTGGAGGACAGCCTGGAGCGCCTGGGGACCGACTACATCGACCTCTACATGCTCCACCGCGACGATCCGTCCGTGCCCGTGGGGCCGATCGTTGATGCGCTGAACGAGCTGCGCGAGGAAGGGCTGACTCGTGCCTTCGGCGGCTCCAACTGGACCTGGCAGCGCATCCGCGAGGCCAACCGCTACGCGGAGGGCAACGGGCTGGTGCCTTTCGCCGCCACCAGCCCCAACTACAGCCTGGCCGTGCAGATCGGGGAGGCGTGGGGCGGCTGCCTGACCATCGGCGGGCCGGAAGGCGAGGAGGCCAGGGAATGGTACCGGGAGCAGGGGATGCCCGTGTTTGCCTGGTCCAGCCTGGCGCGGGGATTCCTCTCGGGGCGGCTGACCAGCGGCAATTTCGCGGAGATCAGGGACTCGCTCGACCCCGCCTGCCTGCGGGGATTCTGTCACGAGCCGAACTTCCGCCGCCTGGACCGCGCGCATGAGCTGGCCCGCCGGAAGGGGGTCTCGGTGCCGCGCCTGGCCCTGGCCTTCGTCCTCAACCAGGACCTGGAGGTCTTCCCACTGGTCGGCCCCCGAAACCGCGAGGAGCTGGAGGACGACGCGGCCGCCCTGGAGCTTAAGCTCTCCCCCGAAGAACTCGCCTGGCTCGACCTGAAGCGAGAATCCCTGTAGGACCCACGCCGGTCAGTGTTTGGGGCGCCTACAGCGCTATCGTCGGCGGTGGAGTTCGCGCTGGAGGTCGCGGCGGCGCTGGCGCTCTTCCTTCTGTCGGCGCTTGTCCCAGCTCTTTTTGTGGCGGGCCAGCGCCAGTTCCACCTTGGCGTAGCCCTCCCGGAAGTAGACGCTCAGCGGGATGAGGGTGTAGCCCCTCTGGGTGCACTGGGAGATGATGCGGTCGATCTGGCGCCGGTGCAGCAGAAGCTTGCGGGGGCGTTTGGGGTCGTGGTTCTGGATGTTCCCCGCCTCGTAGGGCGGTATGTGCATGTCGTAGAGGTACAGCTCGTCGCCCTTCGGCCGGGCGAAAGCCTCGGCAATGCTGGAGTTGCCCTCCCGAAGGCTTTTCACCTCCGTGCCCCGCAGGACGAGGCCTGCCTCGTAGGTGTCCTCTATCTCGTACTCGTGACGCGCCTTCCGATTGCGGGCCACGATCTTGACGCCTTTGTCGGTTGGGGACATAACGAGGCCATCTTAGCGAGGGCGGCGGCTGAATGCAAAATCGGCTCGCCCCCGGCGCACGGAGGTCACGTCCGGAGCTACCAGGAGATGATCTCCCTGCGGTGATACAGCGCGCCGGACCGCAGCTCGTCCGGCTCCGCCGTGGCCAGCCAGAGGGGCGTGTCGACGCCTTCCTCCACCGAGAGCGGCGCGTCCTCTCCGCCCATCTCCGTCCGCACCCAGCCGGGGTCCACCGAGAAGACCAGCACATTGGTCGTCTCCAGTTCGGCGGCCAGCACTTTGGTCAGGCCGTTGAGGGCGGTCTTCGAAATGCTGTAGGCCGGGTAGCGCCCGCTGTGGGGGACCGACAGCCGGCCGAGCCCCGAAGTGAAGTTGATGATGCGCCCGGAGGGGGAGTTCCCCAGCAGCGGCAACAGTGCGGTGCACATCCAGAGGATGCCGCGGAAGTTGGTCTCCATCGTCGCGGCCAGGACCTCCGGGCTTAGGTCCTCCAGCGTTGCACCCTCCCCCTCCAGGTTGACCCCCGCGCAGTTGGCCAGCACGTCGACCCTGGTGAAGAGGGCCGCCACCTCGTCGGCCAGGTCCCGGATGTCGGCGGGGCTCCGGAGGTCGGCGATGAACAGGGAGACGTCCAGCCCCTGAGTGCGCAGTTCACTCTCGGCGAGCTGGCCGGACATCTTGTCCCGGCAGACCATCAGCACCGTCTGCCCCCGCCGGGCCAGCGCTTCGGTCAGTCCCCGCCCGAGCCCCCGGTTGGCACCCGTCACCACGGCAACCTTCGCCTGCATGGACATGACGCCACTCCCCCGCAAAAGCCGGTTCCCCCTCGTCGACCATGATAGCCCGCGCGGACCGGGCAGGGCAACGGAGGGGGCACGCTTTGCTTTGCGGCCCGGCAGTCGGTATGATAACCGACCGACCCGCGAGGAGGCGCGCATGTTGTGCCCCGCGTGCGAAAAAGAGATGCTCGTGCTGGAGTTCGAGCACGTGGAGCTGGACTACTGCTGTGCGTGCGGCGGGGTCTGGCTGGATTCGGGCGAGCTGGAGCTGATCGGACAGCGGGCCGGCGTGCTGGAGGGGGAGTTCCTCCGGGCGCTGTCTTCGGAGCGCGGGAAAAAGCCCACCGACGGCGGCAGGCGCCCCTGCCCCGTATGCCGCAAACCGATGCGGGAGGTTCAGACCGACACCGATCCCCCCGTAGTGGTGGACCGGTGCGCGCGGCGGCACGGCCTGTGGTTCGACCGGGGAGAGCTGCGGGCGGTGGTGAGGGCGGCGGGCGCCGAGGAGGCCAATCCGCTGGTGCGGTTCTTCGGGGAGCTGGCCACCGACCATCCCGAGCCCCCGTAGGCGCCGGGCCCGCGCTCCCCGCCCGAGACGTTAAAGGCATCTGACCAAAAGGAGGTCGCGACATATGGAAGCCGTTACGATCGTTCTGCTGGTTCTCGGGGGCCTGATCGTCGTCATCGGCCTTTGGGTGGCGCTGACCTACAACGGGCTGATTCGTCTGCGACAGCGGGTCAACAACGCCTGGGCGCAGATCGACGTGCAGCTCAAACGCCGGCACGACCTGATCCCCAACCTGGTGGAGACGGCCAAAGGCTACATGGAGCACGAGAGGGAAACCCTCGAGGAAGTGACCAAGGCCCGCAACCTGGCGCAGCAGGCCGGGGGCCCCGGCGAGGCGGCGGGCGCCGAGCAGCAGCTCAGCAACGCCCTGGGGCAGTTCTTCGTGGTGGTCGAACGCTACCCCGACCTGAAGGCCAACCAGAACTTCCTGGCCCTCCAGGAGGAGCTGACCTCCACGGAGAACAAAATCGGCTTCGCCCGCCAGTTCTACAACGATCAGGCCATGAAGCTGAACACGCGCATCCAGAGCGTGCCGGCCAACATCGTGGCCGGGCTGTTCAACTTCCAGGAGCGCGATTTCTTCGAGGTGGAGTTGGAGGCCGAGAGGGCCGTCCCCGAGGTGGAGTTCTGAGAGACTTTGAGAAGCCGGACTCGGCCCCGCCGGAACCATGTGGGAAGCCATACGCGCCAATAAGCGTCGCTCGTTTCTCCTGATCTCCGCCCTCGGCGGCGTGCTCATCGCCCTGGGCTACCTGGTCGGCGCTTCCTTCCATCCCCGCGGCTGGATGGCGGGGATCGTCGTCGCCGTCACCCTCTGGCTTATCCTGACGGTGACGGCCACCCTGAGCGGCCGCAGGCTGCTGTTGGGCAGCGTGGGCGCCCGCCGCATCGAGCATGACGACTACCCCCTGCTGTTCAACGTTGTGGAGGAGATGACCATCGCCTCCGGGCTGCCCAAAATGCCGGAGGTCTACATCCTGGACTCCGACGCCCCCAACGCTTTCGCCGTGGGCGGCGAGGAGGAATCGGCCGTGGCCGTGACCACCGGCCTGCTGATGCGGCTGAGCCGCGACGAACTCCAGGGAGTGGTGGCCCACGAGATCGGCCACGTGGTCAACAACGACACCCGCTACATGACCCTGGCCGGGGTGCTTGTGGCGGCGATCGTGCTGATCTCCGACGTGTTTCTGCGTTCCATGGTCTACGGGGGCAGGAGGCGCCGCGGCCGGGGCAAGGGGGCCGGCCTGGTGCTCGTGGTTGCACTGGTCTTCGCCATACTGGCCCCCATCATAGCCCGGCTGCTCTACCTGGCCTGCTCCCGCCGGCGGGAATACCTGGCGGACGCCTGCTCGGCGCGCTTCAGCCGGTATCCGGAAGGGTTGGCTTCGGCGCTGGAGAAGATATCGGCGGCGGCCGGCCGGATGAAGAAGGTCAATCGTGCCGTCGCGCCCATGTTCACCGTCAATCCCCTGAAGGCCTCCGGCGGCGCGGGACTCCTGAGCACCCATCCCCCCACCTCCGAGCGCGTGAAAGTGCTCCGAGCCATGGCCGGCGGCGCCGACTACGCCGCCTACGAGAACGCGTACGCCGAGGCGACCGGTGACCATCTGATCGGGTCGAGGACCCTTTCGAAGGCCGAGCGCAGTGCCGTCCGCGAACCCTCCGCCGAGCCGGAGAAGGGAGACCTGGAGAAGGCCCGGGAGGTGGTGGACATCCTGCACCGGCTCAACGGCCTGGTCTTTATCACCTGCGCGTGCGGCCTCCGAACCAAGGTGCCGCCGAACTTCGAGCAGGACGAGATACGGTGTCCGCGGTGCGGGCGGGTGATCCCGATGGCGGCGGTCGCCGGAATGGCCGCGGCCGGAGCGGCCGAGGAGGGCGAGACCCTGCAGCCTGTCGCCGACGGAAACGTCGAATCGGTGGCCGACCTTCCCGAGGAGGAACTGGTGTTCCAGTGTGAGGGCGGGAAGTGGCAGTCGTTCCAGTGCAGTTGCGGGGAGACCATCCAGCTCAGCCCCAGCTTCTCGGCCCCGCGGGTTGAGTGCCCCGGCTGCGGGCGCACCATCCCGGTGGAGCACGCCGGCGGGTAGGCCGGCCGCCTCCGCCCGGGGCTCGTCGCAGCGCGGGCATCCCTGCCCGCAGTAACGGTGCCATCCGTATCCGTTTCGCGCGGATGCCTTGTGATCGGGATAGGTCTACGGGGCAATCGGCCGACGATCCGGGCCATTTCGGTCGCCCGGCCCGGTAAACGCGTACGGGCATCCCGCCCCGCGGAGTACGGCCGGAACTGAGATGCTCCAGGCGTGAGTAAACTTGACACGTCGCGACGGCGGCATTATAGTTTGTGGGGTTGGGGGCGTGGAACATCACTACGTGCCGCACCCGTAGTGCACGCCCTCCGGAGACCCTCAGGACACAGCCTGATCGTTTTCTGACTTCTACCGAAAGGAGTATAGCTGCATGGCTATCAGGGTTGGGATCAACGGATTCGGCAGAATCGGACGCCTGGTCTTCCGCGTGATGGCCGAGAGGGACAACTTCGAAGTGGCCGCCATCAACGACCTGGCCGGGGCGGAGAACCTGGCCTACCTGCTGAAGTACGACAGCGTCCACGGACAGTACCCGGGCGAGGTCGACGTCCAGGGCGACGACCTGGTGGTCGACGGCGTCAGTTACGAAGTGCTCAAGGAGAAAGACCCCAAAAAGCTGCCCTGGGACGAGCTGGACGTTTACTTCGCCGTCGAGTCCACCGGCGTCTTCCGCACCCGCAGCGGCGAGAAGGGCGGCTACGGCGACCACCTGGAGGCCGGCGCCAGCAAGGTGCTGCTCACCGTGCCGGCCAAGGACGAGGTGGACGCCACCATCGTGCTGGGGGTCAACGGGGAGGTCCTTACCGCCGACGATCTCTGCATCTCCAACGCCTCCTGCACGACCAACTGCATCGGCCCGGTGGCCAAGGTGCTGAACGACAGCTTCGGGATCGTCCGCGGACTGATGACCACAGTTCACGGCTACACCGGCAACCAGGTGACCGTGGACCAGATCCACAGCAAGTTCGCCCGTGGGCGCGCGGCGGCGGTCAACATCATCCCCACCACCACCGGCGCCGCCAAGGCCATCGGCACAGCCATCCCCGAATTGGACGGCCGCCTTGACGGCATGGCCCTCAGGGTGCCGGTGCCCTGCGGCTCGGTGATCGATTTCGTGGCGGAGTGTGAGCAGGATGTCGATGTTGACGCCGTGAACGCCGCCATGGCGCAGGCCGCAGAGGGAGACATGCGGGGCATACTGTCCTACGTGGAGGACCCCATCGTCAGCACCGACTGCCTGGGCGACCCCCACAGCGCGATCTTCTGCGCCGCCAACACCATGGCGGTCGGCGATCGCATGGTGAAGACCATCGCCTTCTACGACAACGAGTGGGGCTACTCCAACCGGGTGGTGGACCTGATGGATAAAGCGGCCGCGCTGTAAGAGACCGAAGATCGATCGTGCAGATGGCGGGGTGCTTCCCGGCGGGATGCACCCCGTTGCTGCAGTTGCCGCCGAAGCCCTTCGGCGATATGGAGGAGGACGATGAAGACCATTGGAGACCTGGCCGATGAGCTGGCCGGCAGCACAGTTCTGGTGCGCGTCGACTTCAACGTGCCCCTCGACGACGAGACCGGGAAGATCACCAATGACCTGCGCATCCGTAAAGCCCTGCCCACCATCGAGTTCGCCCGGGAACGCGGCGCAAAGCTCATCCTCATGAGCCACCTGGGCCGCCCGGGGGGAGAGCCCGACCCGAAGTTGAGTATGCGGAAGGTCGCCCGCCGACTCGGCGAACTGCTGGGGGAGGAAGTGGCCTTCGCGCCGGACTGCGTCGGTGAGGAAGCCGAACAGGCCGTCGCCGGACTCGCCGAAGGAGAGCTGCTGGTTCTGGAGAATACCCGGTTCCACCCGGAGGAGAAGGCCAACGACGCCGATTTCGCCGGGCAACTCGCGGCTCTCGCGGACATCTACATCAACGACGCCTTCGGGACCGCCCACCGCGCCCATGCTTCCACCGCCGGAGTGGCCGAATACCTCCCCTCCGCGGCGGGGCTCCTCATCGAGAAAGAGATCGGTTATCTCTCCCGCGCTGTGGAGGACCCCGGTTCGCCCTACGTTGCGATAATGGGCGGGGCAAAGGTCTCCGACAAGCTCCCGGCCATCCGGAACCTGCTGCCGAAGGTGGATTTCCTGCTGGTCGGCGGGGCCATGGCCTATACCTTCCTCCAGCAGCAGGGCCTCTCCGTCGGGAACTCCATCGTGGAGGAGGACCTGTTGAAGGACGCCGGAGAGTTGCTCGCCGCTGATGGAGCCAAGATATGCCTGCCGGTCGACCACGTCTGCGCGCAGGAAATCGAAAGCGGCGCGGAGGTGCGCACCTTCGAGGTGGAGATCCCGAACGGATGGATCGGGCTGGACATCGGTCCCCGGACGGCCGGAGCCTGGGCGGAAAAGATCGCCGGCGCTGAACTGGTCACCTGGAACGGCCCGGTAGGCTACGCCGAGATCGAGGAGTTCGCCGAAGGAACCCGCCGGCTGGCCCGCGCCATGGCCGACTCCGAAGCCACCACCATCGTGGGCGGCGGCGAGACCGCCGAAGCGGTCGAAAAGATGGGACTGGCCGACCAGATGAGTCACGTCTCCACCGGGGGAGGGGCCGCACTGACCTTCCTCAGTGGCGAGGAACTCCCCGGCCTGACGGCCCTCCGTTCAGGAGCGTGACCGTGCAGATAAAGATCGCTCCGGGCATCCTGGACGCCGACCTGACCTGCCTGGCCGATTCGGTGGCCGAACTGGAGGCCGCCGGGGCGGACCTGCTGCACTTCGACGTGGCCGACGGGCACTTCGTTCCCAACATCATGTGCGGCCCTCGCCTGGTGGCCGCCGTTGCCGAATGCGCCGACATTCCCGTCGGCGTCCACCTGATGATCACCGATCCGCTGCGCTACGCGCCGGCTTTCGTGGAGGCCGGGGCGGACATCGTGCTTTTCCACGCCGAAGCGGTTGACGATCTTCCCGGAGCGGTGGAGGCCGTCCGGGACCTGGGCGCGGAGGTGGGCGTGGCGCTGAAGCCGGGCACGCCCCCCGAGGCCGTTCAGGAAGTGGCCGGCCGACTGGACTGCCTGATGGCAATGACCGTGGAGCCCGGCTTCAGCGGGCAGAGCTTCATGGAGTCCGGGTGCCGGAAGATACCCGTGTTGCGCAGGACCTTCGGATCGGGTACAGATATCTACGTGGACGGCGGCATCAACCCGGAGACAGGGGCGGTGGCCGTCCGCTACGGAGCTAACGTGCTGGCGGCGGCCTCGGCCGTCTTCGATGCCGACCTGCCCCCCGGCGGTGCACTGAAACGGCTGCGCGACGCCGCCGTGGAAGCGCTGGAAAAAGGGCAATTGCCCGAGCACTGAAAACTCAGCATCTCCCCCACATGCTGCATCCAAACCGGAAGAAAAAGGACATGCCCGACGGGCTGTTCGTCAAGTGCGGCGGCTGCGGGGAGATGGTCTATCGCAAGAACGTGGAGGAGCTGCTCCAGGTCTGCCCCGAGTGCGGCTATCACTTCCGCATCGGCGCGAGGGAGCGGGTGGAACTCCACGCCGACGAGGGCTCTTTCGCGGAGTTCGACGGCGACCTGCTGCCCTGCGATCCCCTGAACTTCGTCGCCGCCAAGGCATACGACGACCAGCTCGAGGGCTACACCGAGAAGAGCGGCCTGAACGAGGCGGCCGTCTGCGGCACCTGCCGAATTGAGGGGCACCCCGCGGTGCTGGTGACGATGGACTTCCGCTTCAGCGGGGGCAGCATGGGCAGCGTGGTGGGCGAGAAGGTGACCCGGGCGGTGGAGCGGGCCATGGAGCGGGATTTGCCCCTGGTGACCGCGGCGGCATCCGGGGGGGCCCGGATGCAGGAGAACGCCCTCTCGCTGATGCAGATGGTCAAAACCTGCGCCGCTCTGGAACGCTTCGACGCGGCCGGGGGCGTTTACCTCAGCGTCATGACCCATCCGACCACCGGCGGCGTCTGGGCGAGCTGGGCGGCAATGGGGGACGTCCTTATCGCCGAGCCCGGCGCCACTATCCGGTTCGCGGGCCCGCGCGTACTCCAGGAGACGATCAAGGGCGAGCTGCCCGAGGGATTTGCCACCGCCGAGTTTCTGCTCGAGCACGGTTTCATTGACCTTGTGGTGGAGCGGAAGGACCTTACCGGCACCATCGGGCGTCTGATCGAATACCTGACGTGAGCCCCGGCCCGGCCCCCGCCCGACTTGACAGGTGGCGCGCTCCGGCGTAGTTTGGCAGATACACACCCGGACAATTACCCCGCGGAGAAGCGAGGAGATCAAATGTACTTTTCGGGCATCGCTGATGAGGCGGGCGAAGACATCCAGACCCAGATAAGGGCGCAGAAGGCCCTTGGCTGGCATCACATCGAACTGCGAAACATCGATGCTGTCAGCGTGGCCGACCTGTCCGATCGCGTCTTCGACGAAGTGGCCGAGCGCCTCAGCGAGGCCGGCCTGGCCATCTCCTGCTTCGCCTCCCAGCTCTGCAACTGGTCGCGCCCCATCATCAAGAGCCCGGAGATCGACCGGCACGAGCTGGAGCGGGCCATTCCCCGGATGCAGCGGGTCGGCTGCCGCTACATCCGCACCATGAGCTACCCCAACGCCGGCTGGCCGGCGGACGAGTGGCGAGAGGAAGCCCTGGCCCGACTCACCATGCTGGCCCGCATTGCAGAGGACGGGGGCGTGTGCCTGGCCCACGAGAACTGCAACGGCTGGGGAGGACTCGGCCCCGAGCAGTCCCTCCGCATGCTGGAGAGCGTGGACTCCCCCGCTCTCAAGTTGCTGTGGGACACCGGGAACCCCGTCTCTCACGGGCAGGACCCATGGGAATACTACGAGGCCGTCAAGGAGCACGTCGTCTACGTGCACATCAAGGACGGAGTGCAGGAGAATGGACAAACGCGCTACACCTACCCCGGCGAAGGAGAGGGAAGGGTGGCGGACGTGCTGAGGGACCTGATCGAGCGAGGCTACGAGGGCTGCGTCTCCATCGAGCCCCACCTGGCAGCCGTCGTGCACGAGGGCAAAGGGGCTTCGGAGGCGGAGAGCGCTTACGAGTGTTACGTCGAGTACGGCCGCCGCCTTGTGGACCTGGTCGATAAGGTGAAACAGTAAAGCCCCGCACCGGCGCAGGCATCTGGCGGGGCTCAGGCAACTTGCGCGGCCATGTCACTACTCCAAGGGGGTTCCAGAGCGGAGGCTTCCGATGCTGTCCAGCGTTGACCCGATAGGGAAGATTCAGCAGATCTACAGGGAGGGAGAGCGCCCCGTTCCCTACCCCATCTTCATGAGCGTGTTCAATGAGCTTCTAATCGACGAGGTGGAAGTCGAGCCCAAAAAACCTTCCGAGGAGCTGAAGGAGAAGTTTCGGGCCGTCTGCATGGCCGTCCACGCCGGCGTTGCCGACCCGCTTGACCGGGGCGACCAACGGATCGAGGAGTTCTACGAGAAGATTCATCCCGTCTGGAAAGATGCGTTGGCCTCGGAGGAGTTCCAGAAATACGACCATATCCTGGCGGGCAAAATGCGGCAGAAGTTCCAGGGCAAGGCCGGCTCCGAAGAGGAGCAAGAAGTCCAGGCGGCTCCCGCCGGCTCTGAGAAGCTGTTCGAAAAGCTCGGCCTGGCCGAGGGTGCCGAAGCCGCCGCCGAGGAAGCCGCGCCGGCGCCCGGCGTGTCGCGTTTCGACACCATGGGGGAACTCGTCGCTGCCGCAAAAGAGGGTGAGCCACCTATCGACTTCGCTCCCCGTGGAGCCGAACGCGTCTGGGCACGATACGCCATCGAAGACCACGAGGTGGAAATCCGGCTCGCCCGCGCTGAGGAGAAACTTTACGTCGTGCTCCGGACCGACGTTGGCTACGATGCAATACCCGAGGCCGAAGTGCGGGTCACCGACTATGCGGCCGCCATGGGCTACGTGCGTGCCATTGGCTTAACCTACCTCCGGCAGGACGATGACCTGGTCTGTACCCTGAAGGTCGCGCAGGACAGCCTCAGCATCGCATCCGGTCTCCCCGCCGATAGCTCCGATGAGGACGTGTTGGTCCAACTTCAAAGGTCGCATCGCGAACTCGGTGAACTCGTGGAGAACCTGGGAGGCTGAGGCCCGGCCGCCCGCACGCCACTCAACTCCCCTTTCGCTGGAAGCAACCCATGCCCTCGCGCGTGAGCATAATATCAACCGGCCAGGAGCTGGTCCTCGGGCGCACGCCGGACACCAACGCCGCTTTCCTGGCCTCCGAACTGTCCGGCAGGGGATTCGAGGTGCTCCGCCTGGCGGCCGTCGGCGACACGCCCGGCGCCCTGCGGGCGGAGCTGCTGCACTGCATGCAGGAGGGCGACCTGGTGATTGTCACCGGCGGCCTGGGCCCTACAGGTGACGACCACACCTGCCAGGAGGTGGCCGACGCGCTCGACCGTGAATTGGTGATGGACCAGGAGGCCCGCCGGGCCCTGACCGATCGACTCGAGCGTATCGGCGTTCAGGTCACCGCCGCTCAACTGAACCAGGCCCGCTTCCCGGCCGGGGCGAGCACCTTCCCGAATCCGCGGGGCACGGCGCGGGGATTTGCCTGCGCCGCCGACGACACCCGGGTCGTGGTCATGCCCGGGGTGCCCTCCGAGATGAAGGCCATGTTCGGCGCGAGCGTGCTCCCGTTCCTCACCGCGAAGTTCGGCTCCGAACCCGCCGTTGCCTCCGAGTCGGTCCACATCTTCCCCATCTCCGAACCGGAGGCCGACCGGCGGCTGGAGGGGATGACGGAGGCCGGCCGGAACCCGTCGGTCGGCATAACCGTGCGCGACGGGGTGATTACGATCGGCCTGCGGGCCGTCGGCGACCATGGTGAACACGCGGAGGAACTGCTCGAACGGGACCTGGAGTTCCTCGAGGACCGTTTTGGTGACCTGATCTTCGGACGCGGGGAGACTACGCTGGCCGGCGCTCTCAGCCGGGAGCTGGAGCGGGCCGGGCGGACCGTAGCCGTTGCCGAGTCGATCACCGGGGGGCTCATCGGCCACATGCTGGTGAACGTGCCCGGGATATCGCGCTTCTTCCTGCTGGACGTGGTCGCATATTCCAATGACGCGAAAGTCCGGCAACTGGAGGTGCCCCGCGCCGAGATCGAGCGGCACGGCGCCGTAAGTCCCGAGGTCGCCGAGTCCATGGCTCGGGGCGCCTGCGCCGCCGCGGATGCGCAACTCGCTCTGAGCACCACCGGTATCGCCGGACCCACCGGCGCCACCCCTCAGAAGCCCGTAGGACTGGTTTATTTCGGGGTCTGCCTGGAAGGGGAGGTCAGGGCCCTTAAGCTCAACATCCGGGGCGACCGCCGGCGGGTGAAGGATCGCGCGGCGAAGCACGCCCTGAACATGGGTCGCCTGGCGCTGCAGAATGGGGTAGACTTTCTGGAACAGTACCCTAAAATATAGAGGCCCGCGAGACAACCGTTTTTGGCATGGCTGGAAGGACACCGGCCCCGCCCGTCGGTCGGCGGGCCGATATGGCCGAATCCGGCACGAAAGGAATCCTGCGATGGCGGCGGAAGAAAAGGACGACGGGTACGTCCGTTTCTACTGCGACTCCTGCGGCAAAAGGCTGAAGATAAAGAACACCTACGACGGGGGGCACGTGGTGCGGTGCCCGAGCTGCGGCCAGCAGGTGAACGTGCCCCTGGCCAACATACAGGCGGTCGCTGACGCAACCCTCATGGACGAGACCGGCAAGCCGGGGCAGCTCCAGCTCGACCCGGAAAAGCTGATGGAACGTCTGCGGGGAAGTGACACCGAGCGCGATGGGCCCGGTTCTCCCGGCTCGACCCCCTCCCTGAGGGAGGGCCCGTGGTCGGCTGAGAAGGCCTTCGGGCGCATGGAAGAGCTGGATCACCTGATGGAGGCCGTCGTCAGAACCGAACAGGAGGCACTCGGGGACCTCCAGCGGCTCTATCGCAAGACGGACCTGAACCCCAGTCAGCGTGCCCAGTACGTCAGAGACGCCGGCGAACATCGAAGGAATCGGCTGAAGGAACTGGTCCAGAACCGCATCCAGGCGGTCAAGCAGGAAGTCCGTTCCATGGAGCCGAGGCACGAGAACCTCAACAAAAGCGAACTGAGACACCTGAAACGGCTCAGGAAAACCCTGGAAGCCATGCGCTTCTACAGCCGCTTCGTCCTGAGGATCGAGTTTTGAGTTTCCAGGGAGCGCGGGGGCGCCCCTCGTCGCGGCTTTCATTCGTTGCCGCACACGCCCAGATGAGTTACCATCGGGCATCCGCGGTTTAGCGATTTTCGAGTCCGGGTACTCTTGGAGGAATCCATGAACTTCTGGGAATACGTGCTCCACGTTCACAGGACGGGTGACTGGCAGAGTCTGGTCCTCTTCTGGGGGCCCATCGTGGCCTTCGTTCTGTTCGTCTGGCTTCTGCTCCGCCTGGCCCGTAGCCGCCGGCTTGCTTCGAGGGCTCACGAGATGATGCGGGACATGCTCGAGGAGGTGCGGGGGCTCAACGAGGAGTTGACCGAACTGGAACGCCGCATGGAGAGGCGGCTGGATACCCGGGCCGGGGAACTGGACGAGCGAATGACCAAGAAACTGGACAAACGCAGCGACCTGCTGCAGGAGCGCATCGAGGAGCGCGTCGGCTCACTTACCGATTCGATCAGCGCCCTCGACGGCCGAGTCACCCGGGCCGACGACCAGATAGACGCCTTCCGGGCCAAGCTGGAAGACGTCGAGGCCCGCATCCCCAACCTCTTCGACAAGCTGGAGGAGTTCCGGGGCACTCTCGGCCGAAGCTTCCGCGCCGAACTCTCCAGCGTGCTGAACTCCTTCGACAATTCCCTGGCGGCCGTCCTCCAGCAGATGAAGAGCGACCTGGAGGTCGGGATCGACCGGATTGAGAGCATCGAGGGCATGGTCCGCAGCAGGGAACAAGCGGAACAGAGCCTGCTCACGACCGGCGAGCCCCCTGAAGTGCCGGCACCCTCCGAAACCGAAGAAGAAGAGTTCGAAGAGTGGGAGAAAGAGGCGAAGGAGCTTGCCGAAGGGCCCGAGGAGACGGCCCTCGATGAAGAGCTGACGAGCATGGCGGAGGCCCCCGAGGAAAAGCCCGAGGCGGAGGAAGAAATCGAGGACTACCCCGGTGAACTCGGAGAGGTGCCCGAGCCGTTCGAGGAGGAAGAGGAGGAAGAGGAATAGGGGGCCCTGTGCACTGAACCGAACGAAGAGATTCCCGCCACAAGCCGGGACCGTGGCGCGGGCATCCCTGCCCGCAGTGGGGGGGGGCATCCTGCCCCCGCTTTGCTCCCTCCCAGCAGGAAATGGCCGGGCCAGGATGGCCGTACATGTTCAGCGTCGGCGCCGCGGAGCGGCGCGGTCGTGCAGGCCGGGGCACGCCCCGGCGCGTAAACTTCAGCCCCGGTGCTGGGCCGGATAAGCCGCTAACCAGGGCTAAAGCCCCGGCCTCCATCACAGGGCCCCTGCGGGGCCGATCGGGTTCCGGTAGGCTGGCGGACATTTGGGAGCCCGTTGGTCGCTGACCTCCTGGCTCGCACAAATAGTCAAACGCAACGAGACGGCACCGCTCGACAGCACGCTAAACACGTACAAGCCCGCCTGTGGCGCACCAGCTTCGCTCGCCAAGGATGCGCTCGCCCAGAACGACAGCGGGGGCCGATGCTCGGGCGGACCGGGCATGGTTTTTATAGAGCAACCGCGGACTTCAGCCGCCGGGGGGCCCGGGGCTCAGCCGCGCCAGGGTCTCGAAGTCTTCGACCGTCAGCTCCTCGACCCTCGTCCGCGCCTGTCCCGACCATCCCCGCAGCATGCGTTGGGCCGTCGGGCGGTCCCAGGCCAGGCTCAGCGCCTTCCTCACCGTCTTGCGGCGGTAGTTGAAGACGGACCGCACCGCGGCGGCGAACGCCTCGTAGTCCTCGCCACGCCGTCGCCGGGGCCGCCGGATCAGCTCGACAACGGTCGAGGAGACGCCCGGCTTCGGCCAGAAGGCCTGCGGCGGCAGGGAGAACAGCTCCCTCACCTCCGCCCAGTAGCGCACGAACACTGTCAGGGGACCGTAGTCCTTGGTTCCCGCCTCGGCCGTCATGCGCTGGCCGACTTCCCGCTGGAGGGTAAGGACCATCCTTTCCGGCCGCAGTTCCCACTCCAATAGATTGACCACCGCCGGCGAGCTGATGCTGTAGGGCAGGTTGCTCACGACCGCGGGCGGTGGCTCGGCCTCCCCCGGGGCGGCCGCAAGTGCCTCGGTGACCCGGGGATTGATCCGGTGCTTGCTCTCCAGGAAGTCACACCGCAGGACCGTCACGTTGGGATACTCCCCCAGGCGTTCTCGGGCGATCGCGTGGAGCCGTCGGTCGATCTCCACCGTCACCACCCGCCCGGCCCGCCGGGCCAGCCGGGCCGTGAGCCGGGCGAGCCCGGTGCCGACCTCCAGTACGGCTTCCCGCGGACCGAGGTCGGCGGCCGCGACGATCTTCTCCATGGCCTCGGAGTCCACCAGGAAGTGCTGCCCCAGGGACTTCTTCGCCCAGACCTCCCGTTCCTTCAGCACCTCCCGCGGATGCCGCTGTTCCCACCCCTCGCGCATGTGTCCTCCTGGAGCATCTCCCGCTTCCTGCCGACTCTCCGCCGGGACCGCCGGCGAATGTACGGCACGCCGTCCGCGTGCGCAACCACCGGCGGGGGAGTCGACATGTTGCGGCCGGCGCGGCCCCGTTTTAGAATGCCTACCTCGCTTGGCGGAGAGCCTGCTCATGCTGCGCATCCTTGCGCTGGAACCGTATTACGGAGGATCGCACCGCGCCTTCCTGGACGGCTGGCGCGAGCACAGCCGCCACCGGGTGGAGCTTCTGACCATGCCCGCCCGGAAGTGGAAGTGGCGGATGCGCGGCGCCGCCCTCACCATGAGCGAGACGTTGAGGGACCGCGGCCTGGATTGCGACCTGATGCTGGTCAGCGATTTCCTGGACCTGGCCGCCCTCAGGAGCCTGCTGCCGGCCGAATGGTCTGCGGTGCCCGCCGTCGCGTACTTCCACGAGAACCAGATAACCTACCCCCTGCCGCCGGAAGACGAGCGGGATTACCAGTTCGGCTTCACCAACCTGACCACCTGCCTGGCCGCCGAGAAGGTGCTGTTCAACTCCGGATACCACCGGCGGGCCTTCCTGGAGGGGGCCGCGCGGCTGCTGGAGAAGATGCCGGACTTCGTGCCCGAGTGGGCGCCGGAGCGGATTCGAGAGCGTTCGGAGGTCGTGCCCGTCGGCGTGGACCTGGCCTCCATCGACGCCCGTCGCCCACAGGCCGAACCCCGCACGGGACCGCTTACCGTGCTGTGGAACCATCGGTGGGAGTACGACAAGGGGGGCGAGGAGTTTTTTGACGTGATCCTGGAACTCCACCGTGAGGGCCTGCCTTTTGAGCTGACGGTGCTGGGCCGGAGCTTCCGGTCGGCACCGCCGGTCTTCGAACGGGCCCTGGCCCAACTGGAGGAACGGCTGAGAGTCGGCGGTTACCTGGAGTCCAGGGCCGATTACTGCCGGGCGCTGCTGGAGAGCGACGTCGTCGTCTCCACCGCCCTGGAGGAGTTCTTCGGCATATCGGTGGTGGAGGCGGTCTACGCCGGCTGTCTGCCTCTGCTGCCGGAGCGGCTCAGTTACCCGGAGATACTGCCGAGCGAATACCATCGGAGCTGCCTCTACGACGGCCGCGCCGATTTGAAAGAGCGCCTCAGCTACTGGATCAACCATCCAGAGGAAGCCCGGCGCATGGACCTCCGCTCCCACGTGCGGCGTTTCGGATGGGACAGGGTGGCCCCCCGGCTCGACGCCGTGGCGATGGATGTTCGGGAAGGGGGCCTTCGATGATCGAGCTGGCCAGCCCCGGCTTCTTGTGGGCGCTCCCCGCGGTGCTGCTGCCCATACTGATTCATCTGCTGTTCCGGCGGCGCCACCGGCCCGTCCAGTGGGCGGCCATGCAGCACTTGCTCCGCGCCGAACGGGCGGTCCGGCGCAGCATCCGGTGGCGCCACATCCTGCTGCTTCTGCTGCGGGCGGGCGCGGTTCTTCTGGCGGTGCTGCTGTTCTGCCGCCCCGGCCTCGCACGGCCCCTGCCCGGGGAGCCGGAGGGCGGGGAAGTGTTCGTTTTGCTGGACGATTCGGCCAGCATGGGCCAGCGGCTGAAGGGGGGCAGCCCGTTCCAGACGGCCGGCCGGTTCCTGGAGGAACTGGCCGGGCGCGTGTCCCGACGGGCCGGGCGGCTTACCCTCTTCGTCGCCGGACGTCCGGAGGCCGTCCTCGGCGACGATCCTCCTCCGGGGCCTTCCGAGCTTCGGGAGCGGGTGGAGGAGCTGGGCACCTCGGCCGCGGGGCTGCGCCCCGGGGAATCGCTCCCCCGGCTTGGCCGGGCGGCCGGCGAGCAGGGCGCCGCCGAACCGGAGTTCTACGTGGTGACGGACCTGCGGTCGGAGGATTGGGGCTCCGAGCGGCTGAACCCCCGGGCCGCCGCCGCGCTTCGTGACCTCCAGAGCTATGGCCCCGTCCGGGTGGTGGACGTGGGGGCGGAGCCCGGACCGAACTTTGCCGTCGAGGAGGTGCTCACGGCCGGGCGGTTCCTCTACGCCGGCGCGCCGCTGACTTTGAACGCCCGTTTGGTGAACCGGTCGGCAGGCCGGCTCCCACCGGGGCGGCTGGACGTGCGGCTCGCCGGCCGGCGCCTTTCCCCGGTGAGGCACCCCGGCGTTCCCCCGGGCGAGCGACGCGAGGCGCTGCTGGAGGTCTCCGTGCCCGACGCCGGAACCCACGCCCTGGAAGTCTCACTGCGCGGGGAGGACTCGCTCGCAGCGGACGACCGCCGCCTGTTCTCCTTCGAAGCCGAGCAGGAAGTGCCCGTGCTCATCCTGGAGGGCCGACCGGGCGCCGGTGCCTACCTGCGGGCGGCACTCCGGCCGGGCGGCGACGGACCGGGACTCCGCCCGGAGGTCCGCACCACGGCGCAGGGCGTGCCGGATTCGCTGGAGGACTACGCGGCGGTATTCCTCTGCGACGTTCCCAGCCCGACTCTTTGGGCCGACCGGCTGGACGCCTATGTCCGTAACGGCGGCCGGCTGGTGGCGTTCCTGGGCCGGGGGGTGCGCCAGCGGGCATGGGAGGCAACGCTCCTGAACGAGGAGGACGGCCTGTTGCCGGCCCGGATCACCGGGCGGGTTCGGCGCCCGCCTGAGCGCCCCGCGCGCCTGGGGCGGCTGGATTTCTCTCACCCCCTGCTGGCCCCGTTCTCCGGCTGGGAGGCGCTCTTCAAGGCGGCCGAATTCCGGGAGTTCTGGCGGATCGAACCCCTGCGCGACGCCCGTGTGCTGGGTAGCTGCGAAGCCGACCCCCCTGCCCCCGCGATGCTGGCGAGAGTGACGGGAGAGGGAAGGATGGTGCTGTTCGCCGCCCCCGCGGACGATCTGTGGAACGACTGGCCACGCTCCGAGACGGCGCGGGTCAGCTACCTGGCACTCATGCTGTGGCTGGTGGAGCAGGGCGAGGCGGGGGCCGATGCGCTCAACCTGCAGGGCGGGGAGGGGCTTCGTCATACGGTGGAGGCCGGCTACCGTTCGGAGGCGCGCCTCCGGCTGCCGGGCGGCGAAGAGGAAGCAACTCTCAGGGGGCGGCCCCTGGAGGACGGGCGCCTGGTCTTTGAGACGGGACCGATACGCAGGGCCGGCGTCGGCAGGCTGACCCTGCTTACCTCGGAAGAACAAACTCGCGTGGTTTTTTTCGTCGTGAATCTGCCTCGCGGGGAGGGCCGACTCGCCCGCACGGACGCCGAGCTGCTGGAGCGGGCGGACGTGGAGGGTCGCCTCCGGGTGGTCCCCTACGGGGACGACCGCGCGGCGCGGGCCCCCGCACCGGGGCGGAGGGACCTCTGGCCGGCGATCGCCGCGTTCCTCGCCGGGGTGTTGTTCGTGGAGAGTCTCCTGGCCTCCCGGTTCGGCCGGCCGACCGAAGAAGGAGGCGCAGCTTGAACGCGTGGACGACCGCCCTCCGAAGCCTCAGCGGGATCACGGGAGCCACCGAGCGAGTGCGCCTTCGCTTCACCTGGGAGGGCATGCCGGAGGGACTCCCCGCCCTCGGCGCCATCCTGTTGGCAATCGGCGTGCTTGCGGCGCTTTACCACTTCTACCGGCGGGAGCGGGGAGGGGCCTTGCGGTGGGTCCCCTTCGCGCTGCGCGTTCTGGCCTTCGTTCTGCTGGGAGCCCTCTTGCTGCGTCCGTCGATATCCAGGGACCTGGAACGAACGCTTCCCGGCCGGGTGGTGGTCCTTGCGGACCGGTCGGCCAGCATGTCGGTGCGGCGGGAGCCCATGGGCGGGAACACGGCCCGGGCCTGGGCCGCGGCACTGTCCCTCCCGCCCGAGGAGGTCCCCGAGGAGCTGAGCCGCCACGAGATCGTGCGCAGAATCCTTGCGCCCGGGGGCGGGGGTCTGCTGGAACGGCTGAGCGAGCGCCACGAGGTGGGCCTGTTTACCTTTGCCGAGGACGCCCGCCGCGCGCTCCGGGTGGGCCGCGGGTCGCCCGGACCCGAGCCGCCCCGGTGGGCGGCCACCGGGCGAGCAACGGACCTGGCCGGTGCGCTTCGGCGGGCCCTGGAGGCTGAAGGGCGTCTGGCGGCCGCGGTGGCTCTCACCGACGGCCGCGACACAACGGGAGGCGATCCGACGGCGGTCGCCCGGGAGGCCGCAAAGCGCGGCGTGCGGCTGCATTTCGTCGGCGTCGGCAGCCCGGAGGTCCGCCCCAACCTGGCCGTGCGGGCCCTGGCCGGCGGCGACTACGCCGTCAAGGGCCAACCCCTCCGGCTGCGGGCGCTGGTCAGCTCCCGCGGCTACCCCGAGCGCGAAGTCGTGCTGACCCTGAGCGCGACCGACCCCGACACGAGCCGCACGCGGGAGGTGGCCCGCCGGAAACTGAGGCTGGGCGAGGGTGAGTCACGGCAGGTGGACCTGGAGCCGGTTCCCCGCCGTGCGGGGCGCACCATCTACTCCGCGCGCGTCGCTCCGCTGCCCGGGGAGTGGCGGGAGGAGGACAACGAGGCTGTCCGCGAAGTGACTGTAAAGGAACAGAAGATTCGCGTGCTGGTGGTCGCCGGTGCGCCCTCGCGCGACTACCGTTTCCTCAAGGCCCTTTTCCGGAGACATCCCGACTTCGAACGCCGGCTGGAACTGGGCCCGGAGGGCACGGCGGACCGCCGGGACGGCACGGGGGACTGGGACGTGGTCCTGCTGCTGGACCCGGCGCCCGGGCAACTGACGCCGGAGCGAACCCGGGAGCTGGCCGCTCTGGTGGATCAAGAGGGCGGGGGGCTCGCCTTCGTGGCGGGTCCTTCCTACAGCCCTGAACGTCTCCTGGACCCAGGCATGGAGCCGCTGCTGGAGATGTTGCCCGTCGTGCCGGACCGCGACGGCCTCCGACGCCTGGTCGGGTGGACGGGCTTTGCCACCGAAGAGCACCCTATCGAGGCGACGGCGGAGCATCCGATTCTGGACGTCCTGCCGGGGGAAGATATCCGTGCTCTCTGGGAGCGGATGCCGCCACTCTACTGGGCGCTGCCCACGGCGGGGAAGAAGCGTGGGGCGACCGTGCTGCTCAGGGTGGCCGACGGGGAAGGCGGCACCATGCCGCTGGCCGCGGTGCAACCCTACGGGGCGGGACGGGTCTTTTTCTGCGGCTCCCCCGGCACCTGGCGCTGGCGCCGAGCGGGCATCCCCCTCTACGAGCGGTTCTGGCTGGGGGCCGTGCGCTACTGCGCCGGCGGCAGGGCCGCCCGGCAGAAAGGGGTTTCCCTGCTGCTGGAGCAGTCGGAGTTCGCCCCCGGGGAGGCGGTCAGGATTCGGCTCCGCATTCAGGAGGGTGCGCCCCTTCCTCCCGGTGGGGAGGCCGCCCGCGTCAAGATCACCGGACCCGAGGCGACCGAGGCCACGCTCAGGCTCCGGCCGGCGGAGGTGCCCGGCGTTTACGAAGGGGTGTTCTACCCCGAGCGCTTCGGCCGGTTTTCACTCGTCTGGGAAGAACCGGAGGGGGCGGGGGCGACGGAGCGCTTCACGGTGCGGCGGCCGGAGGCGGAGTTCGAGGAGGTCCGACCGGCGGTCGACCTGATGAAGCGACTGGCCGAACTGAGCGGGGGACGCTACTTCGCTCCCGGGGAACTGGACGAACTTCCGGCGGCGATACCCGACCGCACCCGCCGGACGGTCCAGCCCGGTCCCCCCCGGCCGGCGTGGGACAAGGTCGGCGTGCTGGCGGCGCTGCTGGGCTGCCTGGCCGCCGAGTGGCTGCTGCGCAAGCGACTGGGCATGCTCTGAAGAAAGCCCTCTTCTCACGCTTCGCGGGGGTCTTCGGGGTAGGTGACCTCGAGGAGGGTGAGTCCTTTGGCCGGTGCGGTGGGTCCGGCGGCCGGGCGGCTGCGCGCTTCCAGAACGCCGGCGAACTCCTCGACGGAAAGCTTCCCCAGCCCCGCCCGCCGGAGCGTCCCGACGATGATGCGGACCATGTTGTAGAGGAATCCCTCGCCTTCGACCAGGTAGTGCACTTCGTCGCCGTCCTCGCGGATCTCGCTGCGGAGGACGCGGCGCACCGCACCCGAAGCCTCCGAGTGTTCGCTGGCGAAGCTGGTGAAGTCGTGCTCTCCCTCCAGCAGGGCCGCACATTCGGCCATACGGCCGAGGTCCAGCGGACGCCATTCCCTCAGCACGTAGCGGTCGCGAAGGGGCCGGGGTGTGGAGGAGCGGAGGATGCGATAGCGATAGAGCTTCGAGCGCGCCGAGCGCTGGGCGTCGAAATCACCGGGCGCTTCGCAGCAGTGCAGCACGGCAACGTCGTCGGGGAGCCAGAAGTTCAGCGCAGGCGCGAAGCGCTCGGTCGCCAGTTCCGAGGAGGTGCCGAAGTGGGCCGTCTGCCCCTCGGCGTGCACGCCGGAGTCGGTTCGTCCGGCTCCGGTGACGCGGATGTTCTCCTGCGTGGTCTTGAGCAGGGCATCCTCCAGCACTCCCTGCACGGTGCGGCCCTCGGCCTGGAGCTGCCAGCCCAGGAAGTCCGTGCCGTCGTATTCGATGGTGATCATGAGCCTGCGCACGGCGTTGGCACCTGTGGCGTATGGAGACGCAAGGCGTGGGTGTTGGGGGCCGCGGGTGAATCTATCGGAGGCGGCCGGCGGCGTCAAGACGGCACGCCCGGAGTTTTGTTTGCAGGGGATGGGGGGCGATTCTATAATGCGCCCTCCCGGCGGTCGCGGAGCCGGCCACGGGGGTTTCCGGCTTCCCTCAGCCCCGAAAGACCGTATGCGCTGGTCCGAGACCTTCATTCCCACGCTCCGCCATGCACCGGCCGACGCCGTCGCCGTCAGCCACAAGCTCATGGTGCGTGCCGGTTTGGTCCGGCAGATGGCCGGCGGCTCTTACGCCTACCTGCCGATGGGGCTGCGCGCGCTGAGGAAGGTCAGCGGCATCGTGCGGGAGGAGATGAACCGCCTGGGCGCGCTGGAAGTGCGGATGCCGGCCCTGTGGCCGGAGGAGATGATGCGCAAGACGGGCCGCCTGGAGAGCTTTGCCGATGACCTCCTCCGGCTTGAGGACCGACGGGGGCGGCCACACCTGCTGGCGCCCACCCACGAGGAGGCGGCCGTCGCGCTGCTCCGGGACGACGTTCAGAGCTACAAGAGCCTGCCCCTCACGGTGTATCAGATTCAGACGAAGTTCCGGGACGAGCCGCGGCCGCGCTTCGGCCTGGTGCGCACCCGCGAGTTCCTCATGAAGGACGCCTACAGCTTCTGCGCCGATGGGGACGGGCTGGACGCCGGGTTCATGGGTTCCGACGGCCGGGGCCGGCCCTTTCTTATGGGCTGTTACGGGCTGGGAATGGATCGCATCCTGGCGGCCGTCGTCGAGACCGCGGCCGACGAGCAGGGCATCGTCTGGCCGCCCGCGGTGGCGCCCTGCGAGGTGATTGTCATAGCGCTGGGACCCGCGGAACAGGCCGTGCGGCGCGCCGCCGAGGAAGCATGTCGCACCATGGAAGAGGCCGCCCTGGACGTGCTGCTGGACGATCGGGACGCAAGTCCGGGGGTGAAGTTCAACGACGCCGACCTGCTCGGCTTCCCGCTTCGGGTCGTGGTCGGCCGGCGGTTCATGCAGCAGGGAACGCTCGAACTGCAGGTGCGCCGGGACGGAACCCGGGAGGACGTGGCGCCGGAGCGACTGTCGGCGGCGGTGCGCGCCCGGCTGGAAAGCCTGTCGGCGACGCGCTCCGACGTGAGGACGAGAGCAGGGACAAACTGAAACTGACGGGGAGCAAGGGCGATGGGTGAAACGCAAAGGCCGAGGCCGGTCAACCTTGTCTGCGCCGTGCTGGCGGGCAAAAAGCAGTGGCTGCGGAAGGCGAGGGACCGGCTGGAGAGAAGCTTCGGCCCGGTGGACCTGGAGAGCCCGACCTGGCCCTTCGAGCACACCGATTACTACACCGACGAGATGGGCGAAGAGCTGCTGCGCCGGATATTCAGCTTCAAGGAACTCATCGCGCCGGACAACCTGGTGGCCGCAAAGCACACCACCAACCGGCTGGAGAAGGAGATCGCCGAAGAGGTGGCCGGGGGGCCTCCGCGGCCGGTGAACCTGGACGCCGGCTACGTCAGCCTCTCCAAGCTGGTGCTGGCCACCACGAAGGACTACACTCACCGTGTCTACCTGGGCGGCGGCATATACGCCGAGTGCACCCTCCGCTGGCGAGGCGGGGCCTTCCAGCCCTGGGAATGGACTTACCCGGATTACCGCACCGAGGAGTATCGGGAGTTTTTCGCCAGGGTGCGGGACTGCTGCCGGGAGAAACTGGGCGAACGAAGGAGGTAACAGGCAAGAATGGAGCGGACGCTGGTGTTTTTGAAACCGGATGCCGTCAGGCGCCGCCTGGTGGGCGAGATCATCGCCCGCTTCGAGCGGAAGGGATTCAGTATGCTCGGGCTGAAAATGGTGCAGCTCAGCGAACGGTTCGTCCGCAACCACTACGGGCAGCACGAGGGGGAGCACTTCTATGAGCCCCTGGTGCGTTACGTCACCAGCGGGCCCGTGGTGGCGCTCGTTCTGGAGGGAAAGAACGCGGTCACGGTGGTGCGCAGAATGCTGGGCGAAACCTTCGGTTCGGGTTCGGCACCGGGAACCATCCGCGGGGACATGGCCCTGAGCGACCGCTTCAACCTGGTGCATGCCAGCGACAGCTCCGAGGCGGCCCGCCGGGAGATAGAGCTTTTCTTCGAAGAGGCCGAGCTGTTCAGCTACCCTGAGGAAGCCACCCGATGGATATACGATCAGAGCGGCCCCGAGCCGATTTGAGCAAAAAGGCAGGAGGAAAACGATGAACGGGAGCAAGAGAAACTGGAGAGACGCCGGTCTGCCGACCTTGATCGGGATGCTGTTGGTGTGCTTCGGGTTGGTCGCTGCCGCCGGCTGCGCCGAGAAGCCCACCATTGCCCCCGGCCCCCGCGCACTTACCGAGCCGCCGGACCTGGAGGCGGTGAAGCAGCAGCTCATGCTGGAGAACACCAGGTGGAAGACCCTCAGCGCCAGGTGCATGGTGAACATTCGGAGCGACTACATCCGCGCGCCGCGCTCCCAGGCGGCGCTCGGCACGGGCCGGTTGGAGATAGGCAAGCCGGGCAAGATCCGCCTCAGGGTGCCTGAAAAAGGTCCGGCACAGCTAAAGCTGGTGGGCGACGGGCAGGACTACAGCGTGGAGATGCCGATCTTCGGCCTGCGCTATAGCGGAAGCTACGGGGGAGCCCTGCCGCGGCAGGGCAACCGGGTGCTGCTGATGCCCGACGACCTGGTGAAGGCGTTCGACTGGAGCAAGCTGTTCACCGATAAAGTCCAGGTGCCCCGTCAGCAGGGCTTCAGCTACGTCATTGATTCCCTGAAGCCGGTTACCGAACCGGAGCCGGCGCTGCGGCTGGTCAACAGCCTGACCCTTAGCTGGGACAGCCAGACGCCCGTGGTGTTGACACGCTACGAGCCGGATGGCTCGCTGCGGTCGGAGATGCGCTACTTCCGGTGGGACACCATCCAGACCGGGGAGAACAAGAGCACAAGGATCCCCTCCCGCCTCTGGGTCGGCTACATGCCGGGGCGGACCGCGACGCTGATAGGACTCCGCGACATCGTGCTGAACGAGCGGTTGGAGGGCGCGCCGTTCGGGCCCGCTCGTTGAGGGGCCGCTACATCTGGGGCAGCCCCGGGAGGGTGATCCAGCCCAGCCCGTGGGCCAGCAGGATCACTATGACGGCCAGCACGATCACCATCAGCAGTTTCCGGAAGAGCCCGCTCCCGCCGGCTGTGCCCGCCTTCGGGGCGGTCTTCTTGTAGTCCCGGTATTCGGCGGCGCACTCCCTGCTGCAAAAGGCGCCGTGCTCGGTCTTGAAGGCGCATTCGTCGCACACAGGCTTGTGGCACTGGATGCAGCGGAACTGCGCGGGCCTGTCATGGCAGACTACACACTTTGTCTCCATCCGGCGCACCTCCCGATAGGGGAACATACCTCTCAGAGGATGTAACGGGTCAGGTCCTCGTCCTCCACCAGATCGGCAAGTTTGGAATCCACGTAGTCCCTGTCGACCACGACGTGTTCGGGGGCGATGTCGGGGGCGTCGAAGCTGATGGTCTCCAGCAGCTTCTCCATCACCGTCTGGAGTCGCCGGGCCCCTATGCTCTGGGCGGTGCTGTTGATCTGCTCGGCGTAGTCGGCGACCCGCTCCAGGGCCTCCGGGGTGAACTCCAGCTCTATGCCCTCGGTCTGCAGCAGGGCGCGGTACTGCTTGGTCAGGGCGTTGCGGGGCTCCTTGAGGATGCGCACGAAGTCGCTCCGGGTCAGCTCATCCAGTTCCACCCGGATGGGGAAGCGGCCCTGAAGCTCCGGGATGAGATCGCTCGGCTTACTCACGTTGAAGGCTCCGGCGGCCACGAACAGGATGTGGTCGGTGCGGAGCATACCGTGGCGGGTGGGGACGTTGCAGCCCTCCACGATGGGCAGCAGGTCCCTTTGCACGCCTTCCCGGCTGACGTCCGGCCCCTGGGCTTCTCCGTGGGAGCCGGCGATCTTGTCCAGCTCGTCCACGAAGATTATGCCCTGGTTTTCGGCTTTCCACAGGGCCTTCCGCGTCACCGAGCGGCGGTCCACCAGCTTCTCGCTCTCCTGGTGTATGAGCACTTCGTATGCCTCCTCGACGCTCATTCGACGGGTGTCGGTGCGGGCGGGCAGCATCTCTTCCAGGAAGCTCTGCATGTCCACCCCCATCTCGTCCCCGCCGAAGGCCACCCCCTGCATGACCATCGGCTTTTCGCTGACCTGTATCTCCACTTCGCGGTCGTCCAGCTTCCCCTGGTGCAGCATCTCGCGCAGCCGCCGGCGGGCCCTTCGGCGCTGCTCGGCCCTTTCGGGCTCCTGAGTTCCCGCGCCGGGTTCATAGAGGAGGTCCAGCAGGCGTTCCTCGGCGTGTTCTTCGGCCTGGGGCCGGACCTCTTTCATCATGGCGGAACGCACCATGTTGACCGAGAGGTCGACCAGTTCCCTGACCATGCTCTCGACGTCTCTGCCGTGGTATCCGACCTCGGTGTAGTGGGAGGCCTCAACCTTGACGAAGGGGGCGTTGGCGAGGCCGGCCAGTCGGCGGGCTATCTCGGTTTTTCCCACCCCGGTGGGGCCGATCATGATGATGTTCTTCGGCAGGACCTCGCGGCGCATTTCCTCGGCGAGCTGCTGGCGGCGCCAGCGGTTCCGCAGGGCAATGGCCACCGAGCGCTTCGCTTCGCCCTGTCCGATGATGTACTCGTCGAGCTGTTGGACGATGGCTCGCGGCGTCAGGCCCTCTACGGCAAGGTCTCGACCCGTATCTGGCGATTTGTGTAGACGCATATGTCGGCTGCGATTTCGAGTGCTTTCCGGACCACGGCCTCCGGCTCCAGGTCGGTGTTGTTCAGCAGTGCCCTTGCGGCGGCCACGGCCATGGGGCCGCCCGAGCCGGTTCCGAGGACGCCGTCGTCCGGCTCCACCACCTCGCCGCTCCCGTTGATCAGCAGGCTGTGCTCGGCGTCAACGGCGGTCAGCAGGCTCTGCAGCGGCCGGAGCATCTTGTCGGTGCGCCACTCTTTGACCAACTCGTGGGCGCTGCGCAGCAGGTTCCCGCCGTAGCTCTCCAGCTTGCCGCTGAAGCGGTCCAGCAGTGTAAAAGCGTCGCCTGCCGCGCCGGCGAAGCCCACGATGACCCGGTCCTGATGGAGGCGGCGGATCTTCACCGCCGACGCCTTCAGGACGGTGTCGTTGAGCGTAACCTGGCCGTCGCCTCCGAGGGCGACCGACCCGCCGCGACGGACCGAGAGGATGGTGGTGCTGCGCAGGCGCGGCTGACGGCGACCGGTCCCCATGACTTCCTCCCGCTGAGCCCTCGGGACCGACATTATCTTCGTTGCCCGCGCCATTTGCAAGCAGCCCGGCCCTCATCCCCCCAGGGACAGAAGCGCGTTGAGGCCCCCGACCCTGCGCTTGTTGACCCGTTCGGGCTGCGCCCTGCGCACGGTCCACCGGTCCCCGATCTTCTCCATTCGCACGATCCACTCGCTGGTGGCTCTCCTCGTCCCGTGCCGGGTGTGGTGCGTGGACTGCACCGAAACCCTCACGGAGGCGGTCAGTTCCTGGACGTCCCACTCGCGGGGCATCAGCCAGGCCCGCCGGACGGGGTCCTCTTTCAGGGCCCTCTTCAGCGCCTTGCGTAAACCGCTTCGGTCCATCGCTCCCGACCGGAAATGGGGCGAGACATGTTGCAGGACCGCATCCGCGTCCCCGGCCACCAGGCCGTCCCGGACTTCTCCCATTACGTTGGATATACGGCGCTGCGGGCCGGGGAGGATGAGGACCTTGGCCCCCCACAGGGTGATGGAGGCGGCGATGATCAGCAGGACCGAGAAGCCGGGGTGCGCCCGCGCCCAGTAGACCACCGCCTCCGCGCGAGATTTCAGGCCGTGCTTGCCCACTCTGGCGTCTCCTCGGAGAAGGCATCGCTTCCGTCAGGGGGCCGCGTAGCAGGCCCTCAGGGCGGCGTTGACGATGTCCTCAACGTCGGGAAGGTACTCCTTCTCCAGCACTTCGGACTGGGGCGAGATGGCGTCTTCGGAGCCTATCCGCTCCACCGGCGCGTCCAGGTAGTCGAAGGCTTCCGACTGGATGCGGGAGGCCACCTCTGCGGTGAAGCTGCCGGTGCGGCAGGCCTGGCAGGCCACAACGCAGCTCCCCGTCTTGCGGACGGAGTTCAGCACGGTCTCGGTGTCCAGGGGGATCAGGCTCCGCAGGTCGATCAGTTCGGCCTCGATCCCGTGCTCGGAAGCCAGTGCCCGGCCGGCCTCCGTCATTACGTGGGCCATCCAGCTCCACGCAACGATGGTGACGTCCCCGCCCTCGCGGCGGACGGCGGCCTTTCCCAGCGGGACCAGGTAATCTTCGTCGGGCACCTCCTCCCGGTTGTTGTAGAGGGCCTGGGATTCCACGAACAGGACGGGGTTGTCGTCACGGATGGCGCTTTTCAGCAGGCCCTTGGCGTCGTAGGGGGTCGAGGGGCAAACGACGTACATGCCGGGCGTGTGGGTGGCGTGGGCCTCCAGGGCCTGGGAGTGCTGACCGCCGTAGCCCTTGCCCGCCCCCACCGAGCTGCGGATGACGACGGGCACGGTGGTCTGCCCGCCGCTCATGTAGTGCCATTTGGCCGCCTGATTGAACAACTGGTCGCCGGCCTGGAACTCGAAGTCGCTGTACATCAACTCCGCCACCGGGCGGAGGTCGGTCATTGCGGCCCCCACGGCCGAGCCGATGATGGCGGCCTCGCTGATGGCCGTGTTGAAGACGCGCCGGCGGCCGAATGCCTCCAGCAGACCTTTGGTCACCTTGAAGGCCCCTCCGTAGTCGGCCACGTCCTCCCCGTAGAGCACCACCCGCTCGTCCCGCAGCATCTCCTCGATGAATGCCTCTCGCAGGGCTTCCTTGAAGGTGATGGTGCCGTCCTCACGTTCCGGCCACGGTGGCTCCTCCAGGGTGGAGGGTTCGGAGAACGGCTCCGGAACTTCCTCCACGAACGAATCGGTGAACACGTAGCGTGTCACCTCGGAGGCGTCGGGGTCGGCGGCCCGGGCGGCACGGACGGCGGCCTGCTCGTGGCGCTCGTTGACGGTGGCCTGCAGTTCCTCCAGTTCATCCTCGTCGGCCACGCCGGCCTCGACGATCTGGCGCCGGAGGGTCGTGACCGGGTCGCGCTCCCGCCAGGCCTTCTCCTCCTCCTTCTCCCGGTATTCGGTCCGCGGGTCACTGAGGCTGTGTCCCTGGTAGCGGTAGCAGATCAGCTCCCGCAGCACGGGGCCTTCGCCCCGGCGGATGATCTCCGCCGCGCGGGCGATGCTGTCGCGGACGGCCAGGACGTCCATCCCGTTGACCACCTCGGCGTGCATCGCGTTCTCCCGGTCGAAGGCGGCGGCGCGGCGGGCCAGGAAATCCACCCCGGTCACCTCCCCCCGCTGCTGGCCGGTCATGCCGTACTGGTTGTTGACGATTACGTAGACGATGGGCAGCCCGAAGGGCCTGTCGGCCAGCTCGTTGCTGAACTGCGCCATGCAGCCGAAGTTCAGGCTTTCCAGCACCACGCCGTTGCTGTAGGCCCCGTCCCCGGCGAAGCACAGCACCAGGGACTCGCTTTCCCGGTACCGGCAGCTCAGGGCGGCGCCGGTGGCGATTCCGAGCGAGCCGCCGACGATGGCGTTGGCGCCGAGGTGTCCGCTGGAGAAGTCGGCGATGTGCATGCCGCCCCCACGCCCCCTGCAGTAGCCGTCTTCCTTGCCGAAAAGCTCCGCGACCGTCCGGTAGACGTGCTCGTCCCTGGCCAGCCGGCGCAGCTCTTCCCCGCTGGCCGCGGAGGCTTCTTCGGAGCCGACCCACCGCCGAAGCTCCTCTTCGCCGCGGCCTTTGATGGCGAGGTAGCCCTTGGCGATGGCGTCCCCGTGCCCCCTGTGGGTGCTGGTTATGTAGTCGGTCCACCGGCTGGCGCTGCAGGCACCGACGCTGGCGGCTTCCTGGCCGATGGACAGGTGGGTGGGCCCCCGGTATTGGAAGCCCA
Organism: uncultured candidatus Brocadiaceae bacterium; assembly: GCA_964510315.1. Taxonomy (GTDB): domain Bacteria; phylum Planctomycetota; class Brocadiia; order SM23-32; family SM23-32; genus CAZEAP01. Next base: position 90,757 of record CAZEAP010000004.1, read on the forward strand.
TCTCCCGGAGCGGCCCGAAGGACTGCATGCGCAGGGCGAGGATCATCTCCTCGAACGCGCGGATGCTCATCATCCACTCCAGCAGGTCGAGGGCGTCGCCGGGGGAGAGGGTGCCGGCTTCCAGCTCGTCCTCCAGGGAGCCGTCGTATTGGAAGACGGGAATGTTGGGGAATGCGAGTTCGTCCGGCTCGAACTCCGGCATGACGGAGATTTCGCGAACCACGGAAAGTCCTCTCTGTGCTGGATTTGCCTGGGGTCCCGGCATGCTCCTCATCGGCGGTTCCGCCCGTCGCGGAGCCGCCGTTCGAGGCGCCCGCCGAAACGATTCTTATAGCCGACCAGTCCCGAAGATGCAATGCGCCGCGCGACGCGCGGGGCCGCAAGGCGGCTGCCGGGGTAGGCGGCGGTGGAGGCCCGGGATGGGGGCCTGAACCGCAGGTCGGGCGGATAGCCTTTGCCCTCGTCCCGGGCGAGCGAGATCGCCTCCTCCGGGCATCCGGAGACGCAGACGCCGCATCCCATGCAGCTTTCCCAGTCGACGGCGGCCGTCCCGTCGACGCGGACGGCCTCGAACGGACAGGCATCCTCGCATGCGCCGCAGCCCACGCAGAGCGCCTGGTCCACCCCGGCGACGTAGCCCGAGGAAGCCATCATCCGGGAGCCGTAGCGGACCATCGCCTCGATCCCTCCGCAGCAGCACTTGCAGCAGTTACAGATGGCATAGAAGCGGTCCATCATGGCATCCTTGAACCACGCGCTGTGAACGTGTCCGCGCTCATGCTCCTCCGCAAGGAGCCGGAGGGCCTCCGCCTGGGACAGGCGCCGGCTCTCCCGGGGGTGATGTTCCAGCAGGAAGTCCACGAACGGCCGTCCGACGACCATGCACACCTGCGTCGGCCGGCAGGGCTCGGGGCGGGCGTGCCGGCAGCAGCACTCGTACACGGCGATGTCCGGCGGCCCCTTCAGCACGAGCTTCCGAGCCGTGGAGTACGGGATGATCTGCTCCAGGTCCCGCAGGGGGATCTCCTTCTCCAGGGTGACGATCGCCCGGCTCTGCCCGTGGGTAAGCACCTTGCCGTGGTAGCGCTCGGCCAGCCAACTTCGCCCGCGCGAGCCGAGGCGTGGCATGATCCAGTTGACCAGAAGACGGAGGTACTGCTTCGTCCATCGCCCGTAGACGTAGCCGTGCAGGGGCTTGAGACTGAAGAACCCGCGCAGCCCGATCTTGCGCATCATCCGCCGGGTCGAGGGGAGCAGCAGCCGTCCACGCTCCGCATACAGCAACAGCCCCACCAGGGACGCCGCAGGACACAGTCTGACGCTCCACGCTGGAGGCAGGCGCTCTGAAGTGCGTTCGTGGGCCGGGAAAGCGGTGAGTGGGCGCACCCGACGGGCGTGACGCAACGCACGTTGGGACGCGCGCAAGGGAGCGAATCAACCGAAGGCCGCGCCTCAGGCGCCTTTGCGCTTCTGCCGCCCCAGCAGGGGGCGATCGCCCTTGACGACCTCCGGGCTGACCATGTAGGTGTAGCCCTTGGGCCGGGAGGGCAGATCGAAGAGTGGCTCCAGCATGAGGTTCTCCATCACCGAGCGCAGCCCCCGGGCGCCGGTTCCCTTTTGCTGGGCGGCGCACGCTATCTCCTGCAGCGCCCCTTCGGAGAACTCCAGCTCCGCCCCTTCCATCTCGAAGTACTTCTCATACTGCCGCACCAGCGCGTTCTTCGGCTCCACCAGTATGCGCACCAGCTCTTCCTCCCCGAGGGGATTGAGGGGGGCGATCACGGGCAGCCGGCCGACCAGCTCGGGTATGAGGCCGAACTTTATCAGGTCGTCGTCGGTGACCTTGTCCAGCAGCCGGCTGAGGTTGGCCTCGTCATCGCCGCCGCGTCTGCTGAAGCCGATGCTCTGCTCGTTGGAACGCTTCGCCACCAGTTCGTCGATGCCGTTGAAGGAACCGCCGCATATGAAGAGGACGCGGCTGGTGTCGATCTGGATGTATTCCTCTTCGGGATGCTTGCGCCCGCCGTGGGGCGGCACGTTGGCGATGGTGCCTTCCAGCATCTTCAGCAGTCCCTGTTGGACGCCCTCTCCCCCGACGTCCCGGGTGATGCTGACGTTGTGGTAGGTCTTCCCGATCTTGTCGATCTCATCCACGTAGATGATGCCCTGCTCGGCGCGTTCCAGCTCGAAGTCGGCGGCCTGGATCAGCTTCAGCAGGACGTTTTCGACATCTTCCCCCACGTAGCCGGCCTCGGTGAGTGTGGTGGCGTCGGCGATGGCGAAGGGGACGTCAAGCGTCCTGGCCAGCACGCGGGCTATCAGCGTTTTGCCGCAGCCGGAAGGGCCGATCAGCAGGACGTTGCTCTTCTCCAGCTCCACCTCGCTGGCGTCGCCGTGCAGAAGCCGCTTGTAGTGGTTGTGGACGGCGACGGAGACGGTTTTCTTGGCCCGCTCCTGGCCGATGACGTACTCGTCCAGGTTGCGCTTTATCTCGGTGGGGGCGGGCACCCTGAAGACCTGTCCGCCTTCGGAGGGCTGGGAGCGCTTCTGCTTGATGATCGAGTAGCAAAGCTCGACGCAACTGTCGCAGATGAAGGTGTTGTGCCCGCCCTGGATGAGGCGGGAGACGGCTCCGTAGCTTTTCCCGCAGAACGAACAGGTCTCTTTGTAGTTTTCCCGATCCTTGCCCATTTGGCTCCGTCCCTATTGGGGGCGGTCGGCCGAGGGCCGCGTCCTCACTTCTCACGCGGCGAGGCCAGCACCTCATCCACCAGGCCGTAGGCCAGGGCCTCTTCGGCCGACATGTAGAACTCCCGGTCCGCGTCCTCCTGGATCTTCTCCAGCGGCTGCTCGGTGTGGTCGGCGAGTATCTGGTTGATCCATTCCTTCAGCTTGACCATCTCTTCGGCATGGATGCTGATGTCGGCGGCGGTGCCCTCCATGTCGCCCCACGGCTGGTGGAGCATCACCCGGGCGTGGGGCAGGGCGAACCGCTTGCCGGGCGCGCCACCGGCCAGCAGAACGGCCGCCATGCTGAAGGCGTGGCCCACCACGTAGGTGGCCACGTCGCACTGCACAAGCTGCATGGTGTCGTAGATGGCCAGTCCGCTGGTGATCAGCCCGCCGTTGCAGTGGATGTAGAGGTCGATGTCCTGTTTCTTGTTCTCACTCTGGAGATAGAGCACCTGGGCCACCGTCAGGTTGGCCACCGTGTCGTTCAGGACGCTGCCGATAAACACGATGCGGTCTTCCAGCAGGCGACTGAAGATGTCGTAGCCCCTCTCCCCCTGGGTGGTCTTTTTCACCACGGTGGGGACGATGGTGCTGTCATAGCGCTGAGCGGCCTGAGCGGCCTTTCGCAGGATTTCAGATTCCGGAACGTTTTGCATTCTGTTACTCCCTGCCGAGTTCCCCGTCTGGGGGCGCCCGGACGCTGTCAATCGGCGGGAACTTCACCGCCGTATTTTTCGGAGAATTCCTCGGTGGACACTTCACGTACTGTAGCATTGTCGAGGAGGAAATCCAAGACCTTGCTCTCCCGCATGTCGTGTCGCAACTGCCTGACGAACCCTTCTTCTTCCAGGTAGCTGCGGGCCTTCTCCGGCCGCCAGCCCTGGCGGGAGGCGAAGGCGCGGATCTGGCTGTCCACCTCGGATTCGGTGACCAGAATGCGCTCCTGCTCGGCGATCTCCCGCAGCAGGAGGGATATCTTCAGCTCCTCCTCGACGGCTTCTCGGGTGCGGTCGGCGTTTTCGGCGGCCTGACGTTCGGCCTCCTCCCGGGGGATACCCTGGCGAAGCATTCTGACGAGTTGGCGTGCCTGCTGGTCCCTGCTGGCTCTCTCTGCCAGGGCGGGGGGCACCTGCAGGTCCAGTCTCTCCAGAAGTGCGCGCTTCAGCATCTCCTCGGTTATCTCTTCGGTTCTTTCCTCCACCGCTTGCTGCAGTCTTTCTTTGACCATGGAGATGATTTCGTCGGCGCTGTCCATGCCGATCTTTTCGGCCAGCTCCTCGTCGACCTCCGGCACCTCGCGGCGCATCACGGACTCGATGGTCAGGTGGAGGTCGGTGCTTCGGCCGGGCTCTATATCCAGGTCCGGCCACTCGCTCAGCCGGTCCTCCTCCGCCTTCCCGGTCAACTCGATTTCGTCGCCGGCCTCCGCGCCGATGAGGGCCCCTTTGACGCCTTCCACGGCGAAGGGCCCCACCTGCTCCTGCCGCGGTCGGAAGCCCACCGAATCGCTCCAGTCGGCCTCCGGCACGCCGACGGTGGCCTCCACGTAATCGTCCCAGTCGATGCCCGCCCCGCTGGCCTCCTCCCAGGTGGCGAAGCGCCCGGCGAACTGTTCCAGTTGGGACTGCAGCATCTCTTCGGTGACCTCCAGGGCGGGCACTTCCACTTCGAGGTCCTTATACTGGTCCTCGTGGATTTCGACCTCCGGCATCACCTCGCAGCGGAATTCGAACTCGGCCGGTTCGCCCGGCTGCCAGTCCACCTCCTCCAGGTCGGGGGCCTCCGTTTCGGAGACGACGTTGAGGTCGTTCCCTTCCACCGCCTCGGCGTAGCCCTCGCTCACCATCGTGGCGATCACGTCGCTGCGCACCCGTGCTCCGAGGCGCTTCTCCACCAGCCCGATCGGTGCCTTGCCCTGGCGGAAACCGGGCAGGGCGACCGTCTCCTGGACGGAGCTGAGTTCCTCCTGATAGCGTTCCTGAAGGTAATCGGCATCGGCCTCGATGCGTATGGTGCACTCACAGGGGCTGGTCCTCTCGACACTGACCTCGGGCCCCTGTTCCTGCGCAGTATCTTCCGTTCCTTCTGACATCTGGGCGGCCCGGCAAAGGATGTGACGGGAGACGTATAGACAAAAACGAGGGACTTTACGTCCCTCTATGAATCAGGGTACCCGATGCCGGCCTTTCAAGTCAAGTACGTCCGTCGCCGGGTCCTGTCAAGAGTTCGGTCTAAAAAGGCGCGGGTGCTGCCGCCGGGGACCAGGCCGCAGCACCGGCGTTGTAGCTTTCGCCAGAGCAGGTAGACACATCGGTCCAGGCTGCGGGCGCTGGGCTTGCCATATGGCAGCACCTCTGGCGGGGAAGATGCCCACCTGGCTTATCTTGCGGTTCAACTCCCGGATAAACCTCTCTATCGGATTTGTTGCCTTAACTCGTCGCCGGTCCTCGGCCCGCGCATTCAGGTAGGTGAGGCTGTCCTAAATACGGATTCACGAAGCTGCAACATCCCGTCCGGGGGCGGCAAAACGTTCGACTTGCCTCCGAGTGCGGTGGCAGGCCACCGCTCTGCCGTTGGCGGGGCTCCCGGGGTGTACGCCCTCCTCCGCCCCTGTCAACATCCGGGCGCGCGCGGCGGCTCGGATGCTTGATAGGGGGCTCCATAGTGGGTAGACTCCGGGAAGAGCAAAGGAGCGGGCCGGGACACTACTGCGGGGATGCGACCGGAGAACGCATGACCGACGAACTGAGCCACAGGGAGCGGGTGAGGCTCGCGCTGGAGCACCGGGAGACGGACCGCGTGCCGATCGCCATGGTCTGCTCCGGCATCAACGCGCCGGCGCGGGCGGAGCTGGAAGGCTACCTCGACCGCGAGCGGGGCATTACGGTCGAGCAGTACCTGGCGCCGTTGATCGACATAAAGGGGGTGGGACCGGCCTATGTCGGGCCGGCGCTGCCGGAGCGGACCGATGTCTGGGGCGTCCGCCGCCAGCCGGTCAGCTACGGGTCGGGGCACTACGAGGAGATCGAGCACTATCCCCTGGCCGACGCCGAGACGGTCGACGATATCATCGCCCACACGTGGCCGGAGCCCGACTGGTACGACTACTGCGTGATGCCGGAGCGGATTGCGGCGGTCCAGGAGTCAGGTCCGTTCTGCCTTATGGCGCAGAACGGCAACATCTTCGAGACCTCGTGGTATATGCGCGGTTTCGAGCGGATATTCATGGACCTGGCGCTCCGGCCGGGGCTCGCCCACGCCATCTTCGAGCGGGTCTGCGACTTTTACTGCGAGCATTTCCGGCGGCTTCTGGAGGCGGCCGAGGGCGAGATCGACCTGGTCTTCACGGCCGACGACATCGGCGGGCAGAACGGACTGCTGATGTCGTTGGACATGTGGGAGGAGAACCTCAAGCCCTACCACGCCCGGCTGAACCGCGTGATCCACGGTTTCGGCGCGAAGGTCATCTACCACTCCGACGGATGCGTTACCGACGCGGTGCCCGGGCTGATCGAGATGGGCATCGACGTGCTCCAGGCCCTGCAGTTCGACGTGAAGGGCATGGAGCCGACCGACCTGAAGGAGCGGTTCGGGGACCGGTTGTGCTTCGAAGGGGGCGTCAGCGTGCAGCACACCCTGCCGTTCGGCACGCCGGAGGAGGTGAAGCAGGAGGTGCGGGAGAGGATCGAGGTGCTTGGCGCCGGCGGGGGTTACATCTGCGGCCCCTCCCACGCCATCCAGGCCGGCACTCCGCCGGCGAACATCGTCGCACTGTTCGACACGGCGGCCCGTCACCGGCCCGGGAACTGAGGGACCCGCCCTCAGCGGGCCTCCTGCTGTTCGGCGGCGGCGGAGAGGGTAATGGAATCCCCCTTCTCGCAGCCGAGCCGCTCCGCGGCCGATCCCTTGTTGACGGCCACCTCCAGATAGCCGCTGCTGCCGATCAGGGCCACCAGCTCGCCCTCCGGACGGTCGGCGTACGCCCTGGCCAGCCCCTCCATCCGCTGGCGCTTCACCCGCACCTCGACCTTGTCGGGCGGCACGCCGAGGCTTCTGCGCATGGTGCCTTCACGCATGTTGGTGATGAGGTTGCCGAACTGGTCGATGTAGATGATCTCGCCCCGCAGGCTGCCGTCGGCCGTCCGGACCGGGTTGGGCAGTTGGAGGCGGTGCATGTGGCTGGCCGTCGGCCCCAGCTTCGAGGGCTCCAGGCCCTTCGCCAGATGAGCGGCCACCGGCGCGAAGACGTCCCGCCCGTGGAACGTGGTGCTGGTCTCCTCCAGGAAGTAATCCCGGGCCGTCACCCTGCGGACCTCCTCCCGCCCGCCCTCGTCGGCGATCACGCTCAACAGGCCGTTGTCCGGGGCCAGGAAAACCTGGTCGTTCGTCCGCATGTAGAGCACGGCGCGCTCGGTTCCCACCCCGGGGTCGACCACGCAGGTGAAGATGGTCTCGGGCGGGAAAAACCGGTAGGAGGCGGCCAGCACGAAGGCCGCTTCGGCGATGTCCTGGGGGACGATGTTGTGGGAGAGGTCAATGATGTCGGCGTCGTCGCAGATGCCCCGAATGACGCCTTTCATCACGCCGACGTAGCTGTCCTTGAAACCGAAGTCCGTCAGCAGCGCGATTGGTGGAGCGGTCTTGTGGAAGGTGAACCGAGCCATAGAGCGCTCTCAAAGCCTCTCGAAGTGACCTGAACCCGCACCCCCCTGGTCTTCCGAAGGATAATTCTAATCGCGGGGGACGTCCTTTTCAAGGCGGGGGCGTCGGCGGCCCACCTCCATCCACAGCCCGCCGGCGACGGGGGCAAGCCCCGGGCGCCCTTGCCCGCCTCCGGCGTACCCCCGGCTATATCCTTATCCTTATGCCCGTTCGGGGCGCCGCCGTCACAACGCCAAAGGCATATTCGGCGGGGATGGACGCTAACGGCATGGGGCCATCCCGGTCCGGCTCTGACGGGTCCCTTTGCGGCCGGCCGGAGAGAAGCTCCCCAAAACCGGGGATGACTCAAGGAGGCCCGTCACCGCTGCAAGCAAGGGCTCCCGTGCTGAACCCCCGTTGAGGCCATGGGGCTCAAAACGGACGAACCTCCGCAGACTTGAAGACACGGGAGGGACACCGATGGACACTGGTCTACACGGAGAGACGATCAACGGACCTGTGTGAATCTTCTTTCCTTCGGACCCAAACCGCCCGCCCCGCGGCGGGCAAGCCTGGTGGTCTTTACCCGATGCGCCTGCCCGTTCCCTTCATCTCCGCGCTCAGAGCTGCGTTACAGGCCCATGTCCCGCAGCGCCTGCAGGCTGCGCCCGGGCACCTCGAAGCCCAGACCGTCGCTGCCCCCTTCCTCCACGACGAACCACCTGGTGTTCTGGTTCCGCTCGATGACTTCGAAGACGGTTTCCCAGTCCACATCGCCGTCGCCGAGGACGCCGCCCTCGGGCTTGTTGTGGTCCTTCAGGTGGATGGAGCGGGCACGGTTCGGAAACCGCTTGAGCATCGCGATGGGATCGCCGCCGCCACCCATGCAGTTGCCGATGTCCAGCTGCATGATGACCTCCTCGCTGGTCTGGTCGAACAGCCGGACCCATGCCACTTCGCCCTCGACCTCCTCGAAGTCGAACCCGTGGGCGTGGTAGCCCACGAACATGCCCTCCTCGGCGACCTTCTCGGCGGCGTCGTTGAGGATGTCGGCCAGCTCGCGGATGGTCTCCACCGAGGACATGCGCCGGGGATCGGCGGCGATAACCAGGCAACGGTTGCCCAGGATGCGGTTGAACTCCACCGTCGTCTCCAGGTTGTCCTTCAGCGCGACGGTTGCCAGGTGGATGCCGCAGCAGACCAGGTTGGTGTCGTCGTACATCGCGCGGATATCTTCGGCGGAGTGGCCCATCCACTCCAGCGCCTCGCCGGTGTAGCCCCACGGCTCGGCGCCCACGTAGCCTGTGTCGGCAACCTTCCGGAGCGTGGCCGGCAGGTCCTGCTTCACCTCGCCGCGCACGGCGAACAACTGCAGTGCAATCGGTATGTCGTCCATCCTCGGTCCTTCCCCTCAGCCCGTAGAGCAAATGCCCCGCCGCCCCGCGCGACGGTTCGTGGGATTTTAAGCACTGGGCGCATCCCGTCAAGGGAGGAGGGGCAACTCGCTGCCTACTTCCGGCATTCCGCCGGTAACCTTGTCTTTTGCGCGCGGGGTACGTAACCTGAGCCTTCCTCTCCCGCGACCAGATTTGAAGGGATGTCGCCGTGAAAGCCAGGAACGTACTGCTCATCCACACCGACCAGCAGCGTTGGGACAGCCTCGGGTGCATGGGCAATCCCTGCGTGCGCACGCCCAACATCGACCGGCTCGCCTCCGAAAGCAGCGTCTTTACCCGGCACGTGGTCTCCAACGCCGTCTGCATGCCTTCGCGGGCCACGCTGATGACGGGCCTGTATCCTCCGGCCCACAACGCGTGGAACAACGGCGTGCCGCTGAACCGGCGGGTGTATGCCGACACGTCCGAGCCGCCCGGCAGCCACGTGCCGCCCCCGCTTACTCCGGAGCCGCCGACCATGGCGGACGTCTTCGCGGCGGCCGGCTACGATACGGTGTCCTTCGGCAAGCTCCACCTCACGCCGTTCCTTGCGCCCGCCTCCCGGGCCTACCCGGAGTCCAGCGCCTGCTGGGCGGAAGGGTCGCTCGACGACTGGCACGGGCCCTACTACGGGTTCCGCTACGTCGATCTACTCCCGGGCCACGGGGAGGGCCTGTGCCGGCTCGGGCACTACGGGGTCTGGCTGGAACGGGAGCATCCGGAAGTGCGGGAGCGCGTGCTGGCGCACCGAAGCGAGCGTCCCCGGCCGGTCCCGCCGGTGGGCGACCTCTACGAATCGCTGCTTCCTTCGGAGCTTCACCACTCGGCGTGGCTTGGGGAGCGGTTCTGCCGATACCTCGAGCGGGAACGTCCGACCGACAGGCCCTTCTTTGCGTTCGTCGGCTTCCCCGATCCGCATCATCCTTTCACGCCGAGCGCCGACGTGCTGGAGCAGTTCCGCGACTGTCCCGTGCACGAACCCACCGATCTGGAGGGCCGGTGCCTGCGGGGCTCGCCGGCCGAGGCGAAGCTGCGCGGCGAGGGCATCTCCACACCAATGGAACAGGTGCCGGAGGAGCAGCGAAACACGATCATCCGGCATACCTACGCCATGGTCTACCAGATCGACATGGCCGTCGGGCGGATGCTCGACGCTCTCCAACGGGCGGGGCTGCGCGAGAAAACCATCGTGATCTTCACCAGCGATCACGGGGAGTTCCTCTGCGACCACGGCTTGTTGCGCAAGGCGTTGTTCGCCTTCGACACACTCCTCCGGGTGCCCTTCGTCATACGGGCACCGGGAGCCGGGCTGCCGGCGCGGGTGGACGCGCCGATGAGCAACGCCGACGTGCTGCCCACGCTGGCCGCCCTGACGGGCATCCAGCCGCCGGCCTACCAGCAGGGCCGCGATATTCGCCGCATCTTGCGGGAAGGCGAATCGCACCACGCCCTCAGCTTCATCGCCGACGGGGATCCGGCGCACCTCAACTACACCGTGTACGACGACCGGTATCGCCTCACCTGCTATCCCAACGCGGACTGGGTGGAGATGTTCGATCACCGGGAAGACCCCGCGGAGACGGCGAACGTCGCCGGGGAACGAGCCGCGGACCGGCGTCGGCTCCTCGGTGTACTCAGGGAAACCATGCCCGCGTGCTGGAATCCCATCCTCGCCCGGTGCGCCGCGTGGTGAACCGTGTCGGACGCTGCTACAATGAAGTACACGGCCCGAGGCTTTGTAATTGGAGACCATAGCGGCCTGTTGAGAAGCCGGACCCGATCCCCGTTCCTGAGCAGGCTCCTGGAGGAGTGCGTATGTCGCGTCCGGCGTCCCTGGCGGTACCCGGTCTTGCGGATGTTCTGGAGCTGCGTCTGCCGGCCGAGCTGAAGTCCCTCCGCGACACGGCCCGCAGACGCCAGCAGCAAGAGCACGGCCGGTGCGTCGAGCTGACACTCATCGACGCCCGTAGCTGGGCGGAACACACCGACGACGAGCCGTGGCTGATGTGGCGCGCCCGAAGGACCGCCGCGCGCCTGGAGGGAATGCCCATTCACCTGGAGCCGGGCGAGACGATCGTGGGCAGGCCCCTGCTGCGAACCCCCGCCGCGGCGGAGGAAGGTCCGCTGGATGAGGCCCGAAAGGCACTCGAATCCATGCCGCCGTTCCCCGGCGGCGATCCAGGTCATTTCCACCCCGACTACGAGAAGCTGTTCCATCTCGGTATCGGCGGCATACTCGACGAAATCCAGGAACGCGCCGCCGCCGAAGGGGAACAGCGGGTTTTCTACGATGCCTGTCGCGTCGCGATGAACGGCATGGCGACCTACGTCCTCCGTGTCGGAGAGGCATGCTCCGGCATGGCCGAGTCGGACCGCGAGCACGAAGCGACGTGGCGAGACCTCGCCGAGATGTGCCGCCGCCTGGCCTCCGAGCCGCCCGCCACGTTCCACGAGGGCCTTCAGCTCATGTTCCTGGCTCAGATAGCTCTGTGGTTCGGGGACGGGCACGCACTGACCAGTCCGGGACGCGTGGACCGGACGCTGCGGGGTTTCTACGAGGCCGATTTGGCCGCCGGCAGACTGACGCATCGCGAGGCGCTGGAGCTGCTGTGCTGTCACTTCATCCAGATGAACCGCATTCTCTGGCCCGGCTCCGCCATAGCGGTGCTGCTCGGAGGGCGGGACGCCGCCGGGCGGGACGTAACCAACGAGCTGACCTACCTGTGCCTGGCCGCTCGCGCCGCTACCGGGCTCGTCTATCCGACGGTCGCAGTTGCCTGGCACGAGGGCACGCCGGATGAGCTGATGGACTTCGCGGTCCGGATGCTCGGAACCGGAATCGGCGATCCGGCCCTCTTCAACGACGAAGTCATCGCGGAGGGCCTGCGCGACCACGGCGTCGCGGAGGGTGACCGCCACAACTACGTCAACTCCACCTGCGTCGAGATCAAGATCGCCGGCGCCTCCAACATCTGGGTGACCCAGCCTTACTTCAACTGCCCCGCGGCGCTGCTGGCGGTCATCGAGCGGGCTGCCGAGGAGCCGGAGAAGGGGCCGGCGACGTTCGATGAGCTTTCGGCGCAGGTCAAGGACGAACTGGCGAGGAGAATCGCCGAGGCGGCCGAACGCCTGGACGACCTCTGGCGCCGCAGGGCCAGGCACGGCTGCTTCCCGCTGGCAAGTTGCCTCATACGAGACTGCCTGCGGGAGGTCAGGGACTACGACCGGGGCGGGGCGCGCTACAACTGGGTCGAGAACTCGTTCGTCGGGCTCGCCAACCTTGCGGACGGTCTGCTGGCGGTCAAAAGGCTTGTCTACGAGGACGGGGAACTGACCCCGGCGCGCCTTCACGAGATACTTGAGGCGGACTTCGAGGGCCACGAAGCCCTGCGACAGAGGATCCTTCACGAACTTCCCAAATACGGCAATGACGTTGACGAGGTCGACCGGCTGGCCGTCGAGTTCGCCGAGTTCCTTATCGAGCGCACCGAGAGACACACGGTCGGCCCGCATCGCTACGTGCCGGGATTCTTCTGCTGGGTTCAGCACGAACGGCTCGGCTCGGGGACCGGCGCCACCCCGGACGGGCGCAGAGCGGGGCTGCCGCTGGCCAACGGGGCCGGGGCGGCCCAGGGCAGGGAGATGAACGGGCCCACGGCGGCGGTCCTCTCAGCGACGAAGTGGAGCCACCAAGCCGTCCTCGGCGGGCTGGTGCACAACGCCCGGTTCGCACAGTCGATGTTCCGCACCGAGTCGGACAGACGGGCGGTGCGCGACGTGCTGGAGACCTACCTGCGTCGGGGAGGCTTCCAGGTGCAGGTGAACGTCGTCGGAACCGAGGACCTTCGTGATGCCCAGCAGCATCCGGAGCGCCACCCCCACCTGCTGGTCCGGGTTGCGGGCTACTCCGACTACTTCACGCATCTGAATCGCAACATGCAGGACGAGATCATCCGCCGCACCGAGTTCGAAGCAATCTGAAGGGGCCGCGCGGTGCGGCGCGCCTGCCCCGGCGGCTCCATCGAGAAGCAGAGGGCTGTCAGGCAATGAATGAAGTCGGTCGAAACATTCTTCTCACCGGAGGCTCGGGGCTCGTCGGGAGGGCTCTCGCCCGCTCGCTGCGGCGGACCCACGAGGTCACGCATTTCGACGTGGTCGATCCCGACGACGCGCTGCCGTGCGTCGTGGGTGACCTGCGCGACAGAGAGGCCCTCGACGCCGCGTGTCGGGGCAGGGACGCAGTGATCCACGCGGCCGCCCTGCACGGAAGGAAGTGGGCCGAAGCGGGGGATGACGTGGGCTTCGAGGTCAACGTGGTGGGCACGAAGAACGTGCTGGAGGCCGCCGCCGAGAACGATGTGGAACGCGTCGTGTTCACCTCCTCCATCTGGGCGACCGGTCACGGGGACAGTCCGCCGTACCTGCCCATCGACGAAGAGCTTCCGCGCCAACCCGCCGAACTTTACGGCCTCACCAAAAAACTCGGCGAGAAGATGTGCGCCTATTGCACGAGCAGGCACGGTGTCAGCACCATCTGCCTCCGGCCCGGCGGCATCCTGCCGGCCGACGCGCCTCCCGAGCGCCGGGTGGGCCTGCTGTCGGCGGCTGTGGACGTGCGCGACGTTGCCCGTGCGCACCGGCTGGCTCTGGACGCGTCGCCGTCACTGACGCACGAGGTCTTCATCATCACGGCCGACACCCCGCTGGCCGAGGTTGAACCGGAGGAGTACTCCGCCGACCCCGGGGGAGTTCTGGGCAGCCGGATCCCCGGACTGGCCGAGGCGGTCGCCGCGGGCCGACTGGAGTTGCCCGTCTTCCGGGAGTGGTACACCATCGAGAAGGCGCGCCGGATGCTGGGATACGCGCCCGACCACAACTTCGACATCGCGGACTACGCCTGAGGGAGAAACGATGAGACTGGGAGGCAAGACGGCGCTGGTTACCGGGGCGAGCCTCGGCATTGGTCGGGCCATAGCGCTCGCCTGCGCGGACGCGGGGGCGGACGTGGCCGTCACGGGACGCAGCGCCGACAGGCTCCGGCCGGTGGCCGAGCGGATTCGCGCCAGGGGTCGCAGGGCGCACGCGATGGAATGGGACGTCAGCGACGTTGCGGCTGCGCCGGACCGGCTGGAGGAGACAAAGGATGTGCTGGGCGGGCTCGACGTCGTCGTCAACAACGCCGGCGTGCTGCGGCGCGACGGTTCGGGCTTCCCCGACCTCACACCGGAGGAGTGGGACTACGTGATGGGGGTCAACCTCAGGGGCCTCTACTTCGTCTGCCAGGCCGCCGACAAAGCCATGCGGGAGACCGGCGGCGGCGTCATCATCAACATCGCTTCCGACGCCGGCCTTCGGGGCGAGGTCCATCCCTACGGCATCTCCAAATGGGGTGTGGTCGGACTCACGAAGGGGCTCGGAAAACGATGCGCCGACCACGGCGTCCGCGTCAACGCCATCGCCCCCGGTCCGGTGGCCACCCGGATGATGGGCTGGGCGGAGGGGGATTCGCTGGAGCGGGAGGGGCTTCCGCTCGGACGGCTGTCGCGTCCGGAACAGATCGCGGATGTCGCCGTATTCCTCGCTTCGGAGGAGTCGGCCGCGATGTTCGGCGAGGTGGTCGTGGTGAACAGCCGCACCGCGCTTTGAGGCGACGAATGGGCGGAGGCGATGTGCAATTCCCTGGAGGTCCCTCTTCCGGTTGCTCCCCGTTGATTCGCCCCGAGGAGCCTCGCATAATGCGAGAGCGGTCGGATCGGAAGGCGGTTCTGCAGCCTCTCAAAAGGGGAACAGCGGGATGGGTTTCAGGGTAGGCATCTGCGGACTGGGCCATTTTGGGCGTCGTTTCGTCGAGCTTTTCCAGGCTCACCCCCTCTGCGATGAGGTGGTGCTGGCGGAGCTGCGGGAGGACGTCCTCAGCGACGTTGCCGAGGAACACGGCGTCGAGCGCACGTGCAAGGACCTCGAACAGTTGTGCGCGACCGACGTGGACGCGGTGGCCATCTTCACCCAGCGCTGGACACACGGGCCCCAGGCGCTCAAGGCGCTCAGGGCCGGCAAGCACGTCTACTGTGCCGTGCCGGCCGCGGTGACTACGGAGGAGCTGGGAGAGCTGGTGGAGGCGGTCGAGGAGACCGGCCTGACCTACTGCCTGGGAGAGACCAGCTTCTACCGCCCGCAGGCCACCTGGTGCCGGCGGAAGTTCGCCGCCGGGGACTTCGGTGAGTTCGTCTACGGGGAAGGCCAGTACCACCATCACATGGCCCACTGGTTCTACCTGCCGTTCTACGACGCCAACGGGCCGGAGTGGAAGCAGTTCGCCAGTGTGCCGCCGATGTGGTATCCCACCCATTCGGTTTCCCACGTGCTCAGCGTCACCTTCAGCCGGTTCACGAAGGCATCCTGCTTCGGCCGGGTCGACCAGCACGAGGACGGCCTCTTCGACCCGCACCTGAGCTACTTCGACAACCCGTGGAGCAACCAGTCGGCGCTGTTCCAGACCGCCGACGGGGGCATGGCGCGCATCAACGAGTTTCGCCGCACGGGGGCCGGGGAGAGCCGGCAGAGCATCATCGGAACCCGGGGGGCCTACGAGGAGCAGTGTAACCCCCGGCGCGGCGAGGTGACCGTGCAGCAGCAGATCGACGGCACCGAAGCGGACGCGAAGGAAACCGCCGCCAGTCAGGCGGTCTGGACCGAAATCCGCTGGGAGCAGGACCCCCACGGGCCCGACGGCAGCTACGATTACGTCAACGCCCAGCACTACATCCATCTCCACAAGGAGGACGTCACCTGCATCCACCGGCTGGACGGCGTGGAGATCACCGAGGAGAACCTGGGCGACCTGCCGCGAGAATACCTGGGCCGCCGGCACCGGGGGGTTTCCACGGTCCATGAAGTGCAGCGCCTGCCGGAGGAGTTCGTCGGCCTGCCCAACGGCCACTGCGGATCCCACCAGTTCCTGGTGCAGGATTTCATGGAGGCCATGGACACCGGCAAGCTGCCGCCGAACCACGTATGGCTGGCGGCTCGCTACAACGCGCCCGGTATCGTCGCGCATGAGTCCTGCAAGCGTGGCGGGGAGATGCTGGAGATTCCCGACTTCGGCAGCCCCCCGGAGGACGCCGAATGCATCGACCCGCTGGTCGTGTTGCGCGACTGACGCGGAGACCGAAAGCGGACCTTTGCGGCCCCGGAGCGCCGGCCATGCAGAACTTCGTCATCTTCAACCCGGACCAATGGCGCGGCGACTACCGGCTGTAGCTTGCGGGGAACCGGTGCGGAGATAGGACCCGGTCATGATCCCGAGGGACTATCCCCGCGTGTGAGGGGGAACCGCGCAGGCCTGCCGGGGTTGGGGTTGCCCTGACGGGCAAGCTTCGTACTCCGCTCCGCGGCTGTTCTCCCTTGCCTCCCCTGCCATGATTTTTATAATACGAACAGTGTACCGACGGCCTTACTGCACAGATGGGGTCCCAGGTTGGTATATGGAGAAGGGCTCACATGGCACGCGGAAAAAGAAAAGGCAAAGAGAGCTGGCCCGAGGACTACAGGCATCCGGAGGCCGACAGCCCGATGCGGCCGGAGGTGGGGACGCAGGCGCAGTTCCGGAAGAAGAAGGAGCCGCAGACGTACCGGTACGACTCCTCGCTTGCGCCGGAGATGAACTGGGACGGGCAGAATCCGGCGCGCGAGCTGGGCGAATGGCTTCTGGCCTGCGTGGAGGAGGCATCGGCCCTCGAGCCGCCTCACCGATTCCCGGAGCCGCGCACTTTCCGGTCGTCGGACGGCGGGATCGTCGAGAGCGTGGACGGGCTGCACGAGGCCGTCGCCAAGCTCAAGGCCCTGGGTGAGCCCTTCCTGAACTGGGCGGGCAAGGCGGAACGGCTTTCCTTCGACGTGCCGACGCTGCCCCTGTTCGTGCACGAGCGGCTGAGTACCCACGCCATTATTGAGACACTCAAGGGCCATCGGAAAGACGAGGGCGCGCAGCAGTTGGAGCTCTTCGCTGACCCGCAGCACCCCGTCTCAGACCAGGTGCTGAAAGCCTACGAGTATCGGGACGACTGGGTGAACCGTCTGATCCTCGGCGACAGCCTGGTCGTGATGAACTCCCTGCTCCACTACGAGGGGATGGGCGGCCAGGTGCAGATGATCTACATGGACCCGCCCTACGGGGTGAAGTTCGGCAGCAACTTTCAGCCCTTCGTGCGCAGCCGGGACGTGAAGCACAACGATGACGATTCGCTGACCCGCGAACCGGAGATGGTCCAGGCCTACCGTGACACCTGGGAACTGGGGCTGCACTCCTATCTGTCATACATGCGTGACCGTCTGCTCCTTTGCCGCGAACTGCTGCACCCGTCGGGCAGTGTGTTCGTCCAGATCGGGGACGAGAACGTGCAGCATGTTCGCGAGGTCTTGGATGAAGTCTTTGGACCCGACAACTTTTGCTCGCTGATAGCATTCGTGAAGACAGGTGGTTTCAGCCCTACTTTGCTTCCAAACGTTGCGGATTATCTCCTCTGGTATGCGAAGGACAAAGAACGTGTGACATACCGGCAGCTTCATCAGAGGAAGGACCCGGGCGAAGAGGGAGCCACTCAGTACACGTATGTCGAAGACCCTGACACCGGTGAAGTGCGCTCAATGACCCAAGAAGAGAGGCAAAACCCAAGCGTGGTCGCATCGACCCATCGGGTTCTCTGCCACGACAACCTGACTGGTCAGGGGGCATCGGGGAACACGGACCCGTTCGAATGGGAGGGAAAGGTCTTCGAACTGCCTGCCAATAGCCATTGGAAGACGACGACCGAGGGACTGCAGCGTTTGGCCGAAGAAAACCGGTTGATAGCTATGGGTGACACCCTTCGGTACAAGCGGTATCTCGATGACTTCCCCGTATATCCAATTTCGAACGTATGGACGGACACGGCGATCAGCGGTTTCGCGGAGAAGAAGACCTACGTCGTCCAGACGAACCCGTCCGTTGTCGAGAGATGTATGCTCATGACAACGGACCCAGGCGACCTCGTGCTCGATCCCACCTGTGGAAGTGGCACGACGGCCTATGTTGCTGAGGAGTGGGGCCGGCGCTGGATTACAACTGACGTCAGCCGGGTGCCCCTGGCGCTGGCGCGGCAGCGGCTACTGACGGCGACTTTGCCCTGGTACCGGCTTCAGGAAGAAGCACGCGGTCCAGCTGGAGGCTTTATCTACGAGCAGAAGCAAGACGACATCGGGCGCGAGATAGGAGGGATTGTCCCTCACAAGACGCTCAAGGCCATCGCCAATGCCGAGGAACCGGACTACGAGGTGCTTGTTGACAAGCCTGAGCGAGACAGTGGCGTCACGCGAGTTAGCGGGCCCTTCGTTGTAGAAGCGACGATTCCCACACCTGTCGACTGGGACGCCGACGGCGAGGAGGACTCCGGTGTGAATATGGCGGAGCGAGGGGCGTTCCTCGACAGAATGCTCGAGGTGTTGCGGAAGAGCCCCGTCCTCCACCTGGAGGGTAACCGGGCGGTGACGCTCAAGAACGTGCGTCTGCCGGCCAAGTCGCTTTCGCTCTCCGCCGAGGCAATGGTCAGCCCGAAGGACCTGGGGCCTCCGGAGACGCTGGAGGACATGAAGGAGCAGGCACTGGACGATGCCGGCGGACGGCTGCCGTTCAACGATCAACCGGTGGCCATCGTGTTCGGCCCCGAGAACGGCGCCGTCAGCGAGAAGCTCGTCTTCGAAGCGGCCCGCGAGGCCCACGTCAAGGACTACGCCCACCTGTTCGTGATCGGGTTCGCCATCCAGCCGAACGCCCGCAAGCTGGTCGAGGACTGCGCAGAGGCCGTCGGCGTTCCCGCCAGCTACGTGCAGATGACGCCCGACCTGGTGATGGGCGACCTGCTGAAGAACATGCGCTCGAGCGAGATCTTCAGCGTCTGCGGCCTGCCGGAAGTCGAGGTGCGCGCGGCCGGCGACGGCAAGTACGAGGCCGAGCTACTGGGCATGGATACGTTCGATCCGGCCACGATGAAGACCGAGCACCGGGACGGCGACGACGTGCCGGCGTGGTTCCTGGACACCGACTACAACGGCCTCTGCTTCCACGTCTGCCAGGCATTCTTCCCGCGCACGCGGGCCTGGGACAGCATCAAGAAGGCGCTGAAGGGCACGCACGATCCCGAGGTCTGGGACCACCTGGCCGGCACGAGGAGCGCACCCTTTGAGGCCGGAGAGCACGGCCAGATCGCCGTGAAGGTCATCGACGACCGCGGGAACGAGCTGTTGGTGGTCAAAGATCTGGAGGATGCGCGCACCGAAGGAGAGAAGGATGGAGCGTGAGGAACTGCGAACCGAGCTGAAGCGCCGCCTGGAGGATGCCTTCGGGGACCGACTGCAAGGCGTGGTGCTGTACGGTTCCGAGGCGCGGGGAGAGCCCCGGCAGGACAGCGACATCGACGTGATGGTGTTGCTGGAGGGGCCTATCAACCTGTGGGAAGACCTCAAGACGGGCATCGAGGCCACCTATGACCTGACGTTGGAGTTGGGGCGGCCTGTGCATCCGGACCCGGTGGACGCGGCGGAATACGAAAAAGGGGAGTTTGCGCTTTATCGCAACGTGAAACGGGAAGGAATCGTGCTGTGAGCCATGAGTCACAGGATCTGTGGGCGCGTGCGGTGGAGGCATTAGGCGTTGCGCAGAGGGAGGCAGCGCTGAGCCCGGACGCCTCGGCGTCGCGTGCTTACTACGCGGCCTTCCATGCCGTATCCGCCCTCTTTGCCACGAGAGGCGAGAGCTTCAGGCGACACTCGGCAGTGGAAGCGGCCGTGCATCGCGACCTGGTGCGCACGGGGGATTTGAGCAAGGAGTTGGGCGCGGCCTACAGCGCGTTGCTGAGGTTGCGCGAGGTGGGAGATTACGGCGGGGCACGCCACGTGAGGGCCGACCAAGCACGCGAGGCGGTGGGCGATGCCCGGAAGATTCTTGCGGCGGTCAGTGAGCTGAAACCGGATGAGTTCCACATGCCGGAAAAGGAGTGAAGGCATGGCCGACTTCGAGGTGCCGGAACCGATCCTGAATACCCCTTACGAGGAGCCGCAGCAGTACTGGTTCATCCGTGAGGGCGAGTCGCCGGAGCAGCGCGAGGGCAGACGGCCTTCGGTGGTCTATCCGCCGAGTGACACGCCGGTGAAGTGGAGCATCGAGCCGGAGATTCTGCAGCGCTCCGAGGACTTCGCTCCCGGTTACGAGATGGTGCTTGTCAACCTGGTCCGGGAGCGGCGCAAGCAATGGCGGGCCGACGGGTGTCCTGGAGTGACGCGAGTCAGCAAGGAACTGATGGAGTGGTGGCACCGGGCCGGCCGGAAGACGCCGCTCTGGTTCGCGCAGCTCGAGGCGGCCGAGACGGTCATCTTCCTCACCGAAGCCCGGCAGGATTACCTGCAAGGCATCGACGTTCCGCTGGACGAGCCCAACCCGAGCCAGAAAGAGGAAGGCATCAAGGCTTTCCTTCGGTATGCCCTGAAGATGGCAACCGGCGCGGGCAAGACGACGGTGATGGGGATGCTGGCGGCCTGGAGCATCTTGAACAAGGTGAACAACCGGTCGGATGCTCGGTTCTCCGACGTGGTCCTGATCGTCTGCCCCAACATCACGATCAAGAACCGGCTGCAGGAACTGGACCCCGAACAGGGCGACGCCAGCCTGTACCGCACGCGCGACCTCGTGCCGCCGCACCTGATGCCCCAGCTCAGCCAGGGCAAGGTCATCGTAACGAACTGGCACCTGTTCCAGTTGCAGGACCCCAGCGCCGGCGACCCCGCCAAAGTGAAGAAGATCGGCGTCAAGGTAGAGAAGCTGGACACCGTCTACATCCGTGACCGAACAGACACCTATCGCGGCTATCGCTACCTCACGTTGGAGGACTACGAGCAGCAGGTGGCGACGGGGATGCTGACGGTGCGGGAGGAGTATCGCGACAGCAGCGGCAACCTGGAGAAAGCCGACGTCGTGACCACGAAGTACGTGGAGAGCGACACCGCGTGGGACCGGCGCGTGCTGGGCCAGGAGATCGGCGGCAAGCAGAACATCCTGGTGATGAACGACGAGGCCCATCACGCCTACCGTATCCGGCGCGGGGAGGAGGAAGAGGAGACCGAGGAAGAGACCTTCGGGGAGGAGAGCGAGGCCGAGGAGTTCTTCACCGAAGCGACGGTATGGGTGGAGGGCCTGGACCGCGTCCACAAGATGCGGGGCATCAACTTCTGCGTGGACCTGTCGGCGACGCCTTACTACCTGGGCCGTGTGGGCCAGGAGACGAACAAGCCTTTCCCGTGGGTCGTGAGCGACTTCGGGCTCACTGACGCCATCGAGTCGGGGCTCGTGAAGATACCGCAGCTCGCGCTGCAGGACCCGAGCGGCGAGGAGCGGGCGGCTTACTTCAACCTCTGGAAGTGGATTCTGGACCAGCTCACGTCTCGCGAGAAGGGCGGCACGAAGGGCAGTCCGAAGCCGGAGGCGGTGCTGAAGTACGCCCACCATCCGATTGCGATGCTCGGCGGTCAGTGGGAGGAGACGCGGCAGGTATGGAAGCGCAACGAGGACGACGACCGCCCGCCGGTCTTCATCATCGTGTGCAAGAACACGAAGATCGCCGAGGTGATCTACCAGTGGCTGGCCAACGGCGAAGCGCCCGAGGGGATTCCGACGTCCGGGATCGACGCGCTGCGCAACACGGACGGCCGCGAAAACACGGTCCGGATCGACTCGAAGGTGGTGCACGAGACGGATAGCGACCACGCGAAGAGCGACCTGGACGCCTGGATGCGGCTGACGCTGGACACGGTGGGCAAGGAGCAGTGGCCGACTGACTCGCAACGCAGGCCCATCTACCCGGAGGGATTCGAGGAGTTGGCGAACAAGCTGGGCAAGCCACTACATCCGCCGGGACGGGATGTCCGTTGCATCGTGAGCGTCGGCATGCTCACGGAGGGATGGGACTGCAACACGGTGACGCACATCGTGGGGTTGCGGCCCTTCATGTCACAGCTTTTGTGCGAACAGGTTGTCGGCCGCGGCCTGCGGCGCACGAGTTATGAGGTGGCCGAGAACGGGAAGCTCACCGAAGAGGTGGCGCAGATCCTGGGTGTGCCGTTCGAGGTCGTGCCCTACAAGGCCGCGCCGGAGGGGCAGCCCGCGCAGGTCAAGGAGCGGAAGCATGTGCACGCGCTGCCCGAGAAGGCCAGGTACGAGATCACGTTCCCGCGCGTGGACGGCTATACGCAGGCTATCCGGAACCGGGTTACTGTGGACTGGGATGCGTTGCCGCGGCTTCGGCTCGACCCGGCCCAGATCCCGCCGGAAGTGCGGATGAAGGCGACCGTGCCGAGCAACGAGGGCCGGCCATCTCTGTTCGGCCCTGGCGGCGAAGTCCAGATTGACCTCAATCCGTACCGCGAGGGGCGCCGAATGCAGGAGCTTGCGTTCGAAATGGCTGCGGCGATGACGAAGGAACTGGCGAACAACCCCAGGTGCAACGTGCCGACGCACGTGCTGTTCCCCCAGACGCTGGGCATCGTGCAGCGGTACTTGGCAGAGAAGGTCGATCCCGTGCCGCCCGCCGAGAGAATTGATGTTGCCCTCTCGCCGTACTACGGGTGGGCTGTGGAGCGGCTGCGCGACGCGATCCGCGCGGACACGGGAGCCGGCGAGCCGCCGGAGGTGCCCCGTTACGAGCAGCACCGCGGCCCGGGCTCAACGGACGAGGTGGACTTCTGGACCAGCCGGGAGGTCTGGACGCCGCAAAGGAGCCACGTCAACTACGTGGTCGCCGACACGCGGCGCTGGGAGCAGTCGGCCGCCTACCACATCGACAAGCACGATGCGGTGGATGCCTACGTCAAGAACGCGGGTCTGGGATTCGCCATCCCCTACGTGCACAACGGCGAGCCGCATGACTACGTGCCCGACTTCATCATCCGGCTGAAGACGGATGGCGACGAGGAGCGCTACCTGATCCTGGAGACCAAGGGGTTCGACGAGTTGGAGGGCGTGAAGCGCGAGGCGGCCAAGCGATGGGTAGAAGCCGTCAATGCGGATGGTGCCTTTGGTCACTGGGACTACGCGACCGCTCACAGCCCTGGTGTCGTGATAAGTCTTCTTGACGAAGCAGTCAGAGCGGGCCTCGACGCGGGCTGAGGCCGAAGTCCCCCATCGTAGCACCCTTTCAGTGTGCCCCTTGCTTCCCTCACGAGTTCCTTCTTTCGCGATTTCTTCGCTTCCTCCTCGCCGAATGGTCGCTTTCGGCCACCGTGGCGCGGATTTTTCGGTTCTCAGAGGGCTTCTGGTGGGGCCAGAGACCGGCGAGAGGAATCGGTTGCCCCTGTAGTGCCCAACCCGGACACGCCCCGGGCGCCGAACGGCTACAATAGCCGCGCTCAACGGTCCTGCTAACCGCGGAGGACGCAGAGTTACGCAGAGTTAACGACGGAGGGACAACGAACGACGAACAGGATTCCCCCAACGGCTGGACAACCCGGCAACACAACATCCGGGAACCCTGTGCTGCCTACTGACTACTGACTACTGACCCTCACAAAAATGATCGGCAAAAGCAGGGCGCCCTGAAAGGGCGCGACATATTCGTTCAAGACATGTCGCCATGTACCGGACGAGGCCCGGCTGCCCGGCGTATGTCTCGCCCCTACAGGGCTCAACTATTTGGGGGTGGACCTGTACCCCCAGGGCTATGCCCTGGGCTGTGTATGTCACGCCCCTGCGGGGCTGCGATGTGTGATATACCGCGTTGCCCGGGTCGCTCTGGACGCTGAACACGTACGGCCAGGATGGCCCGGCACTGACTACTGTCTACTGACTACTGTCTACTGACGTACCCGTTTACCGTGGACGCTTTGGGAGCGGTCCACTGCCCGGCATCCGGCCACTGGGCTCTGTAAGAGCCCGACATACCAGCCCAGGGCGGAGCCCTGGGAAAAATGATCGGCACAAAAAGCCAGGGCGCCCTGAAAGGGCGCGACATATTCGTTCAGAAAGACATCTCGCCGTGTACCTGCCCGGCGTATGTCTCGCCCCTACAGGGCTCAACTATTTGGGGGTGGACCTGTACCCCCAGGGCTATGCCCTGGGCTGTGTATGTAACGCCCCTGCGGGGCTTCCATGTGTGATATCCCGCGCACTCCGAGCAGGGATGCTCGCGCTACAGGGCCGGCTACTGACTACTGACCACTGACCACTGACTACTGGCCACTGGCCACTGTCTACTGTCTACTGACCACTGACCACTGGCCACTGGCCACTGTCTACTGACTACTCTCTACTGACTACTGTCTACTGACCACTGTCTACTGACTACTCTCTACTGGAGTAAAGCCATGAACGGAGGCAAGCCGAGGGTTTCGCGACGTCAGCTCGTCGCCAACCGACGTAACGCAACAAAGGGCGGTCCCAAAACGCCGGAGGGCAAAAAGAAGTCCAGCCGCAACGCGCGTAAACACGGCATCTTCGTCGAAGCCCTCACCAACGACGACCGGGAGGAGCTGAGCGACCTCCACGAGCGGTTCGCCGAGGACCTCCAGCCGACCGGTTCCGTCGAGGAGACCCTGGTGGAGAAGCTGGCGGTCTGCTACCTGCGGCTCCAGCGCTGCGCCCGGGCGGAGGCCGAATACCACCACGCCACGTGGACGCCCGTCCCCCCGAAAAAGCGCCGCAGGTGCCTGAACCCCGGCAGCTACTTCAAGTCCGGCCCCTTCAGCCGGATCGTCAAGCTGGTGCAGCGATACGACACCTCGATCACCAACCAGTTCCTGAGGGTGCTCCACGAGCTGGAGCGGCTGCAGCGGATCCGCCGCGGCGACAACGTCTCGCCCCCGGTGACGGCCGACGTGCACGTGACCGGTTCGTGAGTCGTCAACGGGGGTCACCACGAAGAGCACGAAGGGACACGAAGAACGAAGGAGGAGGAGGACGAACGGCTGAACAACCCGGCAACACAACATCCGGGAACCCTGTGCTGCCTACTGACTACTGACTACTGACTACCGTCTTTCGTTCAGGTTGACAGACATGTCGGCATGTACCGGACGAGTCCCGGCTGCCCGGCATCCGGCCACTGGGCTCTGTAAGAGCCCGACATACCAGCCCAGGGCGGAGCCCTGGGAAAAATGATCGGCAAAAGCAGGGCGCCCTGAAAGGGCGCGACATGTTCGTTCAAGACATGTCGCCATGTACCGGACGAGTCCCGGCTGCCCGGCGTATGTCTCGCCCCTACAGGGCTCAACTATTTGGGGGGTGGACCCGGGTCCCCAGGGCTACGCCCTGGGCTGTGTATGTAACGCCCCTGCGGGGCTGCGATGTGTGATATACCGCGTTGCCCGGGTCGCTCTGGACGCTGAAAACGTACGACCAGGATGCCCCGGCACTGTCTACTGTCTACTGACTACTCTCTACTGACTACTGTCTACTGACCACTGTCTACTGACTACTGTCTACTGACTACTGGCCACTGGCCACTGTCTACTGCCTACTGGCCACTGGCCACTGACTACTGACTACTCTCTACTGACTACTGATTGCTGACCCCCGGTTACGAAACGAACCCATTTTCCCGCAGGGCATACGCGGGGAAGCACTTACGACACAAAATCCAAATCGGCGTACGGAGCCGGATGTATACGCGAAACCACAGAAAGGACACTTTTGGCTTGCCGCGTCCGGACGGCCGGGCGGCGGCCATGGCCTCCCGGCAGGACCTTCAGCCGCGGGAGATCGACGTCCGGCGGCTGCAGGAGCATCTGGTAGAGATCGGGAACCTGCCGGCCGCCGTATCCTCTCCGAATACCGGTGCGACCTGCGCGGCCTGTTCGCGCGTCACGCCGAGTGGGTTCTGGGCCAGAGGACGGAAGAAGGCTGATGCGGTTGCCCGGCAGGGCCGCTGCTATTACACTGCGAGGCCGGATCCGCGCAAATCAATAATTGACCGAGCAGGTCACGGAAGGAGAGAGGATGGGAATCGGATACCAGGACACGCCGCTGATTCCGGGGACGAACTGGCACGTGCACGACGGCGAGCGGCCCCAGCCGCCCGTAGCCAGCCCCACAAACCTTGGCGAGATCGGCCCGGTCCTGCCCCCGGGGGATGCGGTGGTGCTGTTCGACGGCTCGGACCTGGAGCAGTGGGAGTCGGCCAAAGACGGCGGAGCGGCGGAGTGGGAGATCATTGGAGACGCCATGCGGGTCGTCCCCGGCACGGGGGGCATCCGCACCAGGCGCAAGTTCGGCGACATACAGTTGCACGCGGAATGGGCCGCGCCGGCCGAGGTGAAGGGCGAGAGCCAGGGCCGCGGGAACTCCGGCGTCTTCCTGATGGAGCGTTACGAGATACAGGTGCTGGACTGCTACGAGAACCCCACTTATCCCGACGGCACCACCGGCGCCGTTTACGGGCAGTATCCGCCGCTGGTCAACGCGTGCGTCCCGCCGGGGAAGTGGAACACCTACGACATCCTCTGGGAGGCGCCGGTCTTCGAGGGCGAGGAGGTGGCGAAGCCCGCCTTCGTTACCGTCCTTCAGAACGGCGTTCTGCTGCACAACCACGTCAGGCTCATGGGGCCGACCGGCCACAAGATCGTCCCCGAATACACCCCGCACGAACCCGAGGGAAGCATCTCCCTGCAGGACCATGGGGACCTGGTGAGCTTCCGCAACATCTGGGTCCGCGAACTCAAAGGCTACGACCAGGGCTAACGGGCCGCGCGTTCCGACGATTCCGATTGACGCCGGGACCCGTTCTTGCTGAGGGGATTCTCCGGGGAAGTGGCGCCGATGAGGCAGCCCCCACCGGCCGAACTTCTCACCACGTTCAGCGTCGAGCCCTTCGGCGGGAGCATCGTGCGACTGGCCGACGTCGACGGGCAAGAGGAGATGCTTATCCCCCGGTGCCCCGGTCAGTTCAAATCCCAACTCTATGCCGACCGGGATGACGTTACCGAACAGGACCAGAAGCTCCACTATGCGGGGCCACAACATGCTGCACGAGGAGGGAGAGCACAGGCGAGGGAGCCTGCCTGACAGGGTAGTTGCAGGCGGTAACTCCCAAACCCTCGGCTCAGGGCCGTCCTATTCCCGCCGGGGGACCACCGCTTCCACGAGGGTCTGGCTGTCCTGCGCCCCTGTCGTCGTCTTCGTCCTCTTCCTCTGTGTGGCCGGGTTTTCCGCGGGGGATTCCGGCCGGGGGTCCGACTGAAGCGACGTCGTCCGGGCCCCGCCCGCGCGCAACCCGCAGAGCTGAGAGGGCGGCCTGTCGTCCTATCAGGGAGGATTCTCTTGCATGCTGAAGCGCTTCCTGTGCTTGCTCCGGAGCGCGTGCCGCAGCCTGCTCCAGCGCTTTCAGATGGCTTTGTGTTCCGGCCTCGACTTTTTCCAGGGCCTTGTCGATGCCGGCGCCCGCGCTGCGGGCCTGCTCCAGTTGCGCGAGCGTATCCTGCACTGCCTGCCCGTATTCGCCGGCCAGCACCCCGGCGTATCCATCTGAGTTGGGTCCCTCCAGGCCGGTCATTTCTTCCACTCGCCCTTGCGCTTGCTTCCAGCGGAACTCAGCCCGTCTGAACGGACCCTTGATTCGAGCAAACGCGACAGCTTCGTGGGCCTTCCGTCTCCCATGCCGGGAGAGGTGGATACTCTCCCTGATGGCTGGTCTGGCCTCTTCGGGAACCTCCTCGAGCAAGTCACTCAGCACCGAAATATGTTTTTCTGTGGCCGCATCCAGACGCTTCAGCGCCTCCTCCGTGCCCGCTTCGGACGGTCCCGTGGCGATGGCCGCGACGGCAAGCACCGCCGGCAGAGATAGGATGCCCAGGGCAACTACTGTCCGCTTCATAGCACACCCCCCTTTCAAGCTCTAAGACCGACTGACCTTTCCGTTGCCTCATCCTGCAACATTAGTTCTATGGTTCAATGGTGCAAATGCCGCGCCGGAAGCAGATCGGGCGTAGCGCCCCTGCCACTTCGTAGTGTGCCTCGGGAGCCGCGTACGGGGGGAGCTACGGGCTCCGGGAGGATGTTCCCCAATGCTCTGAGAGGATGATCTACCGCGCCATGCCCACTACCTCTCAGGGCCACACATACCAATGGTGGACCGGGCATGACGAGATATACGCCACGGGGGCCTGGCTCATCTTCGGGTTCCAGGACAACGCCAACTACCACCATGCGGGGTTCGACGACACCCGTCTACACCTCATAAGGGTCGCCCCGAGCCGGCCGGACTGGCTCTGAAGGCGGCAGTCGGCGGCGAGTCGCCCTTTTCGGAGCTTTTTCCCTCTCCGCGTGGGTGGGAACCATGTCCTGGCAAGCTAACGTAACTCGGTTGACTTGACGCGATGAATGCGATAGGTTGATGAAGACACTGTATGCTTTGCGGTGTCCGGTCCGTTTCCTGCCGTCATTCCATCCTTAATCCGTGTGGGACCTGCGGCCCATGGATCTGGATGAACTCCGCGCCAAGATCGACGAACTGGACCACCGGATCGTCCGGCTGGTCAACGAGCGAGCCCGGGTCGCCCAGGAGATCGGCAAGCAGAAGGTCTCCGCCGACACCGCCGCATACATCCCCGCTCGTCACGAGGGCGTATATCAGAACGTCGTGGACGCCAACGAGGGCCCTCTGCCGGATGACTGCCTCCGGGCGGTTTACCGGGAGATCATGAGCGGTTGCCTCTCGCTGGAAAAACCGGTGAAGGTAGCCTTCCTGGGACCGGAGGGGACCTTCACCCACAGCGCGGCCCGGGGGAATTTCGGCGAATCGGTTCGCTACGCGCCCGCCCCCAGCATCGACGAGGTGTTCGGCGAGGTGGAACGGGGCCGGGCTGACTACGGGGTGGTGCCGGTGGAGAACTCAACCGGCGGCGGCATCCACGAGACGCTCACCCGGTTCCTCAACAGCTCGCTGAAGGTCTGCGCCGAGATCGTCCACGAAATCCACCATGCGCTGATGGCCAACTGCCCGGCCGGGAAAGTGAAAACCATCTACAGCCGCGGACAGGTATTCCGTCAGACGCGTCGGTGGCTTCAGACTCACATGCCCGAGACCGAGTTACGAGAAGTCTCCAGCACCAGCGCGGCGGCCCGGATGGCCGCCGAGGAGCCCGGCGCCGCCGCCATCGGCAACGCTTCCCTGGCGGTTGCCCACGGGCTGGAGGTGCTGGCCGACCACATCGAAGACTATTCCCATAACGTGACCCGCTTTTTCGTGCTGGGCGAGGAAACGAGCGGACCCACAGGGGACGACAAGACCGCCGTGCTGTGCAGCGTGCGGGACGAGGTGGGGGCGCTCCATGATCTGCTCGCCCCGTTTAAAGAACACGAAATCAACATGACGAAGATCGAGTCCTTCCCTTCGCCCGACGCGGCGTGGCAGTACTACTTCTTCATAGACTTTCTGGGACACCCGCAGGAAGAGCGCACCCGCCGCGCGCTGGAACAGATGCAAAGAGAATGCGTGTCGTTTGAAGTGCTCGGGGCCTTTCCGCGCGCCCGCGATTAGAGACTTTTGCCTCCGGGAGCAGACGATGAGAAAGCTCTTTGTCGCCGGAAACTGGAAGATGAACCTGGACGGCCAGCAGTGCCGGGAGCTGGCCGACGCACTGAAGAAGCAGATCGGGGACGTCGAGCAGGTCCGAACGGCCGTCTGCCCGCCTTTCGTCTACATCCCCCCCGTCGTCGATGCGCTGCAGGGCAGCAAGGTCGGCGTCGGCGGCCAGAACATGTATGTGGAAGCCGACGGGGCATACACCGGTGAAATCAGCGGTCCCATGCTGCTGGACATCGGCTGCCGCTACGTCATCCTCGGCCACTCGGAGCGGCGTCACATCCTGGGGGAGAGCGATGATTTCATCAATCAGAAGGTCCACAAAGCGCTCCAGTGCGGGCTGGAGCCGATCCTCTGCCTGGGGGAGAAGCTGGAGCAACGGGAGGCCGGCGAGATGGAGAAGGTGGTCGCCGGGCAACTGAAGGACGGCCTGAAGGACGTATCCCCGGAGCAGGTCTCGAAGGTCACCCTGGCCTACGAGCCGGTCTGGGCCATCGGCACCGGGGAGACGGCCACGCCGGACCAGGCCGAGGAAGCTCACGCATACCTGCGGAGCGTGCTGGCCGATCTATACGGCGATGAGGTGGCCGAGAACACAATCATTCAATACGGCGGCAGCATCAAACCGCACAACGCGGCGGACCTGATGAATATGCCCAACGTGGACGGCGGGCTGGTGGGCGGGGCAAGTCTCAGCGCCGAGACGTTCGTGCCCATCGTGCAGTCGGTTATGGACTGACCAAACGGAAGGCACCGGAAATGGATCCCGAACAATTCCGCAGCAGGCTGAAGAAGGGCCTCATCATCGCCGTGTTCTTCGCGCTGGGCCTGGTATTCCACAGGATGGGCTGGCGCACGGGGCTGGTGATATACCTGTTCCTCGTGGCCGCCGTCTCGATACTGACCATCCTGATCCAGAGCGGCCGTGGAGGCGGGCTGGCCTCCTCACTCGGAGGCCTGGGAGGGGACTCGGTCCTGGGAGTCCATTCCGCCAGTCCCATAGCCCACGCCACTTACGTGCTGCTTGCCCTGTTCGTGTTTCTCTCCATGCTGGCGGCCCGCATGGAGCCGCCACAGGCGGCGGGAGGAGGGGTGCTGGAGACCACGAGGGAGAGCGCGCCCCCCGCCGAGGAACCGGCGCCCCCAGGGGGGGCCGTGCCGTCGGAGCCGGGGGAGGTTGCTCCGCCGCAGCCGGCCCCTCCGGCAGAGGGAGCCGCGCCGGCGCCCTCACCGGAAACCGCCACCACGGAACCATCCACTGAAGAGACGGGCGGCAATGATTAGAAGCATGACCGGGTTCGGCTATGCCGAGAAGATATGCGACGGGTGGTTCCTGCGGGTGGAAACCCGGACGGTCAATCACCGGGAACTGCAGGTCACCTTCCGGATGCCGGAGCCCTTCCGGCTGAAGGAGGTAGCTCTCCAGAAGGTCCTCCAGCAGGAACTCCACAGGGGTCACGTCTACTTCTCCCTGGTTTGCGAGCGGCAAGAGGCGGAGGGGCGGGTCCACATTGACGAGGAGACCGTCTCCCACTACCTGCGCTCCCTGAAGGCCCTCTCCGCTGAGCAGGGAGTGCCCCTGCAGGTGGACCTGGCCTCCATCCTCCGCCTCCCGGGCACGCTGCAGGAGGCAGCGGTGGACGAGGAGCTGCGCGAAACCCTTTGGGACGAGGTGGTGGAGGTGACCCGTGATGCCCTCGACGCCCTGGTGGAGATGCGCAGGAACGAAGGGGAGAACCTCCAGGTGCAGCTCCGGCAGCTATGCGATGAGATGAGCGAACTGATCGACGACATCGAGAAGGAACAGGAAGGCTTCGTGCCCGCCTACAGAGACCGCCTGAGGGAAAGGCTCAACCGGCTGCTGGAAGGCACCGACGTGGAACTCAACGCGGAGGTGGTCGGAAGGGAGGCGGCGGTCTACGCGGATCGCTGCGACGTGAGCGAAGAGATCGCCCGCCTCCGCAGCCATATCGATCAGTTCCATGAAACCCTCGGGGGAAGCGAGGAACCGGCGGGGCGAAGGATGGAGTTCATCGGGCAGGAGATGCTGCGGGAGGCGGGCACCATCGCCTCCAAAGTGCCGGCGGGGCGCCAGGTCGTTCAGGTGCTGGACCTGAAGACCGCCGTTGAACGGCTGCGGGAGCAGGTCCGCAACGTAGAATGATCCCGCCGGCCCCACAGAGCGGGACGGCCGATTAGATGAACCAACGGGAAACCGAAAGAGAACTGCTGAACCCGCGACAGGTCTTTGTTATCTCCGGGCCCAGCGGTGTCGGCAAAAACACCCTGGCCGACCGCCTCTGCGAGGAGGGACGGGCGGTGAGGGCGGTCACCGCCACGACGCGGCCGCCACGTCCCGGTGAGCGTGAGGGAGAGGATTACCTGTTCGTCAGCGAGGAGAAGTTCCGCCGATGGATGAAGGAAGGACTCCTGCTGGAACACACTCGCTACGTCGGACATTGCTACGGAACCCCCGTGAAGTCGGTGAATCGGGCCGCCGCCTCCGGCCTGCCGGTCATCCTCACCATCGACGTGGACGGCGGGCTACAGATAAAGAGCCGGTGGCCGGAGGTTACGTTGATCTTCCTGGCTCCGCCCTCCCGGGAGGAGTTGCGCCGACGGCTGGAACAGAGGGGGCGCGACGACGAAGAGAGCATCCGGCGCCGACTCCGGCGCGCCGAACAGGAGCAGGAATACGCGCAACGCTACGACTACCGCGTGGTCAACGATGACCTGGAGGAGGCGCTCCGGGAAGTCAGCGACGTCATGTCCGGGCGCTACGCCACCGAGAAGGGCGCACCTCAGTCGGAAAGGTGAGAAGATGAGAGAAAGCGAAGAAGGACGAATCGAGGAACTCAGCCACACGTTGGGAGGCCGCTACAAGCTCACCACCCTGGTGCAGAAACAGGCACGCGAGTACGTCCGCGGCGGCGGCGCCTTTATGCCCAGCGTCCGCAACCTGGACGAACTGTTCCGCTACATCCTCAATGAGATAGAAGAGGGCCGCATCAAGCTCCTGTTGCCCGGCGAAATTGAACAGCGACAGGCCGAAGAACAGCAGGAAGAAGATTGAGAACCCGACGTCCCCAGGAGAGAACATCCGTCATGAACCAGAATGCCGGCAAAAACATCATCCTCGGAATCACCGGCAGCATCGCTGCCTACAAAAGCGCTTCGGCGCTGAGAGGCCTCATGGAGCGCGGCCACCAGGTGCAAGTCGCCATGACTCCCGCCGCCCAGCAGTTCGTCACCCCTACTACCTTTCGCTCACTCTCGGGGCGGCCCGTCGTCACCCGGCTTTTCGCGGATGAGGACCAGGTGGGCCTCCGCCACGTGGAGCTGGCCGAATGGGTCGACACCCTCGCCGTGGTTCCCGCCACCGCGAACTTCATGGGCAAGGTGGCCAATGGAATCGCCGATGAGATACTCAGTTGCACGTGGATGGCCTCCGACTGTCCAAAGGTAGTTGCGCCGGCCATGAACGACAGCATGTGGACGAGCCCGCCGGTCGAGCGCAACTACGAGTACCTTCGGCTCCAGACCGGCGTCCACTTCGTCGGGCCCGTCAAGGGTACGCTGGCCAGCGGGAAAGAGGGCATGGGGCACCTGGCGGCCGTCGAGGACATCGTCGAAGTGATTCACTCCGTCTCAGTGGGGTGAAGCGACACATGCAGAATCCATCCCCGGCCCCGGACCTCAGGATGCTGGTCCGCCGCAAGGAGGGCTGCGAGGACCTGCCGCTGCCCCGCTACATGAGCGAAGGCGCCAGCGGCATGGACCTGCACGCCGCGGTCGATGAAGAACTCCTCATCCCCCCGGGCCGGGTGGAGCTGATACCTACCGGCATCCACATCGCGCTGCCCGTCGGCTATGAGGCGCAGGTGCGCCCCCGGAGCGGGCTGACGCTCAAACGCAGGGTCACCGTCCTGAACAGCCCGGGGACGGTGGACAGCGACTATCGGGCCGAGGTCGGAGTGATACTGGCCAATTTGGGAGAGGAGCCCTTCACGGTGAAGCGCGGCATGCGCATCGCCCAGATGGTCATCGCCCGCACCTGCCGCGCCGAGGTCATCGAGGTGGACCAATTAGACGAGACCGAGCGCAACCTCGGCGGCTTCGGCTCCACGGGCCTCCATTGACGGAGCAATAAGGGGCTGTTGCAGAACCCTGTTCGTGACGAGGCCGAGCGAGAAGCCCGAGGGCAAGGCGGCAGGGCCAAAACCCCCGGAGGACAAGGGGCACAGATGGACTCGGAGGGGGGAAGCCGGCCTTATCCCCGGTTGCCGCACTTGCGCCTCTATCGGCGGCGGGGCAGGAGAATCCCGCCGGTTCCGTGTGGCCGTTCAGTCTTGCTGGCGTTTGTCGATGACGCGGACGGCCTTTCCCTCGTAGCGGGGGAGGGAACCCGGCTCGACAAGAGTTATCTCGGTGCTGAGGCCGAGCGCCTCGCTGAGACCTTCCTGGATCTCCTGCTCCCGCCGTCGGAGGGTCTTCATCTCGTCGGAGAGCATCTGTTCGGTGACCTCGATCTTCACCTCCAGGGTGTCCAGCGCGCCCTCACGGTCCACGATGATCTGGTAGTTGGGCGTGGTGTCGTCCATCTCCAGGAACGCATGCTCAATCTGGGTGGGGAAGATGTTGACGCCGCGGATGATCAGCATGTCGTCGGTGCGCCCGGTGACCCGCGCCATGCGCCGGGAGGTGCGTCCGCAGGGGCAGGGCTCCTCGATCAGGCGGGTGATGTCCCGCGTCCGATAGCGGAGGGCCGGCTGGGCCTCGCGCGTAAGGTTGGTGATGACCAGTTCCCCCTCCTCACCGGGCGGCAGCACCTCGCCGGTGTCCGGATCGATGATCTCCGCCAGGAAGTGGTCCTCGAAGATGTGCAGCCCCTCCCGCTGGCGGCATTCGCCGCTGACGCCGGGACCGATCAGCTCGCTGAGGCCGTAGTTGTCGTAGCCGGCCAGCCCGTAGGTCTGTTCCATCTGACGGCGCATGCGGTCCGACCAGGGCTCGGCGCCGAAGCAGCCCACCCGGAGGCTGGTGTCCTCCCGGAGGTCGATGCCCATCTTCTCGGCCGTCTCGCAGAGGTAGAAGGCGTAGGAGGGGGTGCAGACGATGTGGGTGGTGCCGAGGTCCTGGATGAGCCGCAGGTGGCGGCGGGTGTTGCCGGCGGCGGCGGGGATGACCTGGGCGCCGATGCGCTCGATGCCGTAGTGCAGGCCGAAACCACCGGTGAACAGCCCGTAGCCGAAGGCCACCTGCACGACCGATTCCGGCCGAACCCCGGCCATGGTGAGGAAGCGGGCCACCAGGTCCGCCCACGTCTCCAGGTCGCGACGGGTGTAGGCGACCACGGTGGGCTGCCCTGTGGTGCCGGAGGAGGCGTGGATGCGCACCACCTCCCGGTGGGGCACGGCCAGGAGCCCGTAGGGATAGTTCGCCCGGAAGTCGTCCTTCTCGGTCAGGGGCAGCCGGCGGACGTCCTCCAGTGAGCCGATGTCGTCGGGCTCGACGCCGGCCTCCTCGAGCCTCTCCCGGTAGAAGGGTATGTGCGCGCGGGCCCTGCGGAGGGTGTTGCGCAGGCGTTCGAGCTGGAGTTCGCGCAGCTCCGCGCGGGGCATCGATTCGTACAGGGGGTCCCACATATCCATGTCGCTGCTCCGACTCTACTCGCCGAGGACGTCGACCTTCGCCATGACGCTGAAGCCGGCTTCGTCGAGGGACTCGACGGCGGCGTCGTTCTCCTCGAAGCGGAAGATGAGGGCCGCCCGGCCGGTGCGAACCGAGGAGAAGGCGTACATGTATTCGACGTTGATCTCGTCCTCCTCCAGTGCCTGGAGGATGTTGTCGAGCCCGCCGGGTTTGTCCTCCACCTCGACGGCGAGGACGTCGTTGGTTATGACGGTGAAACCGGCGGCCTTCAGGGCGTCGCGGCCGGCTTCGGGATCGTTGACGATCAGCCGGAGGATGCCGAAGTCGGCGGTGTCGGCCAGGCTGAGGGCCAGGATGTTGATGTCCATTTCGGCCAGCGCGCTGGTGGCGGCGGCCAGGCGACCGGCCCGGTTCTCCATAAAGATGCTGATCTGCTGGACGAACATTTTCGGACCTCCTACTGACTTTCCCTCTGGTCGATTACGCGTTTGGCCTTGCCGAGGCTTCGCTCGATGCTGCCGGGCTCCATCAGGCGCACGTGCACGCGCAGCCCGAGGACGTTTTCGATCTTGGTGCGCACCTGCCGCTCGAACTCCTCCATCTCCCTGACCTTGTCGGAGAAGAAGTCCTCCTCCACCTCGACGCGGACCTCCATGTCGTCCATCGCGCCGGTGCGGTCAACCACGAGCTGGTAGTGCGGCTCGGTGCCCTCGATGCCCAGCAGTATGGACTCGATCTGGCTGGGGAAGACGTTGACACCGCGGATGATCAACATGTCGTCGCTCCGCCCGGTGACCCGGTCCATGCGGCAGGTCGTCCGCCCGCAGGAGCACGGCTCGTAGCGGAGCCGCGTGAGGTCGCGTGTGCGGAAGCGGACCACGGGCATGCCCTTTTTGGTGATTGTGGTGAAGACCAGCTCGCCCTCCACGCCGGGCTCGACGGGCTCGAGGGTCTCCGGGTCGATGATCTCCGGCAGGAAGTGGTCCTCGAAGATGTGTAGGCCGTCCTGGGCCTCGCACTCGCTGGAGACGCCGGGGCCGATGATCTCGGTGAGGCCGTAGATGTCGTATGCCTTCACGCCGAGGCGGTCCTCAATCTCCAGGCGCATCTGGTCGGTCCACGGCTCGGCCCCGAATATGCCGACGCGCAGGTCGGTCTCGTTCAGGTCCACTCCCATCTGGTCGGCGACCTCCAGCAGGTACATGGCGTAGCTGGGGGTGCCCATCCAGACGGTGACGCCGAAGTCGTCGATGAGGGTGACCTGCCGCTCAGTGTTGCCGCCGGAGATGGGGATGACCGTGGCGCCCAACCGTTCCAGGCCGTAGTGGGCGCCGAGCCCGCCGGTGAACAGCCCGTAGCCCCAGGCCACCTGGCAGACGTCCTGCGGGGTGACCCCGATCAGGTGGAAGGTCCGAGCCATCACCTCGCTCCACAGGTCGATGTCGTCCTCGGTGTAGCCGGCGACGATGGGTTTGCCGGTGGTGCCGCTGGAGCAGTGAGTGCGCACGATCTGCTCCAGCGGTCGGGCGAACAGCTCGAAAGGGTAGTTGTCGCGGAGGTCGTTTTTGACCGTGAAGGGCAGCTTGCGGATGTCCTCGAGGCGCACCAGGTCCTCTTCGGTGACCTCCTTTTCCCTGAACGCCTCGGCGTAGAACGGCACGTTCTCACGGGCGTACTTCACCGTCCGGCGCAGCCGCTCAAGCTGGAGTTCCTCCAGCTCCTCGCGGGGCATATAGTCCTTGTCCCAAAGTTCCTGCATGTCCTCCTCCTGCAGCTCAGTCCTCGAAACGGCGTCCCGCCTCGAAGGCGGCGATATTGGCTTCGATGGTCCCTTCCGGCAGACAGTCGGCGATGGCGCGGCGCCAGTGCTCCGGCTCGATGTCCAGCCGCATGGCCAGTCGGCCGAGGGCGGCCATGTTCCGGGAGCGGGCCAGTTCCAGTTGCCCGGCCAGCGCGGGTGGCACGTCGATGAGGACGCCTCCGTCGCACAGCCGCGGCGCCGCGCGCCGCCCCTCCCCTTCCTCCAGGGCGATGATGAAATCCGCCCCGTAGTGCGGGGAAAGGGGCGAGTGCACCTTCGGCCCGAAGCGCACCTGGCTGACGACGCTGCCGCCGCGCTGCGACATGCCGTGAACCTCGCTCTGTTTCACGTCGTGGCCGGCGCGCAGAAGCGTCTCACCCAGCACCTGGCTGGTCTTCAGCACGCCCTGCCCGCCGACGCCCACTATCAGGACATTCGTCGTCTCGCTCAACTGACTTCCTCCGTCGGCTCCACGGCGTCGAACCTGCACACCTCGAAACAAAGGCCGCAGCCGGAGCAGTAGACCTGGTCGATCTCCACGTGCCCCTCCGCCTGCCGCAGCGCCGGGCAGCCGGTGCGCAGGCAGGCGCCGCACTCGGTGCACCTCTCCGGGTCTATCCGGTAGGGGGCGCTCCTGGCCTCCCGGTTCAGCACCAGGCAGGGCCGCCGGCAGATGATCACGCTGAACTCATCGCGCTCGATGCTGTCGCGCAGGCCCTCCTCCAGACCCTCCCGGTCCCAGGAGTCGATGCTCTTGACGTCTTCGACCCCGAGGCCGCGGCAGACCTCGGCCGGGTTGACCACCGGGGCCGGCTCTCCGTCCAGCCGCATCCCCGTGCCGGGATGGGCCTGGCCGCCGGTCATGGCGGTGGTGCGGTTGTCGAGTATCAGCAGCGTGCCGCGCGAGCCGTTGTAGACGGCGTCCACCACGCCGGTCAGCCCGGAGTGGAAGAAGGTGCTGTCGCCGATGACGGCCACCACGTCGCGTGCCTGCTCCGGCGGCACCACCCTCTCGATGCCGAGCGCGTTGCCGATGCTGGCGCCCATGCAGACGCAGGTGTCCAGGTTCGAGAGGGGCGGCAGCGCGCCGAGAGTGTAGCAGCCGATGTCGCCGGTGGCAAGCAGCTTCAGCTTCTTCAGCACGTGGAAAACGCTCCGGTGCCCGCAGCCCGGGCACAGCACGGGGGGCCGGGGCGCGGGAGCGTCTTCGGGCGCTTCCGGCGGGGTGTAGCGCTCCCCGGAGATGATGCAGCGGACGCGGTCGGGGTTCAACTCGCCCAGGCGGAACTCCGCCTGCTTGCCCCGGGCGCGGATGCCGGCGGAGCGCAGATTGTTCAGCATGAAGTCGGTCAGCTCCTCGACCACCAGCAGGTCCTCCACCTGCCGGCCGAACTCCCGGATGGCCTCCAGCGGCAGCGGCCAGCACATGCCCACCTTGAAGACGGGGACCTCGGGGGCTGCCTCGCGGACGTACTGGTAGGCGATGCCGGCGGCGACGATGCCCAGCGGGGCGCCTTCCGCCTCGCCGACCGTTCGGTTCAGGTCGGTCCCTTCGGAGAAATCCCGCAGTTCGGCGAGTTTCTCCTCCAGCGCGGCGTGGCGCTTCCGGGCGTTGGCGGGCACCATGACGAACCGCTGGATGTCCCGCTCGAAGGCGTACTCGCGGCTGAAGTCCTCCGGTTCTCGGGGGATGACCACGCCCTTGCTGTGGCAGATGCGCGTGGTGAGCCGGAGCAGCACGATGGACTCGAACCGCTCGCTGAGCCGGAAAGCCCGGCGGGCGAACTCATAGGCCTCCTGGCTGGAGGAGGGCTCGAGCATCGGCAGCCCGGAGAAGCGGGCGTAGTGGCGGTTGTCCTGCTCGTTCTGGGAGGAGTACATCCCGGGGTCGTCGGCCGTCACCAGCACCAGTCCGCCCTTCACGCCGATATATGCGCCGGTCATCAGGGGGTCGGCGGCGACGTTCACGCCGACGTGCTTCATCGTGGCCAGGGAGCGGGCGCCGGCGAAGGCGGAGCCGAGGGCCACCTCAAGGGCGACTTTCTCGTTGGGGGCCCACCGGGCGACCACGTCTTCCGGCTTCAACGAAGC
The DNA here is from genome assembly GCA_964510315.1 of uncultured candidatus Brocadiaceae bacterium. GTDB lineage: Bacteria > Planctomycetota > Brocadiia > SM23-32 > SM23-32 > CAZEAP01. The sequence goes on from CAZEAP010000004.1 coordinate 129,708, forward strand.
CAGGGTCTCCAGTATCTCCGTGCTGGGCGTGCCGGGGTAGCCGGTGGCCATCTTGACCCCGGAGTGGATGGCGGCGGTCGCCACCGCCTCGTTGCCGGACAGCAGTTGCCGGGTGGAAGTGCTGGTCTGGGTGGTCATGGAATCCTGGGGATTCTCTCTGAAGGGGACGGTCTGGCATTCGGTGGTCCGCGACAGACGTACCGCGACCCGGTCCATTATGGCGGATTGGCGCGGCACTGCAAACGGACCGCCGGCCGGGGCGGGCCCGGCCGGCCGGTTTACCGTTTTAGGAACGGCTTCGGGTCAGTCGCTTTCGGGCTTGGAGCCCCCGTGGCAGTATTCCACCCATTCGGGGTCCATCGGCTGGGTCATCAGTGAGACCACCACGGCCACCACCAGTGCGATGGGCAGGGCCACGACGATCGGGTCCACGACCGGCCAGTTGGGGGAATCGGCCAGGATGCTGGGCTTGCCGCCGGTCAATTTCTGGACCACGCCGATGGCGCCGGCCTCCTTGGCCTTCACCAGCAGCAGCCACAAACCGCTGACGCAGAAACCTACCAACATGCTGGCGATGGCGCCGGCCCGCGTCATGCGCTTCCAGAACAGCGCACCCAGGTAGGTCGGCAGGAAGGCCGAGGCGCACAACCCGAAGAAGATGGCCGTCGCACGGGCGATGATGTAACCGCCGCGGGCCTTGTAGCCGAAGGCGACGGCGATCACCACGCCGATGATGATGCCGACCCGGGTGACGGTAACGCTCTTGCCGCGACTGCCGGTGAGCGTTTCGTAGACGTCACGCCCTATGCTGGTTCCCAGCGTATGTAGCTGGCTGGAAAGGGTGCTCATCGCCGCGGCCAGCAGGGTCAGCAGGAAAAGCAGACCGAACCAATCCGGGAGGGCCCGGGTAATGTAGGTCGGGATTATCTGGTCGGGGTTGCCCTTCGCGTAAACGATGCTGATGCTTCTGCCCTGAGCCACCCGGCTCTCCGGCCCGGTGCCGCCGGCGGAGGCGTCCAGGTAGGGCGTTTCCTCGTCCAGGAGGACGGGAACCATCTTCGGGTTGCCCTCCTCGTCGAAGACGTGCTCCCAGGAGCCGTCCTCGCCCTGGCGGGCCAGGTGCAGGACCATCTCCCCTTCGCCCTCGTCCAGGACCTTGGCCACCGTTCCGTTGAAGACGGGACCGTAGCGGGCGAAGTAGGCGTTCGAGAGGCTGCCAACCGTGAAGGCCACCCCCGTCATGATGAGGATGAAGATACCGCCGACCAGCACGGCGCGGTTCAGTTCCTTCTTGCTGCGCACCGTCATGAAGCGCACCACCAGTTGCGGCAGCGCCAGCACGCCGATGCCGACTCCCAGCGTGATGGTGGAGACGACGATCCACCACAGGTTGTAGCCGGTGTCACCCCAGCCGAACTTCGGCATGGAGGTCCAGCCCTGGTGGCCGATGCCGGCGAGGCTTCCCGGGACCAGCTCCGACAGACCGGCCAGCTCCCGGTGTCCGGAAGCCAACCCGCCGAGCTTCACGTAGGTGAAGATCAGCAGGAAGGTCATGCCGACGAACATGATGGCCCCCTGGAGCGCGTCGGTGTACATCACGCCCTTCAGGCCGCCCATCACGACGTAGACGGCGATGATAACGCCGAAGACCAGCAGCGCCACGTTGTAGTTCATGTGCAGCTTGGTGGCGATGAACTCGCACCCTCCGATAAGCACGGCCGCCGAGTAGAGGGGGATGAAACAGAAGATCACCAGTCCGGCGAAGACCTGAATGAAGCGGCTGTTGAAGCGGCGGCCCAGCAGCTCCGGGAAGGTATGCGCGTCCAGGTGGTGCCCCATCTTCCGGGTGGGGCCGCCCAGAAAGACGAAGGCGATGAATATCCCCACGAAGATGTTCAGGAAGGTCAGCCACAGCAGGCTCATCCCGAAAAGCCCGGCCACACCGCCGAATCCGACGATGGCCGAGGTGCTGATGAAGGTGGCTCCGTAGGAGAGGGCCATCACGAAGGGATGGATGCTCCGCCCGGCCACCAGGTAATCGGCCGCCGTTTTCGTCTTACGGAAGCCCCGGTAGCCCAGATAGCCCACCGCCATCAGGTAGACAACCACCACCAATATCTCGTAAAGCTGCAGTTCCATGAGTCAGGCCTCCGGCTGGGGGTCTCTTGTCTTCGCCTTCAGATACAGAACCGGCCCGCACGGAGGCGGGCCGCACGCGCCCTCAGAGGGTCTCCTCCAGGTCTTCCTTCTCTTCCTTCGCCCACTCCATGTCTTCCGGGGTCACCGGCTCCTCCCCCTTGTTCCAATTCGCCGCCCCGTAGAGTACGCAGAGCACCGAACTCAAAATACAAAGGAGATAAGCCAGAACAACCCATCCGTCCTGGATACCGAGCATCTGCTTGCCTCCTGCAGGAGGGTGTAACGGAACGACATTTTTGGGATAGCGGCGGGCAATGTCAAGTGTTTTCCCCGCTCTATTCTCCGCGGGATCGGTCTGGGAAGTGGGTTCTTTGGCCTGATAGAGCCCGTTCCGGGGCCGCCCCGGCGGTCGATATCAGGCCGTCGGTGAGTTGCGCAACCCCCCGCCCTGACGGCGGATAGACAGGGGCCTGACCGTCCTGTGCATAGCAAAACGCAAAGAAAACTCAAAAAAGAACTTGCAATCTGCTCCCCTCACCCCCTACAATTGCCCGCTGTGATCGACGAAACCGGCGGAGAAGCTGCGCGGGAAGGACCTTCCCTGCGTATCCCCTGAGGTTTAGTGAACAGGAGGGCGGTCTCGTGAGTTGGAGACGCCAGAGGTGGATCTTTGCGCTGGTCGCTTTGTTGTTCGTTTTTGCGGTCTCCCCTGCCGCTGGAGCGAAGAAGGGGGAGTTGGCACGACCGGCCGAGAAGTACGAGGGCGAGCCCGGCCCGCCCGGAATGGAGCCGTCGGAACAGACGCTGGAGCAGTGGATCGAGGACGTCAAGCACCCCACCGACTGGCTGGAGTGGGGCGGCGACCTGCGGCTCAGGGGCGTCTACACCGACAACGTCCTGTTTCTGCTGAATGAGTTTGAGGTGGCCGGCTTTGAGGATACCTCCCACTTTTTCCGCATCCGCGCACGGGTGTGGGGCAAAGCCGGGCCGTTCTTTGTCGATGAGGACCTGGACAAACCCAACGGGCTCAGCCTCTACGCCCGCGTGACTTCCGAGCCCCGCTACTTCGCCCAGCGCGGCGTACTGGGTATGAATGTACCCACCTGGGACGAGGTCGTGCTGGACAATCTTTACGTTGATTGGCAGCGGATCGGCGGGCTCCCCGTCTCCATGCGGGTCGGCCGGCAGGACATGGTCTACGGCAGGGGTTTCGTCATACTGGACGGAACGCCCCTGGATGGCTCCCGAACCATCTACCAGGACGCCATCAAGGCCACCATCCACCTGGATGAGATGAAGTCCGTCCTGGACCTGTTCTACATCAACAACAAGGGCGACCAGAATCGCATCCACCCGCTGAACGACACGGACAGCTTGGTCAGCGTATACGACACCAGCGTCTTCGGCGCATACCTGATCAACAAGCAACTGGAGGGCCAGGAACTCCACGCCTACTACATCTACAAAGATGAGGACACTCTCGTCGGCCTGCCCAACCGCATCGTGCACACGGTCGGCGGACTGGCTCAGGGCCGGTTCGGCGGCAACTGGGACTACTACGTGGAGGCCGCCGGCCAGTGGGGCAGGGAAGGAAAAGAGCCCCGGAAAGCCTTCGGCCTTTCCAGTGACCTGGGCTACACCTTCGTAGACGCTCGGTGGACCCCTCGTCTGCACGCCGGCTACGAGTACCTCTCGGGGGACGACCCCGGCACCCGGACGTTCGAAGGATGGGACCCGGTGCTGGCCCGCTGGCCGCACTGGAGCGAGCTGTACGTCTACACCCTGGCGATGGAGACCGGCCTGCCCGGCCAGTACACCAACCTCCAGCGCTTCACGCTCGGCGGCAGCATCCACCCGAGTGAGAAGACCTGCGTGGACCTGGACTACAGCTACGTCCGCGCCAACGAACACGCCCCCCTTGCGGGCACGACGCCTTTCGGCACCGGTTACAACCGCGGACACCTGCTGGTGGGCAAGGTCAGCCACGACTTCAGCAAGCGGGTCTCCGGGCACCTCTGGGCCGAATACTTCCATCCGGAGGATTTCTACAGCGCGGACACCGACGAAGCGCTCTTCCTGCGCTGGCAGTTGATGTTCAAATTCTGAGCGTGTTCCGCTCAGGAGCGGAAAAGCGGGCCGGGCGACCCGGCGGGTCGCCCGGCCTTTTCTGTGTTCCGTTCCGGGAGTTCCCGGCCTCCCCGAGACCAGGCGTCCGGCCCGTCCCACACCACCCCCATGTCATAGGCCGAAGCTGCCACCGGGTAAGGGGAATCGGCGGGGAGGCGGACGGGTTCAGCCGGCGGCGCCGGAGAGGTAATCCAGGGCCGGAGAGACGTGCCGGAGCACCACCAGCAGACCGGCGAGGGCGCCGACGGTCTCGGTGCTGACCACGAAGATGCCCAGGTGCCGGTCGCTCCGCAGGTTGCTGAAACGGTAGTAGGCCAAAGCCGTAGCCGCCACCAACAGAAGGGACACCACGGTTGCCACGTAGAGGCCCAGCCGGGGAGCAAAGTCCGATCCCCCACCGGCCCCCTCACCGATTGAACGAAGGGAGATCAACAGCCCACCCGTCCAGATGGTCGCTATCATCCCCCAGCCGCCGCAGAGCATCACCGACGGGATGAGGCTGCTCTCCGTTGCCGCCGAGACGGCCATGAAGGCGCCGCAGGCGACCGACACCAGGAGTATCAGAAACTTCTCACCACCCACGAAGCTTCCCGCAGCACCGCCTGGATCGGCCCACTGCAGGTACGCCGAGCCGGCCAGCAGGACCAGACAGACGGCCACCCCGCCCGCTGAGGCGAGCGTCTCGGAGTCCTGGTACTCCTCAAGCGCCCGTTCAGGCGCTGCCGCCGTCCCGCCGAATCGCTCGGGAGGTTGGATCTCGAATATCGCTCCGCAAGCCGGGCACTCCCCGTCGCGCCCGATGTTCGCCTCCGCGGTCTCCAGCTTATCGGAGCAGGACGGGCATTCAATAACTATGCTGGCCATTTTCTCTGGTCACTCTCGTCGAGTCTTCCCGGCTTTCCTCCGTTGTATAGCCCAGGGCCGATGTGTTGTCAAGCGCTCTCTCCGCTGAGTCCTCTTTGGTTTCGGCCGCCCCTCTCGCCGCCTTGCCTGCCCCCCTGTTGAGCAACTGGACTCGGGGCTCCGCCCCCACCCGAGCGGCATGCCCGAGGGCGGGGTGGTAAAGTACGGCGGACAGAACGGCGAGATGCGTTCGGCGCCGGAAGACAAGGCGCCTCAGCATGAGGGCGTGCGGTTCGCGGGCCCCGTTCGCCTCCGTACTCTACTCAGAGTCCATGAAGCCGTCGTTCGTCTATCTGCGTTCCCTTACCGTGGCGTCGTCCGTTGAGGCCGCTCTCAGGCGGCCGGCTCAGACGTAGCCCGGGGTGACC
>CAZEAP010000005.1:0-131295 GCA_964510315.1 uncultured candidatus Brocadiaceae bacterium
GCAGAGGACGCAGAGGGACGCAGAGGAAAGCGACGGCAAAAGGAACCACGGAGGACACAGAGGGCACGGAGGAAGGCGAACGGAAGAACGTGAACCACGAAGGACACGAAGCGCACGAAGGAAACAACGGCAGAAAGGGTGCACAACGGCGAACGAACCCGCGGATGCTTGCCCGCCTGTGGCGGGAACCACGAAGGAAGACAACGGCAAAGATGGGCACAACGGCCGGGGGAACCGCAGAGGACGCAGAGGGACGCAGAGGAAAGCGACGGCAAAAGGAACCACGGAGGACACAGAGGGCACGGAGGAAGGCGAACGGAAGAACGTGAACCACGAAGGACACGAAGCGCACGAAGGACGACAACGAACAGCACGACAACTCAACAACCGGGAACTTTCTGCTGCCTACTGCTCACTGCCTACTGACTGCTGGATCCACCACGAAGGACACGAAGAACACGAAGGAAACAACGGCAGAAAGGGTGCACAACGGCCGGGGGAACCGCAGAGGACGCAGAGGAAAGCGACGGCAAAAGGAACCACGGAGGGCACAGAGGGCACGGAGGAACGCGAACGGAAGAACTTGAACCACGAAGGACACGAAGCGCACGAAGGACGACAACGAACAGCACGACAACTCAACAACCGGGAACTTTCTGCTGCCTACTGCTCACTGCCTACTGACTGCTGGATCCACCACGAAGGAAGACAACGGCAAAGATGGGCACAACGGCCGGGCGAACCGCTGAGGGTCCAGAGTAACGGCGGTCGTTCCGTCAGACCGCCGGAGGCGGGTAAGCTTCAGCCGGCAGAGTTCATCTGCCGTCGTTGCCGTTACTTCAGAATTCAGACTTCAGACTTCAGAATTCCAAATGGCTTCTTCCCCGACGAATGGCGCCCGGGCCGCACCGCCCGAGTCCCGCCCGGGAACCATCCTCCGTGCTGAGGATGTCGTCAAGGACTACCGGATCGGCCGGCGCTCCCTGCGGGTGCTCCACGGGGTTTCCCTGGAGGTGCGGCGGGGTGAATTGCTCGGCATCGTTGGCCCCAGCGGGGCCGGCAAGAGCACGCTGCTGCACATCCTGGGGATGCTGGACACGCCCACCCAAGGCCGGGTTCTCTACAACGGGCAGGACCTGGCCGGCCTTTCCGCCCGCGAACGGGCGGACCGGCGAAACAGTCTATTCGGGTTCGTCTTCCAGTTCTACCACCTGCTGAGGGATTTCACGGCCGCCGAAAACGTGGCCCTCCCGGCCCTTGCCCCGGCGAGGATCGCCGGCGGCCGGAAGCGGCGCAGGGAAGCGCTTCGCGAAGCCCGCCGTATCCTGGGGCTGGTCGGCCTGAGCGAACGGGCCGAGCACCGTCCCACCCAGCTTTCCGGCGGCGAGAGGCAACGGGTGGCCATCGCCCGCGCCCTCATCAATGAGCCCGAGGTGCTGATGTGCGACGAACCGACGGGCAACCTGGACACCGACACCGGCGAGGTGATCCTGGACCTGCTGGTGCGGATACGCCGGGAGACCGGTTGCACTCTGCTGATGGTGACCCACGACGAGCGGGTCGCCGCGCGGGCGGAGCGCACACTTCACCTCAGGGACGGCCGAGTAGATCGCTGAAGGAAAAAAGTTGACCGCTGCGCGCTCCCCACGCCTTTGAGGAGAGCAACCGGCTCAGGGAAAAGTGAGTTGCACGCCGGCGGCTTTGCCCTTAGGCTGTTGCTTGTTTTCATGGCATAAATCGCTTCAGCACGTCGGCAACGCGAGGAGAACAATTTGGGGCTGAAAGTCTACATCAACGGCGAGCTGTACGAGAAGGAGGAGGCCCGCATATCGGTCTACGACCACGGTTTGCTCTACGGAGATGGAGTCTTCGAAGGCATCCGTGCCTACAACGGGCGCATCTTCCGCGAGGAAGAGCACATCGAGAGGCTCTACGCCTCCGCCCGGGCCATCGCCCTGGAGATACCGATGAGCCGGGAGGAGATGGCCGCCGCCATGGAGCAAACGCTCGAGGCCAACAGCCTCTCGGATGCATACATCAGGGTGGTTGTCACCCGGGGCGTCGGCACCCTGGGGCTCGACCCCTACAAGTGCAGCCAGCCGAAGGTGATCGTCATCACCGACAGCATCGAACTTTACCCCCGGGAGCTGTACGAGAACGGGCTGGAGCTGGTCACCGTCTCCACCATCCGCAATCACCCCAACGCCCTGAACCCCCGCATCAAATCCCTGAACTACCTGAACAACATCCTGGCAAAGATCGAGGGCATCCAGGCCGGCGTCAGCGAAGCCATCATACTCAACAAGGATGGCTACGTGGCCGAGTGCACCGGCGACAACATCTTCATCGTCAGGGGGGGGGAACTGGTCACCCCGCCGGTCCACGCGGGTATACTGGAGGGCATAACCCGGGAGACGGTTCTCCAACTGGCCGCCGAGGCGGGGATGGAAACGCTGGAACGGCAGATCACCCGTTTCGACCTCTACGTGGCCGACGAGTGCTTCCTGACCGGCACCGCCGCCGAACTCATCCCCGTGGTCCGGATCGACAGCCGCCAGATCGGCGACGGCACCCCGGGGCCGGTCACCCAGAAGCTGCTGGAGATGTTCCGCGACCAGACCACCAACAGCCGGGGCTGAGACAGCACGAGTTCACGCACGAGCGGCTCGATTAGCCTGCGATTCACAGAAAGAGGCAACGCCCATGTACCGCGCCTTCAACGGCGGTCCCATCGGAGTTGACGTTCCCTTCGACGAGGCGGTCGAGCTGGCCGCCCATTATGGGTTCGACGGAATCTACCTGGACCTGGATTACCTGCTCCGCAGGGGCCCCGGCACGGTCGTTCAGATGCTGGAGGAACGGAGCCTGAAGGCCGCCGGCTGGCTGCTGCCCCTTTCCCTCACCGCCGAGGAGGGCTCCTTCAACGTTGGACTCGAGGAGCTGCCCTGGGCCGCCGGGAACTGCTCTCGCGTCGGGGCAACCCGCTGCTCCACCTGGGTCTCCCCCGCCTCCGACCGATTGCCCCCCGATGAGATGTTCGAACTGCTCCGCGATCGGGTGGAGACCGTCTGCCGCATACTGGCCGAGAGCGACATCCGACTGGGACTGGAGTTCATCGGACCGAAGACCAGCCGGCAGGGGAAGAAACACGAGTTCATCCACACCATGGACGGCATGCTGGAGCTGTGCGACGCCGTCGAGGTCGACAACGTCGGCCTGCTGCTGGATAGCTGGCACCTCTACACCAGCGGGGGAAGCAACGAGGACGTGCTGGAGCTGCGCGACGAACAGATCGTGGACGTCCACATCAACGACGCCCCGGCCGGTGTGCCGCGCGAAGAGCAGATCGACAACCAGCGATGCCTGCCCGGAGCCACCGGGGTGATCGACGTCGGACGATTCCTGGAGTGTCTCGACCAGATTGGTTACACCGGACCCGTGCTGGTGGAGCCGTTCGACCAGGAGCTTCGCGAACTGGGGAACGAGGAGGCCATCCAGCGAACGAAGGACGCCGTGGACAGCGTCTGGCCGGAGTCCGGCTGACCCCGCTGCCGCCCTGCTGCGGCTCACGTGTGATCTCCTTGTTGACGGAGGCACCTCTATGCCCGTATCCCAACACCAGAAGAGCTTCGTGCTGACCGTTGCCGAGTCCAAGCGGCTCATCGCCAGAGCCCTGAAGAAACATCCGGCGATCATCGGCGCGCTTAACCGGGGGATCGTGGCGGTGGCCAAAGGCACCACCAATTCCTATGTGGCCGAGGAATTGCTCGGAGAAGCCCTCCACAAGCCCCATTACTGCACCGGAGTCACCCTTCCCGCCTGTGGAGCCGAGGAGGTGGAAACGGCCAACAAGCTGCCTGACGTGGTTCTGAAGCAGGGGGAACGGGTCCAGAACGTCTCAGCCACCGAGGTGGTCGAGCAAATGGGGCCGGGCGACGTCTTCATCAAAGGCGCCAACGCCCTCAACTACGACACACGGCAGGCCGGCATCCTTATCGGCCACCCCAGCGGCGGAACCATCGGCGCCGCCATCGGGACGGTGGTGGCCCGGCGGGCCACGCTGCTGATTCCGGTCGGGCTGGAGAAGAACATCCCCGGCGACCTCCACGAGTTGTATCGCGACCTTGCCGGTGCGGCCGACAACGGGGAGGGGCCCACGCTCTGGCCCGTGGACGGTGAGATTTTCACCGAGGTCGAAGCCCTGCAGCTCTGCATGTCGGGCGGGCGAGCAGCCCCCATCGCCGCCGGCGGGGTCGCCGGGGCCGAAGGCAGCGTGCGGATGTCGGTCTTCGGCGGCCCCGAACACATCCAGCGGGCCGAGGGCGCCATCGAAGACGTGCGCGGCGAAGCGTCCTTCATTCTCCCGTGAGAAGGTCCGCGGAACCACGCCTCGGCAGCGGTGCTCGGTTGACGCCCCCACCGGCCGCCGCCAGAATACCCGGTGGCCTTCTCCGTTGTTCCACTCAAAGGGGTAATACCATGTATCGAAAGACGAGCCCGAAGACGTTGGCCTGCGCGTTGGGACTGCTGTTGCTGATCGCAGCCTGCGCCGGTGCGCAGGAGGAGGCTCCCGCCGAGCCCGCTCCGCCCGACGCCCGCCGGATGGCCCGGACCTGGGAGTTGATAGCCCGCTACGAGGAACGGATGCAGGACGTGACCGGCCTCGCCGAGGAACTGCTCGACCTCACCGGGGAGCAGCGGCAGCGCCTGGAAGGGCTCCGCAGGCAGCAACGCGAGGAGCGGACCGACCTCCTCGAGAAGCTCCGTGAGAGATATGCCGCCAAGGTGGGCGAGACCCTCACCGCCGAGCAGCGGAAGACCTACGCCGGCGTTTTGTCAACTCTGGATGAACTCAAGGAGGAGATATCCGCAGCCCGTCGGGCTTTCCTCCGGGAAATCGGGGGGGACGCCCGAGTAGACTTGGAGAGCCCCGCCACCGCCGACCCCTCCCGGTTGCTCGAGATCAGCAAAGAGAAACGCTCACAGTTGCTGAAACTACGTCTGGAGCGCCACCAGTCCCTCGGTCAAGCGCTCTCCTCCCTGCCGGAGAAGGAAACTCTAAACGACCCGGAAGCCTGGCGGAACTACCGGGAGCGCTACCGGAAGCTCCAGGAAGAAGCCACCCGGAATTACGAGAAGGCGCTCAAGGAACTCCTGACCCCCGAGCAGTTCCAGAAACTGCAAAAGGTCCAGGCCGCCATGGACGACTATCGCCGACGGGTGAGGGAAGCGCGGCGGCAGGCTTACGCCGGAGTTCACGCGCTCCTTCAGCACACGCAGGGAGAAGATTGACGGCACAGGCGGCCCTTCAGCCGACTGTCGGGGGGGCAGATGCGGCTCAGATGAAGTTCAGCCCGTAGTCAACCAGCGGCAAGGGGAACAACCGCTCCAGAACCCTGGCCAGCTCGGAGCCGGGGCCGAGATCCAGCTCCAGCTCCTGCCGCCGGTGGGACGGCAAAAAAACCAACCGTGTGAGCTGCCCCATTCCCCCGAGTCGGAGTTCCTCCTTCCCGTAGCTCAGCCGTCCCCCGCCCTCGGCGTCGAACTCCAGCCGGCTGAACTTCTCTATCCCCAGCAATTCGCGGAAAAGCGGCGCGGAGGCGTCCCATAGGGCCTGCGCGTCGATTATACCCACCGTCCCGTGGAAACCGCGCGGCGCGCTCGGCCAGCCGAACTGCGCTGCCAGGGCATTCATCTCCTCGTCGCCGGCGAGGTAGTCCACCTTCGCGTCGCGCGCACCCAGACCGGCGAACAGGGCGCGGAAGGCCGCCGTAACGGCGCAGCGGGGACCGCCGAACTCCCGAACGTAGGGTCTCTGGTCGTCCGCGTCACCGGCGCCGGGACGCTGATAGGCAAAGTAGGCCACCGGCTCGCCGTCGGCTCCGCAGACCACCATAGTCCGCCCCGCCGCGTCCACCACGTGGCCGCACCGCAGGAGCTTCAGGAAGTCGTCGGGCCCGCGCGCGAAACGCACCGGTTCGGCGGCGTGGATGCGCACGAGGTCGGGCACGTCGGCCGGCTTCCACGGGCGGACCTCGAGATCCTCACCGGGGGGAAGCTTGTCTATCGGGATGCCGCAGGTGCGGTATCCGCCTACGTCCACGTAACCCTGGCGGCGATAGAGCCCACGTCCGCCGGAGATGAAGAAAAGGTCGCACCCATCGCGGACGGCCTTCGCCCGGGCATCCTTGAGGAGCCGGGTGGCCAACCCCTGCCCGCGATAATCGGGGTCCGTGCAGACCGACCCGATACAGCAGGCCCGGTGACGGGTCCCGCGGAGAAGGACGTCCCGCTCGCACATGCCCACCAGCGAGACCGGACGGCCGTCCTCCAAAAACAGCCGCAGGTTCTCCAGGTTCTCCAGGTTGAACAACAAGGGATATTCCTGGGCCATCGAGGTATCTTCGCCGGCACGAAAGACGCTGTCGGACAGCTCTAAGACGGCCGGCAGCTCCTCGCGGCGTGCGGCGCGGGGACCTTCGATGCTCATTCCCGCAATCTCCCTGTAGGTACTTCAGAAGGTTCCGTGGCGACGCCTGACATGCTTACCATAGCGCAGCGGCCTTCACAAGTGCCCCCGGCATACTTGCCCCCGGGTTTGCGGACCCCGCCCCGGACGCGTAACATTCTCTTTTGCCGATTCGGAGGCACCGCGCCCATGCACGTGGTCGTCTGCATCAAGCAGGTCCCCGACACCGCCGAGGTGCGGCTCGACCCCGAGCGCGGGACGCTGATCCGGCAGGGCGTTCCCGGCATCCTCAACCCTCTCGACACCCACGCCGTGGAGGCCGCCGTGGCCCTGTGTGAGGCGGCGGGCGGAAACGTCACAGCCCTCAGCATGGGACCCCCGGCCGCGGAGGAGGCGCTCCGCGAGGCCCTGGCGCTCGGGGCCGACCGAGCCCTCTTGCTGACCGACCGCGCCTTCGCCGGAGCCGACACCTGGGCCACCTCCTACACCCTCTCGCTCGCCGTACGCGCGCTCGGGGACGTTGGTCTGGTCGTATGCGGCAAGCAGGCCATCGACGGAGACACGGCCCAGGTCGGACCCGGCCTGGCCACGCACCTCGGTTGGCCCCAGGTCACCTATGTGAGCAGAGTGGTCGGTTTGCGCGACGGTGGCCTGCTGCTGGAGCGGCTGACCGATTACGGCACCGAGCGCGTGCGCGTCCAGCTACCGGCCCTCCTGACCGCCCTGAAAGATCTTAACGTGCCCCGCCTGCCCTCGCTGGCGCGCCGGATGGGCGCGCGACGAGCCGAGGTGGAGCGCTGGGGGCCGGATAGGCTTGAGGGAGATCCCGGCGGATATGGGCTCGAGGGCAGCCTCACCCGCGTGGTTCGCGTCTTCACGCCTCCGCCCCGCGGCGAGTGCAAAATGCTGACCGGGGAACCCGCTGAGGCCGCCTGTGAACTGGCCGATGTCCTCAGGGAGAGAAAACTCCTGTGATGCCGCTGCAGATTGATCATCAGAGATGCACCCTCTGCGGCCGGTGCGTGGAGGAGTGCCCTTACGGCGCATTGCGTGAACCGGACGGGCGCGTGGAGGTTACCGAGGAATGCACCCTCTGCGGCGCCTGCGTGGAGGCCTGCCCGGTCGACGCCATCGTACTGGAGACCGAGGGAACCCCGCCGGGAGAGGCGGCCGAACGGGGGGGCGTCTGGGTCTACGGCGAGCAGGAGGACGGTCGGTTCCACCGCGTGGTCTTCGAGTTGATCGGCAAGGGCGCGGAACTGGCCGAAGCGCGCGGCGCGGCCCTGGAGGTGGCAGCGGCCGGCCACCGGCTCGATGCGCTTCCGACGCAGCTCGCCGGCTTGCCGGTTGACCGCCTGCACCTGGTCGAACATCCCGCCCTGAGTCACCACCGCGACGGTCCGCACAGCCGGGCTCTGGCCCGCCTGATCCAGGGTCACCGGCCGGAGATCGTGCTGGCGGGGGCCACCGCGCGGGGCCGCTCGCTGATGCCCCGGGTTGCGGTGCTCTGCGGCGCCGGGCTGACCGCCGACTGCACCGGGCTGGAGATCGACCCGGACACCGGGCGCCTCCTGCAGACCCGTCCTGCGTTTGGGGGCAACATCATGGCCACCATCCTCACCGGTGAGGGTCGGACGCAGATGGCCACGGTCCGGCCCCGGGTGATGGGCGAGCCGACCCGGGCTGGCTCCGCGAAGCCGGAAGTTCACTGTTGGGTCCCCCCCGACGAATTGGTGGAGGACGGCCTCGAGCTGGTGGCGCGCACGACCGAGGACGAAGAGGTCCCCGACCTGGCGGAGGCCGACGTGCTGGTGGCCGGCGGACGCGGCCTCGGCGGGCCGGAGGGCTTCGAGATGCTCCGTCGGCTGGCCGATCTGCTGGGCGGAGAGGTTGCCGCCAGCCGGGCCGCTGTCGATGCCGGATGGGTCCCCTATTACCGGCAGGTGGGCCAGACCGGCCGGACCGTCCAGCCCCGGCTCTACGTGGCCGTCGGCATCTCCGGCGCCCTCCAGCACCGCGCCGGCATGGGCAGCTCCGAGACCATCGTTGCCGTCAACACCGACCCGGAAGCGCCCATCTTCGAGATCGCCGACTACGGCATCGTCGCCGACTTCCGGGCGGCTCTGCCCGCCCTTCTGGACGAACTCAGAAAGGGGGGCGCCGATGAATGAGCTAAGTCCACGGCCGGCACCCGAGATGGAGTCCTCTCACCGGAAGGTCACCGGGCGGGAACAGGTCCGCCGCAGCTACGCGCAGTACCTGGGGGATGAGTCCCGCCTGACGGCCCCTCCGGTGGAGGTCCTGCACTTCCCCACCGACGCCGGGGAGGTTGCTGCCGCCCTCAGGGAAGCCCGGCGCGCCGGCCATCGCGTGGCGGTCTCCGGCGGACGCACCGGCATCACCGGCGGCGCCGTGCCCGTGGGAGCCGAGGAGATCATCTCCCTGGAGGAACTGACGCACACCCCCCGGCTGCTGCGCCTGAGCGACGGCGGTTGGGCCGTTCGGGTCGGGGCGGGAACCACCCTGGAGGAACTGAACGACGCGCTGGCCCACGGGTTGTGCACGTATCCGGACGAACGGCCGGAACGCCCGCTCTTCTACCCGGTGGACACCACCGAGACCACCGCCCAGGTCGGCGGCACCATCGCCACCAATGCCTCCGGCGCGCGCACCCTCCACTACGGACCCACCCGACAGTGGGTGGAGTGGCTGCGTGTGGTGACCTCCGACGGACGAGTCCTGGAACTCCGCAGGGGAGAGGTCCGGGCACGGGACGGCGCCTTTCGCTACCGTCGGCAGGACGGGGAACGCGTGGAGGTCCCCATACGGCCGCTGCCCATCCCCGCCACCAAGCACACCGCCGGATACTGCCTCCGGCCGGAGATGGACGCGCTGGACCTGTTCGTCGGCAGCGAGGGCACGCTCGGCATAGTCGTGGAGGCCGAGCTGAGGCTGACCGAGAAGCCGCCCAACCGGCTGTTCCTCACCCAGTTCGTGCCCGGTCCGGAGGTCGCCGTCGAGCTGGTCACCGCCTGCCGGGCCGTCGCGGAACTTGAGCCGCTCGCGATGGAATACGTCGGGCCCGCCGCCCTGGCGCTGCTGCGCAGCAAAGGTCGGGAGACCCCGGCCTACATGGAGGTTGCCCGCCTTCCGGAAGGAGTCGCGGCCGCTCTCTACCTGGAGATCCCTTTCGAAGACGAAGCGGACCTGGACGCGATATACGAGGCCCTGACCGGGGTGCTGGATTTCTTCGGGCTCGAGCCCGAACGAAGCTGGGCCGGATTCGCCGAGCCGGACCTGGAGGGGATGAAGCGTCTGCGGCACGCGGTGCCGGAGGCCGTAAACGCCGTCATCGGCCGCCGGAAGAACCGGGTGCCGGAGCTGCACAAGGTCGGCACGGACATGGCCGTGCCGCTCCCCCATCTGAGCGAGATGATGGACATATACCGTCGGGCCCTCGTGGAAAGCGAGCTGGAGCACGTCATCTTCGGGCACATCGGCGACGGACACCTGCACGTGAACATCCTCCCGAACTCCCTCGCAGAGCTGGAGCGGGCCGAGGAACTCTACGCACGGTTCGCCGGGGAGGTCGTCCGGCTTGGCGGCAGCGTGGCCGCCGAGCACGGCATCGGGCGGATAAAAAAGAAGTTCCTGGCCATCCAGTACAGCCCTGAAGAAATCCGCGCCATGCGGGCCGTCAAGGACGCCCTCGACCCCGAGGGCCTCCTCAACCCGGGCGTCCTCTTCGGCGGTTGACCCCGTGGCCTCAGCCCTCCAGGAGGACGTGGGCTATGGCCAGGTGGCGGTGGTGGGAGAGGCTGACGTGGATGCAGCGGACGCCCAATTCCCCCGCGAGTTCCTCGGCCCTGCCCGAGAGGGTGATCGCCGGGGCGCCGAGATCGTCGTTGGAGACCTCCACCTCCCCGAAACCGACGCCCTTCTGCCAGCCGACACCCAGTGCTTTGAGGGTGGCTTCTTTGGCGGCGAAGCGGGCGGCGAAGCGCTGCTCGGGGTGAGCCGAGCCCCCGCAGTATTCGGCTTCCCCCTCGGTGAATATGCGCTGGACGAAGCGCTCCCCATGGCGCCGGAGTGCGTTCCGTATGCGCGGCACCTCGACGATGTCCACCCCGGTGCCCAGGATCACGTTGGAGACTCCTCCCTGAGGAAACCGGCTACTCCTCTTGCTCCTCCGGCTCTTCTTCCTCTTCCTGCTCTTCGGGCTGCTCGGGGCGTTGAGCTTTCATCTGCTCCAGCAACGTCTTGCGCTTCTCCACCAGTTCGGGGGCGGCCTTCTGGAAGATGGCCAGCTCTATCTCATCGGCAAGATCGGGGTTTTCCTCCAGGAATTCCCGGACGTTCTCTTTGCCCTGTCCCAGGCGGGTCTCGCCGTAGGAATACCAGGAGCCCGCCTTCTCCACCACGTCGTACTGGGTCCCCAACTCGACCAGATCGCCTTCTCGGGAGATGCCCCTCCGGAACAGCAAGTCCACCTCGGCCCGTCGGAAGGGAGGAGCAACTTTATTCTTGGCAACCTTGATGCGGCAGCGGTTGCCGATGGTCTCTCCGCCGTGCTTGATGCTGCCGATGCGCCGCAGCTCGATCCGAACGGTGGTGTAGAACTTCAGCGCGCGGCCGCCGGGGGTGGTCTCCGGGTTGCCGAACATCACGCCTATCTTCATCCGCACCTGGTTTATGAAGACCACGGTCGTGCGGCTCTTGCTGACGATGGCGGCCAGCTTCCGGAGCGCCCGCGACATCAGCCGCGCCTGCAGCCCGACGGTCTGGTCGCCCATCTCCCCCTCGATCTCGGCGCGGGGGGTGAGGGCCGCCACCGAGTCGATCACCACGATGTCCAGCGCGCTGCTGCGCACCAGGGCCTCGACGATGTCGAGGGCCTGCTCGCCGGAATCGGGCTGGTTGATCAGCAGGTTCTCCATGTCCACGCCCAGCCGGCGGCTGTACTGGGTGTCCAGGGCGTGCTCGGCGTCGATGAAGGCGGCCACCCCCTCGGCTTTCTGAGCGCAGGCGATCATGTGGAGCGCCAGTGTGGTCTTGCCGGAGGCCTCCGGGCCGTAGACCTCCACCACCCGGCCCCGCGGGATGCCCCCTATGCCCAGCGCAAGGTCCAGCGCCGGGGAGGCGGTAGAGATGGCGGGCACGTCCACGCGCGCTTCCGTTTCGCTCAGCTTCATGATGGCGCCTTTGCCGTGTTCTTTCTCAATCAGCTCGAGGGTTCTTTCCAGCGCCTTGTCACGTTGTTCCTTCTCGTTATCGTCCCTGGCCATATTGGGTTACACCACCAGCAGAAGGTAGTCGCGCGAAGTGCTCACCGAAGGTATTGTATCGGTACGGGGCAGCGGCGCAACCGAACTCACTCCTCTCCCTCCAGGCTCTCCTCGATCCAATCCAGGTATTCCGGGTTGCCCGCAACGATGGGAAACGCCACCACCTCGGGCACTTCGTAGGAGTGCAACTCCCTGACCCGCTCGCAGAGCCGGTCGAACAGGTCCCGTCGGGTCTTCATCAGCAGGAGCGATTCGGATTCCCGCGCCATCGCTCCCTTCCAGCGGTAGAGCGAACGGATGCGTCCGGCGATGTTGACGCAGGCGATCAGCCGCTCCTCCAGCAACTGGCGGGATATAGACTCCGCCTCCGGGCTGCTGGCACAGGTCACCATGACAAGAATCTGCTCAGCCATGAGTCCGTCTCCTTTCCCCGTTCGAATCCGCGCTTCAGCATGGCCCGCACGGACCTGCTTTGGGTGAATTCCTGCCGGTAGGCCTCCAGCATCGTCCGCAGGTGTTCTTCGGAAAGCCGCCCTTCCAGGTCCGCCGCCAGCTTCCCCAGGTCCACCCCGTAGAGGTACGCCCTGGCCGGTGGGGGCAGCCATCCTGTCCGGTGGGTCGTCCCGGCGCCAATCATCCCCACGGAAAGCTCCCCCTCTCCGTTAGTCTGCACAAACAGGTCGCGCGCTTGCAGCCTGCCGACGCGCCGCCGTTCCGCGTGCAGCGACCCCACGGCTTCCGCCAGCGCCCCGGGGAGCGCCTCGCGCTCCGGCTCGGAACTTCCCGGGGCGTTCTGCGCCAGCCAGACGCTGAGGGGAACCGCCCCGTCGGGACGCTCCGTGATGAGGAGCTGAGTGCCGCGGCCCCGATGCACTGCCTCCATGTAGCCGACCGGAAAACCCAGCGAAGCCCCGTCCGCGTGAAGCCGCCCGGCAGAGCGCCACGCGTGCCGGGCCTCCCGCAGCCGCCGGCTGAATCGCTCCACGATCAGCGGCGCCCGAGGCAGGCCCTCCGGGGGCCTCTCGGCAAGGCGCCAATCGCCCAGCAGCTTTCGCTCCCGGTCCGGCGCCGCCGGCCACGGTTCTCCGCTGCGGAGTATCCGGTCCGGCCGGCACAGCCATCTGAAGAACTCCGCACAGCTATAGGCGCTGTTCACCTCGCCCGACCACGGGCCCAGCCTGAACGGACGGGAGAACGCCGCCCGGATGGGGCCGGGGCGGGCCCGTCGTTCCCCCTCACCCTCCAGGACTCCTCGCGCCGCACTCAGCACCTGGCCGCTCGAGATGCTGGTCATGCACCGCGGGTCTCTGCACCGCCGCCTGGTGCAGGGTCGGCAGGGCGCCGTACCGGTCACCACGAGACTCCTGGAGCAGTAAGGCCCGCTCTGGGTGGGGTCCTTCGGGCCAAATAAGGCCACCACGGGCGTACCCGCCGCGGCGGCCAGGTGCATCGGGCCGGTGTCGCTGCCGATGAACAGGTCCGCCCGGCTCACCAGACACACCAGCTCCTGGAGGCGCTCGGTCCGGGGGGCCAGAGTGCCGGGCCGCTTCATCAGCAGCACGACCTGCTCGGCCAGGTGCCGGTCGCCGGGCCCCCAGGTGACCAGCACGTGGGCCCCGAACTCCTCGATCAGCCGGTCGGCGACGATGGCGTAGCGCGCCGGCAACCACCGCTTGAACGCGGCGAAGCGGCTCGTGCCCGGATGGATGACCACCAGTGGCCCGTCGCCCCGCCGCTCCGGAAGCGACCGCTCCATCTCCCGTGCAGCCTCCTCATCGAAATGCACCAGCGGCTGGGCGTACCGCGTGGCGATGCCGAGGGGGGCCAGCAGAGCAAGATAGCGCTCGATGCGGTGAACGCCCTTTTTGGGCGCCTGGACGCGAACGGTCTGGAACAGATGACTCAGCTCCCGGCTGACCGGCCGGGCAAAGCCGACTTTCAGGGGCGCGCCGGCGGCCGCCACGATCCAGGCGCTCTTCAGGCTGCTCTGGAAGTCGACCGAGGCCTCGAACTCCCGCCGGCGCAGGTCCTTCACGAACTGTCTCAACTCCCCCCCGAAGCGCTTCCAGCGGAGGGGGTTCTTCAGCATTGCCCCCCAGCGGAGCCGCGGGACGACGAGCAGTTCGTCGATGCACCGATGCCCCCCCAGCAGGTCGCTGAAGCGCTCCTCCACCACCCACGTGATGTGGGCCTGCGGCCGTTCCTTCCGGAGAAGGCTCAGCGCGTTGAGGGTATGGACCACGTCCCCCAGGCCGCTCAGGCGCACGCAGAGGATGCGGCCGCCGCTTTGTCTCTGGCAGATTGTCATGATGAACCGGCCGCTGCCTTTAGTCTCCCTCCTGCACGGTGAGCGTCCGCTCTGCCAGGCCGGAGATGGTCAGGCCCGACTCCCCGGCTATGGCCGTGCGGACAGTATCGTTCAGTGGTTCGGTCCAATGCGCGGGTATGTCCTCGGCGCCGATGACGGTCCCTATCACGGAGCCGGCGGTGGCGCCGTTGCAGTCGGTGTCCAGTCCGGCCTCCACCGACAGGCCCACGGTGCGGGAGAAGTCGCCCTCCCCCCACAGCAACGCCAGAGCCACGATGGCCGCGTTGTTGATGGTGTGAACGCCGGAGTAGTCGCCGTACTCGTCCAGCGCCCTGTCGATGGCCTCCTCGGCATCGCAGCCTTCACCCTTCCAGGAGAGCACGTTGCCGACGGCCTCGGAGAGGCGGCAGGTTTCGGGGATTTCGCTGAGCCCCAGCCTGACGATCTTCTCCATGCTGTCGGTCACGAAGGCGGCCGCCAGCATGGCCCCAACCCACATCTCCCCGTAGATGCCGTTCCTGGTGTGGCTGATTGAAGCGTCCTTGAAGGCCAGCCCCGCCGCCTCCTCCGGCCGGCCGGGGCAGGCGTAGCCGAAGGCGTCCGCCCGGATCTGCGCTCCTATCCACTCGCGGTACGGGTTGCGGTGTCGGGCACTCTCGGGCGGCCAGATGCCGTTGACGAAGTTGCGGTAGGCCGCCCGTTCGGCGGTAAAGGTCTGATAGTAGGGAAGATGCCACATCCA
Organism: uncultured candidatus Brocadiaceae bacterium; assembly: GCA_964510315.1. Classification (GTDB taxonomy): domain Bacteria; phylum Planctomycetota; class Brocadiia; order SM23-32; family SM23-32; genus CAZEAP01. The sequence continues at coordinate 14,805 of CAZEAP010000005.1, forward strand.
GAACTCCGCCACCTGCCGCGGCGTGAACTCGCGGCCGTGCTGCTCCAGGACGTTCAGCCCGACGATGGTGTAATCGACGTCGTCGTCCCTTTCGGCGCGGGTTATGTTGCCGCGAAGCAGGGGCTCGGCACCCTCGCGGAACTCAATCCCCCGGTTGTTCTCCGGACAGGGGGGGAAGTAGTCGTCCAGTTCCTCCAGCCCGCAGACTTCCATCAGGTCGGCGATCTTGTCGCGCCTCCAGCCCTCCACGGGTTTACCCAGCATGCAGCCGGCGATCCGGCCGAGCCAGGCGCCGTGCGTCTTGTTCTCCAGCTCTTCCGGGGAAAGGGACACGGCGACGTGGCGGGGGCCTTCGGGGCGCAGCTCCCGGGTCTTCTCCAGCTCGCTGGGCTCCTCGTAGGGGAACTCCGGGGAAGGGGCCAGGCGACGCAGCCCCTCCAGCAGCGCCTCCGCCTTGGAGGCCATCCGGGCACCGCTCTCCCGGCGGATCAGCTTCACCTGGCGCTCCAGCTCCCAGGTCTCGCAGCCCTGCTCGGAAAGCTCCTTCAGTTCTGCTTCGGCGAACTTCAGCATCTCCTCCGGCTTTTCCGGCATTTCAGCGGCTCCTTCAGAGCGTCTCTCAGGTACCGGCACAGGCGGGTACTACGTAGCACAAACCGGCGAAGCGGTCAATCACCGGTCCCCCCCGGGGCGCCCCGCCTCCTTTTGCCTCGCCATCCCGCCGCCCCGGCGTCCCTCGGCGGTACAGCCCCAATTCCGTCCGGACTCCGCCCCGTTGGCTAACTTTCTTTTGCGCTGGGGTCATCACTTTGGATTTTGCGTTGTAAATCATTTCCGGTAGAAGGGCTGCGGGAAAATGGGTTCGTTTCGTAATTGGGGGCACATCTCGTCCCGACGCCCGCATCGGGCGGCTTCGGCATGCACAACCCTTACGGCCCGGAGGCCCGTGGCCGAATGGGGAACAGTACGTCTGGCGCTATGAGTCCGCTGCACGCGAGTCTCCCATCATCCTGGGTCGCGGTGCCACCCCCCGAAGGACGGGGAATCTCCACCCTACTCGTCCTGCCGCGCCACGTCAAGGGAACGCGCGTATAGACAAAAAGCCGCGGCGTGGACGCCACACGCACACGGGGGTGTTGGCCCGGCTCCGAGCGGGGCCTCCGGCGGGACCGCAGAAAAACCGCCGGAACCGGGGACGACTCAGGTCCCCGGCCGTTTGCACGGCTCCCGCGGGGCTCGTAGAATGAGGTGCCGGGGCGCCGCCCAGGATGTCTTTCTGAGCGAGCGCATCTTTAGCGAGCGAAGTTTACCCGCCTGTGGCGGGAATCTCTTCGTCCGGCTCAATGCGCATGGCCCGCCGGGAAGCAAGGGCGGCGGGGCGGCAAAGTACGGCGTCACAGACCGGCGAGATGCGTTCGGCGCCTGAAGAGAAGGCGCCTCAGCATGACGGCGTGGCAGGCGCCGGGCCGATTTGAGTGTCGATGGACGGTTTCTACGAAGCAGCCTGGTACGTCATCTGATCCTGGCGGGATTTTCAGCACATGCTTCTGCCCTTCCTGCTGTGCGTACTTGTCCTCTACGTGCCGCTTCCCCTGTCGGGGCCGGTTCCGCCCTGGCCACTGACGGCGGCCGGGGTAGCCGCACTGGTGCTGCTTCACGCGCTGGCCTGCTGGCTGGGCAGCGGCCTGGCCGTGCATCTGGCCGGCCTCCCCGGGTCCCTGCCGGACGTTGCCGCCAGCCGTGTCTTCTCCTTCCTGAAGGGGCTGATGGCAGGATTGGTGGGGGCGGCGGTCTTCGGGCTGGAGTGGCCGCTGCTGGTGGAGAGGCTGCTGGGACGGTGGCGCTGGGCGGTGCTGGTGGACGACCTGCTCCTGCTGCTGCCCGCCGTGGTTATGGCCCTCACCCTGATGGCGTTTCAGCGCCGACTGGAAGCCCGGCGGCGGCAGATCAGCCTGAGCCCGGCGCGCTACCTGTGGCTGCGGTTCCGGGTGGAACTCGGCATCATCCTGGCCCCGTGGATAGCGCTGGTGCTGTTGACCGACATCTCCGGCGCTCTCTACAGGGGCACCGGATATGCGCCCCTGGCGGAGACGGGGGCCACCGCCGGGGTTCTGCTGGCGCTGGTAGTGGGCAGCCCGCTGCTGCTGAGGGCGGTCTGGAAGACCTCCTCCCTGCCGGCCGGCCCCCTGCGGAGCCGCCTGGAGGATTTCTGCCGGCGGAACAGCTTCCGATGCCGCGACATCCTGCTGTGGCACACCGAGCACCACCTGGCCAACGCCGGGGTAATCGGTCCGCTGCCCTGGCTGCGCTACGTCCTGCTGAGCGACGCGCTGGTCTCCCGGTGCACCGAGGACGAGGTGGAGGCGGTCTTCGCGCACGAAGTGGGCCATATCCGCCATCACCATCTTCCGTTTTACCTGATCCTGGCGGTGGGGTTCCTGTGCTTCTACGCCAACCTGGTGGACGTGCTGGCGGCCGCCGGATGGGTGCAGCCGCTGGGCAACATCTTCGGGCTCCAGATGACCCTCCCCCAGGCGGTGGCGATGCTGATCTTCGCCGCTTTCTACTGGATTCTGCTCTTCGGTTTCGTCTCCCGGCGGATGGAGCAGCAGGCCGACGTCTACAGCCTGAGGTCTGCGAAGGATCCGGAGGCTTTCCTGGGCGCGCTGGACAAGCTGGGGAGCCTTGCCCGCACATCGCGCCGCACTTCCTTCTGGCGGCACTTTGGCTTCAACCAGCGCATCGAGTTCCTCCGCGGCCTGCTTGAAGACCCCCGGCGGCTCCGGAAGTTCTCTCTGAAAGTCACGGCCATCAAGGTCGTCCTCGTCGCCCTGATCGCCGCCGGCGCGATCCGGCTGCTGCTCCAACGGCCGGAGCTTTTCGGCCTGTAATTTCTCCCGGGGCTGCGCCCTGGGCTGTGTACATGATGCCGCTTGTATGTTTGCAGAAAGCAACCTGACGCTGTAGTGACGTAAGAGGCCGCAGCGTCGACGCTGAATATGTACGGGCAAGATGCCCCCCCACTGCGGGCAGGGATGCCCGCGCCACAGCCGGGCGGCCTGCATTGGTTGACAGGGAGGGCACGTTCCTCCATATTCAGCCCGTCGGTCAACGCCGGGCATCCAGCAAAGGGAGGTGGCCATGGGCGTTTTCGAGAGGGACGCGTCGCAGACCCTCGGTCTGCCGCCGGGCACGCCCGTACACGTGGGGCGGCAGAAGGTGGAGCACGTCAGGATCAAGAGGTTCGCCTACGGCCCGCAGACGGCCGAGGAGAGGGAGGCCGAGACCGTCGAGCAGTGCCTGCCCCTGCCGGAGGAGGCGGCCGTGACGTGGATCAACGTGGACGGACTCCATCGGGTTGAGGTTATCGAGAAGCTGGGCGACCACTTCGGGCTGCACCCGCTGATACAGGAGGATATCGTCAACACCGGTCAGCGCCCGAAACTGGAGGACTACGGCGACTACGTCTACGTCGTCCTGAAGATGCTCTCCCACAACGCCGCGAACGGCAAGGTGGAGGCCGAGCAGGTGAGCCTCGTGATGGGGTCCGGGTACGTCCTGTCCTTCCAGGAACGGCGGGGCGACGTGTTCGAGGGAGTCCGGGAACGGATCCGGAGCGGCAAGGGCCGCATCCGCTCGACGGGTTCCGACTACCTTGTCTATTCGCTGATCGACGCGCTCGTGGACAGCTATTTCCTGGTATGCGAGGCGTTTGGGGAGAAACTGGAGCGGATGGAGGAGCGGGCCATCAGCGACCCGGAGCCGGCCACCTCGCGCGCCATCCACGGGGCGAAGCGGGAGCTGATCCTCCTGCGCAGGTCCCTCTGGCCGCTCAGGGAGGTCATCAGCGGCCTCCAGAGGAGCGAATCGGAGCTGATCTGCGAGCAGACCGAACTCTACCTGCGGGACGTCTACGACCACACCATCCAGGTGATCGACACCATCGAGTCCTTCCGCGACATGGCGGCCGGCATGCTCGACATCTACCTCTCCAGCCTGAGCAACCGGATGAACGAGGTGATGAAGGTGCTGACCATCATCGCCACCATGTTCATTCCGCTGACCTTCATCGCCGGCGTCTACGGGATGAACTTCAAGTACATGCCGGAGCTGGAATGGCGGTGGGGATATCCGTTGGTGCTCCTGGTGATGGTGCTGCTCTGCGCCGGCATGCTCCTTTATTTCCGCCGGAAGAAGTGGCTTTGACCCGGCGCCCGCCAGGCCCTTCTTGCGCCCGTGGCGCCGGGCGTTTATAAAGGGGCTTCTTCAGTCCGGCACCTTGCACAGGGTCGCGCATCTGCATGGCAACATCACCCAGCGATTCCCTGCCCACGCGCCCCGGCCGACGGCGCAGGCGTTTCCTGACCGTTCGCTCCCTGCTGATCGGGTGCGTGATGGCCCTCGTCATCGGGCTGGCCGAGCCCTACCTGACCATTTACCTGTCCTCCTCCTACCTCTTCACCGACTACCACAGCGGCGGGGCGTCCTTCCTGATCCTTGTGCTCTTCGTGGTGTTCAACCTGGGGTTGGGCAGTCTCTGGAAGCGGTTCGCCCTGGAGACGGGCGAGATGCTGTTCGTCGTGGCCATGATGTTCGCGGCGGGCTCGATCGTCACTTCCGGCGGGGTGACCCACCTGATCCCCCTGCTGTCGTCGGCCTTCTACTACGCATCCCCCGCCAACCAGTGGCACCAGGAGATCGTGCCCTACGTGAAATCCTGGATGGCTCCGCTGGACCCCGGCGGCGGAACGGTGGCCATCGAGAAGTTCTGGGAGGGACTGCCGGCGGGGGAGCCGATACCCTGGGGTCCCTGGGTGCAGCCGGTCCTCCTGTGGGGGCTCTACCTGATGGTGGTTTTCGGGTGCATGGCGGCCATCATGGTGCTGATGCGCAAGCAGTGGGTGGAGCACGAGCATCTGAGCTACCCGATCGCACAGGTCCCCGCGGAGGTCTGCTCGGCCGCCGGGGCGCCCCTGAGTGAGGACAGCATCTTCCGGAGCAAGGTCTTCTGGCTCGGCCTGGGCTTCACCTTCGTGGGCCACAGCCTCCTGGGCGTGCGCTACTACCTGACCGGGGTCGCCGGCCGGTTCCGGATAGACCAGGTCGCCACGCTGGCGGAGGGCTACGAGCTGCGCTTCTGGGTGGAGATCGTGGTGATCGGCCTGGTGTTTCTGATACCGAACCGCGTGGCCTTCAGCGTGTGGACCTTTGCCCTGGTCGCGTGGCTGGGCAAGAGCATCATCAAACAGCGGGGACTGGGCATGCAGCAGAACATGACCTACGGCGGCCCCGCGGAGATGCAGCACATGGTGATGGGGGCGCTGCTGGTGTTCGTGGTGGCCAGCCTGTGGTACGCGCGGCAGCACCTCTGGAGGGCGGTTCGCTGTGCGCTGGGACTGGGCGAGCGGGACTACGACCGGCACGAACCCACCTCCTACCGCACCGCTTTCCTGACCCTCTTCTTCGGCCTGATATTCATCTTCGTTTGGCTGCGCAGAACCGGCCTGCACCTTCACTGGGCGGCGTTGTTCGTGGCCGCGTTCTTCGCCGTCTACTACGGGATGGCGCGGATCATCGCCCAGGTCGGCCTCCCATCGGCCAGCACGCTGGTCTCGCCCGCTCCCTGGGTGGTCAGCACGTTCGGCGCCTCGACGGTGGGCCAGAGCCAGATCGTGCCCCTGGGCTACCAGTTCTGGAACGCCGACCTGCGCCAGACGGCCATCGTGGGAACCGCCCACGGCATGTACCTGGCGGGGCGGCGCAGGGGCCTTTTCTGGTCGATGCTGCTGGCCCTCGGGGTGGCCTACGGGGCGGCCGCGCTCTGCACCATCTGGACCGGCTACCGGCAGGGGGCCAGCAACCTGAGCGCGTGGTTCATCGTCAACTCCTCGAAGGTGCCCTGGTGGTGGGCGATCGGCACGGTGACCCAAAACGAGGGACCCAGCCTGGTGGGGATGTCCTGGGCCGGCGCCGGGGCCGCCATCATGGCGGCGTTGACCATCGCCCAGCGCACCCTCTTCTGGTGGCCGCTCCACCCGATTGCGTTCCTGATCTCCCATACGCACATGGTCTATAACTTCTGGTTCTCCATCTTCCTCGCCTGGCTGATCAAGGTCTTCGTGGTGCGCTTCGGCGGTTACGGGGCATACCGCAAGGCGCGTCGGTTCTTTATCGGCATGGTGCTGGGAGGCTTCCTGGGGGGGGGAATCTGGGCCGTAATCGACCTGATAGCGAGGGCCACCGGGAACCAGGTCTTCGCCATCTGAGGGCCCAACACACCGCTCGCTCCGAGGGCAAACCCACGATGTCCGTCCGAGAGTGCTACCGCCGCACGGCGCTGTTCACAAAGGCCGACTTCATCCCCCACTTCGACGGCCTGCCCGGCCCGCGGCGGGCTGGAGCGAACCTGTTTCATAGCCCCCGCTTCGGACACGCGGAGGCGGGGTACGAAAGGCAACCCGCCCGGCGGGAGGGCCATGTCAGCCATATCACGGGCTCTTGCAAGGGGCTACGCCTGGTAAGCCCTTACTACTTGCATTGACCGTAGAGCGCAGAAATGTGGGTAAAGCCCTCGGCGGCAACCGAAGCCGGCCCCCGGGGCTGAGCCGAACTCTCCCGCGATCATCCGACCACTCGCGCCGCGCCCTGCGACTGCAGGCGAAGGGGGAAAACATGCCTGCAGCAGATCCGAGCCCCGACGGAGTGCCCTCCCCTTTCCGCAGTCCTGTTCCCGCCGAGGGGAACTTGACGGATTCGCGCGCGTCCCCTGGCCCGGGTTGCCCCCGGGCCCGGCGAACGCAGAAGCCCCGGTACCGTTTTTGCGTACCCCCCTCGTAGGCAGCCCAGTGATCAATTTGCATCAGAACGGCGTCCCATATGTATACTGTAATACTATATCCAACTGGGGTGGTAGAGAGTGGAAACTGAGGCACTCCAGGGGTTTCTCGACGCCGTCCCGCAGGGGATCATGCTTCACGACCGGGCGGGCGCCATCCTCGGCGCTAATCGCGCTATGGCCGACTGGCTGGGATGGAGCGTCGAGGAACTGCTGACTATGGACCTCGGCGACGTGCTCCCCGACGGGCACGCAGGGAAGGCATTTCGGGCGTGTGAAGGGGACCTCTCGGGGGGCTCTGAGACGTTCCGGACCAAATACCTCACCCGCTCCGGGGAGCGCGTAGAAGCCGAGGTCACCGAGAGCGTCGTCTCGCTCAACGGCCAGCGCCTCATCCTCCGTGCCTGCCGGAACATCACCGAGAGCAAGCCGGGGGAAGAGGCGCCGCGGCGCCGGCTCGAATTCGAGCAACTGGTGGCCGAGGTCTCTTCGGAGTTCGCCCGGGTCGCCGCCGCCGACGTCGATGGGAGCATAGACCGCGCCCTCGCCGCCATCGGCAGGTTCTCCGGGGCGGACCGCGCCTACGTGTTCCTCTTCAGGGAAGACGGTCGGGTAGTGGACAACACCCACGAGTGGTGCGCCGAAGGCGTCCGGCCGGAGATCGACGGCCTTTCCGGCGTTGCCATCGACGAGGAACTGCCCTGGTTCGCCGAAAGAATTCGCACCGGCCAGACCTTCCACGCGCCCGACGTGGCGGCCCTGCCCGCCGAAGCACAAAGTGAGCGCGAGCACTTCGAGGCGCAGGGCATTCAGTCCCTGATCGTGGTCCCCATGGAGCTGGGGGAACGGCCGTTGGGTTTCCTCGGCTTCGATGCCGTGCGAAAGCGCCGAAGGTGGACAGAGAAGGAACGTGCCCTTCTGCGCTTCGTCGGCGGCACCATAGCGCACGTCATCGAGCGAAAGCGGGCCGAGGAGAGGCTGCGCAAGTCCGAACGACGATACCGGAGGTTCTTCCGCACCTCCAAGGACGCCGCGTTCATCACCACCCCGGGCGGGCGATGGGTGGACATGAACGAAGCCGCGGTCGAGCTTTTCGGCTACCACAGCCGCGAGGAGCTTCAGCAGGTGAGGGTGCCGGACCTTTACGCCAACCCCCGGGAGCGGGTGGAGCACCTCCGCAGTATCGCCGAGAAGGGCTTCAGCAAAGACTACCCCGTGAAACTTCGCCGCAGGGACGGCACCGTCATCGACACCTTGATCACCGCGGTGACCATCAAAGACGAGAGCGGAGAAGTGGTCAGGTTCCAGGGCACCATCCGGGACGTCACCGAGAGAAAGCGGGCCGCACGCCGGATACGCCGCCTCAACCGCCTGCTTCGGGCCATATGCGAGACAAACCAGGCCCTCGTGCAGCAACACGACCTGGAAAGGTTGGCCCAGCGGGCCTGCGAGAAGCTCCTGGAAACCCGACCCTACCTCGGCTGCACTATCGCCCTGCTGGACGCCGACGGCCGGAGCATCTCCCCGGTGGTCTCGGCGGGGCCGGAATGCCTCCCCGACGATTGGTCCATCACGCCCCACGGGCAAGGGGAGGCTCCCCCCTGCGTATTGGAAGCCCTTGGATCCGGGCGGCTCTGTGTTCGGCGGCCCGCCGAGGAATGCCCGAAATGCCCTCATGGGGATCAGGGATGGAGCATCTCCGTGGTCACGATGCCCATGCGGCATGAAGGGCGGAACGTCGGCGTGCTCCAGGTCAACATGACCGAACGGGAGCGACTGGACCAAAGCGAGCGGGACCTGCTGGAAGAGGTGGCCCAGGACCTGGGCTTTGCAAGAGAAAAAATACTCACCGAGAAGCAACTGCGCAGGACCAAGGAGCAATACCGCGTGCTGGCGGAGACCTCCTCGGAACTGGCCGCCGTGGGGGGCGAAGAGGTGGACCCTTCCATAGACCGCGCCCTGGCATCCATCGGCGGCTTCCTGGAGGCCGACCGCGCCTACGTGGCCCTCCGCAGGGAACAGAACGGGCTCCTGCAGGTCACCCACGAGTGGAGCGCGGAAGGCATCGAACCCCGGATTCTGGACCTCGCGGACATCCCTTTGGAGGAGGAGTTCCCCTGGGTCGCCCGGCGCATCCATAAGGGCCGCATCGTGGACGTGCCCGACGTCTCCTCCCTTCCGCCTGAAGCCGAAAGCGCGCGCGCCGCCTGCGAGGCCGGGGGCATCCGGTCGCTGATCGCCCTGCCCCTGGAGATGCAGGAACGACTGATGGGCCTGCTCTTCCTTTGTGTAGTGGGGCGGCCCCGGAGGTGGACTGATGAGGAACGCGCCCTTCTCCGCTTCGCCGCGAACACCATAGCCCATGTGCTCGACCGAAAATGGGCCGGAGAGAAGCTGAGCCTCCGAAACCGAGCCATCGAAGCCTCCCTCAACGGGGTGGTCATCACCGACCTGGAGGGCAAGATCAAGTCCGCCAACCCGGCTGCCCTCCGGATGTGGAGCTACAGCGACCACTCGGAAGTGGTGGGACAAAAGGCGGGGCGTTTCTGGAAGTCCGAGCAGAAGGCGCGTGAAGCATTCCGGACCGCCAAAGAGCAAGGCGAGTGGTCCGGCGAGATGACTGCACGGAGGCGGGACGGTTCCACCCTTCCGGCCAGTGCGTCGCTCTCCACCGTCGCGGGGCGGGACGGACAACCGACGCACGTTGTCGGCGCGTTCCTTGACATCACCACCCAGAAAGAGGCCGAGCAGAAACTGCAGAAGGCCCTGGAGGACCTGCGCAATGCGCAGCAGCAGACCGTCGAGCAGGCCCGCCAGCGAGCCCTGACGCAGATGGCCAGCGGCATAGCCCACGATTTCAACAACTTTCTGGCCACCATCATGGGCTGCAGCGACCTCCTCCTGCAGGCGCCGGAGCTGCTGGAGGAGCCCGAAACCGTCCGCCACCACCTGGAGCTGGTCCGCAAGGCCGCTGAAAACGCGGCGGAGACCGTCCGGCGCATGCGGAAATTCTACCGCCCGGGTGAGGAAGCTGCTTTCGTCAACCTTGACCTGAACGAGCTGATCGCCGAGGCCGTCTCGATGACCGAACCCCGTTGGATGGAGCAATCGAGGGCCGAAGGTGCCCACATCGAAATCCAGAACGACCTGGCCGAAACGGCCAGAGTCCGCGGCAACGAGGCCGAACTCTACGAGTTGGTCGACAACCTCATCTTCAACGGCGTGGACGCCATGCCCGACGGAGGCACACTGACCTTCCGAACCCGGCAGCAGGGAGACCGGGTCATCCTGGAGCTCGCCGACACGGGCATCGGAATGCCGGAGGAAGTCATGGAACGCTGCTTCGAACCCTTCTTCTCCACCAAATCGGAAACCGGCAGAGGAGTCGGACTCGCCGCGGTGGAAGGCATAGTGCAGCGACACGACGGGGAGATATCCGTCGAAAGTGAGCAGGGAGTGGGGACCACCTTTCGCATCCTCCTGCCGGCCGCCCCCGAGCCCGACGCCCAAAAGGAGCGCCCGCCGGCTCCGCAACCAAGACCGACCTCCCTAAGGGTACTTGTCGCGGAGGACGACGCCGACCAGCGCGAGGTGCTCACCAGGTACCTCCAGATGGACGATCATAAGGTCGACACCGCCCCGGAGGGATCGAAAGCGCTCCAGATGTTCCGTGCCGGGAGCTACGACCTGGTGATCACCGACCGTGCCATGCGGGGAATCAGTGGTGACACACTGGCCCGCAACATCCGCCGACAGGCCCCCGGCACACCCGTTGTCATGCTCACCGGCTTCGGGGACATGATAGAGGCGGCCCGAGAGAAGGTGGCAGGTGTTGACCTTGTGCTGCCCAAACCGATAACGCTGGAGAAACTGAGGGACGCGCTTGCCGAAGTCACCGCATCCTGAAGGCAACCGGCCGCCCGGTGGGCGAAATCCCCCGAACTAAGTGGATAAGAAAAGCGAACGGGATGGACGAGAAGCAGAAAGAAATCCTGGTGGTCGATGACCAGGAGACTGAACGCACCCTGCTGAGCGAGATGGTGCGCCGGCTCGGCTATGCAACCGAAACGGCCGAGGACGGCTTTGAGGCCCTCTCCGACATCAGGCTTGGTTTCGACGCGGTTCTCCTGGACGCCGATATGCCCGGTCTGGACGGCTTCGAAGTGCTGCGCCGAATCCGAAACGACGGCCCCCACTCCGACGTGGCCGTCATACTGGTAACCGGATTCGACAGCGAGGAAGACAAGCGGCGCGCCGCCGAGGCGGGGGCGGACGACTTCCTGGCCAAGCCCGTTCAGTTGACCGATCTGGCGGCGCACCTGGAAGGACTGCTCGCGAAGGACAAATCCACAGGCACGGGGGGCGAAACCGAACCCCGAGAGGAGGAACTGGAGAAGACCGTCGAGGAACTCGCCCGGGCTCACAGGGAGGTCCACTGCGCGGAGATCGAAACCATCGAGCGCCTGGCCCTCGCCGCCGAGTACAGGGACGCGGGAACCGGCCAGCACGTGCGCCGCATCGGCAAATACTGCGCCCTGATCGGCAAACGCCTGCACCTTTCGCCCGGTGAGATCGAGGTGCTTCGGCACGCCGCCCCGCTCCACGACGTGGGAAAGATCGGCATTCCCGACCGAATCCTCCTGAAACCGGGCGAACTGGGCCGGGAAGAATGGAAGATCATGCGGCAGCACACAAGCATCGGCGCCCGGCTCCTCAGCGGCTCCTCTTCCCGGTTCCTTCAGGCGGGCCAGCAAACCGCACTCACTCATCATGAGAACTGGAACGGAACCGGCTACCCCGAGGGCCTCCAGGGCAAGAATATCCCGTTTTACGGCCGCATTGCCGCTTTGGCCGACGTGTTCGACGCCCTGACCACCGAGCGCCCCTACCGGCGTGCCCTGGAGGTGGAAAGGGCGGTTGAAACCATAAGGAACGCGCGGGGTGAAAAGTTCGACCCCGAGCTGCTGGACCTGTTCCTCCAGGACTTCCACGAGGTGCTGGCCATCCGCGATGAGGAACAGGAAAAGTCCCCACCGCTTGCCGACGACTCACACGCCTGATGGTCCCTTACCAATTCAGCTCCCGGCGCGCAGCATCATCCTGAGTCGCAGCCCCTCCCCGGCGGCACGTTGTCCCGGCCCGCCGACGGTGGGGGGCGTGACTGCGCACGCACCGGGACGATTGCCCGGCAACCCGGTATATCACCCCGCGAAGCCCCGCAGGGGCGTGACATGCACAGCCCGGGGCGCAGCCCTGGGGGCCCGGGTGCGCCCCCAAACAGGTGAGCCCTGGAAGGGCGAAACATACCGCCCGCAGCCGAGCCTGTTCCGGTACTTGCCGAGACATCCGTCAACGTGACCGACTATGTCGCGCCCTGTCAGGGCGCGTTGGCTTTTCGCCGGTCATTTTCCCCAGGGCTGCGCCCTGGGCTGATATGTCGGGCTCTTCCAGAGCCCGGCGGCCCCCACGGATACGAATTCAGCACCCTCGAACGGCCGATTGCCGCGAAAACCTATCCCGAGCGCAAGCCCTTCCCGCCGAACAAGTACGCCAGGATGGCCCGGCACTGCGACCTGGAATCTTGCCCCCGTTCTCTTCGACCGGCGCCGGCGCCGAACGGGCAGCCTCTACGGGTAGGCGCGGCGTCCCCGGGGCGCAAGGTCCGGCGAGACGCCGGACCTACCCGTGTTTGCGGCGGCCAGAACCCTGGCAGACTTGTGTGAAACCGCATAGATCCCCGATATCTCCGGGGCGCCTTGCAGGCGTGCTCGTGCAGCACTAAGGTGGAACGCTTCGCACGGGCCAACGGTATCTCAGAGGGAGCCTGGCCATGCTGCGCATCGAGGAAGCCGGGAAGACAAAACGCTGTGAGCCACTCGACCGAGTGACTGTCCGCGGCGCCGACTCCGGCCGGATCGCCGTGCTCGACGGAGAGGGACGAGAATACGTCCGCGCCGAAGCCGCCGACCCCTTCAGCTTCACCGCAGCCGGCGCCCTCGGCGAACAGAACGTGGTGCGGGAGGACGAAGAGGGCCGGCCGGTGGAATCGGTCACCTTCACGCTGGACTGCACGACGCGCATCGAGGACGAGGAGGGCGCCTTCGGCGAGCTTCTGGACGTCCTTTACTGGACGATGGTGGGCTGGCACGGGGAGACCGGCTCGTTTCGCATGGACCGGAAGGTCTACAAGATGTTCGTCGGCTGGCTGCGCGACCACGTCCACACCCTCAAGGGCATGAAGTATTACTACCCCGATCTGAAGACCGGCATCGAACTCTACACCGATACCCAGCGGGACGACGGGATGGTCTTCGACAAGATCAGCAACGAGCGGAACTACCCCCGCCCCACGCACCGCGACCACTGGTTCGGCCCCGGCGGCTTCATCGTCAAGGTCAACGACGGCCGCGAGCGCATGGAGCGCATCCCCGTCGAGAACGACGTGGAGTATCTTTACCTGGAAGGAATCTACTACACATGGAAGGCCAACGGCGACGATGAATGGATGGCCGGCCTGCTGGACAGCGCCATCCGGGCGGTCGAGTATTCCACCAGCGACCAGTACCGCTGGAGCGAGAAGTACGGCCTCCTGAAGCGCGGCTTCACCATCGACACCTGGGACTTCCAGGCCGAGGAGGACGCCGAACGTACCGGCTACACCATGGTGGTCGACCCGGAGAAGACCCGTTTCGGCGTCATGCACGGCGACAACACGGGCATGATCGCCGGCTGCCGCTACCTGGCCGAGATGCTCGGCCACGTGGGCCGGGATGCCGAAGCCGAGAAATACAGCCGGCTCGCCGACACCCTGAAGGAACGTCTCGATGAGGTCTCCTGGAACGGCGAGTTCTTCACCCATCACGTCCCGGAAGACCCGGATGTCGGGCGCGACCTCGGAGTCGACCAGTCCCGGCAGGTTTCCCTCTCGAACGCCTACGCCCTGAACCGCGGCATCGACCACGAGCAGTGCGTCTCCATCATCAGAACCTACCAGCGCATCCGGGAGGAGATGCCGGAGAGTTCCCCCGGCGAGTTCTACCAGATATACCCTCCCTTCGAGCGGGGATTCGGAGGCCACGGCTCCAAGTGGCATTACATGAACGGCGGCGTCACGACCATCGTCGCCGGGGAGCTGGCCCACGGCGCCTTCGAGCACGGGTTCGAGGACTACGGGGTGGACATCCTTCAACGCGTCCTCGGCTGGGCGCGCGACCATCGGGACTACCTGCACTGCACCTACCGGGGCAAGGCGGCCGAGCCGCCGGAGCGGAGCTTCACCACTCTCGACCTGCGGGAGCAGGCCAACGTTGACCTCTCCGACCAGGGCGCCGAGGGCGTGCCCGGCTGGAGCGGGGAACGCGAGGGCAATGACATGGCCAACCTGCCCACCGGCGAGCAGGTCTTCGAGGACATCCCCTTCGACGTGATCGACCCGGCCGAGAACGGCCGCCGCGCCGTCGTCGGCATGTCCTGTCGGGAGGGTTACCACGACACCTGCGAGGTGCCCGTCGGGCGGCAGGCGGCCTCCATCTACTTCCTCCACACCGCCGGCGGCAGCAACCCCATCGGCTCCTTCACCGTGCACTACTCCGAGGGCACCGCCGAGACCGAATACATCATGAAGGGCAGCAACGTCAACGGCTGGTGGCTGCCCCGTGCGCCGAGGGCCGGCCGGCGCTCCAAGAAAAGGTGCGAAGTGGCCTGGTGGGGGCCCAACGACGTCTTCCCCAACGTCGGCTGCTACGTCTACGGGTGGGACAACCCTCATCCGGACCGGAGCATCGAGAAGGTGGTACTGAGGGCCTCCCGCGACGGCAGCTTCTGGCCGGTGATGGGCATGACGCTCTGCGACGCGCCCGTCTGGTTCGACCCCGGCGACCTCTCGTTCGGCATCCCGGACAACTGGGGCGCCGCCGCCGTCGGATACGCCGTCATCGAGGGACTCGCCGGCGTCAAGGACACCGGAGTGGCCTTCGACCGAGCGCTGGTGTCCCCCCGCTGGACAGCCGCTGGCGTCGGCAACGCCAGCGTGACGGTGAAATACCGGGCCTCCGGCGGATACGTCAGCTACGATTACGCCGCCGACCCGGAGGCCGGCACCGCCGCGGTGACCGTCACCGGCAACGCGGAGGAGATGCAGTTCCGGTGGCTGCTGCCCGATGGTTGTGAGCCGACAGCCGTCTGTGTCGACGGTGAGCCGGCCGATTTCGGCGTCGAGGAGGTCGAGGGCTCCTCCTACGTCTGCCTGGAGATCAACGGCCTCGGCGCGCACACCGTGCAGATCACCTTTGGATGACCCCGGAGGGGCCGAAGAGATGCCGCAAGAGGCCAGAAACCTGATCGTGATCTCATCCGACGAGATGCGCGGGGACGCCCCCGGCTACATGGGCAACCCCGACTGCCGGACGCCGAACCTGGACGGCTTCGCCGAACGGGCGGTCTCCTTCCGCAGGCACTTCTCGGTCTTCCCCAAGTGCGTGCCCACCCGCATCGCCATGATGACCGGCCGCTACTGCCACACCGACGGCTTCCGCACCATCCAGCAACACCTTCCGAACGACCAGCCGGACGTGCTGGCCAGGCTGAAGGATGCCGGCTACGAATCCGCCCTGTTCGGCATCAACCACGTCTGGGAGAACATCTTCGGCGAGGGTCTGAATCGGAAGGGCGCCGCGTACGTGGACTATCATTCCTTCACCGAGGGATACTTCCGCCACATGCTGGACAGGGAGTGGCCGGTGGAGGAGCCGGGCCCCGAAGACCTCGACCCGCCGCAGCCGCCGGAAGGCTACGACTACCATTACGGCGGGCGCATCGAGGAGCCGATGACGTTCTTCTGCGACGACAACCGCGCCGCCCAGGCCGTCGAATACCTGACGGAGGTCCGCGACCGGTCCCGGCCGTTCTACATGCACCTCAACCTGAGCTGGCCCCATCCGGGCTACAAGGCGCCTGAGCCGTACTTCTCCATGTACGGCAGGGACCAGATCGATCCCTGGCCCTACGAGCTGCCCCGGAACGCCCCCCTGCCCCTCCGGAAGATGCGGGAGGTCCGCACCGGCCCCGACGCGCCGGAGCGGATGCTGCGCGAACTGCAGGCCGTCTATTACGGGATGGTCACCAGGACCGACCACGTCCTCGGCCGTGTCCTGGACGCCATCGAGCGGGAGGGGCTGTTCGAGAACTCCGTAGTGCTTTTCTTTGCGGACCACGGGGATTTCGCCGGCCAGTACGGCCTGCCGGAGAAATGGGACACCTGCATGGCCGACTGCCTCCTCCACGTGCCGTGCATTCTGTCGGCGCCCGGCCTGCCCGCCGGCGAAGCGGTGGAGGGCCTCACCGAGCACGTGGACGTCGCCCCCACGCTGCTGGAACTCCTCGGCATAGAGCCCGACTGGGGAATCCACGGGGAGAGCCTCCTCCCCATCATCTCCGGGGAGAAGCGCAAGGAGGCCGTGTTCGCCGACGGCGGGCACGAGGAGGAGATGTGGGAGCGGTTCAGCTTCGACCCCGGAGGCAGCGGCAAGCAGAAAACCTACGCCGTTTGCCCCGAAACGATGGCGCGCACGAAGATGTGCCGCACCGACGAGTGGAAGCTGGTCACCCGACTCGTCGGCGGCAACGAGCTGTACGACATGCGCAGCGACCCCTTCGAGATGGACAACCTCTGGGGCCGGGACGAGCACGCCGACGTCGTGATGGACCTCCAGCAGAAGATGATCGAGTGGTGTCTCCGCACCGACACCGACCGCCCGTTCCAACCGGACGTCGGTGCCTGAGCCGAACCCCGCGCCGGAGCTGACACATGCCCGAAATGGAAACCGACCGACCCAACATACTCCTCATCTTTACCGACCAGCACCGGCTCTCGGCGCTGGGATGCTACGGTGAAACGCCGTGTCAGACGCCGAACATCGACCGCCTGGCCGCCGAGGGCGCGCGGTTCGAGACGGCCTACACCTCGTGCCCCGTCTGCTCGCCCGCCCGCGCGTCGGTCATGACGGGGCTGCACGTGCACCGGCACGGGGTGCTCTGCAACTGCAACGACCTGCCGACGCCGGTCAAAGAGCTTCCCGACGGCCCTCACCTGCTGTCGCGCCGGCTCGGAGCGGCCGGGTACAGGTGCGGGCACGTCGGCAAGTGGCACCTGGGGGCGCGGTCGGCGCAACACTTCGGGCTGGACCTCGATCGGTCCCACCCCACGACCCGCGGATTCGAATGGCCGAGCTTCTTCGGCTACGAGGAATACCTCGAGGAGGCGGGGCTCGATCCGCAGCGGACTCAGGTGGACGGCCGGCTGAACGCCTGGAGGCTACAAGGGCCGCGGGAAGCCTCCATGCCCTACTGGCTGGCCGAACAGGCCACCCACATGATCGACGATTTCGCCGGGGACGAGCGCCCATTCTTCATCTGGTATTGTGAGCCCGGCCCCCACGCAGCCTACCAGGCGCCCGCGGAGATACTGGAACGCTACGAGGGCGTGCGCATCCCCCGCTGGCCGAACTACGAATGGGACTCGCTCGGCACCAACCGGCCCCACCAGGTGAAAATCCCCGGCGGCCTGCCCGACCTGACGTGGGAGGACTGGGAGCGCGTCATCCGCGTTTACTACGCCCTCGCCACCGACATCGACGAGCAGGTCGGGCGGATAATGGACCACCTCGAGGAGCGCGGGCTCGCCGACAACACCGTGGTCATCTTCACCAGCGACCACGGACAGACCCTCGGCAGCCACGGCGGACTGATCGACAAGGGGTGGCACCACTTCGAGGAGATCCAGCGCATCGGCATGATCCTGCGGGACGCACCGGGGCGGGGGGCCGGCGGCCGCGAACCGGGCACTGTCCTGGGGGAATGGGCCTCGATCCTGGACCTTTACCCCACCATCCTCGACCTGGCGGGCGCCGAATACGACGCTTCGCACGTCGACGGAAGCTCCCTCCTCCCCCTGCTCGACGGCGATAGGACCGATTGGCGGGACACCCACTTCGTGGAGTTCTGGGGCGTGAACGGGCTCTCCACGACAATGGTCACCTGCCGCCACGGCGAGATGAAATACGGCTGGAACTGCGGCAACTGGGACGAACTCTACGACCTGGCCGCCGATCCCCACGAGATGCAGAACGTCATCGACGAGCCGGGCTACGCCGATTCCCTGGAGGCGCTCCGCGGCAAGACCATCGAGTTCATGGAGAAAACGAATCATCCCGGCTCCTCCCGCGTCCGCGACCGCAGCCTGTGGGCCGGCCGGGGACGGGATTCTTAGAAGAACTCGCCGATCGGACAGAAAGGAAGCCCGATGGAGAAGGTATCCGACTACACGTTTCCGCTCTTCAGGCAGGAGCGGCCCGAAGACAAACCCAACGTGGTGCTCCTGTTCACCGACCAGCAGCGCCACGACACCATCGGAGCCCTCGGCTACGACTACATGATGACCCCGAACCAGGACCGGCTGGTGCGGGAGGGCTGCGCCTTCACTCACGCCTGCAGCACGAATCCGGTCTGCATCCCCGCCCGTCACAACCTGCTGACGGGCCTCTACTCGCGTCACACGGGCATGGCCGTCAACGAGAGCGCCGTGATACCGCGGGAGATACCCCGCCTGCCGAAGATACTCGCCGACAACGGCTATCACTGCGAATCGGTGGGGAAGATGCACTTCCGGCCGGCCCGCAACCACCACGGCCTCCATCGGATGCAGCTCATGCAGGAGCTGTTCCGGAACCCCGCCGACGACGACTTCGCCATGTACCTCCGCTCCGAGGGCCTGGGGCACGTCCGCAACATCCACGGCATCCGCAGCCTGCTCTACCGGCAGCCCCAGCGCTCCCTTCTGCCCGAGGAGCATCACGGCACCACCTGGGTGGGCGACCGGTCGGCGGAGATGATCCGACAGAACCGCAACCGCCCCTTCTTCCTGTGGGCCGGCTGGATCGCACCGCATCCGCCCTTCGCGGTGCCCGAGAGCCTGGCCGACCTCTACAAGGGCGCCCCCCTGCCGGAGCCCACCCCCGAAGAGGAAGACGCCAACCCCGTGCTGGAACACTCCCGCCTGGGGGATGACTACACCGACCCCGCCAAGACCCGGCGGGTGCGCGAACTCTACATGGCCGCCGTCAGCCACGTCGACAAGAACGTGGGCAAGATCCTCCAGGCGCTGGAGGACATCGGCCAGCTCGACAACACGCTGATCATCATGACCTCCGACCACGGGGAGATGCTGGGAGACAACGGCGCGTGGGGCAAGAGCCTTCCCAACGACACCTCCGTGCGCATCCCCCTGATCCTGCGCTGGCCAAAGCGGGTTCCCGCGGGCACGCTGCGCCACGACTACGCCGACCAGGTGGACCTCCTGCCCACCATCCTGGACGCCTGCGGGATCGACTACCCCGCCGATTACGACCTGCCCGGCGAGTCGCTCCTCATCCCGAAGGACTGCGGCACGCGCGACCGTTCGGTCCATTACACCGAGCACGCCCGGGGGCCGAGCCGGTGGGTCTCGCTCCGAGGACCCCGCTTCAAATACAACTTCTGGTTCGACGGCGGGCGGGAAGAACTCTACGACCTCCAGGAGGACCCCAACGAGCTGGAGAACCTGATGGGGCGCGACCTCGACGAGGACCAGCGGGAGGCATACGAGCGGCTGAAGGCCACGCTGGCAAGCTACGAGGAGCGCTACGGCCTGCCCGGCGGCGTGGAGGACGGGGAGCTGGTAGCGTCCGAGGAGCCGAAAGGCGAGCCGTGGCCCCCCGGGCGGAGGGGGCTGTGCTGGCAGTTCCACATGCACCCCTTCAACCTGCCGCCCGAGGAGGCGGCCCGCTACCAGTCGGAGAAAGAGGAGGTCCTCCAGGCCACCGCGGAGGAGCCCACCCTCGATCTCTCCAGGCTCGACCTGGACTTCTACCTCAGCGCCGGCGGCGATCCGGACCTGGTCAAGGCCGTCCGCGAGGGAGAGGACCGCGAGGAAGAGTGAACGAAGACACCACCGGAGGAAAAGCGAGATGAGCGAGCTGATCATCGGCACCAGCGCTTACCCCGACGCCGACCGCGACCTGCTCGAGGAAGCCGGGATAGGGTGGCTGCGCCGCGGCTTCCCCTTCCCCTTCGAGGACCGCGTCGGAGGCGAAGTCACCGAAAGCTACACCCGGACAAAGGCGAAGGCGCAGGAACTGCGCGAGGACGGTTTCCGCCTGATGGGCGTCACCCCCGGACCGGGCATCGCCACCTACGAGACCGACGAGGAAGGCGAACTGACCCGACGCTGGCACAGCCGACTGCCCCAGTGGGCCGGCGAGCCGGGCAGCGGAGAGCTGCTCGAGACGTACGAGCAGACCTGCCGATGGCTCGCCGACGACCTCGGCGACCTCGTCTCCGCCTGGCAGGTGGCCAACGAACTGGACATACCCGTCTTCGCCGGACCGCTGAACCCCCGGGAGGCCTGCGATTTGATCTCCGCCGGCGCGCGCGGCCTGAAGAACGCCGACGATTCCCTGCTGGTCGGCTTCAACCTCACCGCCGGATGGAGCAAGACGCTGTACTTCTTCGGCTATCTCTACGGTCGTGGCGACGGCCCGCTGGACTACTGCGGGCTGGACGGCTACTACGGCACCTGGCAGAGGGGCGGACCGGAGCAGTGGGCCGAGCGCATCGACATAGCCCACGACTGGAGCGGCAAGCCGGTGCTGGTCAACGAATGGGGCTTCTCCTCCGCCGGCGGCCCCGTGACCGAGGAGGAGCGGACATCGGACGCCTCCGTCTGCGAAACGCACAAGTGGAAGAACACCTGGGGCGCCGGCCACAATCCCGAGGGCCAGGCGGAGTTCGTGGAGGCGGCTTTCGACGTCTTCGCCGAGAGGCGCCATAAGCTGATCGGCCTGTTCTTCTACCGCTGGGAGGACCAGGCGGAATGCTGGCAGTGCGGCGACCCCGACTGCCCCGCCGAAACCGCCTGGGGCCTGGTGGACCTGGAGGGCAACCCCAAACCGGCCTACCACGAGTTCAAGCGCGGCGTGAACCGCCTGCAATCCGAAGATGCTCTGTAGAAATGATGTGCGATCCGCCGGAGCACCGCTCCCAATGTCCTTCTGAGCGAGCGCACTTTCAGCGAGCGAAGTTTACCCGCCGGTGGCGGGTATCTCGCCGTTCGGTCACGTGCAGATGGCCCGCCGGGAAGCAGGGGCGACGGAGCGGGAAAGTACGGCGTGGCAGGCGGCCGGCGGATCTGAGTGCCGACGGAGGCTTTCTACAAATCAGTTCCAGAACTTCTGTGGGTCTTCCATCTGTGTTTATCAGTGCACATCTGTGTCTGGCGTTTTTCGTTTCCTTTTCGCCTGTAGGGAGTTTTTCATCCGTGTCTGGGCGGACGGGAAAGTACGGCGCAGCAGAACGGCGAGATGCGTTCGGCGCCTCCGAGCAGGAAGAGAGGTAACCGGTGCTGCCGAGGGAACGGGTCATCGCGGTGCTGCGGCGCGAGAAACCCGACCGCATACCCATCCAGGGGTGGTTGGGCAACCTGGAGGAGGGAATTGAAGAGCGGTTCGGGTCGATGAGCGCCTTCCGCGACCGATACGAGTTCGATTACTCCGGAGTCGGGCGCGGGCCATATCCCTGGTGGCGCGACCCGCTGGAGGAACTGAAGGAGCGCGAGGAGCCCCTCACCCCGGCCGACATGGCGGCCGTCCCCCTGTCCGACCCCAACGAAGAGGAGGCCTACGAGAACATCGTCCGGGGCATCCAGCACCACAAGGAGCAGCGGGGCCGGTTCGTCTCCGCCACCGTCTACGGCATCTTCGAGATAATCAACGGCATCTTCGGCATCGAGAATCACCTGATGTACCTGGCGCTCTATCCCGACGAACTCCGGGAACTCTACCGCCGCCAGGCCGAGTGGAACCGGACCTGCGCGCACAACATGCTCGACCTGGGGGTCGACATGGTCCACATCTCCGACGACTGGGGCGGACAGTCCGGGCCGATGTTCAGCCCGGAGACCTGGCGCCGACTCATCTACCCCTACCACAAGATTACGGCCGACGCGGTCAAGGAGCGCGGCGCGTGGCTCAGCCTTCACTCCGACGGCAACGTGCGGCCGCTGGTGGACGGCATCGTCGAGCTGGGATACGACGTCTTCCACCCCTGGCAGGAATCGGCGGGCATGGACCTGGAGGATTTCAAGGAGAACTACAGCGACCGCCTCGTGGTCATGGGCGGCATCGACGTG
Organism: uncultured candidatus Brocadiaceae bacterium; assembly: GCA_964510315.1. Lineage (GTDB taxonomy): Bacteria > Planctomycetota > Brocadiia > SM23-32 > SM23-32 > CAZEAP01. The sequence goes on from CAZEAP010000005.1 coordinate 36,860, forward strand.
CAGACGACCATCGGCTTCGGCGACTACGAGAAGCTGGAACGGGATATCGAGCGCGTGGTCCGCATGTTCAGCGACGGGGCCCTGCTCCTGTGCACCTCGCATGCCGTGCAGGAACACTGTAGTATCGATGAACTCGTCTTTGCCTACGACACGATCTATCGGCTGATCCGGGAGCAGGCAGAGGGATAAACACATGCTGCCGAGGGAACGGGTCATCGCGGTGCTGCGGCACCAGGAACCGGACCGCATTCCCCTCTACGGGTGGGTGAAGGAAAACCTGGAGGAGGAGATCGCCGAGGCGTTCGGCTCCGTCGCCGCCTTCGAGGACCGCTACGAATTCGACTACGCCCACCTCTTCGGCGGCCCCTATCCCTGGTGGGGCGACCGGCTGGAAGAGCTGCGTGAACTCCATCGTCCGATCGAACCCGCCGACATGCGGGAAGTGCCCATCTCCGATCCGGACGAGGAGGGCGCTTACGAGGGGATCATTGACGGAATCCGCCACCACAAGGAGGGACGGGGGCGGTTCGTCTACGTCCAGACACCCGGCATCTTCGAGGCTCTCAACGGCGTTTTCGGCATCGAGAACCACCTGATGTACCTGGCCCTCCATCCGGACCAGCTCAAGGAGGTCTACGCCCGGCAGGCGGAGTGGAACAGGGCCTTCGCCCACAACTGCCTGGACCTCGGGGTGGACATGGTGCACGTCTCCGACGACTGGGGCGGCCAGCACGGTCCCCTCTTCGATCCCCGCACCTGGCGGGAGTTGATCTTCCCCTATCACCGGATAACCGCCGAATCCGTCAAGGACAGGGGCGCCTGGCTGAGCCTCCACTCCGACGGCAACGTCCGCGCGTTGCTGGGCGGGATCCTCGAACTCGGCTACGACGTGGTGCATCCCTGGCAGGAATCGGCGGGCATGGACCTGGAGGATTTCAAAGAGAACTACAGCGACCGCCTCGTGGTCATGGGCGGCATCGACGTGCAGAGGACCATCGGTTTCGGCGACTACGAGAAGCTGGAACGGGATATCGAACGGGTGGTGAGGACGTTCTGCGACGGGGGGCTGCTCCTGTGCACCTCCCATTTCGTGCAGGACCATTGCAGCATCGAGGAGCTGCAATTCGCCTTTGACACGGCTTATCGCCTGATTCGCGAGCACGGAGGTTGAGCGTGGAAACACGGAAGCTTGGTCGAACGGGGCTGGAAGTCTCCCGCATCGGGTTCGGCGGCGCGCCGCTGGGACTCCAGGGATACCTCAGCGGAGAGGACAGGGGCTCGGGCGAGTTCGAACGGCGGGCGGTCCAGGCGCTGAGGACCGCCCTGCAGCGGGGCGTCACCCTGTTCGACACGGCCCCGGCCTACGGGGAGGGGCGTTCCGAGGAGATCATGGGGAAGGCCCTGGCGCCCCATCGAGACCGGATCGTGCTGGCGACCAAGTTCCACCAGTGGCGGGACGACGAGGCGGAGGCCGCCCGCGAGACCTTCGAGGGAAGCCTGGAGCGCCTCCAGACCGATCACGTGGACATCCTGCAGGTCCACGGCAACTACTTCACCGACGAGAAGGCGGAGAAGCTGCTGGCGTCCGACGTGCTGGCCTGGGCGCGGGAGGAGAAAGCGCGCGGCCGGACGCGCCACCTCGGCCTCACCGCCGAGGTCGCCTCCGGCGGCCTGGAACGCCTGCTCCGCTCCGGCGTGTTCGACACGCTCCAGATGGCCTACTGCTTCATCTACCAGGCCCACTGCGACCACAAGTGGGAGCCGGTCGGCATCATCCCCTTCGCGCGCGAGCAGGGCCTGGGTATCCTGACGATGCGCACGGCCACCAGCGGCTTCCTCCAGCGGGTGATGAAGCTGGAGTTCCCGGAGCTTTCCGTCGAGGCGCTCACCGCGTTCGCCATCCGCTTCGTGCTTTCCACCCCCGAGGTCGACTGCGCCCTGGTCGGCATGAAGGCGGCCGAAGAGGTGGAGGCCAACGTCGCCCTGGCCGAGGACCTCTCGAACCGCCTGGACCTCGACGCGTTGAACGACCGCTACTCCTTCGACCTGGGCGAAATGGATTGATGCGGACGTGGCCGAGCGACCCAATGGCGAATCGCCAAACAAGAAGGGCCGCCGATGCGAGGGTGCGCTCGCACCAGCGGCCCTTGAATGGCTCAGCAGCCCGGCGGTAGCTAGCCGCCGAACTGTCGCCCGGGTCTTCCTTTCACTCTATCGTACGCGATCCACTCCGTGTCGCAAGACCCCTTCATTCCCGAGATGCCACGCGTAGTTACCTCCACGGCCATCCGCCGCGTGCTGACGAAAGGGATTCGTCACGGAGCGCGTCAACCAGGGGGCGGTGGTGTTCGGGAAGAGCCTTTCACGAGCGCGCCTCCTCCTTCCGTTCAACTGCGGAAGACTGGCAAGCGGCGATTCTTGCGCCGTAGCGACGCGGTACGGGGCACTGCCGAATCCCAGGATGGGGTAGAAGATGACCGGCAGAAAGATAAGCCCGATGGCAAAACCGACGCCTTTGCGAAAGTTGCGGGCGGGCGAGTTCATCAGCCCGGTTTGCGGCTCGCCCGGGATGATGCCGGCTATGTCCGGTCGTGGCCTATCAGCGGAGGCGGAGACTTACCGGCGGACCCAGTCCAGGTCAAAACGTGCGAGCGCAATGCTCTCGTACAATTTGGATTCGCCGCGCTCAAAGAGCAGATATACATTGCCCTCTTCGTCGGCCGCCAGCGAGGAATATGCGCTGGGTCCTTCGTAGACGCATCGTTTATGGGACCAGTTCTCGGCGCCGTCGGTGCTCATCCAGACGGTCATGCGGATGCGCCCGCTGTGTGGAGATGTGGCGCCGGGGTTGTCGGGGGCGCAGTAAAGCAGCACGTCGCGCTCCCTGGCGGCCGCGGCCGGTACGCGCGCCAGACCCGCGTTGCAGCCGTAGCTCGGGCGGCGGCCGTATCTGAAGTAATCCGGCCCGCCGACCTCGAATAGCTCGTCGCTCACGTGCCAGTCCACCCATCGATAACCACCATCGTAGCTCCAGGCGATGCGCCGCCGGCCGTCTACCGCCATGTGGCAGCGCGAATTGTAATATATGCGCCCGTCGGACAGCTCGGCAAGCGTTCCCTCCCCGGTGCCGCTCTGCACGGGCTCGCCGACCTGCCACGTTGCGCCGCCGTCGTCGCTATAGATGGATGTGTTGTAATGGTACTGCCAGTACTCTTGTCGGTCTTCTTTGAACTGGTCGCCTCCCTGCAACTGGACGCGCACGGGCATGACGAGGCGTCCCTTGTGCTCACCATATCGCAGCGTGATGCCTGACTCGCACGCTGAGACATCGCCGACGGGAACGCCGTCGGGTATGCCGTGGCCGATCTTGTTGGGCTTCAGCGTGATGGCTTCGCGCTTCCAGGTGTTGCCGTTGTCGGTGCTGCGCCACACACACGGTTCCCGCGGATAAACGATCAGCACGTCGCCGGACGTTCGGTCAACAATCACGTTGCCGTTGCCCTTCGGGTTCATCTCCCGGATGGGCGACCAGGTCTGCCCGTGATCTTCACTGCGACGCATCACGCGGCAACCACCGGCAAAGGCCAGTACGGTTGCGTCCTCGGCCACGACGACCTTGGGCAATCTCATATCGTTAAAAAGGTCCTGCATCTGCAACTTATCCATCTGTTCGCTCCTGGAGATATGGTCGTCGCGAGCGCCGAATGTCACCACCGTGAATGCGAGCATCACAGCCGCTGAAAGGATTCCGGTCCGTTTGAGAGTGATCATCCGAGATTTCCCATTTACAGTAGCGAAGCTCCGACTGCGCCTTCATCGTGAGAGGGTACCCTCCCCCCGCGCTGTTCGTCAAGGGCGAATCCGTGAAAGAAACCTGCCGTACTGGTCCCTGGCCGCCGTTTGTCCGGGGGGATATGGCAGCCCGAAAGGTGTTTTTCGGCCATCGAGAGGCACCTTCACTGTCCAGAAACCGCGAGGTCGGTTTTTTCTGCGGAATCCGCCGCCACCCGTCAGGTCGGAGCGGGGGATAGCTGCCAGATGCGGCGCAGGATCGCCGCGAACAGTTCCCTCGGCACCGCCACCTCCGCCATATGAAAGACAATGTACCGTGCGTGTCGGATAACCTTCGCCCCGATCTTGACCAGCTTTTCCCTGAGCGTCGTCAGCGACCAGTGCCTGACCGGTCCCGGCAGCGCCAGCCGCCGCATGAAGTTCGCCAGATTGTAGGCCAGGGCGAAAAGCTGCAGCCCAACCGCGTTATCGATGAACTCGTGGCAGGACAGCCGCGTCCATTTGACCGCGTTCTTGCCCTCCTTGATCCACTGCTCGGCGGTCCCCCGCTGGTTGTAGAAGCCGACCACGCTCCTCTGCCACCAGGGGAAATTGGTCACGATGAACCCGATCCTCGGAAACAGCTCGCCGGCGTGCCACTCGACCTTGGCCACCACCCGGCGCGCTTTCTGCCAGCTGCCGGCCCGGTAGCGGAAGCTCTTGTAGCGGACCACGTGCCTCCTGCCGGGCCAGTACCACGGAGCTTTTGTCAGCTCCTCGATCTGACGGTAGAGAACTTCGTTGGCGGGCAGGCGGATGGCATACACGTAATCCTCCTGCTCCAGGAACCGGTAGATCTCGGGTTTCGCGAAGGCCGCATCGCCACGGAAGAATCGCTGGACATCCATCTCGCGATAGCGCTGCACAATCGGCTCCAGCAATACGTCCCACTCTTCGGCGCTGTGCACGTTGCCCGGCCGGAGCATTGCCCCTTCCAGGTCGCCGAACTGGTTGAAGCAGAACAGGGGATGGTAGCATTCCTCCCCCAGGTGGCCGTTGTAGGCAGCGCCTTCCTGATTGCCGTAGGTAGGACTGCCGGAACTGTCCATATCCAGCACGATCTGACCGAGGGGAGCATGGCGATGAACCCTGTCGACCCACCTCCCCGGCAAGGCGCAGAGGGCATCGAAGTTCAGCGTGCCGGGCAGGAACGCCGTCTCCAGCCGCGCCATCTGGCTGCTGGATGCCGCCTGCTTTTCGCCCTCCATCCGACCGACCACCTCTCGCATGGTCGGATCGTATCGGAGGTAATCGGCATCGTTGGTGTCCTCGTATCCGCCGATGCGTCCATAAACAGCCTGCCGCATAAGGGCCAGCATTGAGTGCTGGACGTTCTTGCCCCCGCGCAGGTCCCGCAGATCCTCGGCGGCCATCTCGGTCAGGCCGAGCCTCTCGTCAAGCTCCCGGTAGGCGAGCAGACCCGCATCGCTGGAGACCTTTGCTCCGACGAAGCGAATCTTCACCGGGCTGTCAAAATAAACCCTCAGAGAAGCGCCCGTTTGCTTTTCACCCATCGGTTGGCCCCCTTGCCAGATACCCAAACACCTTCAAAACGCTCTCAGATGGCGTTATTGTAGCATCTCGGCACTCCGAGTACCAGGCCAAATGGGCGATCCGGGCCAATATCCTGTTCGTCTTCGCCGAGCAGTTGAGCGCCCGCTGGAGGCCGCCGGCGCAGAACCGCTCGGCCCGCACGGGCTCAGCCTGCTCCCAGTGCTGCGCGGAGGTGCCGCGCCGCCCGCCGAACGCGCGGTGTTCATCGAGCACGAGACCCGCTGCGTCATCCGGGGCCATCACAAGCTTATTGCCGACTTCGATTGCACTGAGCCGCTGGCCCTTTACCATGTCGTACTTGTTTAGCGGGAAGGCCCTGCGCTCGGGATACGTTTTCGCGGCAATCGGCCGTTCGCGTGTGCTGAATTCGTGTCCATGCGGGCCGCCGGGCTCTGAAGGAGCCCGACATATCAGCCCGGGGCGCAGCCCTGGGAGAAATCGGCAATAAACCAAGAAGCCCTGGAAGGGCATGACATAGTCGGTCACGGTGACGAATGTCTCGGCAAGTACCGAAACAGGCTCGGCTGCGGGCGGTATGTTTCGCCCTTGCAGGGCTCACCTGTTTGGGGGCGCAGCCGGGTCCCGAGGGCTACGCCCCGGGCTGTGTATGTCACGCCCCTGCGGGGCTTCGCGGGGTGATATACCGCGTTGCCGGGCAATCGTCCCGGTGCGTGCGCAGTCAGGCCGCCCAAACGAAAAACCCGGTGACCAACGCCATCTGTGTCGCTCTGGACGCCAAACACGTACACGATGTCGAGTCGGACCCCTGGGAACTGGAAAACGTAGTCTCCGAACCCGCGTCACAGCCGCGGGTCGAGAGCCTGATGGAGCAACTCCGCGACTGGAGCGCAAAACTGAGCGAGCCCACCGCCGGATAAACCTGGAGACGTGCCGATGCCTTCCCGCCCGAACGTGCTGTTCCTGATGTCCGACCATACCAACTCCCAGGCGGTCGCTCCGGGGAGCCAGTGCCTCACCCCCAACTTCGACGCGCTGGCGGAGGAAGGGGTGCGCTTCGCCGACTGCTACACCACCAACGCCATATGCTCCCCGGCGCGGGCCTCCCTGATGACCGGCACCTACGCCTCCACCCACGGCATGTGGGACTGCACCCACACCCAGCGCAGCGAGTGGGTCAACGTCAGCGACCGCCTCACTTATTTCTCGGACCGCCTGGCCGAGGCCGGCTACGCGATGGGCTATTTCGGGAAATGGCACGTCGAGCAGACCAAGAAACTGGAAAACTTCGGCTGGGAGGAGTACGACCGGAGCTGCGCCTCCGCACGCCCCGATCCCGCCGACGGGTCCGAGCTGGTGGTTCGGAAGGAGGGCTACCGCCCCTACCTGCTGGCTGCGGTCGGCGACGAGGACGCCCCCACCACCCATCCGGCCTACGACGCCGGCATTGACTTCATCCGCCGGCAGGCCGGCTCGGACCGTCCCTTCTGCTGCTTCGTCTCCACCGCCGAACCCCACGATCCCTACATTCCCCCGAAGCCATTCTTCGACCTCTACGATGTCGACGCCGTTCGGGTAAGCCCCACCTTGCGGGAGGAGTACGGCGGCACCAAGCCGGAGGTGCTGGAGCGGATGCGCGCGGTATGGAGCGAGTTGACCGAAGACGACTGGCGCTGCGTCTCCGCCGCCTACTGGGCGCTGATCAGCTACCTGGACAGCGAGGCCGGCCGAATCGTCGAGGCCCTGAAGGAAACCGGCGCCTACGAGAACACCATCATCGTGGTCACCGCCGACCACGGCGACATGCTCGGCGGACACGGGCTGGCCACCAAGGGGGTCGGCACCGCCTACGAGGAGGTCTATAACGTTCCCCTCATCTTCCGGGTCCCCGGCCTGCGGGCGAGGGAGGACGACGAGCACAAGGTGAGCCTGGTGGACCTCGCACCCACCGTGCTGGACCTGTGCGGCGCGGAACCGCAGGAGCCCTGCCACGGGCGCTCGATGCGGCAGGTGCTGGAGGCGACCTCGGATCCCGCCGAGTGGCAGGATGCCTACGGGGAGTTCTTCGGGCAGCGCTTCGTCTACACCCAGCGGATCGTCTGGCACGGGGACTGGAAGTACATCTTCAGCCCCGGCGGCATCGACGAGCTGTATAACCTGGGGGAGGATCCTCACGAGGAGAACAACCTGGCCGCCGATCCGGAATGCGAGGAAGTGCTCATCGACATGTGCAGGCGCATGTGGCGGAAGATGAAAGAGATCGGCGACCAGTCGCTGTTCAACACCCATTACGCCACCCTCCGCACCGCGCCCGTCGGGCCGCACTCCATCGAGGATGAGTGAGGGGCAGGGACCGTGAAACGGCCAAACGTCCTGTTCATCATCACCGACAACCAGGGCGCCTGGACGCTGGGGTGCTACGGGAACGAGGAGACCCGCACCCCCAGCATCGATGCCCTTGCCGCCGGGGGCATTGGGGGGCACTCCGCGAAGACGGCGCCATCCTGCCGCAGGAGGAAACGTCCACGACGATGACCCGCAGCGGAGCAGAGGTTGATGAGTAGACCCGACGGCCGAACGGAGTTCAGGTATCGGCCCGTGCTGGGGCCGGAGGAAGGCGTGATGCGCGGGTCGCATCCGCAATTGATCGGCTGAGCTGACAACACTACCAGAGGAGTCAGAATGCCTGTGCCGAACCTGCTTTTTGTGTACACCGACGAGCAGCGCTACGACACCATGGGCGCGTACGGGAACCGGCAGATCGAGACGCCGAACCTGGACCGCTTCGCCGAGTCGGCCACCGTCTTCGAGGAGGCATACGTCACCCAGCCGGTCTGCACGCCCTCCCGTTCAACCCTGCTGACCGGCCTCTACCCCCACACCAACGGGTGCACGGCCAACAACGTGCCTCTGCCGCCTGAGGTGGCTTGCCTGCCGGAGATGCTCGCCGAAGGGGATTACGTCTGTGGCCACCACGGCAAATGGCACCTGGGGGACGAGATATTCCCCCAGCACGGCTTCGAGGACTGGCGGGCGATCGAGGACATGTACCGCCGGTATTACCGTCCGGACAAGCCGCGCGACCAGGTCTCGCACTATCAGCGCTGGCTGCGGGCGCAGGGCCTGGAACCGCCGGAGGGGGACGCGTTCAACCGCGGGCAGGTCGCCCAACTCGCCGAAGAATACAGCAAGCCGGCCTACCTGGCACGGGAGGCCACCCGTTTCCTCAGCGAGAACCGCCACAACCCCTTCGTGCTGTTCGTCAACTTCCTGGAACCCCACATGCCGTTCACCGGCCCCCGCGACGACCAGTACGACCCCGACGAGATACCGCTGCCGGACAACTTCGAGGCGGTGCCGGGCCCCGACCAGCCGCTGCGACTTCGGGCCGGCCTGGAGAAGTGGAAGAGGCGCTTCAGCACCGAGGAGGACTTCCGCCGCCTGATTTCCCGCTACTGGGGGCTCTGCAGCCAGGTGGACACCCACTTCGGACGCATCATGGACGCCCTGGAGGAGTTCGGCCTCGCCGACAACACCATCGTCGTCTACACCAGCGACCACGGCGACATGATGGGAAGCCACGGGATGGTGGCCAAGACGGTGATGTACCAGGAGGCGGTGCGCGTGCCCCTGCTGGTCCGGGCGCCCGGCCGGCCGGAGGGGCGCCGGGTCGCCGGGCCGGTCAGCCAGATCGACGTGGTGCCGACGCTGCTCGACATGATGGGACAGCCGATCCCCGAACGCCTCCAGGGCGTCAGCCGCCGGGATGCCGTCGAGGGGGAAACCGCTCAGTTCGACGAGGACGTCTTCATCGAGTGGAACAGCGCCAACGGCTACAGCGCGGACATCGAGCTGCCCGACGCCACGCCGGAGGAGATCCGGGAGTCCTGGTCGGACCCGGTGCGCACGATCGTCACCCCGGACGGGACGCGCTTCAGTTGCAGTCCCCGGGGCGACCACGAGCTGTATGACCTGAACGAGGACCCCGGCGAAACAACCAACCTGGCGACCGACGGGGAGTATCTGCCGCTGATGCGCGACCTCCGCGAGCGCATCGTGCGGTGGCAGGAACGCACCGGCGACGAGGTCGAGCTGCCGAAGCTGTGACCTTCAGGCCAACTACCCAAGCAAGAGCAGGGCCCATGAACGTCATCGCCATAGTGATCGATACGCTGCGCTACGACTACATCGGCGCCAACGGGAACGATTGGATCCAGACGCCGAACCTGGACCGGCTGGCCGAAGATTCCTGGTGCTTCGACCGCTGTTTTGCGGCCGCTTTCCCCACCATACCCCACCGGCTCGACATGATGACCGGCCGCCACGGGGAGCCGTTCCACGCCTGGATGCCGCTGCCCTACGACTGGGAAACCCTCCCCCGCGCGCTCGCGGACGCCGGTTACGCCACCCAGCTCATCCACGACACGCCCCACCTGGTGAACGGCGGACACCACTTCGACTGGCCCTTCCAGGCGTGGACCTTCATCCGCGGCGCCGAGGTGGACCGCCCGTGGATCGACGACCGGGAGGGATGGCCCGCCAACTGGAAGCGGGACGAGGTCTTCGACGCTGCCGGAGAGGTCAACTGGCCGCCGCAGTTCCACACCTACCTCCGGGCCAACCGGGACCGCCGGGACCGTGAGGATTGGAACGCCGCGCGGCTGTTCCGCACCGCCGCCCGGTTCCTGGAGGACAACCGGGACAGGGAGAAATTCTTCCTGTGGGTGGACTGCTTCGACCCGCATGAGCCCTGGGACGCGCCCCCCGAGTTCATGAAGAAATACGTCGATTCGGCCGGCTACGACGGCACCATCGACCCGCGCTCCTTCTACGTGCGCAACAGCGACGAGCTGCCCGATGAAGCCCGACAGCGCATCGCCGCCGCCTACGCCGCCAAGGTGAGCTGGATGGACCACTGCCTCGGTCAGTTTCTGGACACCTTCGAGAGCACCGGCCTGGCCGACAATACGGCGATCGTCCTCACCGCCGACCACGGGACCCGGGTGGGCGACCGGGGGCGCTACGGGAAGGGAGGTCGGATACCGGAGGGGGTGGCCCACGTCCCCCTGTTCGTCCGCCCGCCGGGAGGGGAGCACGGGCGCAGCGAGATGTTCCTCCAGCCCCAGGACGTCTACGCCACCGTGTGCGGGCTGGTCGGCCTGGACGGCGTCGGCGGGCGCGATTCGAGCGACGCGCTCTCCGCCGCCCGAGCCGGCAACGAGGGCCCCCGTTCGCTCGCCCTCTCGGGCGGCTCCGCCGACGGCTGGTCGGGCGACTCCGAAGGCTATCTGTTCACCGTCTTTGCCGAGGACGGATACCTGGAACTGGCCGCCGACCCGGAGGCCGGCCGGCTTTACGAATACGGCGGGACGACGGACCTCTCCTCGGAGGCAGGGGGAGCGGTCCGTGAGCTGCATGAGGCGGGCATAGACGAGGTGGAGCGGCGGGGCGCCGACCCCGACCTGGTGGGCTGGCTCCGCGGCCACGGCGAGGCGGAGTTCCCGGAGGACGCCGTCCGGCACCGCGGCTGGCCGCCGCCCCCCGGCTACGACCGCTACTGGAAACGCCTCTACAAAGGGGACGGCGAGCGCGGGTAGTCGCGCCTCACAGGGTGCCGAACCGTTCGCGGACCTTCGTCAGGTAACGCTCGGCGTCGTCGAGGGTCTCGACCGTGAGGGTTACGAGGCTGCGGCGCTCGTCGGCGGCGTCCAGCAGCATCTCCACCTGGTCCTCGGTCAGCGGGCGCATCCAGTTGCTGAACATCACCGACTTGCCCTCGGCCTGGAAGCGGGTGCCGGCCTCGATGAGCGCCTCCAGCGGCGGACCGCCCGGATCGTTGGATATCTCGATGCCGGCCAGCTCCTCCACCTCTCCCAGCTTCTCATAACAGGGCAGCGCGGCGCTGTGGGTGTGGATGAACGGAACGTCCAGCGGACGGCAGAGCCGCTCGATCGGCTCCCGGAAGAACTGATCGAACTGGTCCGGCCCGACCAGCGCCAGGCCGTCCTCGGAAAACAGGCAGCTCCTGCCGGGCACGTAGACGCGGAACCCCGCGTTGCCCGCCGGTTGCCCGAGCAGCTCCCACTGGGCCTCGAAGACCCGCAGGAACAGGCGGGTCAACTCGCCGGCGCGCTCCTTCACGGCATCCGGTGAATCGAACATGTCCAGTGACAGTTGCTCCCCGCCCAGCAGGCCGAGCAGGGCTTCCATCGGCCCGGTCAGGGCACCCGTGGACACCACCGCGCCGGGGATGTCCGCTTCCACCAGGGCGCGGAGCTTCCGCGCGTAGCCCCGCCAGAGAGGCCGGTCCGGGTCGAACTCCTCCACGCGCAGTTCCTCCGCCGTTTTGCCGGTGGGGATGCACCAGGAGGTATGGCCGTCCTCTCGATACTCGGCGCCGGCGAGGGCGGGCAGGAAGGAGGTGCCGTAGTTGAGGCTGATCTCGGGAACCCGGTCGCCCGGGGCGCGGGCGGCTCTGGCGGCGGCCGCCCGGTACTTCTCGACCACGTCCTCGACCGGCGTATCGATGTCGATGGCGGGACAGGGGGGCATCTCCCCCGGCGGCCCCTGCTCGGTGAAGAAGAAACCGAGGAGCGGGCGGGGCGCCCCTCCCTGCCAGAACAGCCTGTGCAGCTCGATCTTGTCTTCCAGGTCCATCGTGTCTCCGTCGTCTTGTCGGCGGGCGGTGGTCGCGGGCCTCAACGATCCCGGTAGATGCAGGACAGGGGCGGCGCCTGCCGGCGGTCGCCGGTGTGCTTTATCTCGTAGGGCAACTCGCCGAGGGCGTCTTCCAGGTAGCGCGTGAATTCCTCCACCACCTCCGGACGCTCCTCGTAGAGGTTGTTTGTCTCGTCGGGATCAGCCTGAAGGTCGTAAAGCTCGCGCCGGTCGCCCTGGAGGGTGGAGTCGATCACCATGTTCCACTCCCGGTCCCGGACGCTCACGTTACCGTACCACGCCGTGATGACCTTCTCCGGCGGACGGTAGTCGGGGCTGAGGAAATCCGACCCGTCCAGGGCGAGTTGCTCCCCGGCCGGGAAGCCCATCAGGTTGCACACGGTGGGGAACAGGTCCTGGTGCTGCACGAAGTCGTCCCGCTCCGTGCCCGCCTCCCTGCCCTCCGGGAGACGCACGATGAAGGGGATGCGGGTGTTGTAGCCGTGGAGCCGGTCGCCCCCCTTGCCGAAGCGGCCCTTGTCCCACAGCTCGGTGCCGTGATCGCTTGTGAAGATGACGGCGGTCTCGTCGGCCAGGTGCATCTGGCGCAGCTTCTCCAGGAACACGCCGATCCATTTGTCCACGAAGCTGACGTAGCCGTAGTAGAGCGCCCGCGTCCTCTCGATCTCCTCCTCGCTGGGATCGATGTCGTTGATGAGCTGGGGCTGGATGTAGTTCCGGCTGGCGTCGGTGGTGTAGTAGGCGTCGGCGAACTCCATGGGCGGGTCCCAGCGCTCGTGCGGCGCGAAGGAGTCGATCCACAGGAACCAGGGCTGGTTCTCCCGGTTTTCCTCCAGCCAACGGGACGCGCGGCGGAAGAGACGCGGCGTCAGGTAGTCCTCCTCCGTTTGCCGGTCCAGCATGTTCAGCAGATACTGGGTCAGCGTGGGCCATCGCTGGTGGTCGTTGATGCCCTCGGGGTGATAGGGCGAGACGTCCACGGCGGAGAGCGGCCCGCTGCGGACCGGATCGCCCTCCTGCCCGCGGATGAACGACCAGGAGGCGAAACCCCGCGTGAAGTTCTGCGTCGGCTTGAACATGTGATAGGTGTCCCCGACCAGGCCGGTCACCACGCCCTCCTCCAGCAGGAACTCAGAGAGCATGGTCTGCTCGTCGGGCACGCGGTGCCAGCCGGGAATCGCCGGCGTGAGCCCGCGGGAGCCCATCTGGAATCTCCAGGGGAAAGAGCGGATGCCGGTCAGCGCCGTGCGGCGGGCCTGGATGGTCGGCAGACCCTCGGCGAAGGCGTTGGTGAAGGTGATACCCTCGCTGCGCAGGGCGTCGAGCGAGGGCGTGGTCACAACCGGGTGACCGATCATGTCGTGCCGGAAAGTGTCACAGCAGATGATGACGCAGTTCACGGGAACTTACTCCCCTGGAATAGCGGTAGCATTCTGTCTCTTGATCAAACGCGGTGGAAATCGGACAGACCGGCGTAGTCGGCCGGCTCGCGGAACTCGACCGGCGCATCCTCCGGGGCGTCGACCTCCACGGAGAAGCGACCATCCCTGACCTCCCACGCCACACCGATCGGTCCCCAACGAGTGGGCACCGAACCCTCTGCGCGCTCGAGCCCGCAGGTCTGGGGAGCGACGAGCACGGGACCGTCCGGGGAATCGACCCGTACGCCGAGGACGTAGCGGCTGAGCCAGGCGGTGGGCGCCGCCGACCAGGCGTGGCAGTGGCTGCGGGGTCGGGCCACCCAGCGGCCGCCGCGGAAGGTGCCGCCGAACTGCCATTCCTCCCAGAAGCTGGTCGCGCCCTCGTCCAGCATCGCGCCCCAGCGCTCGCGGATGAAGTCCCGGGCGAGCCGCGCGAGCCCGACCTGCCCGAGCGCCTCCAGAAGGTAAAAGCTGAAGTAGGGCTGAGTGCGCACCAGGTCCTCGCTCTCCGCCGTCCGGCGCATCAGTTCGCGCTCGTCCCCGCGGGTCAGCCCGGCCAGGACGGCGATGGATTGGGTGTGCTGGCTGAACATCTCGGTGCGCCGCCCGCCCACAAGGTTGTCGACGTACAGGTCTCTCTCGGGATCGTAGAAAGCCCCGTGGAAGGCGTCGCGCAGGCACCCGGCCCGGCGGCGCCACTCCTCGGCAGCTTCCCGGCGGCCCGCCTTCTCAGCGACGACGGCTCCGGCCTCCAGGGCGATGCAGTAGGTGGCGTTCAGCGGGGCGCAGGTGCCTTCCCTGCCGACGTTCGCCCAGTCGATGAAAACCCAGCCGGGCACGCTCTCCAGGAGGCCGTCGGGGTTCTCAAACGGAGCGAACCACTCGAGGAGCCGCTCCATGTTGGGGACGAACCGCCCGGCGAACTCCGCGTCACCGTCGTGGAGCAGGACGTCGAGAACCGCCTGCACCCACCACAGCGCGTAGTCCACGATGGCGAAGCCGGGCCGGTTGGAGACGCACGGGATCATCCCGCTCATTCCCTGGGCTTCGGCGAACTGCTCGACGAACTTCCTGGTCATCGCCCGCTCGCCGAAGGCGTTCTGGAGGATGAGGAGCTGGACGCGGCCGTCGCCCAGCCACTGCTGCTGCTCCCGCCACGGCGTGTCCATCATGCCGTCGTTGGTGCAGAGCTGCTGGGTGTGGGCGCCGACCTCCCAGATGCGCGTCGTCTTCCGGTCCGAGCATTCGAAGCGGCCGGCGGGCTCAAGAGGGTAGCGGAAGTAGTTGATGCCCGCGCCGTGGAGCTTCAGCGGGCGCGTCAACTCCCGGAACGTGAGCTGCATGTAGCGGAAGCCCTTCCAGTCGTAGACCTCGTGCCGCTGCCTGCCCTCCTTCAAGACGTAGCGGTCGCCGTACTGAACCCCCTGCCGGACCACCGGCACGCGGCCGCCGCGAAGGCATTCGCCGAAGGCCGCGTCGACGACGGCACCCTCGTTGCCCTCCACCTCGAACCAGCCGAACCCGCTCAGCTCCCGCCCCAAATCGAGGATGATCGTCGCGCACCGCCGGTGGGGCTGGTCGCGGTCCAGCGGTGAAGGCTGCCGGACCACGGCCGGCCCGGCTTCCGGGTCGAGCAGCGAGTCGGCGTCCTCCACCTCGGTGTATTCCGGCTCGACCGGGACCTCCTGCATCAGGAACCAGGCGAGGTTCTCCGCATTGCTCTCGTGGTCCTGGACCTCGCCGACGCGGACGACGGCTTCGGGCAGCAGCAGGTCTTCGGCGCATTGCTCGACGCCGCGCGGAACCATGTCCGTCCACGGCTGGACGCGCGGGCCGGTCACGCCGGAACGCCCATCGCGGAGCAGGTGAGCCGGCTGCCAGGAGGAATCGTCGTAGTCCGGCTCCCGCCAGCGCTCTTCCTGCCGGGCGTCGTATTCCTCCACGATGCCGTAGTTGCCGTTTCGGCGCTGGGTCTCGGGGTTGTAGCAGGGATCCACTGAGAACCGCCATTGCTCGTCGGAACCAACCGGCTCTGCCGGGAGCGCAAGCTGGCACCAGAAACCGCCGCGCGCCGCGGCGACCAGCGCTGTGCGATAGCCGAAGTGGATCACCTGCACGGCCAGCACGTTGCGCCCCGTCCGCAGGTGCGGGGCCACGTCCAGGATGTCGTAACGCTTCTTGTGAGGGAGCGACTGGGCCGGGCCTCGCGCGGCGTACCGCCCGTTGACCCACAGCCGGTAGAAGCCCGAGCAGGTGATGCGCAGCGCCGCCCGCTCCGGCACCTCTTCCAGGTCGAAGGCCCGCCGGCCCCGCGCGAAGACGTTCCGCTCTCGCCCGGCGTCGAACCATATCCAGGGCGCCTTCAGTCGCGGCTCTATGTCTTTCAACTCCCCACACCTTTCTTTATGCTCTGTAGAAAGCATCCATCGGCACTCAAATCGGCCCGGCGCCTGCCACGCCGTCATGCTGAGGCGCCTTCCCTTCAGGCGCCGAACGCATCTCGCCGTTCTGCGACGCCGTACTTTACCGCCCCGCCCTCTCGCATGCCAGCGATGCCCCTGCTTCCCGGCGGGCCGTCCGACCGCGGGTCCTCCCGCTCGCGGCCGTAAGGGATCGACTGATTGTGGTGGTTGAGCAGCCGCCAGTGGCCGGCCCGCTCGGCCGCCTCGTGAGCGGCCAGTATGCCCTTCTGCAGGAAGCCGACGAGTCGGTGCAGCCACTCGGGCCGCTCGACCATATCCAGCATGGTTTGCTCGATGCCGCGGAACTTGCCGAGCAACTGGTTGATGTGGCCGGCGATCGGGGAGCGGTCGGCCACGACGGGCAAAGCATCACCCACCGCCTCCTGGAGCTTTTCCACCCGTTCGGCCGTCTTCTCCTCGTCGATGGCGTGTTCGGGGCGGAAGAGCTTCCCGAGGTCTTCCTCTGCCTTGAGCGGGGATTCCCATCGGTAGGCGTGGGTGCCGTCCGCATGGCGCTCGATCTCGACCCTCACGCCCCAGGCCCCCTCACCCGGCACGACGTGGGCGGCGCGGACGGTGAGCCACGGCTCGATTGATCCGGATGACCGCCCTTCCCTTCCTGGCGGGAGAAATGCTCCCGGCTCCCCTGCCGCCAGCCGCCGCCGTGCACGTACACTACGGCGGGACCGGGCGTTGGGGCGGACCTGTCCGGTCGGTAGAGGTCCGCGCACAACTCGCGTCCGCCACCGGTGCCGTAAACGATTTTCCTGGATCTGCGTGGTGCTTCGGGCACGATGTCTCCTTCCGTCATCCATCCGGCCAGTGGCGGGGGCAATGGTATGGGAGCGCCCCGACCCCGTCAACGCCATCGCCCGAACGAGCCGCCGGATGGTTGCAGTCCACGGAAGCGAGCGGGTAGAATTCCGGTGACCCCGCCCTATTGTCCGCCGCCCATGAAACCACCGGAGCAGGCCGCAGCCTCGAGCACCACGGGCCCCCGGGAAGTCCATTGGGGCCGCGCGCTGAGCTGGGCGTTCTACGACTTTGCCAACACCATATACTCCGCGCTGGTGGTCTCCTACGCGATCACCCTCCACGTGAAGGAGTACACCGGCGTAGAGAAGTATACCTTCCTGACCATCGGGCTGAGCCTGCTGGCCAGCGGCGTCGCGTTGCCATTCGCCGGAGAGGTGGCCGACCGGACCGGCCGGGCGAAGGAGTGCCTGATCGGGCTCACACTGCTGTGCTGCGGTTGCTGCGTCGCCATCACGTTCGCGGGCACGGCCTGGTTGATCCTGGTCCTGTTTTTCGTGGCCAACTTCTGCTTCAACTCCTCGCTGACCTTCTACGACAGCCTTATGCCGACCCTCGCGCCCCGGGAACGGCTGGGGATGATCAGCGGGCTTGGTGTTGGACTCGGCTACGTGGGCGTGGCCTTTGCCCTGCCGCTGGGCTGGCTGCTGGTGGGTTGGTACAGTCAGACCAATCCCGCCCATGAGCGGGCCGTGCTATTCGCCTTTGCCGGGATGCTGTTCGTTCTGTTCAGCCTGCCGCTGTTCCTCTTCGTCCCCGGCAAACCGCCCACCAAAAGGCTCCGCCCGGGGCAGAAGCTGGCGCGCCTGGTGTGGCGACGGGTTCTGACAACGCTGCGCGCCCTCCCGCGCCATCGGTCCGTGCTGCTTTTCCTGGTGGGGAACTTCCTGCTGGTCGACTCCCTGAACACCGGCGTCGTGGCCGCCACGCCCTACATGGTGCACGTCTTCGGGCTGGACAAGCAGAGGGCCATGCTCTGGCTGATTCCCTTCAGCCTGGGGGCCGGGCTGCTCGGAGTGCTGGGGGGACGGATAGCCGACCGCATCGGACCGCGCCGGGCCATGCTTGCCGCCGGCCTCTGCGTGGCGGCGGCCATCCTGATCGCCGGGTTGACCACCAGCTTCGCCTTCTTTATATTCGGCTTCGTGCTGCTGGGCGGCTACGGCCTGGCCAACATCTGGGTGGCGGGGCGGAAGCTGCTCGTGCAGCTCGTGCCGCCGGGACAGGTGGGGAAGTACTTCGGGCTCTACAACGTCGGCCACAAGCTCTCGGTGATCGGGGCGTTGGCCTTCGGACTGCTGGCGGACGTGGAGGTGCCGGGCACCCGGACCGGCGGCTACCGACTGGGAGTGCTGTTCCAGCTCATCCTGCTGAGCGGCGGGCTCTTCTGCATCTACAAGGTCGGAGGGGACGGTGACTGAAACGCCCAGGAGAAACTGCGATCAATGGGTCGGCCGGGCCGCCAGCCGTCCTTACCTCGCGGTGGTCCACCGGCTGCGCTGCTTCGGGCTGGAGCGGGTTCCCCGGACGGGACCGGCCATCGTGGCCGCCAATCATCAGAGCTTCTTCGACCCGGTGGTTCTCGGGCTGGCCCTCAACCGGAAGGTGGTCTACATGGCGGCCGGTCCTTACTTCCGCGTGCCGCTGCTGGGGAGCCTGATGCGCCTGTTCGGAGCCGTCCCGGTGAAGGACAAACGGCCGGGGCACCGGCCCCTGGCGCGCCTGCTCCGGGCGCTGGAGGAGGGCCATCTGGCCGGCATTTTCCCGGAGGGCCACCGGACACCGGACGGACTGGTGGGTCTGCCGCGTGAGGGGGCCGCCTCCCTGGCACTGCGCACCGGCGCTCCGGTGGTGCCGGCGACCATCAGCGGCGCCTACGCCGCCTGGCCCCGGCATCGTCTCCTTCCTCGCCCCGCACCCATCGCCGTCTACTTCGGCGAGCCATTCCGGGCGGAGGGGGAGTCCAGCCGGCAGCGGCGCAGGGAGATCACCTGCGAGCTGATGCTCCGCATCATCGAAGGGCTAAAACATCTCGGGCGGCCTGAGATCGCGGCGAAGTCACGCCGGCGCCTGCTGGAGGAATATGCCGGGTGATGGGCTTCCCGCAGGACCTCCTCACGCCTTCTGGAGCACGGCGAAAGAGCCCACCGCCGGCTGCTCCAGCTCGGCCCAAGCGTCGTAGTCCATCCTGATGGTCTTGTCGTGGGTGCCGGCCCGGAACACGATCTCGTCCCTGTCGGCCAGGCTCTGATCCACGAAGGTCTTCAGCCCGTACTCGGAGCCGAAGGGCGGCTCCGCCCCGATCTCGCAGTCGGGGAAGAGCTTCTTCATCTCCCCCTCGTCGGCCATCTCCAGCTCTTCGCCGGCCATCTGGGAGGCCTTCTCGAAGTCCACCTTGTGGCTGGCGGGCAGGACGAGCATGTAGCTCTGCTCCGCTCCGTCCACGATGACCGGCTTGGCAAACTTGTGGCCGGTGACGTGCTCGGTGGCCGCCACCTCCTGGGCCGTAAACGCCTGCTCGTGGGGAATGACTTCGTAGTCCACCCCTTTGTCCTTCAGATACTTTTCGACCTCCACGATACTGCCTCCTTCCCCCTGAAGCACCGGAGAAGTACGCCCCAATGTCCATCTGAACATTTAAAATAGCGCACGTAGCGCCCGCCGTCAATCTTCGGAGGGGGACCAGGCAGTCCCCTCAGGAGCCCTGCATCCGGCCCCCGCGGAGCCCGCCTACACCAGGTTCAGCCCCAGTTCCAGTGCACAGTCACGGGCGGCGGAGAACTCCTCCCCCGTGATGGGACGGTCGATCTCGGGGTGCTGCCGGGCGTCTCCCACCGGCCGGTACTGGGCCATCACGTTCACGTGTGCGTTCGGGGAGACCTCCTCGGCGATGAACCGCAGTATCCGCCGGCTCTCTTCGGTGCCTCCCGGCATGACCAGATGGCGCACCAGCAGCCCCCGGCAGGCCACGCCGTCAGGGACGTCCAGGTCCCCGACCTGCCGCTGCATCTCCTTGAGCGACTCCCGCATGCGCTCCGGATAATCAGGCGCTTCGGTGTAGCGGTCCGCGCTCCGGGAGGACCAGAACTTGGCATCCGGCATGTAGATGTCCACCGTCCCCTCCAGCAGGCGCAGCATCTCCAGCCGCTCGTAGCCGCCGCAGTTGTAAACGATCGGCAGCTCCAGCCCCCGGCTCCTGGCTTGTCGCACGGCGTCCATCAGCCACGGGGCCACGTGCGAGGGGGTGACGAAGTTGATGTTCTCGCAGTCCCTCCGCTGGAGCGAGAGCATAACGTCGGCAATCTCGGTTGGCTCCGACGTGCGGCCGCCGCGCCCGTGACTGATGTCGTAGTTCTGGCAGAATGCGCACAACAGGTTGCAGCCGGCCAAAAAGATGGTCCCGGAGCCGCCCCCGCCGACCAGGCAGGGCTCCTCGCCGAAGTGAGGACCGGCACTGGCCACCAGGGGGAGGGAACCGACGCCGCAGTAGCCTTCCTCCCCGGCCGGCCGGTCCACGCGGCACAGGCGCGGGCAGATGCGGCAGGGCGCGGCCATGCGGTAGGCCGCCTCGACCGTCTCCGCTTCCGGTTCCGAATGCACGGCGGCGCCCCGGGGGTTTGATTTGGATTAGCCTCGGGGGTTCACTATAATACAGAGTTCGTTTAGCGGCAAAAGTCGGCCGGAGGGAACCGGCTGCCCGCCCCTCGATGCGGCGGGGCCGAAGCGTGCGCCGACCCACTCCAGCCGCGGGGCTGCCCATGAGCGAGAATCGGAACACGGCGGGTCGTGAGGACTCCGAGCCCGCTTCCTTCGAGCAGAACCTCCAACGACTCGAACAGGTCGTGCTTCGTCTGGAGGAGGGCAATCTCCCGCTGGACGAGTCCCTGCAGCTCTACGAGGAAGGCGTAGAGGCCTACCGCCGCTGCCAGGAACAGCTTCAAAAAGCCGACCAGAAGGTGCGGAAACTCGTGGAAAGCCTGGAGGGTGAACTGAAAGAAGAGCCGTTCGAGCCTCCCGCAGATGCCGGCGAGGACACATGAAGAAGGCCATATTAGTGGGAAACCGGGACAAGGAGGGGGTCCGGGGCGCCCTCGACCGGGTGGAGGACTGGCTGTCCCGGCACCTGGAGGTCCGGTTCGAGCCGAAGATGGAGGACCTCGAAGAAGCGGGAGAGGCGGACTTCGCGCTGGTGCTGGGCGGGGATGGCTCCGTGCTGAGTGCAGCCCGCCGGCTCGCCCCCCTCGGCCTGCCCCTGCTGGGCATCAACGTGGGGAAGTTCGGCTTCCTGACGGAGGGAGCCGCCGAGAACTTCGAGGACGTCCTCACGGACGTGCTGGAGGGGCGCTTCGAAGTTGCCGAACGGATCATGCTCCACTGCACGCTTTACCGGGACGGGGAGGCGATGCTGGAGACGCCCGGCCTGAACGACGCCGTCGTCTCGCGCACGGCGCTCTCCCGCATCATGACCATCGACCTCCGGGTGAACGGAGACCGGGTGACCACCTACCGGGCGGACGGCCTCATCGTGTCCACCCCGGTGGGCTCGACCGCCCACAGCCTCGCGGCCGGCGGCCCCATCATGCATCCGGAAATGGGCGCCCTGCTGGTGACGCCGATCTGTCCGCACACCCTCAGCAACCGCCCGCTGCTGCTGCCGTCGAACGCGACGCTGACGATATCCACGCCCGATTTCGCCGAGCCGCCGGCACTGACGGTGGACGGGCAGGTTTCCCAGACACTCACCGAGACCGATCGGGTGGAGTTAAAGCGCTTCGAGAAGCCCCTGCTGCTCATCCGCACGGGCCGCAACACGTTCTTCGAGACGCTCCGCAACAAGCTGGACTGGAGAGGGCAGCCACGATATGTCTGAAGAATTCCAGGTGAAAATCGATCCCCGCTTCTGCAAAGGATGTGCCCTCTGCGTGGAGTTCTGCCCGCAGGACAAGCTGCGCATCCGCCGGAAGCCGAACAAGAAGGGGATCCAGATTGCCGAGGTCCGAGAAGAGATCGAATGCACCGGCTGCATGCGGTGTGCGGTGATCTGCCCGGACGCCGCCGTAGAGATAACCGGGGTCAAGCAGAAGGTAGCCACCAGGTCGGGGTCGCGGTAAACCGATGGCTGAAGAGGGCGCCAGAGTCCTGATGTCGGGCAACGAGACGGCCGGAGAGGCGGCCATCCGGGCCGGATGCCGTTTCTACGCCGGCTACCCGATAACCCCTCAGAACAAGCTAACCGCCTTCATGGCCGATCAGCTTCCCCTGCGGGACGGCACTTTCGTGCAGGCCGAGAGCGAGCTGGCCGCCATCAATATGCTCTACGGGGCCAGCGCGGCCGGCGCCCGATGCATGACCTCCTCCAGCAGCCCCGGGATCAGCCTGAAGCAGGAAGGCATCTCCTACCTGGCCGGCAGCGAACTGCCCGCCGTCATCATCAACGTCCAGCGTGGCGGCCCCGGACTCGGCAACATCGCGCCCGCTCAGGGTGACTACTTTCAGGCCACCCGCGGGGGTGGACACGGCGATTACCGATGTGTCGTTCTCGCACCCTACAGCGTCCAGGAGTTCGGTGACCTGACTTACCTGGCCTTCGACCTGGCCGACACCTATCGCAACCCCGTCATCGTGCTGAGCGACGGCATGATCGGGCAGATGATGGAGGGGGTGTGCCTCGATCACCTGCCCGAGCCCGCGCCCCCGGAGAAGCCGTGGGCACTGACCGGAGAGCCCGGCCGAAGTCGCAGACTGGTGAAGTCCTTCCACCACCTGGTCACCGACATGGAGCAGTTCCACCACCACTTCCTGGGCAAGTACCGCACGATCCAGCAGGAAGAGGTCCGCTGGGAGCGCACCGGGCCGGAGGACGCTGAGCTTCTGCTGGTGGCCTACGGCACCAGCGCCCGCATCTGCCGACAGGTGGTGGAGAACCCCCCCGGGGAACTGCCCGGAAAGGTAGCCCTCTTCCGTCCGATCACTCTCTGGCCCTTCCCCTCGGAGCAGCTCGCCCGGCTGGCCCGGCGGGTGAGCGGCATCCTGGTGGTGGAGATGAGCGCGGGCCAGCTTGTGGAAGACGTCCGATTGGCCGTGGAAGGCGCCTGCCCGGTGGAGCTGCTGGCCTGCCTGGGCGGCCGGATCCCGGAGGCCGCAGGGGTCGTGGAGAAACTGACCGGCGAGTTCGCGCCCCGAAGAATGAGAAGAAAATGAGCCGAAACGACATCGACGCAACTGAAGTCCGGCACCTCTATCGCCGGCCCGCCTCCATGCTGGAGGTCCCCACTCACTACTGCGCCGGCTGCGGGCACGGGACCGTCCACCGCCTGCTGGCGGAGATACTGGACGAGCTGGAAATACGGGAACGGACCATCGGAATAGCGCCGGTCGGCTGCGCCGTTCTGGCGTACGACTACGTGGACATCGACTGGAGCGAAGCCGCCCACGGCCGCCCTCCGGCCGTTGCGACCGGTCTTAAGCGCATGCGGCCCGACAGCCTCGTTTTCACCTACCAGGGAGACGGCGACCTGGCTTCGATCGGCATGGCCGAGACCATCCACGCCGCCAACCGGGGGGAGAACTTCACGGTTGTCTTCATCAATAACGCCGTCTACGGGATGACGCAGGGCCAGATGGCCCCCACCACGCTGGTGGGGCAGAAAACCGCTACAACGCCGCGCGGACGTGACAGGGCGACCACCGGCGGGCCCATACGTATCTGCGAGCTGCTGGACCGCCTTGACGGCCCGGCTTTCCTCGTGCGAACCACCGTCACCTCACCCCGGCGGGTTCGGCAGACCAAGCACTACCTGAAGAAGGCGTTCCGCTATCAGATGGAGAACGTCGGGTTCTCGCTGGTGGAAGTCCTCTCACCCTGCCCCACCTACTGGCGCATGGACCCCATCGAGAGCTACGACTACATCGAAGAGACAATGACGGAGACCTTTCCCCTCGGCGTGGTTCGGGACATAGAGGCGGAGGCCGATGAACCAGAGTGAAGAAGCCGGCCCGGGTCGGCGCGAACACCGCATCATCGCCGCCGGTTTCGGCGGCCAGGGCATACTGACGCTCGGCAGGCTGCTGTGCATCGCCGCCATGCGCGAGGGCAAGATGGTCACCTACATGCCCTCCTACGGCGCCGAGGTGCGGGGCGGCACCGCCAACTGCCAGGTCGTGATCAGCCCCGGAACCATCTACAGCCCACTGGTCGAGCAGGCCGACTCCCTGATCATAATGAACCAGCCCTCCTACGAGAGGTTCCGGGACGCCCTGAAGCCGGGCGGACTCGTGGCGCTCAACAGCTCCGCGGTGGAACCGGACGGAGCGACCTCAGATATCGAATTGCTCCCCCTGCCCGCCGCCGAAACGGCCGCCGACATGGGCAACGCCCGGGTGGGCAACGTCATCATGCTGGGGGCGTTCGCGGAGGTCACCGGCCTGATCCGGCAGGAGAGCGCGCGGGAGGCGCTCCGCGAGGTCTTCACCGGCAGGAAAGCCGAGATGCTGGACCTGAACCTGGAGGCCCTGGAGGCCGGCGCCCGCATGGCCACCGGTTGAGCAGCCGAGTCCCCCGGCAACCACCCCATCGGTACTTCGGCAGCTTTCCTTCCCTGCACGTAGCCGCCACAGTGCCCTTTCCGGAGGCAGGACAGGCAACCGTGTCCGGCTTCAGGGGGAGAGGGGCAATGCGATCCGTTCGGAGGACCAAGGCGGCCGCTTCTCTGCTTCTAAATGCCCTGCTGCCTGGCGGGGGCCGTGGTGAGCAACCCGGGCAACCCGGCGCTGAGGGCGGCTCCGCAGAGCGGCCTCCCGTCGTGGCGGGCTCAAAGATCGACGTGCTCTGTAGAAAGCATCCATCGGCACTCAAAACGGCCCGGGGCCTGCCACGCCGTCATGCTGAGGCGCCTTCTCTTCAGGCGCCGAACGCATCTCGCCGTTCTGCTGCGCCGGACTTTACCGCTCGGCCGTCTCGCGTGCCGGCGATGTCCCTGCCTCCCGGCGGGCCAGGTGCATTGAACCGAACGAAGAGATTCCCGCCACAGGTGGATAAACTTCGCTCGCAGAAGATGCGCTCGCTCAGAAAGACATCGGGAGCGGTGCTCCGGCGGATGGCACATCATTTCTACAGAGCAAGATCGACACCGAGGGGGCGCTGCTCGGCCAGATGATCCTCACAGCCCTGCGCGACCGGGTGCTGGAGGTGGACGACTCGACCGGCTTCGGCCCCACACACATCGTTCGCAAGGCCCTCCTGAGCGGGGAGATCGACATCTACCCGGAGAACACCGGCAACGGCGCTGTCTTCTTCGACACGGCCGACGCCATGGACATGTACGCGGTCAGAGCCCGTCCCGCCCGCCGGGCGTCGGCGCCCTCCGGGATGCGGCTTCACTCCTCTTCGCCGCCGGCCTCCTCCGGTGCGGCGCCGGTCCGCACGCGCCGGACCCAGTACTTCTCCAGCAGGACGGCGGGGGACTGGTATCGGCCGCCGCCGGTTCGGCAGCGAGGCACCCCGA
This sequence comes from uncultured candidatus Brocadiaceae bacterium, assembly GCA_964510315.1. Taxonomy (GTDB): domain Bacteria; phylum Planctomycetota; class Brocadiia; order SM23-32; family SM23-32; genus CAZEAP01. The sequence goes on from CAZEAP010000005.1 coordinate 62,081, forward strand.
ACTGGTAATAACCGTAGTCCCACAGCAGTCGCCGCGCGCCGTTGGCGCCCAGGTCCACGCGCACCCACCACGTGTCGCGCTCTTCCGCGGGACGGTCCGGGAAGCTCAGGTAGTCCACCAGCACCCGGTTGTTGGGGCCGCTGGGACCGATGGTCGTGCCCCGGATGCGCACCCTCTGTCCGGGCAGCAGTTGCGTCGCCTGTCGGAAGACGGTCGGCCAGGCGGGCACCCGGGAGACCAGGCAGGTGACCCCGCCGGTCGTCTCGAAGGCGACGTCCACGCCCACACGGGTGATTCGGCCGCCGCGGACCGCGGGAGCGGACTGCAGGCCTTCGGCGGCCAGGTTGGGAATCAGGTCTTTGACCTTGTCGGTGAAGTCAACGTTGATCCGCTCCCCGCCCCTTCCGGCGTAGCGATAGACCGCCGCGGCGGAATACTGCCCGTAGGTCTTCGGGCCTTCCGAGAGGCCCTCCAACTGACCGGCCAAGCGGGCGACTTCGTTGGCCACCTGCTGAGGCGACTTCGGCTGGATGCTGACCGCAAGTTGTTCCTGCTCGGTCTCGCCGTGGCTGCAAGCAAAACTCCAGCTCCGCTGCCCCCGCTGATCGACGATATGGGGCTCGCCTTCCCCCGGCAGGAAAACGCGGACCTGCCTACTGCCGGGCGGGCGGCCCCCCTCGCCCAGGAAAACCGAGTCCACCAGAATATACCTGTCCACCCCTCTTTGGCCCGCAATGGTGCCCCGAACCGTCAACGTCTGCCCCGCCTGCACCACGGGGCGGGGCAGGCGATCCGGCGCCGGCATCGGTCCATCGGGCGGCAGCCCGAAGAGCGTCCGGAGGGCTCGGGGGGAGGAACGCGGCACCAGGCAGATCAGGTCGGCCGACGTGCGGAACGCAAAGGCCACCGTGTAGCGCCGTCCGCCGAGAACCCGCGTCCGCTCGGCCGCCTCAAGCCGAACGACTCGATCGAAGGCGTCGCGGAACTCCACGTTCGGACGAACCCGTCCGCCTCGCTCCGCCGCCCAGCCCACCGCCGAGTACACGTCCTGGGCGGCAAGCGCCTTGTAGTGCTTTGCGGGAACCTTTATCTGGCGGAACTCCTGTTCCTCCTCTTGCGCGGCGGTCACGGGCACAAAGGCCGCCGCCAGTCCGGCCACGCACAGAACTGCACCTCGGAGAACGTGCATCTTTTCCCTCCCTGCTTACCTGCCGTTGTCATCTCTTATGATACCGGGGGGCTCGGTGGTGTCAACCGGTCGGCGTCGCCGTGACGGCCGGCCAGTGCGGCTCCCAGGGCGGTTGCGAACTGCCCGCCGGGCGGCACCGCCACCGAGGCGCCCAGCCGTCGACCCAAAGCCTCCGCCAGGGCCCGGCTTCGGGAAGTACCGCCGTCGAACAGCACCGGCGGCTGCCAGGAACATCTCTCGGCAAGGGGGGCCACCTGCTCGGCCACACTCCGGAACACCCCGGCCGCCACCTGCTCCGGCGGCAGTCCCTCCGAGAGCAGAGACACCACCTCCGACTCCGCGAAGACCGTGCAGGCGCTGCTGATGTGGGCGGGGCTTTCGGCGCGGAGGGCCAGGCGGTCCAGCTCCTCGAGGTCCACTTCCAGCCGGGCGGCCATCACTTCCAGGAAGCGCCCCGTACCGGCCGCGCAGCGGTCGTTCATGGCGAAATCCCGCACCAGCCCCTCCGGCCCGAACGTGATGACCTTGCTGTCCTGGCCGCCGACGTCAACGATGGTGCGGAAAGGTCCCGGCGCCCGCCCGGGCACCGGTGGATCCCCGAAGAGCCGTTCCAGAGAATCCCAGTGCTCCGCCAGCCAGCGCGCGCCGAAAGCGTTGGCCATGATTTCGTTGACCCGGAAATCCGCCTCCTCCACCAGGCTGCGTCCGTAGCCGGTGGCGCAGACGTGGCTTTCGGGGGGAAACCGCTCCAGCAACGCGCTGCACTGGCGGGCCATGTCCGGGCGGGTCCGTTCCTCGGCCCACTCCTCCGGTCCTTTCTCCGAGAGGGCGACGAGCTTCACGGCCACGCTGCCGACGTCTATGCCGAGAATAAGGCCCATGGCACCGATGCTCCAGGCCGAACGGATGCTGGACTGGCCGTTGCTGCGTAACGCGGCGGCACGGGCCGACGCGCCTGGTCGCACCCCGGACCCCTCAGAAGTCCTCCGGCAGCTTTCGGGTCTCGATCTCGCGGCTGATGCGGTCGGCGAACTCCGAGAGCGGCACGGGTCCCTCGTCCCCGTGGTCGTGGCTCCGAACGCTGACCGTCCCGTTCTCCACCTCCCTGTCTCCGACGATCAGCAGGTAGGGGACCCTCTCGACCGTGCCGGAGCGGACTTTGTAGCCGGTGGTTTCGTTGCGCTCGTCCACGCTGACGCGAACGCCGAGTTCCTTCAGCTTCTGCTCCACCAGCCGCGCGTAGTCGAGATGTTCATCGGTGATGGGCAGAACGCGGGCCTGCTCGGGAGCCAGCCAGACGGGGAACCAGCCGCCGAAGTGCTCGATAAGCCCGCCGATGAACCGCTCCAGGGAACCCAGGATGGCCCGGTGAACGATGATGCACTCGTGCTCCTGTCCGTCCTCGCCGATGTAGGTGACCTCGAACCGCTTCGGCAGGTTCAGGTCGACCTGGATGGTCGGCCCCTGCCACTCCCGGCCGAGAGCGTCCACCAGCTTGCAGTCGATCTTGGGGGCGTAGAAGGCGCCGCCCCCCTGGTCGAGGTCGTAATCCGCGCCGCGGGCCTCCAGGGCCGTCCGGAGCGCCTCGGTGGCACGTTCCCACTCCTCGTCGGTAGCGGTCTCGAGGGAGACCCGGGGCCGGGTGGAGAGGTAGATGGTGTACTCGTAGCCGAACACGTCCATCATCTCCTCGACCATGTCGAGCACGTCCTCGACCTCCCGCGCCAGTTGGTCGGGGGTGCAGAATATGTGCGCGTCGTCCTGGGTGAACCCTCTGACCCGTATGGTCCCGTGGAGCGCGCCGCTGAGTTCGTAGCGATACACCGTCCCCATTTCGGCGTAGCGGATGGGCAGGTCGCGGTAGGAGCAGAGGTGAGTCTGGAAGATCTTGATGTGCGCGGGGCAGTTCATCGGCTTCACCCGGTAATTCTCCCCCTCGATCTCCAGGGGCGCATACATCATGTCCTCGTACTTGGGGATGTGTCCGCTTCGGCGATAGATATTCTCGGAGGCGATGTGGGGCGTGCAGACAAACTCGTATCCCCTTTCCCTGTGCAGCTCTTTGGAATACTGCACTACGGCATCCCGCAGGACGGTCCCCTTCGGATGCCACAGCACCAGGCCCCGGCCGATCTCCTCATCGAAGCTGAACAGGTCGAGTTCTTTGCCCAACCGCCGGTGGTCGCGTTCCTCGGCCTGCCGTCGCCGCTCCAGGTAATCCTCCAGTTCCTCCTCGGAGCGGAAGGCGGTGCCGTAGATGCGCTGCATCTGGGTCCGCGAGGAGTCGCCGAGCCAGTAAGCCCCGGCAACGTTGAGCAGCTTGAACTCCCCCACCTTGCCGGTGTGGGGCACGTGGGGGCCCCGGCAGAGGTCCACGAAATCGCCGGTGCGATAGAGCGAGACCACGTTCTCCTCGATCCGGTCGATCAGCTCCACCTTGTAGGACTGCCCCTTCTCTTCCATCAGTTGGCGGGCCCGGTCGGTGGGCATCTCCACCCGCTCGAATGGGATCTCCTCCGCCACGATGACGGCCATCTCATCCTCGATGCGCTCCAGGTCCTCGGCGCTGATCGTGGCGGGCAGGTCGAAGTCATAGTAGAACCCGTCCTCGATGGCGGGCCCTATGCCGAACTTCACCTCCTCGTAGAGCTGGCCCACGGCGGTGGCCATGATGTGGGAGACGCTGTGGCGCATCAGCTCCAGGCCCTCCTCGGAGTCGATGGTGATGATCTCGAACTCCGCGTCCCCTTCCAGTTGAACGTCCAAATCGAGGGTCGAGCCGTCGACCCGAGCCGCGACCGCATCGCGGGCCAGGCCCTTCCCGATCGAGCGGGCCACCTCCGCCGGCGTGATGCCGGCGGGCTTGTTCAGGACGCTGCCGTCGGGCAGTGTGAGTGAGATGTTCATAGCCGTGGATTCATCTTGAGGCGTGAACTATGGAGTCTACCACGACGGCCGGAAACCCTCAACGGTGAACCACAGCCCGCCGGGGTTTGGAGCAAGGGCACGGAACAAGACGACGGCGCAGACAGGCACAACGGCAAAGGGAACCACAGGGGATGCAGAGAAACGAGGAGTAAAACCCAACGACAGACAGAAGCCACGAAGCCCCCGGCGCGCCGCCGCCTGCCCCCTTCGGGTGCGGGGTATCCTGATGCGGTTGGTGGCGCGGCGGACCTACTCGTCCGCCGTCTTTTCCGGAGGCGTGACAGACTCCATTGTGCCGATGCCGGCGGTCATGCACAGCTTCATCAGCTCCTCCACCTCCATGTCCTCAATCTCCTCCACCATCTCGGCCGGGACGTAGAAGGTGAATCCGCCGATCTGGTAGCTCATCGGCAGGTAGACCGCCACCCTGCCCTTGCCCTGCTCCGGAAGGAATATCTCCGGCTTCCGCTGCGTGACCAGCCCGAGCAGTTGAACGGTCCCGTCTTCGGAACGTAGTACGCACGGGGTGCCGCGGGACTCCGCCTCCATGCCGCCGAGGAACTGCAGAAGGTCCCGGACCGCCGTGTAAAGGCTCTTTATCAGCGGGATGCGTTCCACCACACTCTCGGCCAGCCGCAGAGGCCACCGAAGCAGCCACGTCCGGGCGAGCAGCCCGACGATATATATGCCCGCCAGGCCGACCAGTATCCCCAGGCCGGGGAAGGAAGTGTGAAGCACCCGCTCAAGGGCCCCCCGGATCGTCTTGTCCAGCCACCACAGCCCCGCTCCCACCGCGTAACCGGTGATGATGACCGGAGCCACCACGATGATGCCGTTCAGCAGGATCTTCGCGTGTTTCCGCAAGTGCACTCTACCACCTCCGCACAGCAGTGTATGAGGAGCCCCTCCATCGGCCATTATAGCCCACCCGCCGGCGGCGGCAAACCCGGGTTTCGCGGGCCGCGGACGTGCCGTTTCAGGTCAGCTCGAACCTGCCTGTGGCCGGCCTCGGTGCCCCAAGCGCCTGCGCCCGCGGGCCCGGTGAGCAGCCCCCCACCCTGACCGCGAAGGCCCCCGGCTCCAGTACCCACTCGCCCTGTTCGTCCACAAGCCGCATCATGTCCGGCGTGATCTCGAACCGCACGGTCCGGGACCCGCCCGGCCCCAGGTGCACCCGGCGGAAGCCTTTCAGCTCGCAGCGCGGCACCTCCACCGACGCACCTTCGGCGGTCAGGTAGAGTTGCACGACTTCCTCCGTCTCCCGATCGCCCGTGTTGGCCACCTCCACCTCGGCCGTCACGCTCTCGCCCGCGGGCACCTGCGCGGGCGAGAGGCGGAGCGGGCCGTATTCGATCCGGCTGTAGCCGAGGCCGAAGCCGAACGGGTAGAGCGGCTGCTGCTCCATGTATCGATAGGTCCGGCCCTTCATGGAGTAGTCCTCGTACGGCGGCAACCGGGCCAGCGACATGGGGAATGTGACCGGCAGCCGCCCGGAGGGGGACCTCCGTCCGAACAGCACGTCCCCCACCGCCGGTCCGCCCCGTTCGCCCGGATACCAGATGAAGACGACGGCGTCGGCCAGCTCGTGAGCCTCCAGCATGGCGATGGGCGAGCCGCCGGTCACCACCAGCACAAGCGGCCTGCCGGTGGTCTTCAGCCGGCGGAGCAGCTCCATCTGGTTCGGCGGCAGCCCGATCTCCTCCCGGTCTCCGCCGTCGGGACTCGCGATGCACTCCCCGCTCTCCCCTTCCATCAGCGGGGAGATGCCCATCACGGCCACCACGACGTCGGCCTCGTCGGCCTGCCCCAATACCCAGCCTGAGCGATAGGTGCTGGGATGCTCCAGGTGGCAGCCCTTCATGTAGGTGATGAAGGTGCCCTCCGGCGCGGCCTCCACGATGCCCTCGAAGACGGAACAGAGCCGCGCGGAGGCGCCGCGGTAGAAGTTCCCCAGCAGCACATCCAGGTCGGCGGCCGTCGGGCCCGTAACGCAGATGCCCTCGACGTCCGGTCCCAGCGGCAGCACACCGTCGTTTTTCAGCAGGACGATGGACTTGGCGGCCGCCTCCCGGGCCAGCTCCAGGTGTGCCGGGCACTGTATGGCGTCCGCCCGGAGGTCGGTGTACGGCACCTCGGCCGGATCGTCGAACAGTCCCAGCCGGAAACGCACCTCGAAGAGGCGGACCAGGCTGCGGTCCACCTCCGCCTCCGTTATCTGTCCATCCCCGATGGCCCCGGGCAGCTCATCGTAGCAATTGCTGCGGTTCTCCATGTCGCAGCCGGCGCCGAGGGCCAGCACGGCCGACTCCCGCGCGTTGCGGGTGGTTTTATGGTGCTCGTGGGAGCCGGCCACCGCGCCGGCGTCGGAGACGACGAAGCCCTCGAAACCCCACCTCCCCCGCAGTATCTCCTTCAGGAGCGTCTCGCTTCCGCAGCAGGGCTCCCCGTTGACCCGGTTGTAGGTGGCCATTACGGAGACCACCCCGGCCTCCACCAGGGCGCGGAACGGCGGCAGGTAGGTCTCGAAGAGGTCCTTCCGGCTGACGAGGGCGTCGAAGCTCTGCCGCAGCCTCTCCGGCCCGTTGTGGGCGGCGAAGTGCTTGGCACAGGCGCCGGCCTTCAGGTAGCGGGGATGGTCGCCCTGGATGCCGCGGACGAACGCCGCCCCCATGACGCCCGTCAGGTACGGGTCCTCACCATAGGTCTCCTGGCCGCGGCCCCAGCGGGGGTCGCGGAAGATGTTGATGTTCGGCGACCAGAAGGTCAGGCCGACCCGGTGGCCCTCGGGGCCGTGCCAGGCCGGATCGTGATGCTTGGCACGCGCCTCGGTGGAGGTGGCCTCGCCGATGCGCTCCATAAGCTCCGGGTCGAAGGTGGCGGCCAGGCCGATCGACTGCGGAAAGCACGTCGCCCTGCCCGTCTTTGCCAGGCCGTGGAGGCATTCGTTTTCCCACACGTACGGTGGGATGCCCAGGCGCTCTATGCCCGGCGGATAGGGGTGCATCTGGGCGATCTTCTCCTCCAGCGTCAGGCGACCCACCAGGTCGGCCGCCCGCTCCTCGGGCTGGAGGGATGCGTCGCGGAACTTTGGTTCCTGTTCGTTCTGACAGGGCATGATCGGGGTTCCTCACAGTTCCGGATGGGCCGCGGGCGCGTCGGCGTTTTTTAGCGGGGAACGGCCCCCCGGTCAAGGGCGCGGCACTCCGATTGCTCCCCCCGCGCCGGCCGGGAACCACGGGGATTTTGGGCTTGACAGGGGGTGGCACGGCGGGTATCCTATCGTTACCTTTAGTAACGTTACCGCAGGGCGCGAAATGGACTCCCTTGATTCCCACCGCTACTACGAGCTGAAAATCCTCGAGCACGTCGAGGACCGCCCCGACCTGCCCCGTCGGGTGGCGGCCTCCAAGCTGGGGGTCAGCGTAAAGCTGGCCCACAAGCTGCTCACCGGCCTTGTGGAGCGCGGTCTGCTGCACGTTAAGAAAGAGAATGCCCGCCGCTGGCTCTACTTCCTCACCCCCCGGGGCATCGCCGAGAAGTCCCGCCTGACCAGGGAGTTCATCGAGTTCAGCATGGAGTTCTACCGGGAAGCACGGAGGCGTTCCGCGCAGGTCTGCCGGGACCTCTCGGAGGACGGAGTGCGGCGCATCGCGTTCCTCGGCCTGGGCGAGCTGGCCGAGATCGCCTATCTCGGCGTGCAGGAGTGGGGACTGAAGCTGTTGGAGGTCTTCGACGAGCAGGAAGCCGGAGCGGAGTTCTTCGGCTGCACGGTCCGGCCCGCCGAGGAGGTCCGGGAAGCCGAGGCGGAGGCCATCGTGGTGACCGCTTTCAACCCGGAGCATCCGATGACCCCCGGGTGGCTGCCCGGGGAACTGGAGGCCGACCCGCGGATGGTGTGGATATTCGGCGGTGAACCCGCCGGTTCAGCCGACTGACCAGAGGAGGAGAGATTGAACGTTCCCGTCCTTGACCTGAAGGCGCAGTACCGGGCCCTCCAGGAGGACATCGACGCGGCCCTCCGAAGGGTCTGCGAGAACTCCTGGTTCAAACTGGGGCCGGAGGTGGAGCGGTTCGAGAGCGACTGGGCCGACTACTGCGGGGCCGAAAGCTGCGTGGCCCTCAACTCCGGCACCTCCGCCCTGCACCTGGCCCTGCTGGGGCTCGGAGTCGGGGCCGGGGACGAGGTCATCACCACCCCGCTGAGCTTCTTCGCGACGGCGGAAGCGATCCTTTACTGCGGCGCCACACCGGTCTTCGCCGACATCGAACCGGACACCTTCAACCTGGACCCCGAAGCGGTCGAGCCCCTCATCACCCCCCGCACCCGGGCCGTGATGCCCGTGCATCTGTTCGGCCACCCCGCCGACATGGAACCCATCATGGAGGTGGCCGCCGGGCACGGGCTGGCCGTCGTGGAGGACGCCGCCCAGGCCCACGGAGCCCTTTACAAGGGTCGGAAAGTCGGCGCCATGGGAGACGCCGGCGCGTTCAGCTTCTACGTAACAAAGAACCTGGGCGCCTTCGGGGAGGCCGGGGCGGTCGTAATGAACGACCCCGAGCTGGCCGAGCAAATCCTGCTGCTGCGCAATCACGGCCAGGGCGGAGGCTACTTCCACTCCGAGGTCGGTTACAACTACCGGATGAGCGGCTTCCAGGGCGCGGTGCTCAACGTCAAGCTGCCCCACCTGGACGCCTGGAACAGGCGCCGGCGCGAGGTGGCCGAAGCCTACTGCGAAGGGCTGGCGGGCACGCCCCTGACACTGCCGGAGGAAGCGAGTTACGCCCAATCGGCCTGGCACCAGTACGCGGTGCGCACACCGCGACGGGACGAGTTGAAGGCTCATCTGGAGGGAGCGGGCGTGAGCGTGGTGATCCACTACCCGCGCCCCCTGCCGGAACAGGAAGCCCTGGCCGGACACCAGGTGCCCGCAACCCCCATCCCGGAAACGGAGCGCGCGTGCCGGGAGCTGCTGAGCCTGCCGATATTCCCGGAGATCACCGAGGAGCAGGTGGACTACGTTATCGAGACCGTCGAGGATTTCTTCGACTGATTTCTCCTTCATTCGAGGACCACGGACCTATGGCGTCGAACGGCGGAACCCGAAAGGACAGGCTGACCTGCTACCGCCCCGGACAGCGGCACGAGTTGGGCTGGTTCCAGACCTGGGCGGTGATGATCGGGAACATCGCCGGTGCGCGCGACCTGATCTGGCAGCTCTTCAAAAGGGACTTCGTGGCCGCCTACAAGAAGTCCTTCATCGGCTATACCTGGCGGTTCATCACGCCGATCATCGGGATCGTCTCCTGGGTGTTCCTGAAGGAAACCGACATGCTGAAGCCCGGCGACCTGGAGATCCCCTACACCGCCTACATCATCACCGGCACCACAATGTGGGCGCTGTTCATGTCCTTCTACGGAGGAGCCAGGAACACACTTCAGGCCGGCGGCGGGATGCAGATGAAGGTGAAGTATCCCCACGAGGCGCTCCTGTTCAAGCAGGTGGCCAGCCGGATAGCCAACTTCACCCTCCGTTTCGCGGTGGTCCTGGTGGTGGTGGCCCTATGCGACGTCACCCTCCGGTGGGAGATATTGCTTCTTCCCGCGGTGGCCCTGCCGCTGTTCTTCCTGGGCTCGGCCATCGGGCTGGTTCTCTCGATGGTGGCCGTGGTGGCGGTTGACGTCAGCCGCATCGTCAACCGCGGCATGTCGCTGCTGATGTTCGCCACGCCCATCATCTACACAGACCAGGTGGAGAGCGCGTTCGTGCGGGAACTGGTCAAGTACAATCCCCTGACTTACCTGGTCTGCTCGGCCCGGGACCTGGTGCTCTACGGACGGCTCTACCAGCCGAAGCTTTACTTCATCGTTGCGGCGGCGTCCCTTGTGGCGTTCCTGCTTTCCTGGCGGCTTTTCTACGTCTCAGAAGACAAAATTGTCGAAAGGATGATTTAGGTCCGGAACGGACCGCACTCTGAAGAATGAAACGGAAAGTAAAAGAGCGGGGCTTCGTCGCCTCGTGGCTGGAAGGCGCACAGATAGCTGCGTCGACCAGCCGACCAATGCATGACAGCTCAGCCCCGAAGGGGCGTTACATGCCCAGCCTGGGAGCCTGACCTGACACTGCAAGCCCGTACGCGGAACAACCGCACAGCTCAGCAAAAAAACAACCTGACAACTAATCTCGCGGAGGAAACTTTCCGATGTCCGCCGTTCCCCGCCAGTTGAGCAGCTGGGCGACCGCGCCACCGCCCGCCGAGATGGACGAGGACGTGGTTGCCTCGGTGCGAGACGTCTCCAAGAAGTTCTGCAAGCACCTCCGCCGCAGCATGTATTACGGCATCCTGGACCTCTCGCGGAACCTTGTGGGCGTGCACCCGGATTCCACCTACCTGCGGAAGGGGGAGTTCTGGGCGGTGAAGGACATCAACTTCGATTTGCGGCGGGGAGAGGCACTGGGACTGATCGGGCGCAACGGGTCCGGCAAGACCACCCTCCTGAGGCTGCTTGCCGGCATCTTCCCCCCGGACAAGGGGGAGATCGCCGTACGGGGACGGGTGGGGGCGCTGATCAGCCTCGGCGCCGGATTCCACCCCCACATGACCGGACGGGAGAACATCTACCTGAACGGCACGATACTGGGGATGAGCCGGCGGGAGGTAGCCGAGAAGTTCGACCAGATCGTCCAGTTCTCGGAGCTGGAGGAGTTCATCGACACGCCGGTTTCGGCGTATTCCTCCGGGATGCGGGTGCGGCTCGGGTTCGCGATCGCCATCCACCTGGACCCCGACGTGGTGCTGATCGACGAGGTCCTGGCGGTCGGCGATTTTGCCTTCCGCGCAAAGTGTCTGCGACGCATGGACGACCTTCGCAACTCCGGCGCCAGTATCATGTTCGTCTCCCACCACATGGGGCAGATATCCCGCCTGTGCGACCGCGCAATCGTCCTGGAGAGGGGGAACATTGACCTGATAGCCTCCCCGGAGGAGGCGGTGGATTACTACATTAAAGTGGCCGGCCAGCAGGAGCCGGACCGAGCGGGCACGGGCAAAGCGCGGATCGCTCAGGTGCGTGCCTTTGACGCAGAGGGCCGGGAGCGCAACGAATTCGAGACCGGAGAGTACGTGCGCTACGAGATCGAGGTGGAGTTCCGAGAGACACTGGAGTCCCCCGTCATCTCCCTCGGTCTCTACAACTCAGCCGAGGTTTTGTGTGCGGCGATGCGGACGGACCAGACCGACTGGCAGCCGGACGGGCGCCGCGGACGGCGCATCTTTGAAGTTGTCATCCCCTCGCTGTCTCTCGGCCCTGAAACCTACAGAGCTTGTGTCGGGGTGTTTGCAGCAGGCGCCATAACTGCGCACGACTGGCTGAAACCGGCTCACAAGCTCACCGTTCCGGGCGGCCGACAGATGGGAGGCGTTTGCCGCCTCGAGCATCAGTGGCGGGAACGGCCCGCCGGCTCCACAGGCCGGTCTCTATCGTCCGGAGCGGACTGAAGCGTTGGCAAGCTGACCCGGAAGGAAAAGGCATGCGTCCCAAAAACCTCATACTGCTCACCCTGGATTGTGTCCGGCCGGACCACCTGGGGTGCTACGGCTACCGGCGGTGGCGCATAACTCCGCATATCGACCGCCTGGCGGAGCGGGGGGTTGTGTTCCCCGACGTCATCTCTCAGTCCTGCTTTACCGGCTACTCGCACGCCTCTCTGCTCACGGGCCTCTATCCCTTCGAGCACGGCTACCACCACAACCTCGGCGGCATGGCGGAGGGCGTTCCGACGCTGCCGGAGGCGTTCGAACGGGCGGGTTACCAGACGGGCGCCTTCATCGGCGTGGAATTCCTTGGTCGCAACCAGGGATTTGCGCGGGGCTTCGGCCACTTCGACGACGATTTCTCCGATTTCCTCTGGCGAAACGAGAAGGTCTGGAACGCCCGGATCGGCCGGGACTGGCGCGACAACGCGAGAAGCTGGCTCCGGGATGTGTGCCGTCGGGAAGAGCCCTTCTTCATGTGGGGACACTGGTTTGCCACGCACCAGGGATGCAGCGATGCGCTCCCGGGCAGCCTCGGGGCGCTCTGGCTGCGCCTGCGGTTCCCGCCGGACAAAGGTCTGCCCGAGCCCTACCGGTATTACGACGCCCAGATTGCCCACTGCGACCGCTACGTCATAGGTGCTTTGCTGAGTGAACTGAGGGAAGCCGGCCAGTTGGAGCACACGATCCTCGCCGTCACTTCCGACCACGGCCAGGCGCTCGGACAGCACGGCTACATGGGTCACGACAACCTGTACTCCGGCACCGTCCGGGTGCCTCTGGTCATGGCGGGGCCGGGAGTCAGGGAGTGCTTCTCCGGCGGCCCCCCGGAACTGGCCCGCTCGATCGACATACTCCCCCTCTGCATGCGGGTCGCCGGCGTCGATGGACCGTGGCCCCACAACGACGACTGGGGTCCCGAGGGCGCCGTCTCGGCCTACAGCTACGGCGTGAGTGTGGACCTCGAAGACCAGACGAACAACGTGTACATAGAGAGCCTCCAAGACCACGTCTGGAAACTTCTGCGCCACGGCGATCGGACGGAGCTCTACCACATACGGAATGACCCCGAGGAGAAGAACGATCTGGCGGCAGAGCGACCACAGATGGTCGAGAAGAAGCGCGAATGCTTGACCGATCTAAGAGGCGGCTTCTCATACAGGGACGCGCACATGAAACGCGACTACGCAGCCGCCGGTGACGAAAAGCTTCTGGAGAACCTGCGAAATCTCGGCTACCTGTAGGCGCGGCCCGGCCGCGCCGGGATGTGAACCACTTGAGTCCGGGAGAAACGTTGACTGAGGACGCTTACAAGCGCACGGTGCGAGCGGACCCCGAAGCCCCCGAGTGGCGCCAGGACCCCTGGTACGACGTCTTTGTCGAGCGCACGACCTTCGCCAGGGCGTTCTGCCACGGGGCGCGCGTGTTGGACGCTCCCTGCGGCGTCGGCTGGGCCGCCAAAAAGCTGGCTGAGGTCGCCTCCGAGGTCCACGGCATTGATTCGGATCCGGAGGCGATTGACTACGCAAAAGGCAAGTACGCCGGGCCCAACATCTCTTACGCGGTAATGGACGCGCTCGATCCGGCGTACCCGGACGCCCGGTTCGATACGGCGGTCTCCCTTGAGGCCCTGGAGCACTTCACAGCGGAGCAGGGAAACCGCTACCTCCGCCAGTTGCACCGAATGCTGGTGGCCGGGGGACGCATCGTCGGCAGCACGCCGGCGGCGCGCGATGCTGCCGAAGCCCGGCGGATGCTCAAGCGCTCGCGCGAGAAGGGCCACAGGTGGATCTACACCCGAGAAGCCCTCCGCCGAAAGCTGGAAGTGTCCTTCCGGGAGGTTGCGGTGGTTCCGATGCCCCAGCCCTACTTCCTGTTCTGCGGAACAAAGCGCCCGGCCGCCGGCGAACCGCCGAATGAACGTCGGGGAGGGTTGCTGCATCACCTGAGGCGATCCCTTGCCGGTGTGCTTCGGCTCCGCAACCGGGATTCCGGAACCCCTGATGGGTCGTGACTACAGAATATGACCGTATTGCTCACAACGTCGGCCGCCCCCAAGCGCAGCCCTTTTCCCACGAATGAAAAAAGGCCGCCCGTGGGACTGGGCTTCCTCATCAGCGTGCTCAGGAAGTCCGGGCGGCGCGTCATCTTCCGAGACCCCTATCTGGAGTTCGACCCCGCCTTCCCCGGCGCGGACATGCTTGTGCGGGAAGGCGTGGACCTCGTAGGAATCTACTCCAACACGGTCTGCTTCCAGGACACCCTCAGGATGTGCCGCCGGCTGGAGCGTTTCCGCCGGGAAGGCCGATGGGAGGGACGCATTGCCGTGGGCGGACCCCATGCTTCGATCGCTCCGGACAGCCTGCCGAGCTACGTGGACCACGTCGTCGTCGGCGAAGGCGAGGGCCTCATCGTTGACCTCGCCGAAGGCCGCGCGCCGAAGGGGATCACAGAAGGCCCGTTGGTTGAAGACCTCGATTCGGTTCCCCGGCCGGCCTATGACCTGTTCAGCGAGATGCCCTACGACTTCGGCCACGCGGATTTGGAGCGGGAACCGGTCTACATGCTCAACACGAGCCGCGGGTGTTCCTACGCCTGCACGTTCTGCTCGGTTCGTTCCGTCTGGGGGCGCGGGTACCGCGCCATGAGCGCCGAGCGCGTCGCCGACGACGTAGAATGGCTTTGTGCCGACTACGGCGCCAGGGGAATCTACTTCCGAGAGGACCATTTCACGCTGAGTCGGGAGAGAACTCGCCTATTCTGCCGGGAAGTGCTGCGCCGGGACCTGGACGTCGTCTGGGCGTGCGAAAGCCGGGCCGACTCCCTTGACCCTGAACTGCTGCGGCTGATGCACCGAGCCGGCTGCCGGTGGCTCTACATCGGGGTTGAGAGCGGAAGTGAACGCATGCTGGAACGGCTGCGCAAAGAGGAGACGCTCGAGGACTTCCGAAAGGCCTTCCGCTGGTGCCGTCGCGCGGGCGTCCGCACCTACGCCTCTTTTATCGTCGGTGTGCCAGGCGAGACGCCGCACGACGTACTCCGGACGCTGCAGTTCGCGGACGAACTCAACGCCAACAGGACGATATTCAACGTGTTCGCCGGGCTTCCCGACAGTCCGCTGTACCGGGAAGCCATCCGGGACGGACTCGTGGAGCACGAAGACGAAAACGGACTCCTTTATCTGAAAGGTCACGACCTGCGGACCCTCGGGGCCTATGGCCCCTGGAGCACACCGCTGATGATCCCAGGGCGCAAGTTTCGCCCGGGAGCGTGGGCTCTCAAATGGCTTTATCGTCTTACCAGGGGCTGGCCCCGCCTCAACGTCGCCCTCTGGCGGATAATGCGGCGGACGTTGCTGACCTGGGGCACGCGATACCTCGCCGGGAGAGACGAGGGTGATCCCGGGGCCTCGAAGCCCCGGCGCGGCGGAGCGCCGACCGCCGGCGCCCCTCCGCCTGCAAGAAGCTCCAACGGAGGTGAGAAACGTGAAGCCTGAGATCAGCGTCCTGATGAGCGTCTACAATGGCCAGGAACGGGTCGGCGCGGCGGTGGAGAGCCTGCTGGCGCAGACGTTCCAGGATTTCGAGCTGCTCATCGTTGACGACGCCTCCACCGACGCAACTCCCGAGATTCTCTCCGGATACGAGGATCCGCGGCTGCGGGTTCTGCACAACGACCGGAACCTGGGCTTGACCCGTTCCCTCAACAGGGCGCTTCCCCGCGCGAATGCCCCGCTGGTGGCGCGCCAGGACCATGACGACGTCTCCGTACCGGGGCGGCTTCAACGCCAGGTTGCCTACATGCGGCAGCATCCCGAGTGTGTGGCACTCAGTTCCTGGTACGAACTCGTGACGGAGGAAGGCGAGGTTCACAAGCGCCGGCCTCCGGTCCGAGACACCGCGATACGTTGGAAGCTGCTCTTCGGGACCCCCCTCGCCCATCCGGCCCTGATGGCCCGCACCGCGGCGCTGCGGAAAATCGACGGATACGACGAGGCGCTGCCGTTCGCCCAGGACTACGATCTGGAATGCCGCCTCGCCGACGTGGGACGCCTGCATAACCTGCCGGAATACCTGGTGACCAAGGCCGAGAGGAGCCGCGCCATCTCGGTCAGTAAAGGCGACGAACAGCGCCGCCTGGCGCAGCAGATCGGGTGCCGCCGCATCGGGCGGCTTCTCGGCTCCGAGCCAGTCAGACCCGAACTGCGCGGGGCGGCCAGGCAGTTCCTCGTTGGCAGATGCCTGCCCACTCGGGTGCCGGTGGAGGCGGGTGTGAAGTTCAGTCTGAAGCTGGCGCGGCGCTTCGCGGAAGCTCATGACTGCCCGGAGTTCGTCTCCCGACAGCTCGCCTTCGTCCTTCAGGAAGTCGCGGAGTCCGCGGACCGTCACTTCGACGGAGGAAGGGAACAGGCCCTCCAGCGCGCCCGGGCGAGCTGGCTGGTAGCTCGGAGCGGTCTGGTCACACATCCGGTCAAAGTGCCCATCAGCCTGCTGGCCGAGCCGTCTCTGGTGGCGGAGATGCTGGAGGAACGGGAAGCCGCGCGGAGGGTCGGCTCGCAGGAGATGATCCGGCAGGTTCTTACTCGATGCCTGCTGAGCGAGGTCCCCAGGTCCCAGCTCATCGGGGAGTTCAGGCGGCGTCGGCTTGTGGACGAACTGCCCGGAACCTTGCTGCTGAAAGCGGCCTGGCGCCGCCTGCGACGGAAGATCACCGGCAAAGCAGAGCACGGACCGGAGGCATAGATAATTGGCTGACAGACGCGTACTCATCATCGGGATCGACGGCGGAACCTGGCGGATACTCGATCGCGCCATGGCCGGCGGACACATGCCGTTCCTCAAGGGCCTGAGCGAACGCGGTCGGCGCGCCCTCATGCAGTCCACGCTCCCCGCCAACACCCCCGCCGCCTGGACGGCCTTCCAGACCGGCCTGCCGCCGGCCAAAAGCGGCGTCTATGACTTCCGCCGCTGGAACCGCACCACCCGCCGGGAGGAGCTGATCGACTCCCGCGCTCTCCCCCGCACCATCTGGGAGGTGGCCGGGGATCACGACCGCCGCGTCGGGTTCCTCAACCTGCCCCTCACCTTCCCGCCCTTCCCGGTCAACGGCTTTAGCATCTCCGGGTTCACCACGCCCGGGCCCGATGCGGACTGGACCCGTCCGCGCTCGCTCAAAGCCGACCTGCTGGAGGCGGTCCCCGACTACGAGATCGTGCTGGACAAGAAGGTGAACAGCTACCGTCCGGCCAAAGACCTGGAGGGTGCGCTCGACTACATGTCCGGGCTGGTGCAGCAGCGGACGGCAGCCTCCGAATATCTGCTCGGCCGGTTCGACCTCGATCTCTACATGGTGCACTTCCACGCCAGCGATTTCATGCAGCATTCCGGCTGGGCCTTCCTCGACCCCGATCACGAACTCTACGAGCCCGAGAAAAACGAGCGCATCTTCCGTCGCCTCTACGCCCGGCTGGACGACGGGATGCGGCGGGTGGTGGAGGCGTTCGACGCCCGCAGCGACCGGCCCTTCAGCCTGTTCGTGGTCTCCGACCACGGCTTCGAGGCACACGAGCGGACCTTCTACCTGGGCAACTGGCTGGGCGGCGGGCGGCCCGGCCTCCGAAGGAAAATCGCCAACCGATGCCGCAGGGGCGTGATGAAGCTGCTGAACTTCGTCGCCCGGGTGGATACGCTGAACCTGCGGAAGGCGCTGCTCCCGAAGCGGGCCCGCCGTGCCGTGGCCGACCGCGCCTTCCGGCCCGGAGAGAGCGGCAAAAAACCCCGCCCCGTGGCCCTGGCCCGGGGGCTTGCCGGCGAAGCGTTCCTCTTCCTCAACACCGACTCACCGGAAGCCCGGGAAGCCTGGGGCGGCCTGAAAGAGCGGCTCCTCCGGATCACCGATCCGGAGACCGGCCGACGCCCCATCCGGCAGATACACGACGTACCCTCCGGCTACGACCCCCAATGGATGCCGGACCGCATAGTCGAGCCGGCGGAAGGTTACGCCCTGGTGGGAGACCGCCGCCTGAACAAGCCGATCTTCGAAGGGGTCGACGCCCGGGAGCAGTACCAGGCGGGCAAACACCACCGCGACGGCATCTTCGTCGCCGTGGATGAGGACGCCGAATACCCCGACAGGATCCCCATCGAGCGGATGGCCGGCATCGTGCTGAACCGGCTCGGGGTGCCGCCGGAAGGCCTGGGCGAACCCGTCGAGAGGGACCGCGCCGTCAGCGAAAAAGAACAGGCCGCCGTGCGCAAGACACTGGAACAACTGGGCTACATGTCCTGAGCACAGTCGAAGGAAGGAAACAGGAATGAACCAGGCTGTCTCGCCCTTTCAGGGCTCATTTGTGGGGGCGTCCCGCAGACCCAGGGCTGCGCCCTGGGCTGGTATGTCAGGCTCCTTCAGAGCCAAAAGACCAGACACCTCGGCACGCGGGCGGAGGGATGGGATCATGTTCTTCTTCGGTCCGCGGCCAGGTATGTTGCGCCCCGTTTAGGCTCCTTACGGCCGATTCCCAGCGGAAAAGGTTCTTTACCGGCGGGGAGGGCCAAGAAGAGGTTTGAGCCCGGAGGGCTCAGACATAAAAGCCCGGGGCGAAGCCCCGGGTGTTGAGACCATCGG
This sequence comes from uncultured candidatus Brocadiaceae bacterium, assembly GCA_964510315.1. Lineage (GTDB taxonomy): Bacteria > Planctomycetota > Brocadiia > SM23-32 > SM23-32 > CAZEAP01. The sequence continues at coordinate 80,355 of CAZEAP010000005.1, forward strand.
CAGCATAATGGAGCCCTGAAAGGGCGAGACATAACCGGACCCCGGGAGGAGGACCGCAAAGGCCTTTGAGCCCGGAGGGCTCAGACATAAAAGCCCGGGGCGAAGCCCCGGGTGTTGAGACCAACGGCAGCATAATGGAGCCCTGAAAAGGCGAGACATAACCGGACCCCGGGAGGAGGACCGCAAAGGCGTTTGAGCCCGGAGGGCTCAGACATAAAAGCCCGGGGCGAAGCCCCGGGTGCTGCGACCAACGGCAGCATAATGGAGCCCTGAAAGGGCGAGACATAACCGGACCCCGGGAGGAGGACCGCAAACGCCTTTGAGCCCGAAGGGCTCAGACATAAAAGCCCGGGGCGAAGCCCCGGGAACCGGAGGAACAAAACCAAGAAAAGCCCTGAAAGGCCGAAACACGAGAATGTGAGCTTGAAGGAACCTGGGCTTGCACGCTGAAACGCCGACGAGCCCTTATTCTGTCCTGAACGGACGGGAAGAATGACCACACACAACCACAACGTCCCGCCGGCCGACGGGCCGCTTGTCTCGGTGGCCGTCTGCACCTACGGCCGGCCGGACCTGCTGGCCGTCGCGCTGAGCAGCCTGGCCCGCCAGACGGCGCCGCGGCAGGACTTCGAGGTGCTGGTGGTGGACAATGAACCGTCCGAGAGGACCCGCGCTGTGGCGGCGGGATTCAGCCCCGACCTGGACCTCCGCTACATCGTCCAGCCGAAGACCGGCCTGAGCCATGCCCGCAACGCCGCCTGGCGGCGGGCGCGCGGATGGTACGTCGCCTACCTCGACGACGACGCAAAGGCCGCCCCGGACTGGGTGCAGCACATCTGCCGTATACTGCGCTCCGACGACCCGCCGGATGTCTTCGGCGGCAAGATACTGCCCTTCCATCACGGAGAATGCCCCGACTGGGTGGACGAGGACGTGTTCAGCGTCACCTGCGACCTGCACGATCTCGGAGACGACCCATGCCGACGGGACGAGCCGCCCTTCCTCTGGGGCTCCAATATCGCCATCCGGAGGGACCTGCTGGAGGGGCTGGGAGGCTTCAGCCCGAAGCTGGGCATGAGCGGTAAGGGCGCTTACTACGGTGAGGAATCGGACTTCCAGTTCCGGGTGTTCCAGGAAGGCGGTTCCATCTGGTACTTCCCGGAACTGGTAGTCTACCACCTGAGCCGCCCGGAGAAACGGCGGATCGCCTCGCTGATCAAGCTCCAGTGGGCCCACGGCGCCTCGCACGTGTCGGTGATGGCCCATCAGGGGGCGCGGTTCGGCGCAACAGAGGGTTTTCGGCAGGCTTTCCGGGGAGCCCGGCGCTTCGTGCGGGGGCTTATCGAGTGGCCGCTGCGCGACAGGCGGCGCTACCCGCGCCCGGAGCCCTACTGCATGGACACCGTGGTGCCGGCCGCCGGCATGATGAGCACGGGGCTGACGAAACTGCGGATCAGCCTGGGCAGGGCCTTCCGTTTCGCGTCGGATGATGAAGGCGATGCGTGGAGGGCCGAAACCCGACACCGCCCCTCTTTCCGGATGAGCCCGCGTTTCGAGGAGGGCCTCGTCTCGGTCATCATGCCGGCCTACAACCGGGAGTGGATCATCGAGGAGACCCTGGAGTGCGTCCGGCGGCAGACCTACCGGCCGATCGAGTTGGTGGTGGTGGACGACGGCTCCACCGACGGGACGGCCCGGGCGGTCGAGCGATTCGCGGAGTCGGCGGGCGACGATCTGAACGTCCGCTGCCTTCGGAAAGAGAACGAAGGGGCCAACACGGCCCGCAACTACGGCCTGGAGCGCTGCCGGGGGGAGTTCATCCAGTTCCTCGACTCCGACGACGTCATCATGCCGGACAAGATAGAGCGGCAGGTGGAGCTGATGCGCCGCGAGCCGGAGGTGCAGTACGTCTTCTCCGCGTTCAAGATACTTCGTCACGAGAGCGGCGAGGTGGACGAGGGCCTCGCGGCGGAATTCTCCGGCGACCGCGATGAGCTGCTCGACGGCATGATCGAGATGGCGAACCTGCCGCTGTGGACGGTCAACGGCCTGTATCGGCGCGGGCTGTGCCGGCGGATAGGGCCCTGGGAGACCCGCTGGCAGATACATGATCGGCTCTACAACACCCGGCTTCTGCTGACGAACGTTCCCCTCCGCTACGTCCCGGAGGTGCACGCGCTGATGCGGCGTCACGAGCGGGAACGCTGGACCGCCCACACCTGGGAGCCGGAACGGATGATGTCCCACCGGCGCGGATGGCTGGAGCTGGTGAAGCTGCTGAGGCTATCCGGCGAGCTGAACCGCCGCCGCCGGCGAATACTGATGTCCTCCTTCGCGCACCTGGCCAGGGGAATGCTGGAAGCGGGCCACCGGGACGTCGCCCGACGGCTCCTGCTGGATGGACTGCGCGTGGCCCCGAGGGGACGCCGCACGCCCCTCGCCGCCGCACTGCTGACCTTCAATGTGCCGGGGAAGGCCGAAGGCGTGAGAGCCGTCCGGCCCAGGCGGCTCTCAGCGACCGGCGCCCGGCTGGGCCGACTGCTTCGGTCCGCCGCGCGGGTCTACCGGCGCCGGGGAGTGAAGGCGATATTTGCGAAGACGTTCGGCAGAATCCGCAGAGCGCTTGGAGGCGGCACGTGAGCGAAACCACCGACAGGGCGAACCACGACCTGAAGCCGCCGGCCCTGCGGATGCCGGCCGATTTCCGCCAGGACCTCGTCTCGGTCATCATGCCGGTCTACAACCGGGAGTGGATCCTCGAGGAGACCCTGGATTGCATCCGGGAGCAGACCTACCGTCCCATCGAACTGGTCGTCGTGGACGACGGGTCCACGGACCGCACGCCCGACGTCGTGCGCGCGTTTGGGGAGTCCAGCGGAGAGGGCATCCGGTTGACTTGCCTGCGGCAGGAGAACCTGGGCGCCAACGCGGCCCGAAACCGCGGCCTGGAGGCATCCCGCGGCGAGTTCATCCAATTTCTTGACAGCGACGATTTGATCGTGCCGGAGAAACTCTCCCGCCAGGTCGAGGTGATGGGGGAGCAGCCCCGGGTGCAGTACGTCTTCGCCCGATGGCAGATACTCTACCAGGAGAGCGGCCGGAAAGGGGACCCGTGGCCGGAGGACTTCACGCCCGACCGGCAGGACCTGCTGGACGCCATGATCACCCTCTACGCGCATCCGACTCTGCCGGTCTGCTCGATCAACGGACTCTACCGGCGCTCCCTGTGCCGCCGGATCGGCCCCTGGGAGACGCGCTGGCAGATCCACGACCGGCATTACCACACGCGGATGCTTCTGCTCGGGGAGCCTTACCGTTTCATCCCGCCGGTTCACGCTTACGTGCGGCTGCACGAGGGATTCCGCGCGGGGCACCATGCGGCCCGGGCCGGTCGGCTGGCCTCTCACCGGCTGGGCTGGCACGCGATGGAGGCCCTGTTCGAAGAGGCCGGCGAAATCAACCTCCGACGCCGCCGCATCCTGGCCCGATCATACCGGGACCTCGCCGGGCTCGCCCTCGGGGCCGGCGCACCGGAACTCGCCCGGCGGTTCACCGCCGACGCGCTCCGGACGGCCCCGGCCGCCTTCCGCCTCCGGCTCCGCGCGGAAGCCCTTTTTGACCGTATGCCCGGCGCGGAACTGCTTCGGGCCGCCGCGCACTCCTACGACGAGGGAGGCGCCGCGCTTCTGATGAAACGCACGTTGAGCAAGCTCTGGTCGAGGCCGGGACCCGCATGAATCCGCACAACACATCGCAGCCTGACTCTCCCCGCGTCTCGGTGGTGCTGGCCGTCCACAACGGCGAGGATATGGTGGGAGAGGCGGTCCGCAGCGTGCTGGAACAGACGCTGGAGGACTTCGAGCTGATCGCCATCGACGACGGCTCCACCGACGGGACGCCGGAGGTGCTTCGCTCATTTGAGGACTCCCGGATGCGCGTCGTGACCAATCCGGAGAACAGCGGTTACGTAACGGTCCGGAACACGGGGCTTCGGCTGGCGCGGGCACCCCTGCTGGCCGTACATGACCACGACGACCTTTCCCGGGCGGACAGGCTCCAGCGGCAGGTCCGGTTCCTGGAGCGGCATCCGGAGTGTGCCGCCGTCAGTTCGTGGTACAGGTTCAGCGCCTTCGGCCGAGCCGAGCGGCTGATCACCATGCCCACCGAAGATAGGGCGATACGCTGGCGGCTTCTCTTTGCCCCGGCGGTGCCTCACGGCGCGATGACCCTCCGGGTGGCCGCGGCCCGGCAGGCCGGCGGGTACGACCAGCGGTATCACCACGCGGAGGATTACGACCTCCAGTGCCGCCTGGGGCGGGTCGGGCGGCTGCGCAACATCCCCGAGCCCCTGATGACCGTCCGGCGACGGGCCGAGAGCGTTTCGGTTCGGGAAAGCGAACTCCAGCGGGCCAACCGGCTGCGGATAAGCCGACGTGAGCTGGCCCGGCTGAGCGGTCTGGAAGAGGTTCCGGCTCACCTGCAGGCGGCCGCCGAACTGTTCCTCGCCGGCCGTTCGGGCTCCTCCGAGGTGCCGCCCGAGGAGGCCGTCCGGTTCGGCCTGCGGGTGGCCCGGCGGTTCCGGGAGGCCCACGGCGGCGCGGACTTCCTTTCCGGGGAGTTGTCGAAGCGGCTGGCGAAGCACCTGCGCTTCGCCCTGGCCCACTGGTGGTCCCGTCCCCAGGAGGCACGCCGGAGGGCGCGCTACGCGGCGGCCCTGGCCCGCAGCGACCTGGTCGGGAGCCCGGTGGGCGCGCTCGCCGGGGCGGCGTGGCGATCTCTGTCGCGCAGGATCCGCGGCCGCGCCGAATCTCGGCGCTCTTCAGCAGGAGCAGGTGAAGCGAAATGAACGTCCTGCACGTCAACACCCGGGCGACGGTCGGAGGCGCGGCGCGGGCCTGCCGGCGTCTCCACGAGGCGCTCCGGCGGGCCGGGCACGACTCCAGGATACTCTCCCGCGACTACTCGGCGAGTTCGGAGGAGCTTGTGAACTGGCTCCCGAACCCCGTCCTCGGGCGCCTGGCCGTCCGGCTGACGTGGCTGCTGGAGAGAAGCACCGGCCTGGAGGGCTTCCTCGACGCCGCCTCGTGGCTGGGCCACCGGCGGCACGTGCGCTGGGCCGACGTCGTCAACCTGCACAACGTCCATGGGTTCCTCCTCTCGCTCCCCCTGCTGCCACACTTCGAGAGCCATGCCCCGCTGATCTGGACACTCCACGATGCGTGGCCCCTCACCGCCCACTGCTTCTACCCGATGGGGTGTGAAGGGTGGCTGCGGCGCTGTCGGGAGTGCCCGAATCCGGCCGGCCGGCTGCCCGGCCGGGGGGCCGTGACCCGCCTGCTCTACCGACTGCGCCGACGGGTCTACGACAGGATCGATCCGGTGATCGTGACGCCCTCCCGCTGGCTGCTGGAGATGGTGCGGCGCTCTCCCCTCACGTGCGGCTTCCGGTCCAGATGCATCCCCAACGGGCTCGACCTGGAGGTCTTTCGTCCCCTCGGCAGGCAGGCGGCACGGGAGGCCCTCGGCCTCCGGAGCGAGGGGCCGGTGGTCATGTTCGGGGCCAGGTCCCTGACCCGCCGAAGGAAAGGGCGGGGCGTGCTGCAGGAGGCGCTGGAACGTCTGCGCAGCCGCGGCGTCCAGGGGGTCACGCTCTTGTCGGTCGGTCAGCTCGGCGTTGCGGCTCCCCCGCTCCCCTATCCGCTGCGGCGCCTCGGCACGGTGGATTCACAGCGGCGGATGGCGCTGGCATACTCGGCCGCGGACGTGTTCGTGCTGCCCACGCGGGCGGACAACCTGCCCAACACGCTGGTGGAAAGCATCGCCTGCGGGACGCCGTGCGTCTCCTTCCGGGTGGGCGGTGTGCCGGAGGTGGTCCGGCCGGGCGAGACGGGCTGGCTGGCCGAACCCGGAAGCCCCGAAGGGCTGGCCGAGTGCCTGGAAGAGGCGCTCCTCGGAGGCGAGCAGGAGCGCATGGGCCGAAGCTGCCGACGGGTTGCGGAGGAGGAATACGACGTCCGCCTGATGGCCGAGCGTTACGTAGCGCTCTACTCGGAGGCACAGTCCCGGAGGACGGAGGCAACCTTATGACGGCAGGCGCCCGGAAGAACCTCGTGCTGATCTCCATCGACAGCCTCCGCTACGACTGCGTGGGGAGCTGCCGGGAAAGGCCGCACCTGCGCCGATGGGGGGTCGATGACTGCGTGGAGACGCCCAACCTGGACGAGTTCTTCGAGGACAGCCTCTACTTCAGCCGGTGCATAAGCGCCGCGCCCTACACCACCGCCTCGCACGCCTCGATGATGACCGGCCTGTATCCAAATCGCCACGGGGTGCGCGCGTTCTACAAGTGGGCGTTGGCCGAGGGCGTCCGGACGTTGGCCGACGAGCTGAGCGAGCGGGGCTGGGCGTGCGCGGCGGTGCAGGAGAGCGGCGCCGCCAGCGTGCTGGCCGCCGGCTCGCGCGTCCTCAGCGGGTTCCAGCAGCTCTTCGAGGACGAGCGGGAGGCCTGCCGGTGGTGCGCCGACCGGGACGGTCCCGCCTTCCTGTTCCTTCACACACACGACGTCCACATTCCGTATTGCTGGTCGGCGGTCGAGGACGTGCACGAGCAGCGCTGGGCGTGGGAGGAGGCGGTGGAGATGATCGGCCGTCGCCTCGACGGGCTGGAGGGCGCCCCCGAGGACAAGACACAGTTTCGCGGGTGGGTCTGGGAGCGGGCTAAACGCAGGCTCGGCTCACCGGAGGCGGCCCGACTGCTGCTCGAGTGGTACCTGACCGGTGTCCGGTGGTTCGACACCGTGCGCTGGCCCCGCATGCTGGCCGCGCTGCGGGAGGCCGGGCTTTACGACGACTCGCTGCTGGCGGTGTTCTCGGATCACGGGGAAGCCGTGGTGCCCGACAGCGTGGGCCCGCCCCTGAGTCACGGAGAATCCCTGCTGGACGATGCGATCCGCGTCCCGCTGGCACTTCACGGTCCGGGCATCGAGCCCGGCAGGGCCGAGGGCCAGGTTTCCCTGGTGGACCTGGCGCCCACCGCGCTGGACTACCTCGGCGTCTCCGACGCCGGCGTCGGCGCGGCGGGAGAGATGGATGGTCGCTCGCTCCTGTGCTCGGACCGGGGGCGGCCGTGCTTCTCGGAGGTGTGGCGCTCCGGCGGGGCGGCCGCGGGGGAGAAACGCATATGGATGCGCCACCTCACGGGGGACTGCACGCCGATGCAGGTCTGCGTGAGGCTGCCGGGGAAGAAACTCATATGGCAGCTCGGCGAACCGATGCTGCGGCGTTTCATGTCGAGTTCCGGCCGGGCGGGGGCCTCGCTGAAGTCCTTCCTCAAGAAGACGCTCCCTCGACCGGCGGTGGAGTGGCTCCGCGCCCTGCGCTCGCCGAAGCGCGGCGCCGCCGCCACGAAGGAGACGGAGCCGGAGGGAACCGTATTCGTGTGCGACCTGGAGGAAGACCCCCTGGAGCAGGCGCCCCGCAGGTGCCGTCCCGATCTCCTCGCGGAAGACGAGCGCGAGCTGTTCCGGATGCTCCGCGAGTACTGGCGCCGGGGCGTCACCGGGCCGCAGATCCGGCTCCGGGAGGCCGAAGACGAGCGCGTCATGGAGCACCTGCGCGGACTGGGCTACGTGGACTGAAGCCGGGAAAACAATCATGACCGAACCGGACATATCAGTGATCATGGTCGACGGCGGTTTCCGCGAGCGCTTCCACGCGCTGGACTACTTCTCGGAGCAGACACTCGAGCGGGAACGCTACGAGCTGATCTGGGTGGAGTACACGGACCGGCCCGCCCCGGAGGCGGCCTCCCGAGAGGGTGTGCGCCTCTTCACGCTCGGCCGCTCGGAGGAGCCGCAGGTACTCGGTTACGCCTACAACAAGGGCATCGTGGAGGCCCGAGGCGAGGTGCTGGTCATCGCCGACGCCGACGTCGCCTGCGAGCCCGATCTGCTGGAACGCGTCCTGGAAGAGCACGAGGCCTGCCCCGAGCTGGTGCTCTACGTGCTCCGCCTGGACCAGCGGGAGGAAGACTACCGGGAGGGAGCCGACCTGGATTACATCCGCTCCAGCTCCTCGGTGAAGCACACCTACAACTTCGGCGGCTGCACGACCGTCCGGCGCGAGTGGATGCTGGAGATGAACGGCTACGAGCAGCTCCCCTTCTTCGCCGGCTACCACTACCTTGGCGGCGACAACTACATCCGCTTCAAGAACATGGGACTGAAGGTCAAGTGGCATCCCGACATGCGCGTCTACCATCCCTGGCACCCCTCGCCCCCGCAGAGCAAGTTCGAAACCGTGCCCATGCAGGAGGAGGTCATCAAACGCCGCGCCGTCACCTGGGACTGGCTCGCTTACGACGGCATCGACCCGTCCCGCAACCGGCCCTTCCGGCCCGACCGCACTGTTGACACCGACTGGCCCTGGGTGCAGACCGAGTACGGTGTTTACGGGCGGGACCGCGAGTCGCTGCTGCGCAGAGCGGTCCGGTTCTTCCCCCGCCACGGCCTCGGCGGTGGGCTCCGCAGGATAGTCTCCAAACTTTTCGGACGGTGAGACATGGCACAGAAGCCCACAACCCGCCCCCTGGTTTACCTCAATCACGGGGAGGCGTACGGGAACCTCGGCGACGAGGCCATGCTCCTCAACGCCGTCCGGCGGATACGGGAGCAGCTCGGCCGGTGCTCCTTCGTGCTGCCCCAAAGGCCGGGGCGCCCCCTGCCGGAGCTTCCCGACTGCCGGACCGTCCCGGTCTCCCAGAGGTCGCTCTTCCCCCGGATGGACGCCCTGGGCCTGGAGCGGTGGCTGCGCCGCCTGCCCTTCGACGCGCCCTGGCGCTGGAGGGCCGCGCGCCTGGACCGGGGCGCCGGCCACGCGGAACGGCTCTTGCAAGGGTTGGAGGAGTGCGACGCCCTCTATTGCGTCGGGGCCGCCAACATGAACGAGTGGACGCGGCGGGGGCAGTTGCTCACGAAGTGGCTGCTGGTGAGATGGGCCAGGCGGCTCGGACTGCCCGCCGTGGTCTCCAGCCAGGCCGTCGGCCCCTTCGAGAGCGAATGGGCACTGCGGACAGCCGCCGAGACCGCTGCGGCGGCCGCCCATTTTTCCTTCCGGGACTGCGGAGTCAGCCGTGCGGTTCTGGAGGCCGCGGGCCTGCCAACCGAAGGCCTGCCGGACGTCGGTGACGAGGCATTCAGCCTGCCGCCGGACGATACCGAACGGGCGGGCGACATCCTGCGGGAAGCCGGAGTCGCTCCGGGTGAACCCTTCGGGCTGCTGCACTTCCGCGGCACCGACTACGTCCGCCGCACGGACCGTCATCTGCCGAAGCTGGCGGCTGCCCTGGAGGAGGGCACGTCGCTGCCCTGGGCCTTTCTTCCCATGAGCCGGGGCTACCACTCCTCGGACGACCGGCTCTGCGCCGAGGCACTGCGCGGGTGCATGAGGGAACGCGAAAGGCTCCACGTGCTGGCGCGCCCACAGGAACCGGGCGTCGCCCGGCGCCTTGTGGGCCTCAGCCGGATGGTCGTCGCGCTGTCCTACCACCTCGGGGTCTTCGCCATGGCCGAAGGCGTCCCCGTGCTTCCACTGGTCTCCGGCCCCTATTATCGTTACAAGGCGCGGGGTTTGGCATCATGGACGGCCGGTCGGCTGGCCTGCGCCGACCTGGACCGGATGGAAGCCGTCGAGGTGGCCGGTCTCATGCGCCGCCTACGGGAGAGCCGCGACGAACAGATCGCCGTGCTGGAGCGTGCGGCCGGCGAGATACGGGGAGTAAACGACCTGCCCGTCGACGCCCTCCGGCGTGCCGTCGAGACGGAACAGCCCGAGCTGAAGGAGCGATAGATGGCCCCGACCGGCCTCAAAGACCTGCCGAAACCGCCGAGCGGCAAGAGGGGCTGGCCCTGGACCGAGGAGAGCCCGCCCCTCGCGGAGGCGGCGCCGGACGGGCGGACGTGGCCCCGCATCAGCATCGTCACCCCGGCCCTGGACAGCGCCGACTTCATCGAAGAGACCATCCGCTCCGTCCTGCTCCAGGGCTATCCGAACCTGGAATACTTCATCGTCGACGGCGGCTCCAGCGACGGAACCGTCGAGATCATCCGCAGGTACGAGCCGTGGCTTGCCCGATGGGTCAGCGAAGCCGACGAGGGACAGAGCGACGCCGTCAACAAGGGGCTCGAGTGGGCAGATGGACAGGTGCTGGCCTACCTCAACGCGGACGACCTCTATACGCCCTCGGCCTTGCAGACCGCTGGCGAGGCATTCATGGCGGAGACGGTCAACTGGCTGTCCGGGCGCGGCCGGCTCTTCGGTCCGGGGACGGGCTGGGGGCACCTCTGGCCGCCCCGGCCCTGGACCCACCGCTGGGAGTGGCTGGTGGGCAATTGCCTGGTGCAGCCCTCCACGTTCTGGCGGGACACGGTAACCGAGGAGATCGGGCTTTTCCGCACCGACCTGGAGGTCTCGATGGACTACGAGTACTGGCTGCGGATGGTGGCCGCCGGATACGAGCTGAAATGGACCAGCGAGGTCCTCTCCCGTTTCCGCATCCACTCCGGCAGCACCACCGGCGCGTGGGAGGGCGAGTTCCGAACCGAGAACGAAGAGGTGCAGCGGGAATACTGGGACATCCTGACCGAACCGGAGAAAGAACTGGCGGAGGAGGCCCGGCAGGAGCTGATGGGCCGGCGGTATCGCTGGCGGGCGTGGCGTCGCGCCTGGGCGGGGACCTGCGCCGGGAGCCTGGCGGACTTCTGGCGCGCCGTGCGGACCCACCCGTCCCTGCTGCTCAGCGCAAAGACCCTCGCCGTCCCGTTCGTGGCGCTCCTTCGGGCGCCGCTCAGCCTGCTCGGCCGCCTGGGAAGGAGGGACCGGAAGGAATGAGAAGTCCCTGCCGGAGGATCATCCTCGTAACCGTGGACAGCCTGCGGCCGGACTTCCTCGGCGCCTACGGCTCGGAAAATGCCACGCCCTCGATGGATGCTCTCGCCGGAGAGGGCGTCCTCTTCGAGCGGGCCTTCGCCACCGGCCCGGACACCACCCATTCGTTCCCCGGCATCCTGGCCTCCAACTATCCGACCACCGGCGGCACGGTCCAGCACTTCGGCCCGCGCCTCTCGGTGGCGGAAGTGCTGCGGCGGGCCGGTTTCCGCACCGCGGCCTTCCACTCGAACCCACTGCTTTCGCGGGCCAAAGGCTACGGGGGCGGGTTCGAATGTTTTTGGGATTCACTTCCGTCCTCCGGGGAAGATGCTGCGCCGGCGCCCACGATGGCAGCGGAAGAATCGCGCGCCGCCGGACTGAAGCGGGCGCTCGCACGGAAGGCACCGCGGCTCTTCCGGCTGGCCAGGGGATTCTACAGGACTCTGAAGCGGCGGAGCATACCGCTGGAGCAACCCCACGAGCCCGCCGAGGCCATTACCCGCCGGGCCACGGAATGGCTGGCCGGCGCCGGCGATCCCACCTTCCTGTGGGTGCATTACATGGACCCTCACTGGCCCTACGGGACGCACCTTGATGAACTCTCCGAAGAAGAGCGACGCCTGGCCCGGCAGCTTTCCGAAACGGCCCTGAAGTATCCACGCCGCCTCGGCACCGACGGTTTCCGCCGGCTCAAGGACCTCTACGCCGCGGAGGTGCGATCTCTTGACAGGAGTCTCGGGGAACTGTTCGGGTGGATGCGCCGCTCGGGCGCGTGGGAGACTACTGCCGTCTTCCTGACCAGCGACCACGGTCAGGCCTTCGGCGAGCACGGCACGTGTTTCCACGGCGACCTGCTGTATGAGGAATTGATCCGCGTCCCGTTGATCGCGAAGCTGCCCGGAGAACCTGCCCGAACGGAATCCGCCATCGCGTCGCTGATCGATCTGGCACCCACGCTCTGCGCGGTGGCGGAGGTTCAGAGCCCGGCCACCTTCGAGGGACGCTCGCTGCTGGAGGGAAGCCGTAAGGCCGTCTTCGCGGAGGCCGCCTACCGGAGCTTCGTCTCCGAGAGTCCGCGGACCGCGGCCGCACGCACTGACGAATGGAAGCTGATACGCGACCTTGAGAAGGGAACTGAAGAACTCTACCGGCTCACCCGGGACCCCGGGGAGGAGGAGAACCTGCTGGAACGTCGTCCCCCGGCTTTGAGGCCGCTGCGAGGGCTGCTGGAGTCGCATCTCGAAAGGGAGCGCCCGGCGGTGGAGCAGCAGGCTGAAGCCCCGGCGGTCTCCGCCGAAGAGCAGGAAGCGCTGAAACGCCGGCTGCGCGCCCTCGGTTACCTGGATGAAGCAGGGGAGGACGGCCCCCGCCCGTAGAGGAGGGTGGAGAGAGCACATGCGCGTGTTGCAGTTGACAACCGACCTCCGGTTCGCAGGGGCCGAAAGGGTGATCGTCAACCTCGCCCGCGGCCTCCGAGTGCGGGGGATCGACTGCGCCGTGGCGGGCCTGTTCAAGGGCGGCCGCCCGGTCGGCCGGACCGCGCAGGTGCTGCGCCGGGAGGGCTTTCCGGTCTACTGCGCCGGCATCGAGAGGAAATGGATGGCGTGGCGGCTTGCCGGTCTGCGGCGGTTCGTCCTCGACTGGCAGCCCGACCTCCTTCACTGTCACATGTTCCACGGGAATGCCGCCGGGGCATTGCTCCGGAACTGGAGCCTGCGGTGTCCGCTGCTCTGGACGCATCACGGCCGGGAAGGTGGAGCCCTGCGGAGGTCCTTCTATCGACTTGCGGGGCCGCTGCCGGATTGCCAGGTGTACGTCTCGCGCGCGATGAGGAGCTACTACCGCGGGGTGGCCGGGCGCGCCCGGCGGGAGGGAGTGATCCAAGACGGCATCGACCTGAAGCCTTATCGCAGCGTCCAGCCCCGGTCCGGGCCGGTGTTTGGGGCGCTCGGACGGCTGATCCCGGAGAAAGGCTTTGACGTGCTGATACGCGCCTTCGCCCGTCTGGCCGGGGAGAACGAGACGGTGGAACTGCGCATCGCCGGCGACGGCCCACAGGGGCACGCTCTCCGGAAGCTGATAGGGAGATACGGGCTGGAAGGCCGGGCTGAACTGGTGGGCTTCGTGGAGGACGTTCCGGGATTCCTCGGCGGGATCAGCGTCTTCGTGATGCCCTCCCGCCGGGAGGGGTTCGGCCTGGCCCTGGTGGAGGCACTGGCCGCCGGACTGCCGTGTGTGGCCAGCCGCGTGGATTCGCTGGCGGAAGTCGGCGGCGACGCCGTCACCTGGGTGCCGCCGGAGGACGCCGGGGCGCTCTACAGGGCAATGAAGCGGCAGGTGGATTCTCCCGTTCGGGAGGGGCAGGTCCGCGCGCGCCGGGAACGGGCGCTGCGTTTCTCGCGGCGGCGCATGACGGATGCCTACCTCCGGCTCTACCGCTGTCTTCTGGAATGATTCGGGCGGCATCGGTGGAACTGCTGGGCGGCCGAGCATACAATCCGCAACCTGGTCTGGACACTCTGGCTTTGGACCACTTGTAAAGGAGGAACACACACCATGAACGTCCTGGTTACCGGCGGTGCGGGTTATGTCGGCAGCCACGCGCTGGTCGCGTTGCGCGGGGCCGGCCACGTCCCTTATGTTCTCGACAACCTCTCGGAGGGCCACGCCGCCGCCGTCGGGGCCAGCCCTCTGATCGAGGCCGACCTCGGCGACGAGACGCAGATACTGGACGCCCTGGAGGAGTCCGGCGCCCGGGCGGTGATGCACTTCGCCGCCAGCGCCTACGTGGGCGAATCGGTGGAGAATCCCGAGAAGTACTACTACAACAACGTGGTCAACACGCTGAACCTCCTACGCGCCATGCGCCGCCGGGGCGTGGAGAAGTTCATCTTCTCCAGCTCCTGCACTCTCTACGGGATACCGCAGGAGGTGCCCATCACCGAGGATTTTGCCATCCAGCCGATCAGCCCCTACGGCCGCACGAAGGCCGCCGTTGAGAACATCCTGGCGGACTATGCGGAGGCCTACGGACTGCGCTACGCCTCCCTCCGCTACTTCAACGCCGCCGGGGCGGCCCTGGACGGAAGCATCGGGGAGGATCACCATCCGGAGACCCACCTCATACCGCTGGTGATCCACGCGGCACTCGGCAAGCGCGACAACATCGCCGTCTTCGGCACCGACTATCCCACCCGAGACGGCACCTGCATCCGCGACTACGTCCACGTGCTCGACCTCGGCACCGCCCACCTAACGGCGATGGAGGCGCTGGAGGAGAGGCAGGTTATGATCTACAACCTCAGCACCGGTCGGGGGCATTCGGTGCTGGAGGTCATCGAGATGGTGAAGGAAGTGACCGGGCGGGACTTCGAAGTGGTGGAGTCCGAGAGGCGCCCCGGTGATGCCCCGAAGCTGGTGGGCTCGCCGGCAAAAATCCGCCGCGAACTCGGATGGGAGCCTCGTTTCCCTTCACTGGAGAAGATCGTAGAGACCGCCTGGAAGTGGCACTCCACCCATCCCAACGGTTTCGCACAAGCAAAATCCTGAGTCCGAAGCTGCGGATACGCACCTCGCCCTGAAGAACCGGTGGCGCCCTTCACCCCCGGCCACGGCTGAGGCGGCCCTACCGGGCCTGATAGGCGCTGCACGTCAAGCCCCCGCGTGCGTTGTCCGCCGCTCAGTCGGGGATCTGGTCGAGGCCCGCCATCACCTTCCGGAACGCCTGCACGTACAGTTCCATCAGCTCCAGGCCGTTGGGAGGGTTGACCTCGAAGACGTAGCAGTGAGAGTCCAGGAATTCGTTCGCATTCGGGTACTGGTCGACGTCGTAGGAGACCTCGGCTGTGCGACACCGCCAGGGACAACCGTCGCCGTAGCCCACCCGCTCCTGAAACACATCCTGAGCCGGCACGGACCTTGTCTGCCACTGTCCCACGGCCGCGCCCTCGGCCTTCAGGGCCTTCTGGACCTTCTCCCGCAAGGTGCGGGGTGAGACGTCCAGACCGAGTTCCTCGGGCTCAAAGCCGACGACGTAGTTATAGTAGACGTGCTCGCGGCCCTCGGGGACCCACGGCGTCACGACGCCGGGCAGTTCTCCGAGGTGCTCGGTGAGGAACTCGCAGTTCTCCACCCGCAGAGCGTTGTTCGCATCGAGTCGCTTGAGCTGGCTGCGGACGAATGCCTGGCTGAGCATGTCGCCCCGGTACATCCAGCCGAGTCCCCGTGCGTTGTACTGCTGCTCCTCACGCTCCCGGCCGGGAACCACGTGCTCTCCGAAGTATTGCAGGAGGGAGGCGCGTTCGTGGACCTCCTCGTCATCGGTGGTGAACAGCCCGCCCTGGCAGCCGCTGCTGAGGGTCTTGGATGCCTGCGTGCTGTAGCCGGCGGCATCGCCCATCGAACCGCACAGGCGCCCTTTGTAGCGGGCTCCGTGCGCCTGGGCCACGTCCTCGATGACTGCGAGGTGGTGATCGGCGGCGATCTCCAGGATGGGGTCCATGTCGGCGGGCATGCCGTGTATGTGCACGGGCATCACGGCCCTGGTGCGCTCGGTGAGGGCCGGCTCGATGAGGTCGGGATCGATGCACCAGGTGCGGGGGTCAACGTCGACGAACACGGGGATGGCGTTATGGTGGAGGACGGCGGCCGCGCTGGCCCAGAAGGTGAATGCGGGCACGATGACCTCATCGCCCGCCTCCACGCCCACTCCGGCCACGCACATGTGGAGGGCGGCCGTGCCGCTGTTGACCGGGATGCAGTGCTTCACTCCCATGTACTCCGCCCACTCCCGGGCAAGCCCCTCCGACTGGACGCGCTGCTGCTCGGAGAACCCGGGAGCGTCGAGCACCTCGAGGACGGCCTTCCGGTCGGCCTCGGTCACTTCGGGCCAGGGCTCTATGAAGCCGTCCGGGACCGTCCTTTCGCCGCCGTTTACCGCCAGTTGCTCGGGCATTCGCCGGCCCCTTCGGTCAGCGTTTTGCTCGTTTCAGCGTCCAGTTCCACTGCTTCGACACGCTACTCCGGCGAACCTTGACGTGGTCGCACTGATGGGAGGACAGTTCGCCGTGGCGCCGGGGGTCAGTAGCCGGTCTGTAGGGCGCGGATCTTATCGTCGGCGCCGATGACCACCAGCCTGTCCCCCTCCTGGATGACGTCCGTGGCGTGGGGCAGGTCGTTTATCTGATATTCGGCCTTCTCGGTGCCGTTGGGTGCGGTGGTGAGTTCCCGGGACTTGATCGCAACGACGTTCAGCCCGTAGGTGTTGCGGAAGTCCAGTTCGTCGAGGGTCTTGCCCACGAATTCCCGCTTGGCTTTGATTTCGGCGAGGGCGTGGTTGGCAGTGATGGGGGCTATCACCTGGATTCCGGGCATCATAACCTTTTGGGCGACCTCCCGGGCCATCTCCTTCTCCAGGCTGACGATGTTGCTCACCCCCATGGCTCCCAGTATCTGGGCCTGGTTGTGATCGATGGCCCGGACCCATATCTCCTCCACACCCAGTCGCTGGAGCACGGCGGTCACCAGGAGGCCGGCCTCGATATTCCTGCCGATGCAGACCAGGGCGAGGTCGACCTCGCCGAGGTTAAGCTTCTTCATGGCGAACTCGTTGGTGGCGTCGAGGCAGGCGGCCCGGCTGACCCGCTGGTCCACCTGCTCGACCAGCTCCTGGTCGGAGTCCACCGCCAGCACGTCGGCCCCCAGTTCCGCCAGGCGAACCGCCAGCCCAAGCCCGAACCGGCCGAGTCCGAAAACGGCCACCTTCTGGACGATTTTCCCCTTCTGTTCTTCGGGCTTCATCGGGCCTCCTCGTTTCAATGATTCCTCTGGCCTTCCAGGTAACGTCCGTGCACTCCCTCCTGGGAACGCCGGAGGAATTCCACCAAATGCTGCGCTTCCTCGCTGGCGTCCGGGTCGTCGGCCAGCTCCTCGTAAACTTTCGAGCGGTTCAGCTCCCGGGTGCGGTAGATGGCCTTGTAGACTTCCCCGAGTTCGCGGATGACCTCTTTGGAGTAGCCGGCCCTCTCCAGCCCTATCTCGTTCACCCCCCGCACGCGGGAGGGGTTTCCCTCCACGATCATGAAGGGGGGGACATCCTGGACGATGCGGCTCAGGCCCCCGACGTATGCCTGCCTGCCGATGGTGACGAACTGGTGGCAGGCCGCGGCCCCCATCAACTTCGCCCCCACCTCCACGTGACAATGACCTCCGAGAAGGACGCCGTTGACCAGCAGCACGTCGTCGGCCAGCACGCAGTCATGACCGACATGGCTGCAGATCATGAGGTAGTTTCTGTCCCCGATACGGGTGACGCTGTTCGCGTTGACGGTACCGATGTTGACGGTAACGAACTCGCGGAACACGTTGTCGTCGCCGATGATCAACTCGGTTTTCTGCCCGTGGTAGGTAAGGTCCTGGGGGGGCGTTCCCAGCACGCTGTAGGGACCGACGAAGTTGTTCTCGCCCATCGTAACGTGCCCTTCGATGTGCGAGCCGTGGCCGATCACGCAGCTATCGCCGATGCTAACCTCAGGGCCGATGTATGCCTGCGGGCCGATCTCCACGTCTTCGCCGATCTCGGCTCCGTTCTCCACGATCGCGCTGGGATGAATCTTCATAGAGCTTCCTCGCGTGCGTCCGGGAACTCCATCACAGAGCGTCCCTGTCGGCCAGCATAAAACCCATCTCCGCCTCGCAGGCCACCTCACCGTTGACCGTTCCCCTGCCTTTGACCTGGGCGGTGCGGGAGCGAACCCGGATCGCCTCCGCCTCCAGAGTAAGCTGGTCCCCGGGGCGGACCGGTCGGCGGAGCTTTACCGAATCCAGGCGAACCAGCAGGCAGACCCTGCCGGTGTGCTCCAGCTTGCGCAGCAGCAGCAGACCGGCCGCCTGGGCCAGCGCCTCCAACTGCAGCACGCCCGGGAGTATGGGGTAGTCCGGGTAGTGGCCCTGGAAGTAAGGCTCGTTGATAGAACAGTTCTTCACGGCAACCAGCTTGCGCTCCCCCTCCACCCGGAGCACACGGTCCACCATCAGGAAGGGGTAGCGATGGGGCAGAATCCGCCGTATCTCCATCACGTCCAGTTGGGCCTCGGGACCGCCTTCCTCCTCCAGCACACGGTGGAGGCGCCGGGCCAGCGCGGTGTTGAGCCGGTGTCCGCTCCGCACGGCCACCACCCTGGTCTGCGGGTCGGCATTGACCAGCGCCAGGTCCCCCAGCAGGTCGGCCACCTTGTGGCGGACGGCCTCGTCGGGGAAGCGGAGGTCCGCCTCCGCGCCGCTCCGGGGCTTTTTCACCGTGCCGTCTTTACAGAGCACGAAAGCGTTCTCGTCGGTGATGCCGCCGCCCAGGGATAGCTCGTGGAACTCCTCGTAGTCCTCGTTCAGGCCGAACGTACGGGCGGGGGCCACCTGCTCCAGGTAGGTCTCCGGTTCGATATCGACGGTGAAGCTCTGGGTGGGGTGGTAGCCTTCCTCGAAGTCGAGCACGTAGCTGACCGTGAAGCCTTCCTCCTGGGGCATGGCAAAGATGATGGCGCGCCCCTCCGGGACCGACACGGTCTGTTCCAGCTCGAGCACGGGGCGCTCGGCGCTCTGCTCGACGATGCCTGCCGCCATGAGTGCCTCGGCGTAGGGGAGGGGACTTCCGTCCAGGGCGGGGGGCTCGTCGGCGTCCAGCTCGATCAGCAGGTTGTCCACCCCCAGGCCCATGCAGGCGCTCAGCACGTGTTCGACCGACCTCACCTCAACGTCGTTCCAGTTGAGCGTGGTGCAGCGGTAGCCGTCGCCGAGGGCCTCAATGTTGGCGGGGACGACGGGGGCGTCCGGGAGGTCGCTGCGGGTGAAAAGCAGGCCGGTAAACTCGTCGGCGGGCCGGAGCCGAACGTTCACCTCCTGCCCGCCGAACAGGGCTGTGCCGGACAGTTCCGCGGTCCGGCCGATGGTGTGCTGAGGACGGGGCATCTCACTTCGGTTCCATAGGGCCGGGGTATCCGGCGTTGATCCGTTCGGTCACGGCGTCGCTGATGTCCAGAGCCGGCGCGGCGTAAAGCACTTCGGTTGTGGCCAGCAGGAGGCTCTCCTCGGCGGTGCGGCCGGCGGCGAGGTCCGGGTCACGCTTCTTCAGCACCAGGTCGATCTCGTTCTTCTCCGCATGAGCTTTGACGGCGTCGGTGATTTTCCCGAACAGCTTGCGCGCGGCCTTGTTGTGGTGTTCGGCGATACGGGTCTCGAAATCCCGCTGCGTCTGGCGCAGTTCCTCCAGCGCGCGCGCGATCTCCTGCTCTTTCTGCTGGCGTTCCTCGGTTCCGGGGGGCAGGTTGGCGTGCTCGTTGCGGAGGACCTGCACCTGCTGGCGCAGTTTCGTTACGGTGCGTTTCATCTTCTCCATCAGGCGGAGGCGCTCCTCTCCCGCATCACGCCACTGCTTGCTGGCCGCCACGACCTCGGTCATGTTAACGACGGCCACCTTCAGGGCCGGGCCGGCGGCGGGCTGCTCCTCCTGTTCCGCTCCGGCGGCCGCAGGGGCGGCCGCGCAGACCATCAGAGCGGCCAAACACGCGCAGAAAGCTCTTCTGAGGAAGTGCATCTGGGAATCCTTTCGCTGGTTTCAGGCTGCCTGATAATCTAAGCGAACGCGCCCTCGGAATCAAAACGCGCGTTGGGCGCCGAGGGAGAAGTGGATGTTCTGGGTCTCGTCGCCGGATTCGCTCATGACGGGGGCGGCGAGGTCGACCTCCAGGGAGGTGGGCCCGAACAGGGGTATCTGCCACTGCACGCCCACGCCCACCGACATCCGCAGCTCGTCCCAGCCGGTGAACACGTCTTCGGCATCCTCGGCAACGTAGCCGGCGTCGACGAAGCCGATCAGCCGGACCTTCTCGTCGCGGGAAACCGGCAGGCTGTACTCGAGGGAGCCCACCAGCATGGACTCTCCGCCGACCTGGTCCTCTGTGGCCGGATCCACGGGGCTGACCCCCTCGTACTGAAAGCCGCGCAGCGAACGGAGGCCGCCGGCGTAGAAACGTTCGAAGACGGGAACGCGGTCGCCATAGGTATCCACCACGCCGAGTTGCCCGCGGACCCCCACGACGTGCTTGTAACGCCCGTTCCGCTGCCGGACGGTCCAGTGTTTTTCCCCCCGCAGGATGAGTTTGAGGGTCTCGATGTCGCCGGCCGCCGCCTCCACCTCCATCCCCACCAGGTGGCCCTCGGTGGGCAGGATGCGGTTGTCCCGGCGGTCCAGCTCGGCCTCGAAACGGAGGAAGGGCTTGGAGAACGAACCTTCGTCCCGCTGTATCTCCAGGGCCGCCGTGGAGTCGACGTCGTCGATGTCGATGCTCTCGTATCCGACCGTCAGGCCCCTGTGAAGGTAGCTGGAGAGGCGCTGTCCCGCGCTCACGTTGAAACCCGTTCGGGTCTCGTCGAACTCGTTCCGGACGATGCCGCGGCTGTAGAGTTCGAAGCCGAAGCTGTAATCGGTGTTGTAAACGGCGGGGTCCCGGAAAGAGACCGAGTAATAGGAGCGTTCGGTGCCGGCCCGAAGGACCAGCGACAACTGCTGGCCGCCGCCGCGGAAGGCATTGCCACGCCAGAAATCGTCCCAGCTCGAGGGCCAGTTCCAGATATCGAAGTTGTTCTCGGTCACCGAAAGCTCGCCCAGCAGGCCGGATTCGCTGCCCACGCCCGCGCCCACCATCAGCCGGCCGGTGGGGCCCTCCTTCACCCGCACGACCGCGTCGCGCAGGGTCCCCTCGTCCGGCTCCAGGCTGATGTCCACCGGTTTGCGTGCCTCCTGGTCGAAGTAGGCCGTGTTGATCAGCAGTCGCCGGCTCTCCTCCAGCTTCGACTTCCGTGCCAGCTCGCCGGGGTAGAAGGCCAGGTTCCGCCGGACCACGTCCTCTCTGGTCTTGGTCAGGCCTTCTATCCGGATACGCCGTATGTGTACCCGCTCCCCCTCGTTGATGGTAAAGCGGACGTCCACACGGGGGGCCTCTTCGGCGAACAGGGTCTCTGCCCTGAGGTTGCCCTTCCGCCGGGTGAGGTCCACGTATCCCTGGTCGGCGTAGAGTTCGGAGATCTTCTCCGCCGCCTCCTCCAGGTGCTCCGGCAGGTAGGGCTCTCCCCGTTCAAAGGGCACGGCCCCCACCAGTTCCTCGTCCTTGAACAGTTCGTTGCCCCGGAACTGCACGTCCCGCACGTGGTAGAGCGGCCCTTCCTCGACGTGGACGCGGAGGGTTGCCCGGCGCATGTCCTCGCTGTAGGTGGGGCGCCCCGTCACCTCTGCGTCGAGGTAGCCCTTGCTGCGGTAGAGGTCCCTTATCCGCCGCAGGTCCTCGGGAAAGGCTTCGCTGTCGAGCCAGCCGGGCCAGATGAAGGAGAGCCATCCGCGCTCGGAGTTCCGCATGACGTCCTCCAGCTCGCCGTCCTCCATGCTGCGGTTGCCTTCGAAGACGATCTCCTCTACGTAGCTGCGGACGCCTTCGTCGACGTAGAAGACCAGTTCCCTCTCCAGCTCACCGGAGACCTGCAGGGCGGCCTCGACGGAGGCGCCGGCGTAGCCCTGGTCCTGGTAGGCGAACCGCACCTGCTGCTGGGCCGCCCGCACGTCGAAACGCCCCACGCGGTCGCCGGCATTCAGGCCGATGACCTCGCGGAGTCGGTCGCTGGAAACCCTCTCGTTGCCCCGGAAAGAGACTCGGCTGAGCTGTATGCGCTCGGTCAGCTCCAGCACCAGTTCCACCCCGCCCTTGGCGGGCCTTTCTGCGCGGTAGGCGAGGGTGCCCCAGCGCCCGGAGGAATTCCAGCGCTCCACCGCAGCCTCGATCTTTTCCCGCTGGAAACGCATACCGGTCTGAAAACCCAACACGCCCAGAACTGTCCGGCGCGCCAGCAGATAGTTGTTCCGAACGGTGATACTCTCGACTGCGTCCGCGGCCCCGAGGGCGGGTTGGGCGGCGCCGCCGAACAAAAGAAGCAGGATGAGACAGATGCACAACCGACGCCATCCGAGGTGACGGCCAGGGGAATTTCTCATCGGTAGTGGCTCAATGGAAGTTGGTTTGGGTGGAGCGCGACTCGAAGCGCAAAAAGCGCTTGCGGAACACCAATCGCACCAGCCCGGTGGGGCCGTTGCGCTGTTTGGCGACGATGATGTCGGCCTTGCTGCCGGGAACGTCGGTATCTTCCTGCTCTTCGCCCGGCAGAAACGGCCGATGCAGCAGGAGCACGACGTCGGCGTCCTGTTCGATGGCGCCGCTTTCCCGCAGGTCCGAGAGCCGCGGCCGTCGCTGTTCCTGCTCGACCCGCCGGCTCAACTGGGCTATGGCCACGACGGGGACGCCAAGCTCTCGTGCGAGGGCCTTCAGGCCCTGACTGATGCCGGCCACCTCGGTCGCCCGGTTCTCCCGCCGACGACTGGGGGTGAGCAACTGGAGGTAGTCCACGACGACAAGTTCAACGCCGTGCCGGTGGGCCAACCTGCGGGCCCGGGCGCGCAGGTCCATGACCCGCAGCGTGGCGGTGTCGGAGATGTAGAGCGGCAGCCCCACCAGCTCGTCCAGGGAAGCCTCCAGTTGATCCCACTGGGACGTTTCGAGGGTCCCACGCCTGAACTTGTGGGTGTCCACCTTGTTGTGGATGCACAGGAAGTTGCTGACGATCTGTTCGGCGGGCATCTCCAGGCTGTAGAGCGCGGCGGGGCGCCGCTGCACCACGCAGACGTTGTGAAGGATGTTCAACGCCAGACTCGTCTTGCCGATGCTGGGTCGGGCGGCCACAACGATGAACTGGCCGGGCTGGAACCCCCCGGTCAGGTCGTCCAGGTCGTAGTAGCCGGTGGCCAGCCCGGTGAGCTGACCGGGATTCTGGTGCAGCTCTTCCAGTCGGGCCACGATGTTCTGGAGCACGTCGTTCATCTGGCGGACCGGGGCGCTCTCCTTCTCGTCACGAACCGAGAGTATCTCGGATTCCGCCTCGTCGAGCAGCTCCTCCACGTCCTGGGAGTTGGTGTAGGCGCTTTTCTGGATGCTGGTGGCCGTCTGGATAAGGTGTCGCCGGAGGGCGTGGGTGCGGACGATCTCGATGTAGTGCTCGGCGTTGGCGCTGGTGGGAACCGACTCCATCAGCTCGACCAGGTAACCGACGCCTCCGACCTTCTCCAGCTTCTCCTGGCGGGCCAGCTCGTCCCGCAGCAGTATCAGGTCCACTGCATTCTGGGCGTCGGAGAGCTGCAGAATGGCGGAGTAGACGTCCTGATGGGCCAGCTTATAGAAGCTCTCCTCCGAGAGCCTCTCCCGGGCCAGGTGCACGGCCTCGGAGGAAAGCAGCATGGAGCCGAGCACACCCATCTCCGCCTGCAGGTCGTGAGGAGGAACACGGGGGCTGGCGCTGCCGTCCGGACTGTCGGCCATGTCTCGATGGTTTCAAAAGGAAGGCTGCCTTTACACCTCAGCTTCTTCTTCGGCGGCCACCCGCACGGTAATGCTGACCCGGACCTCTGGATGAAGCATCAGCTCGATCTGATAATCGCCCAACTCCTCGATGGGCTCCGGGAGTTCGACGCTGGTGGACCGGATTCCTTCGAAGCCGCTCTCGGTGAGCCTCTGTGCGATCTGTCGGGCGTTCACCGAGCCGAACAGGTGGCCCTCCTCGGTGGCCCGGGCGGTGATGTAGCAGAGGAAGCCCTCCAGCAGTTCGGCCTGGCGGCGCAGGCGGTCCAGTTCCTCCTCCTCCCGGCGATGCCTCTCCCGGCGGGCTTTCTCGGCCTGCCGCAGATTCTCCTCGGTGACCGGCGCCGCTATGTTCTTCGGCAGCAGGTAGTTGCGGGCGTAGCCGTCGGCCACTTCCACGACGTCGCCGGTGCGGCCCACGTTCTCCACGTCCTGGCGCAGCAGAACTTCCATCTCGTGTTGCCTCCCCGGGCCTCTGTGCGGGCCCGGTTGCTCAGAAAGGAATCTCGTCGTCGGATACGTCGAAGCCCTCCTCGGGAGCGCTCTGGGAGGTCTTTTCCTCCGTCTGTTTCTCCTGCGGGGGCGACTCTTTGCGGGGGCGGGACTCCCTTTGTTCGGAGCCCTGGGGCCGGCGCCCGCCGATGAACTCAAAGTTACGGGCCACCACTGAAAGCTTGCTGCGGCGGCCGTCGGCGGTTTCCCACGTGTCGTACTTCAGCCGACCTTCCACGAAGATGGGGCTGCCCTTGGTGAAATACTCGCTGATCACCACGCCCCGGCGTCCCCACATGGTGACGTCCACGAAGCAGGTCTCCTCCCGCTGCTCGCCCTGGCTGGTGGTGTAACGCCGGTTGGTGGCCAGGCCGAACTCGCAAACCGGCGTCCCACTGGGGGTGTAGCGTAGTTCCGGGTCCCGGGTCAGGTTGCCCATCAGGTATACGCGATTGAAATTGGCCACAGCTACTCCCTCCCTGGTCAAGGGCGGACGGGGGGTCAGGTAGTCTCCTGAACTTCCTCGGCTTCTTCCTGCTGTGTCTCTTCCGGCTGCTCCTCGGCGGGGGCCTCTTCGGGTTCCTCGATCAGTTCGCCCTCCGGGGTGTAGAGTTCTCCGGTCACCGGGTCGGGCTCATCCTTTCGGAGCACCAGCACGCGCAGAAGCTGCTCCGACAACTGCACGTCGTGGCGCAGCTCACGGATGGCCGAGCCCTCCGCCCGGAAATACACCTGGATGTAAATTCCCCGCTTGGCTCGCTGAATGCGGTAGGCCAGCTTACGCTCGGCCCATCTCTCGATGCGCAGTATCTCCGCATCCACGCGCTCCAACATGTTGGCGATGTGGCGGATTATGTCCGGAAACTCCGACCCGCCCTTCCTGGCATCCACCAGGAACATGGCCTCATAGAGGTTAATTGCCAAGACATTTCCTCCTCGTTTGATGTCCGGTTCGGCCGCCGGCACAGCAGGCCGGGGCTTTTGTATCACGAAGCGGGCTCTTTGTCCACCTTACGGTTATGGCGGTTCATCGCCGTCTCCACGCCGTGGCGAGACCAGCACAGCAAGGCATCCTCCGCTCTGTCGGTCATCGCCTCGACCACGTCCCATTCCTCGTCGGCGAAGGGGCTCAGCACGAACTCTCTCATATCCCTCGCCGCCGGACACGGACCGATGCCCAGGCGCAGCCGGGGGAAATCCTCGGTCCCGACGGCCCGGATCACCGATTCCAACCCGTTGTGACCGCCGCTGGAACCGGAAGTCCGCAGACGGAGAGTGCCGAGCGGCAGGTTCAGATC
The DNA here is from genome assembly GCA_964510315.1 of uncultured candidatus Brocadiaceae bacterium. GTDB lineage: Bacteria > Planctomycetota > Brocadiia > SM23-32 > SM23-32 > CAZEAP01. The sequence continues at coordinate 105,520 of CAZEAP010000005.1, forward strand.
ATCCAGGACAACCAGCATCTCCGAGGGCGCAACGCCTTTTTTCTCCAGCAGTCGCGCCACCGGAGGGCCGGAGCGATTCATGTAGGCCAGCGGCTTAAACAGCCACAACTCCCCGCACCGCGCCAGGGCGCCGTCCGCGGATGCCGTTTCGGGCCGGGCGCCGCAGTTTTCGGCCAACCGCTCGACGGCCATCCAGCCGGCATTATGGCGGGTCCCTCTGTAGCGGCGCCCGGGGTTTCCGAGGCCGACGACGAGTTTCACAGGCGGCACATCCTCCGCGCTCGCGCAGGGGGCTGGTTATTCGGTTTCCCGGGGCTCCTCTTCCTCCGGGGGAAGCTCCTCCTCCGGAGGCAGTTCCTCGGCCTCTTCCTCCCTGCCGATCAACTCCGGTTCGAGCACCAGTTCCTCGGGTGCGACTTCCTCCTCTTCTTCCAACTCGACCGGTGGCACCACGGTGACCACCACGGTCTCCGCCGGCGTGGCGGCTTCAACGCCGGGCGGGAATTCCAGGTCCGCCACGGTCAGGTTGTCGCCGATCTCCAGCTCTCCCACCTCGACGGTGACCTGGTCGGGGATGGCGGTGGGCAGGCACTCGACAACCACCGCGTGGAGGACCAGCTCCATCACGCCGCCTTCGCTGACCCCGGCCGCGTCTCCGTGGGGCACCACCGGGACGGAAACGGTGACGCTCTCGGTCAGGGAGATGCGCTGGAGATCGACGTGGAGGACGTCGTCGCCCAGCGCGTCGTACTGGACCTCTTTCAACTGGGTGTTCTCCTCGTGTCCGTCCCAGTTGATTTTGACCACGAAACGGCGCTCCGACATCAGCTCCTCGATATCGGCCCGGCGCAGGGTGAGAAGCACGTTCGGTTCGTCCCGTCCGTAGATGACGGCCGGCACCAGGCCCTGCCTCCTGAGGCGGCGGCACGCCCTGGAGCCACGCACCTCTCGAGGACGCGCGGTTATTTCCGTGATTTCCATGGATTCAAATCCCAAGCAGAATGAACTTCGCTTTCTCCGGCATCATGCACGCCCCGCGCCGGACTGTCCGGGCTCGCCTCAGAGTCCGGCGCCCCGAGAAACGGACTCCAAACCCAATCGCTGAGGAAGACTCTCGGCACCGGGATGGAAGCGCTCCGGAAACGCAGAACGCGCAGGAGCATCTTATACCACGAGGAAGGCGCTCTGTCAACGAGGAGCGGTTCGAACTCGTCCCCCCACAATCAATATCGCTGGCTCCGGGGCCTGTTTGTCGTTTCCGCGCTGTTGCATTAACCTGGAAGCGGCGATGGACGAAGGCACCATGCGAGAAGTCGGCCGCCGGATACTGCGGCGTTACCGGCAGAATCCCCGTGAGCTGCCCTGGCGGCAAGAATCCACCCCCTATCGGGTGTAGATCAGCGAGGTGATGCTCCAGCAGACCGCCGTGGAAACGGTCAAGCCCTACTTCCGAAGATGGGCGGAGCGCTTTCCCGACCTCGACTCCCTGGCCGACGCTTCCGAGCGCGAAGTGCTGTCCCTTTGGGAAGGCCTGGGCTACTACGGGAGGGCCCGGCGCCTCCTGAAGGCCGCCCGCCGGATGACCTCCGAGCACGACGGCCGTCTCCCCGCCACCCGGTCGGAACTGCTGGACCTTCCGGGCATTGGAGCCTACATCGCCGACGCCGTCCTCAGCCTGGCCTACGGTCGCGACGTGGTGGCGCTGGATACCAACGTCGTCCGCACGATGATGCGCCTTGCCGCGCTGGAGGGGACCGGCCGGGAGGCGGACGTACGCCGGCGGACACGCCGCATGGCGCGGGCCGGGCTGCCCGCCGGCGAGGCCCGTGACTACAACCAGGCGCTGATGGACTTTGGCGCCGTGGTCTGCCGGCCGCGCCGGCCCCGCTGCGGGGAATGTGTCGTGCCGGAGTTCTGCAAGGCACGCAAGGAAGGACTGCGGTACGACATCCCGAGACCCCGCAGCCGGAACCTGCGCGACGTCCGAACCGCCGTGGCCGTCTTCCTGAGCAACGGGAGGGCTTACATCCAGAAACGCCCGCCCGAGGGGCTGTTCGCGAGCATGTGGGAGTTCCCCGGCGGCAAACTGGAGACCGGTGAGAAGCCCCGGGAGGCCGTGGTGCGGGAATGCCGGGAGGAACTTGGTGTGGCGTGTCGCCCGTTGGAGAAACTGATCGAGCTGACCCACTACTACACCGTCTTCCGGGTGCGGCTGCACGCCTTCATCTGCACGGCCGAGGGACTGCCGGAGGACCGGACACACCGGTGGGTGGACGTCGAAGAACTGGACGAGTATCCCCTGCCCTCGGCAAGCCGCCAGGTCGTCGACGCATTGCGTCAACGCCGGCAATGAAAGCCCCGGGGGAGGAGGGCGTCAACGGGATGCGCCGAGGGCGTCAAGGATGTCCTGGAATATCTCCTCCACCTCACCCTCGGCGGAAATCCGGTGAAGTACGCTCCGCCACTCGTAGTAGCGGACCATCACGTCGATCTCTTCATGGTAGCGCTGTATGCGTTTCTTGACGGCCTGCCGGTCGGAATCGTCGCTTCTTTTCACCAGGGGACCGCCGCACTCGTCGCAGACGCCCTCCTCCCGGGGTTCGCGGTTCTTCCCGTAGATGATCCCGCAGCGGGGGCAGACCTCCCGCTCGGTCAGTCGCTGCACAGCCGTCTCATCGTCCAGCTCCAGCAGCACCGCGTGCTCGGCGGGACGCCTGTACTCCAGGGCGGCCAGTTGCACGCCGCTCCGGGGAAAACCGTCCAGTATGTAGCCCTCGGCGGCGTCGGGCCGGCTCAGGCGCTCCATGGTCATGTCGATGACGATTTCGTCGGGGACGAGTTCGCCCTTGTCCATGTACTCCTGAGCCTGCCTGCCCAGTTCGGTCCCCCTGTCCACGTGGTCGCGGAGCAGGTCTCCGGTGGCGAGGTGGGGGATGCCCAACTGCTCGGTGAGCCGCTTTGACTGGGTGCCTTTGCCGGCCCCCTGGACGCCCATGATGACGATTCTCACTCGCTGTGCCCTCCGTTTAGGGTAAAGCCCGTGCGGGGAAGAAGAGAAAGCTGACTGAGTAACGCAGCGCGCACCGGGGAGTCACGCGCCGGCCAGTGCGCGGGTGGCCGACTCGATGTCGTCCGCGCGCATCAGGCTCTCGCCGACCAGCACGGCGTCCACGCCGCACTCGGCCAGACGCCGCACGTCCCCGGCGGTTCGGATACCGCTCTCGGCAACCAGCACGGCATCCTCGGGAACATCGTCCGCCAGGGCCTCCGTGGCCTCCAGACTCACCTCGAAGGTGTGGAGGTTCCGGTTGTTGATGCCGATTAAGTCCGCTCCTGCCCCGACGGCCTGCTCCAATTCCTCCGCGCTGTGAACCTCCACCAGCGCGTCCATGCCCAGCTTCCGGCCGGTCTCTACCAGGCCCTCAAGCTCGACGGCCTCCAGGGCGGCTGCAATGAGCAGGAAGGCATCGGAGCCCAGCGCGCGCGCCTCCAGCACCTGCATCTCGTCGAGAATGAAGTCCTTGCGCAAAACGGGTAGTTCCACGGCGCGGCGGACCTGCCGAAGGTAAGCCGGCCCTCCTCCGAAAAACTCGCGGTCGGTCAGTACGCTGATGCAGGTTGCGCCTCCCCGCTCGTAGGCGTTTGCGATCTCGGGAGGATCGAAGTCCTCCCGAATCAGTCCCGCCGACGGGGAGGCCCGCTTGATCTCGGCAATCAGGGACACACCGTTCCCTGCCCGCAGTGCGTCACGGAAGCCGCGGGGGGGCTCCCGTCGCTCCGCGGCTTCCCGCAGGGAGGCCCGCCCGGCGCAACGCAGCTCTTCGATCTCGTCCCGCTTGGCGCGGCAGATCCTGGCCAGGATGTCGGGCATGTCTGTCATGTAGGGCTCCCCCCGGGCCGGCAATCGATCAGTCGGCGGCCGCCTCTTCCGCGGCGGCCCGCATGCGCCGGGCGGCCTCCTCGGGGTCTTCGGCTCCGCAGAGCACCGAGCAGACGGCAACTCCCGTCGCCCCCGCCCGGACGGCTTCCATTACATTTTCCATATCGATGCCGCCGATGGCAAACGCGGGCACGTCCACCTCTGCACAGACCGAGCGCACCAGATCAGGTCCCATGCCGCGGGGGTAGTTCTTTGTGCTGGTGGGGGCCACCGGCCCGACCCCGATGTAATCGGCGCCGGCGGAGAGGGCAGCTCGGGCCTGCGGAACCGAGTGGGTGGAAATCCCGACGAGCATTCCCCCGCCCACCAGGCTCCGCACCGGCCCGGGGGGCAGGTCGTCCTGACCCAGATGAACGCCGTCCGCCTCGCTCAGCAAGGCAAGGTCCGGCCGATCGTTGACGATAAAAAGCGCACCCGCCTCGGCGGTCAGATTCCGCAGGAGATGTGCCCTGGAGAGCAGTTCGGCGTCGTCGAGGTCCTTCTCGCGAAGCTGAACCGCGTCCACTCCCCCGGAGAGCAGCAGCTCGGCCGTCGCCTGCCAGGGCCGTCGGCAGCTTTCCTCTGTAAGGAGGGCGTAGAGGCGCACCTCGTTAAGCTTTTCGCGCGCGCCCATGCACTCCTCCCACCGGAAGTTCGACTCACCCATCCGCTTCGATCCACACGGGGCTTGAAACCGCCATTCCCCCGTCCTCGTCCCGTGCGACGATGAAGTAGCTGACGGCGGCGGCTTCCCCCGGCCCCGGCTCCGGAATCGCTCCGGCCTCCGAGAAGGCCCCGTCGCAGGCGATGTCCCGAAGGCGGAAACCGTTGCGATAGACGGCGACGCTGCGGAGCGTCTTCTCCGAGCGCACCTCCCACCGCAGGGGAGAGCCCGCTCGCGCCGCTCCTCCCATCAGGGCCCCGCCGAGGGCGAGCCGCAGCTCGATGCGGGCGCCGTTGGTGGCGAAACAGCGCCGGCTGCGCAGGGCTTCCCATATGCCCCCGGGGGTGATCTCTTCCACCCAGAGGCCGGTCAGGCACCCGGGCGTCTGGCGGTCCGGGGCGCGGCAGTGATCGCTCCCCCCGATCGCGCCTTTTCGCTGCCCTGCGCTCAGCATATGGCAATACCACTTCAGGCAGTCGCCGCGCGTCTGAAACACCTCCACGACGGGCTCGACGACGTCGTCACCGGCCAGCGGATTGTGCAGTATCTGGGGCGGTCCCTCGCCGAAGCCCCTCCCGTGGAAATGCCTTGCCATGATGACCTTCCCCTCCAACCCGTTATCGTAGAGGAAGCGCAGCGCCTCGGCGGGGTCCGCCCCGCACCGCTCCCACATACGGGCCACCGAAGTCATCGTGCCGTAGTCGCGGGAGTAGATGTTGACGTGACCGGTCGAGGGCCAGCTCACCTCGACTCCGAACAGCGGCACGAACCGGCCCGGCTCCCGGTGGACGGCGGCCGCCGAGAGCGAGGCCCGGTGTTCTCCGTTGCAGCCGTGGACGAACCAGTGATCGGTGAAGGCCAGCGAGCCGAGTTGCTCGAAATCGCGGCCCCAACGGCAGTGATCGCGAAAGTCCCCGTCGTACTCGGGGGCGCAGCGGGACTCCCAGGTGTGGCGGTGCAGGTCGGCCCAGATCAGCTTATAACCGCTCCAGGTGGAGGGTAGAGTCCGCCAGCGGCCGCCCATCGGCGTGCGACCCGAGACAGCGGGACCACAAGTCCAGGGGACGGCAGCATCTTCGGTCTCCAGGCCGAACCGGTAGAGCGCTACCCCCGGCGGAAGGGTGCCTTCCCGGCGGGCGAAACCCCGGCCGACCACCGGATAGCGGGCCTCGGTAACGGCGGCCAGCCGGCCGTCCTCCGATGCGACGACGACGTATTGCCCGTCGGGATAGCCGGGCGCCCTGCTGATGTGCTCCGGCGGCCCGGCGCCGGCGCCGGTGGCGCGTGTGACCCGCAGCGTCCAGCCCCAGTCGTTCATCTGGGCGTCGCGGTAGTGCCGAAAAAAGACGATGGGCCCGCCCGCGGCGTCCGCAGCGACGGCAGGAGCGACGGGCAGGCGGCGGTTCTGGGCCGTTTCGCTGCGATACTCCGAAAACCGAGAGGTAGTGCAGACCGGCACCTCGCCCGCCGGCTGCCCGCCGAGCATCTCCAGCCCGTCGGGGGGCGACCAGCGGAACAGGTGCACGCGCGCATCCTCATTGAGGCGCTCGGTTCGCCGTCCCCACGTACCGTTCGAGCAGCAGACGAGGAGGAGTCCGCCATTCGACGTGCAGAGGTCCGGGTGTCCGAGCCGCCGCCCATCCAGCCCGACAAGCTGTTCCCCGGCGATACCGCCGCCTTCCCCGATGAGCGCCAGGCGGATGCGGCCGTCTTCTTCCCACCCGACCTTCGGCAGCCCGTCTTCTCCGCCGGCCAGCGCCGGCGTCCACACCGGTCCTTCGGCCAGGACGACCGCCTCGCCGGCGACGTCGGTACCGGCGAGCGTGATTCGGCGCCCGGCCTCCCCGGCCTCCGCCCACACGGCCCACGCCCCGTCTTCGGTGACGGCGAAGGAGGTGACGACGGCGTCCGGCCGGGAAAGGGCTTCCGCGCCGCCTGGCTCCAGAGAATTGCCGAGGCGCCAGCACACCAGTGGCCAGCCGGTCTCCCCCCTGCGGACCGCGAACAGCAGACGCCGCTCTCCGCTGCAGGCCAGCCGTGGGGGTCCGTGGAAGATGCCTTCGGCCGCCTTCACGGGTTCCTCAATGCCCTCCTCGTTCACGTGGGCGGCCAGGATGCGTTCCGGCTCGTCGGGGGGCGCCTCCGTCCGGAAAGCTCGCCAGGCCAGCAGGGGCCGGTCTCCATCCACGGCGAGGGCGGGATACCAGGCTTCCTCGATAAAGGCTGTCTTCCGAGGCGGCGAAATCATGGGGAACTCCGGATGGTCGGTCTCAGTCGCTTTGCTTGACCCGCGGCGGGCTCAGCAGGCTCTCGATCTGGTCGACGGTGGCGCCGTGGGCGGCGAGAAACGCGCTCAGTTTCGGGGTGTTGGGAAAACTGTCGTCGAAGAAGGCGCAGTCCCCGTCCCCGGTGATGGTCAGCTCCTCCTCCAGGCAACCGGGAACGAACACCGTTTCCCCCCGCCGCACCTCCATCGCCCGGTTGCCGCCCTGAAGTTCCGCTGCGCCCTCCAGGCAGTGCAGCACGTGGTAGCTGCCGTGCGGGAAGGGCAGGCCGCAGGTGAGCCCGTCCTCCAGGCTGAGCCGGCACTTCAGAAGGTGGGAGTCGGCCATCATGACGCGGATGGAAAGGCCCCGGCGCATTTCCAGCTCCAGGGGACTGATGCGGCGGAGGCCGGCCTCGGGGTCCACCAGGCGGAAGCCCAGTTCAGGGTATTCCCCGGGGCGCCGGCCGAAATCATAGACGCGGACGGTGGGGTTGGCTTCCAGGTCCTGGTTGACGCCCAGTTCGCCGGAGCTGGCCCGCGCGACCGTATCGTCGTCGGGATGGACCTGCACGCTGAGGAGGTCGTCCTGGACCATGAGGATTTTGCTGAGGGTGGGCAGAAGAGCCTCCCCGTAGCCCTGCTGGAGTTCGTCGACGACGAAGTAGCTTTCGTGGCCGACGGCGAACATGGTGTGGAGCGTGCCGGCCGGCACAAGGAAGACCTCCCCGCCTTCCAGCGGTTCGATCAGTCCGAGCAGATGCCGCACCTCCTCGGACCAGGACTCCACCTCCGGGCGGAGTCCCTCGGTCCGGATGATCCGCTGGAGTTCCTCGGCGTCCTCCTCCGAAGCCGGCCCGGCGGCCACCCCGCAGCGACCTTCCACCGACCGGACGTACCAGGCCTCGGTTTTGCCGCGGTGGGGGTTCTTCCGGAGCTGCTCCAGCGGAGCGGGACCGATCAGCTCTCGAAGGGCTTCCTCCGAGTTGTCGGACTTTTCGCGGAGCAGGTCGGCCAACGTGCGGCGCAGCGACGGGTCGACCACCGCGTTCGAGTAGTTGCCGGGACCGGTCTGGGCGGAGGCGAGCCAGAACTCGCCGACGCCCACCTCGATGCCGGTCAGCCCGGCGGCGGCCGCGTGCAGCAGGCCCCACGGCTTGGTGACCACCTCGGGACCCAGTTTCCAGAGCGCTGGTTCTTCCATGTCGTGGCCTTACGTTCAGCGGGCCGCCCGGGCGCCGGCGTCGGCCTTCACATCGCCCGAAGCTCGCCCTTGTTGCACGATTGACTTTTCGGCGTCGCTGAGGCTCGGGTTACTCCTGAACCTCCACCGACGGGGGAAAAACCCATTCCAGGTACCTCCGTCCGACCCCCGCCTCGTCGGCGTGCCCGGCGTGGAGGTAAACCCGGTAGCGAAAACGCAGCCGGCCGCCCTCGGGCAGCACGTAAGAGCCGTCGGCGTTCTCATCGACGAAGAAGGACAGCCCGAAGGGGTTCGCCGTCATCAGTCCATAGTCGCGCACGTGCCAGTAGGTGGGGTGGCGGAGGTTGGAGGGGTGGTCGAACACGGAGATGCCGACGGTATCGTCCCCCAGCCGACCGGAATAGTCGCACCAGGCGGCTCTCTTGCCCCAGGTTTCCCCCTCGTCGATCCCGCCCACGGCGTTGCGTATCCGGCCGCCGCGGTTCACCTCCAGGGGGGAGGCGACGCGCACGGCGATGATGCCTCCCTCCTTGGTGTCGCCGAACCGGACTTCACCCTCGCTGGCGTAGAAGGTCACCTCCAGGTCGAAAAGCCGGAAAGCCGGAGGGGTGCGATAGAAGCGATACTCCAGTCGATCCTGCATGAGGCGGTCGCCCTCGTCGTTTACCCAGTCGTTGAGGGCCACGACGCGTCCGAAGACCGGGCCGCTTTCGGTGGCCTCGAAGTAACGGTGCTCCATCCGGCCGCTTCCCTCCCCTTCTCCCCAGTTGTCCGACCCGTTCACGTCACCCCACGCCACGTAAAGCGAGCGGTGATGGACGTGATCGGTGGAGTCACCTTCGACTTCCTCCTGGGGGTAGGCCCTGGTGACTCCCTGGCCGAACGGCCCGATGAGCGGGTAAAGGCAGGGTTTGGGCACAGATTCACCGTAGAGGTAGCGGGTGAAAAGCTGTTCGCCGAGGAGGACGCCCAGCCGGCCCTCTTCGGTGGCGTCGATGCGCACCTCGGGGCCCGGCGGCTGGTCGTCCTCACGCTCCCGCAGGAGGTATTCCCGCCTCTGGCCCGGAGCCAGGGACTCGACCATCCAGTGAACGGCCGTGCCGCCGGCGGCGCTTTCGGTCTGGAAGGGCAGCGACCGTCCGGTAGAGACTTCCAGCAACTCACAGCTCTGCAGTTCGCGGCGTGAGCGGTCGACGCGGACGCCGACGGGACAAAACGTCACCGGGCGGGGAGCGCCCTTCAGAACTATCCTGACCTCCTCCATCTGGGTGTTGCCTCCTTGTGCTCAGGGGATCAGTAGCTTCTGCTGAAAACGCGCCGGAGGTACTCGATGCTTTTTCGGGCGATTTTCTCCGGACCTGCCGAGAAGTCAAAAACTTCCACGGAGACGTAGCCGTCGTAGCCGATCTGCTGGAGGGCGGCAGCGATGGGCACGAAGTCGGTGTCGCCGAATCCCGGTCCCTGCCGGCTGGCATCGTTGGCGTGGAAATGCTCGAGGTGCTCGGCGGACTCCCGGATAATCACGGGAATGGGCTGCTCGTCCTGACACATGGCTTTCACGTCGAGCATCATCCGGAAGTTGGGGTGACCCACCGCCTCCACAAAGCGCCGGGCCTGTGCTGCCGTGTGGATAAAGTTTGTCTCGTCGGCGCCCAGGGGCTCTATGCACAGGCAGACGCCCTTCTCCCTTGCGTGATCGGCCAGTTCGCCGAAGACTTCCACGCCCCGGTTCCAGACCTCCTGGTATGACTGGCCGGGCAGCACGTTGCGCTGCTGCGGAGAGCCCACCACCATCTTGTCCCCCCCGATCTCGGCGCAGAAGTCGATCTCCGCGTGCAGGTAGTCCACGGTTTTCTGCCGCACCGACTCCTCGGGGCTGTTCAGGTGGAGGCCTTCCGGCTTGACCAGCAGCCAGTGCAGGCCGATGATCTCCGGCCCGGCGTTCGCGGCGGTGTCCCGGATTTCCTGCCGCCGGGCATAGGAGATGTCCTCGACCGAATCGGCCAGCGTGAAGGGGGCTATCTCCACTCCATCGTATCCGGCGTCGGCGGCCAGCCGGCAGACCTCCCGGAAATCCCATCCCTCGCAGAACTCATTGCACATCCCGAACTTCATTGGCGCTCCCTTCCGGTGGACTCTGTCGGCTCGGTTTGGTCCGCCTCACAGGCTTTCTTCAGCTCTTCACCCAGCATGGTGATAAAGGAGCCGTAAAGCTGCCGGTTCCCCTCGTTGAGGTCGACCAGTCGCTGGTGAAGGTCCCGGATGCGCTCCAGTCTGTCCTGCTCATTCGCGGGAAAATCCAGGAAGTCCACTTCCCTTAACTCCACGTCCTCAGGCAGCTCCACCTTTTCTTCGCGCAGGCGGATCAGGGGCAGCAGCCCCACGCGCTGCATCTGCCTTTTGACCTTCCGGTCCGCGTTAAGGACGACCACGCTCTTGCCCCTGCGGTGGGAGAGCGCCGTGGCGGCGTCGGCCACCACGCCGAGGAAAGTGCTGTCCACCCCCCGGGAGTCCGACATGTCGAACACTGCGGAGGTGCATCCCACCCGGAACATGGCGTCCAGGAAATCCGGAATGCCGAGGCAGTTCTGCTGGGTGGCGAACCCGTAGATCTTCACGTAAACGTTCTTGCCCAGCACGGCAACCTGGAGATGGTCCTGTGGGCTTTTTCCCATGGGCTCGCTCAGGGATTCAGCGTCTTGCTCTTGTATTGGCCGTTCGCCCGCAGCAGTGTTTGAATTTCTTGCCGCTTCCGCAGGGGCAGGGGTCGTTGCGCCCAACCGCCCCCCGCACAGGCGGCCGCGGCGCTCCGGACGGGGGCGATGGCTCCCGGGCGGCGCTCTCGGTTGCGCCCTCTTCGTCCACCTGCCGGCCGATGCGGTTAAGGAACTCGTTCAGCATCGGGGTGGAGGAAGCGTCTTCTTTGATCTCCTCCAGCGTGGTGAAGACGTGCTTGAAGATGCGTTGTTTGGCCTCGCACAGGTACGGGACCTCATCGCCGTCGATGCCCAGCTTCTCCCGGTGGCGGAAGCAGCCGCCGTGGCAGTACTTCAGCCACTCGCAATCGGCGCAGACCGCAGGGATCTGCTCCGCCCGACTGACGAACTCCCGGAACGCCTCTCCATTGAGCATCTGCTCGAGGGTCTGCTCCAGGACGTTGCCCATCCGGTAGCGCTCGGTCACGTAGAAATCACAAGGGTAAACGTCCCCGTTCCACTCGATGGTGATCAGGTTGGAGCAGTCCTCGCGGTACTCGCAGCATTCCGGGGGCAGCCCGAAGAACTGGTGCAGCCAGTTGTCGATGCGGCGCACGTAGTATGAGGGGTCTTCGTTCGCCACCCAGGCGTCGAAGAGTGCGATCATGAAGTCCGCATACTCGCCGGCGTTTATGGAGTGGGGGCTGAGCTGCTCCTGCCCTTCGCTCGGTTCGGTACAGGGGATGAACTGGGAGAAGTGGAAATCATTCTCCTTGAGAAACTCGAAGACCTCTACCGGGTGTTCCACGTTGGCCCGGCTGACGACAACCAGGATGTTGTATTCGACCTCGTGGTCCTTCAGGAGCTGCACCGACTGCATCGCGGCTTCGTAGGCCGGGCGGCCGTCGCGCAGCTTGCGCACGGCGTTCAGTTCTGGAGGGCCGTCCACGCTGATGCCCACCAAAAAGTGGTTGGCGGCCAGGAAACGCGCCCACTCCTCGTCCAGTACCAGCCCGTTGGTCTGCAGGCTGTTGCCCCAGCAGTCGCCGGAACGGGCGTGGCGGGTCTCTATCCGGATGGCCTCGCGGAAGAAATCCAGCCCCATCAAGGTGGGCTCTCCCCCCTGCCATCCGATCTTGATCTCCCCGGGCTGGAGGGCGCGATATTGCTCGCAGACGGCGTTAAAGACCTCGGGCGACATGCGGGGCCGCTTGACGTCCGGATACAGGCGCTTCACCGAACGGTAGTAGCAGTAGTCACAGGCCATGTTACAGTCGTAACTGGCCGGTTTGATCAGGATGCCGAGATTGGGTTTTCTCATCGCGGCTGGAAACTCTTGAGGATGGACGCCCGGCGCGCCGGGACCACACATTCTTTGATTATAACACCGGCATCCGGCCAGTTCACCTGCAGAGGCCGACGCCCCAGTCACTCACCTGCCTCGCGGAACGCACTGGGGTAGACGGACCCTGCGACCAGCACGAGCCCTTCGGAGCTGCATTGCGCCGCCGATGGTAGTGGCGACTGACCTTTGGATCATCCTCGCTCGACGTCGCCCAGCTCCCCTCACTCGGGGCTTATCCACTGGCGGACGTTCACCAGGGCCACCAGCACGCGCATCAGCAAAAAGCTCAGCACAAGCAACCCGGCCAGCTCCGCCGCCCCCCAGGCACGGGCGGGGGCGTGCGCGGCCCAATAAACGACGGCTACGCCCCCGGCCAGCACCGCCGTGGTCCATATGCCCAGAAGAAGCGCCCGCCAGGTCCGGAGAGAACGTTGGGCAAGGAGGTGAATCACCAAAACCACTGCCGACGCGGCCATCAGGGCCAGAGAGAAAGCGGACAGCTCATTCCTGCCCCAGTGCGCCGTTAGGGCGACCACGTTGGCCAGGCATTGCTCGGCGAGAGCAATCGCCCCCTGCGTCAGCCGATCCACGACGGCCGCGTAACCCGGCACGGACCCGAGTGCACCGTGAACCATGGCCCCGACGCCGGCCAGGCAAAGCGCCAGTCCCAGGGCGCCCAGCGCGCCCGCCGAGGCCTTCTGAGGGCTGGGGTCCTTCATCTGACCGGTCAGGGCGGAGGTCGGAGCGGAAAGGCGCCACCATCGCGCCCACAGAAACACCGTAGCGCAAAGCAGCGCCACCCAGGGCAGCGCCGTCACCGCGGCCGTCACCGAGGGCATCAGACCTCCGCCCACCATCGAGCGGGCGCTCCGCATCCAGGCCGCCGCCAGGTAGGCCACGACGATCGCCCAGAATGCTCCCAGAAGTGGGTAAGCGGCCAGCCGGCCCTTTCGCCCCTCCTGGCTGAGCATCAGCAGCAGGTAAGCCGCCAGACCGGCCGCCAGCGCATAAGCCAGCCACTGAGTCGTCAATTGCCCGGCACGCCCAGCCAGAACCGCCACCGGCACGCTCCAGTTGCGCCAGGCCTCACTGGCGGTCCTCAGCACCTGGCGCACGGCAGGATGAGGGTTCAGCATCAGCCCGCCCACCAGTCCCGCCGCCCCTGCAATCGTGCCCACCCGGACCAGGAAAGAAAGGTGCGTCTCCCCGAAATCTCCGCCCGTCTCCTCTCGGGGCATGGGCACAAGACCCCGGCCCGGACGGCGATGGGGGCGGGTGCACAGCCGCAACACGGATACCACCGCTTCCCCCACCCGGGCGACCAACGCCACCACCGCAGCCGTAGCCACCAGCCGGACGGGGAAATAAAGGGCTGTCAGCCGCCCCGCGGTGGTCCGGAGCAGCGGTTCTCCGGGGGGAAAGAACAGGCGCGTCGCCAGCCCCAGGGCCAGCACGGCCCCCAGCGCCACCGCCGTCCCGTAGAAAAAAGCCAGGCAATACAGCATCCAGCGCACCCGCGCGGCAGCCAGCAGGTGGACCGTCAGAACAACCAGGAAGACCAGGCCCAGCGGGCCGGTCATGCCCGCCACGGCCGGGACGGCCTCCGGGAGCCGTGCCGCCAGCGCCCGTCCCCCCGCCAGCGTGAGCACGTCCTCGGCGTGCGCCAGACCACCCCGGAGGAGGTCGGCCAGCTTCGCGCTGACCGCCGGCGCGCCCGCACCCAGTCCGAAAATGACCCACAGGACAAACGTGCTGCCCACCAGCCCCGCCATGGCGAGAGCGCTGGCATCGATCCAGAGGCTGGGGGGGCGGTTCTCCATGCGCAGCCGGCGACGCCGCACCGCCAGTCCGCCGCAGGCAAGTGCGAGTCCCACCACCAGGACCGCCCACAGGAAGGCCGTGATCGCGCGCCAGAGCCCACCCTGTTCGGCAGCCAGTCGAAGCAGCGGCCCCAGCGCACACAGCACACCCACTACAAGGGCACCGGCCGGCAAGAGGGCCCACCGGCTGAACCAGTCACCTTGCGTAGCCCCCAGCCATGCGCCCAGCACGGCGGCCACCACTCCCGCTCCCAGAACGGCCATGCCGAGCCGGTCCCCGCCGAGCCGAGCAGGAAGCCACAGGCTCACGCAGGCCAGCGCTCCCAGCACCACCAGCACCCAGATCAGGTGCCCGGCCGCCAGCGCATCGCTCTCCAGGTGGCCCCGCCGACGCCACGCCAGCCACATCCCCGCCACGCAGACCGGCAGCAGGGCCAGGACCTCCCAGCAGGCGGAACTCAGCCACAGCCCGCGGAACGCGGCTTCCGCACCTCCGCGGGACTCCAGGCAAAAGCCGAGCCAGCCGCCTGCGCCCGCCAGTGCCGCCAGAATGAGGGCGATTAGCGGAACCTTGAGTCGCCGGGGCGCCGTCCGCAGCCTCTCCCACGCGAATGCGAAGGCCGCGGCCAATAGAATCGTCGCGCCGAGCGGGGGCACATGTGCCGCCGCGGTCAGCTCGGACAGAGAGGCCCGGCCCCCGAAGAGATCGCCGGCGGACAGAGCACGGAACAGCACCAACAATGCGAAAATCAAGGAGGAGACCGCGGCCACGCGGCAGGCCCATCTCACCTCCCTGAGGCACTGCACGAAGACGATGCAGCCCGCCAGGCCCAGGAGGCCGAAGATGAAAAAATGAGTCAGGACCGACGGGGGCGCCTCGCCAAATATGAAACGCGCCGCCGAGCGGACGGTGATCAGTTGGATGGCGAAGGCCGCCGCACCCAGCCCGGCAAGGCTGAAGACCCGGTGGCACACCGTGCGGGCCGGAGTGGAGGCCACAAGGTAGGCCCGGATGACCAGGATCACCACGGCACAGTCCAGGGCAAACAAGCCGCCGCGCCAGGCAATGTGACCGACTCCGTGGAGGAGGGCCGCCGCCACCCCGGCCACCGCGAGGGCACCGGCGCCGATCCCGCAGAACAAAAGCCACCGGGCCAGCCACAGAGACGCCGCCGGCAGGGCCTCCGGCCCGACCAGTTCGGCGATGGGCCGCTCCACCGTTTCCCCGCCGGGCAAGGGCTTGTCCTCTACTGCGGGGGGACCGGATTCCGCCTCGAGGTGAAGAGGCTCCCAGAGTTCCCCTTCCGGCTGCCCGGGGGGAGGAGGGCGTTCTTCGGAATTCTCCGGCATGGCTCGCTCCTGGTCAGCCGGTATGGTGAGCGCCGGGGCGCCCCCGCGACCTGACCACAACGACGGGGGCGAGTGCGGAGATTTGCCTGCTGTGGGGCGCTACCAGCGAGGCTCCGCGGACCGCCTCAGTCGCGGGCGCGGATTTTCTCCTTCAGCGAGTTGATCTTGTCGCGTAGCCGCGCGGCCATCTCATAGTTCTCCTTGCGCACGGCGACCTCCTGCTCCAGACGGAGGCTCCGCAGAAGCTCCCGGTCGCTCAAGGGCACCTGGTGTCTCTCTCGGAGACTTCGGCGCAGCTCGATCAGTATCTGTTTCTCCACGCTGTCTTCGAGTCGCTCGTCCAGTTCGTGCTCCAGGTAGTATTCCTCGAGGCCGTCTATGCCGCTGTTGAGCGCTTCCAGGGCTTTGCGGACGTCCCCGCGCCGCACTTCCAGGAGCATTTCGGCGCGCGCCCTGTCCATCAGCAGGCGGGGCCGGTACTGATCGAGCCAGTCGCCGTCATCGTAGGTGCAGCGGCGCAGCATTCCCAGCACGCGGAGGCAGTGGCACACGTCGGCGCGGGCGCCCTCGTAGTCGCCGAGATGGAAAAGCGCCTGGCTTCTTTTGTAGTAGTCGAAGAGTTCGAGGGAGACTTCCTCGACGAGCTGTTCGGGGAGTTCCGCCGTTTCGCAGTCCTGCCGGGCCATTCTGCGCCGGCAGTGCTCCAGCAGGGTGGCGCAGCCGTAAGGCGTGCAACCGTCCGGACGGCCGGCGGCCTCCCACTGGACAAGGCCGTTGCGCAGCCGCACCTGGATCTTCATCCTGCCGTCGATGCCTTTGACTTTGCGCACATTGGCCGCATCGTTGTCTTCATCGTAGGGCCAGTCGTCCGTGATTACGTCCAGGTCCATCTGCGGGGGCCTCTTCAGGGGACCTTCTGATTATAGGGGCACTTCCGGTGAAGCGTCAACGGGCTCAGTCCTCGGACTGCTCCGGTTCGGGCGATTCCTGCTCCGAGCGGGAGGCGTTGACGTAGCGCATCCTCAGGTCGGACAGCACGTTCTGCACGTAGGTCTCCTCTTCGCCCTCGAGGTTGCCCCCTGTTTTTTCGGCGAGCATTGCGACGGTGTCGATCAGGTATTCGGCCTCCGCCAGGTTCGGTTCCTTCCTTCCGCTGACGGGGTCCTCGATGTCGCCCAGCGCGATGAGAGTTTGGGTGTAGAGCCCCGCCATGAAAACGGGGATGCTCGGCTCGGGGAAGTTCTGCCGCGTCTCTCCCGCGGCGGCGCCGGCCGGCCGCGCACGGCCCTCCTTTTGCTTAAGCCTTTCCTGCTCTTCCTGCACCTGCTCTTTCCATTCCTGGTCCGCCTTCGCTCGCTGCTCTTCCTGCCGTTGCTCTTCAGCTTCCTCCGCCATTTCGGCCTCCTTTACCGAACAGGACGCGTCACTCACACACTGGATAGCAAAACCGTTTCGGCGCGTGATTTCAAGGGATTTCCTCTCGCGGTTGGACAGAGCGAGGCGGCTGTCTTAGTATGGCGAGCGAAGCGGCAGAAGCTGAAAGGTGGGCGCCAATGCCTTTGTGGGCGGGCATCGACGAGGCAGGCTACGGGCCGCCGCTGGGTCCCCTGGTGGTGGCCGGCACAGCTTTCCAGGTTTCGGGCCCTCCGCGCGAAGGCCTGATGTGGGAACTGCTCGGGGACGCGGTCTGCAGGCGGCGCAGGGGCAGCGGCGGCCGTATGGTGGTCAACGACAGCAAGCAGGTTTACACGCCCGCCCGCGGCTTGAAACTTTTGGAGGAGGGGGTGCTGGGGTTCCTGGCGACCTGCACGCAGGGGAGGGTGGCTCGTGCGAACGACCTGCTGGCCGCCCTGGAGGCCGGCCGGGGGGAGACCGCCGTGGACGCTCCGTGGTTTGCTCCCGCCCGCCGTCTGGAACTGCCCGTCGCCACCAACCTTTCCGCCCTGCGGAGCAAGGCCCACCTGCTGCGACGTGCGCTCCGGTCCGCCGATGCCCGCATGGTCGGCGCCCGCGCCGCGGTGGTCATGCCGGAGGAGTTCAACCGGGTGGTCAGCCGCACCCACAACAAATCGCTGCTGCTCTTCCAGAAATGCGGCCTCCTGCTGCAGGAGCTGTGGAAGCACGCTGGGCCCGGCCGGTCCCACATCGTGGTGGACCGTCACGGGGGACGACGGCGTTACCGCCGGCTGCTGGGGGACGTCTTCCCCGGGTGCTCCTGCGACGTGGTGGGCGAAGAGGCCACCCGCTCCACCTACCGCATTGCGGAGGGGGACAGAACCTTGATCCTTACCTTCCTGAAAGAGGGGGACCTGGAGGCCCTGCCCACTTCGCTGGCCTCCATGACCGCCAAATACGTCCGGGAACTCTACATGCTGGCCTTCAACCGCTACTGGCAGTCGAGGCTGAACGGGCTCCGGGCCACCGCGGGGTACGGCAGGGACGCGCGACGTTTCCTTCGGGACATCGCGCCGGTGATGCGGGACGAAGGGGTCGACAGCTCCCGGCTGGTGCGGAGCCGGTAGGGCAGCGGCGCTCAGAACAGCATCTTCGGAGGGCCTTCCCGGAGTGCCACGATGAGCATCTTCATGTCTTCCCAGCTCTTCCGTTTCTGCCGGGGCGAACGCAGCAGATAGGCGGGATGATAGGTCGGAAGGAGGGGTATGCCCCGGTAGGAGTGCCACCTGCCCCGGAGGTCTCCCATCGAGGCGCTGGTCTGGAGCATGGCGTTGGAGGCGGGACGGCCGAGCGTGCAGATGACTGTCGGCTGCACCAGGTCGATCTGCCTTTCCAGGTAGGGAAAGCAGGCCTCCACCTCCGCCTGCCGCGGGTCACGGTTATTGGGCGGACGGCTCTTCAGGATGTTGGTGATGTAGACCTGTTCGGTCCTCAGACCCATCGCGTAGATCATGCGGTCCAGCAGTTTGCCCGCCGGACCAACGAAGGGAACGCCCTGTCGGTCCTCTTCCGCTCCCGGCGCCTCGCCCACGAACATCAGATCGGCGTTTGAATCGCCCTTGGCGAACACCCCCTGCGTCCGCTTCTCGTGGAGGGGGCAGCGGGTGCAGTGCCGTACTTGTTCCTCGAGTTCGGCAAGTTCTTGGGCCGTGCGGTCGGAGGCGGCGAGGGCCGGCAGAACGTCCACTCCCAGCATCTTCTCCAGCTCGATCCGCCGCTTCAGCCAGGAAGCTCCCATCTGCACCTCCAGTTGCGCCCGAAGGGCCACATCGTAAGGCAGCCGACCTATCGACGCAACCGGTGGAGCGCCTCCAGCACCGCTCCCACCTTCGGCCAGCCTTGCCGGCCCTCGGGCGACGCCACGGCTTCCACCGCCGGCCCCCGGGGCGCCCACACGGCGGGGTCGGTTGGTCCAAAAACCGCAATAGTGGGAACCCCCAGCGCCGCCGCCAGGTGCGAGACGCCGCTGTCGTTGCCGACGTAGAGTGAGCAGCGGGCAAGAAGCGCGGCGAGTTCCGCAACCGATTGGTCTTCGGCCAGAACCGGCGAGCAGCCCTCCCCCAGGAGCGCCTTCACCCGGCCGCAAACTTCCGCATCGGCCGGGCCGCCAACAACAAGTATCGGTTCCGAAAGGTCGGCGATGAGTCGAGCGAACCGCTCGGGCGGCCAGCACTTCCCGGGGCTGCCACTGCCCGGGTGGACGGCAACCGGAGTCGCCCGGCCGCCGAACCGGGAAGCGAGCCACCCGTCTGCCCGCTCGGCCAGTTCCGCCGGCACGCGGAGGGCCGGCGGAGGCAAGCCCCCGGGCCCCGGCTCCGCAATCGCCCGCGCAAAGTGCACCGCCGCGTGCCGACCGCCCTCCGGGCGCACCGGCCAGGCGATGACCGGGCCGGCGCACAAACGCCGGGCGTTGGCGGTCAGTTCGCCCGTGGACCCTTCCGTGTAGACCACAACGGCCTCGGCGTCGCCCACCAGTCCCGTGGGATCATCCGTTGCCCCGGGGCGGAACAGGAAAGTCAATTCGGCCGAGTCGAAACGCCGGACACGAAGAGGGAACGCCGCCAGGGTCGCCACCCGCACGGCCCAGGCGGAACCGACAAGAGTCAGGCTCGCGGGGGCGAACTCCGAATGCAGCATCTGCAGCGCCGGAAACGTCAAGAGCGTATCGCCGAGCCCGCCGGCCCGGAGAACCGTGATGCGGAGTCCCGGCCGTTGCGGGAGGCGGGCGGCCAACGTGGTGGGCAACGGGCACATCTCGGGAAGATTCTCCGGACGGCAGTTTATCTCAGCTCATGTCCACCCGCCGCATGTGCTCGAGGGGCGTCTCACAATATGAGGCCGGGGAAGAAAGAACGAAGGACGATGGATAGGCTCTAAGGGGGATGGCGGTATTCGTGGGGATCCGGTCAATGGGCGACGGGGAACTGCTCGCACAGCTCCAGCACCCGGGAGCGAATCCGGCGGGCGGTCTTTTCCGGCTCCGAAGAGCCGAGGATGTCCACTATCCAGCCGGCGACGGCGCGGGATTCTTCCTCTCCCATGCCGCGGGAGGTTATGGCGGGCGTGCCGATCCTTATGCCGCTCGCCTCACTGGGCTTGCGCCGGTCGTTGGGCACGGCGTTCTTGTTCACTGTGATGTTGGCGGCGGCAAGCAGGTTCAGGGCCTCGCGGCCGCTGAGACCGACGTTGGTCAGGTCGATCAGGAACATGTGCGTGTCGGTCCCTCCGCTGACCACCGGCAGGCCCCGCTCGATGATTTCCTCGGCCATGCTCGCGGCATTGGCCACGACCTGCTGCTGGTAGCGGCGGAACCCCGGCTCCATGGCCAGCTTAAAAGCCACCGCTTTGGCCGCGATCACGTGCATCATGGGGCCGCCCTGCACGCCCGGCATCACGGCGCTGTCGATGCGTTCGGCGTGCCGCCGGCGGCAGAGGATGAACGCGCCGCGGGGCCCCCGCAGTGTCTTGTGCGTGGTGGAGGTCACGAAGTCCGCGTGGGGCACCGGATCGGGGTGAACGTCGGCCGCCACCAGACCCGCGATGTGGGCAATGTCCGCCATCAGGTAGGCGCCCACCTCGTCCGCCACGTCCCGGAAGGCCTCGAAGTCGATGCTCCGGCTGTAAGCACTGGCTCCGGCGATGATCATCGCCGGGTTGTGCTGATGGGCGAGGGTGCGGACCTGGTCGTAATCGATCAGCCCGTCATCGTTGACGCCGTAGCTGATCACCTCGTAGAGCTGTCCGCTGAAGTTCCGGCTGTGCCCGTGGGTAAGGTGGCCCCCATGAGCGAGGGACATTCCGAGGACCCGGGAACCGGGTTGGAGCATGGCCATGTAAACGGCCATGTTGGCCTGGGAGCCGGCGTGTGACTGGACGTTGGCGTGTTCGGCACCGAAAAGCTCGGTGGCCCGCCGGATGGCCAGTTCCTCGACCACGTCGACGTATTCGCAACCGCCGTAGTAGCGATCCCCGGGGTAGCCTTCGGCGTACTTGTCGGTCAGCACCGAACCGACGGCCTCCAGAACGGCGCGAGGGCAGTGATTCTCGGAGGCAATCAGTTCCAGGTGGTCCTGCTGACGCTCCTCCTCGGCCTCGATGGCGCGGGCGACCTCGGGGTCGTCCGCCTGCAGCGAGGACCGTCGGGGGACCGTCATACACATGTCGCCGCCACCTCTATGCCGGTGCAAGCCCCCCGACTGTATGGCTCAGGGGGCTGTGATTCCTCTGTGCGGCCCCGCCGAGAGTGGGTTCGCTCCAGGCGAATGCTTCAGTCGCCTTCTTCCTGATCGGCCGCCTCACGGGCGAGGAGCCTCTTCCAATTGGCGTCGGCGCGCGCTTGGATCTCTTCGATGAGGTGCTCGTTCTTCGGAGAGAACAGGTGCCGGAATCTGCCCTGCGATTCCAGCCATTCGCGAACAGGTTTCTTCTCCCGGGGCTTGTAGCTGATGGTGAGTATGCCGTCTTCGATCTCGTAGAGGGGCCACACGCACGTGTCGGCGGCCAGTTCGGCGATCTCCAGGGTGTCGGCCGGCTCGTAGCGCCACCCGCGTGGGCAGGGGCTGAGCGCGTTGATGAAGGTGGGTCCATCGACGGCCACCGCTTTCTGGACCTTTTCCATCAGGTCACGCGGGCGGTGAGCCGACGCCTGGGCGCAGTAAGGCACTCCGTGGGCCTCCACGATGCGGGTGAGGTCCTTCTTGCACTCCCGTTTGCCGGGTTCCACCGCGCCGGGCGGCGCCGTGGTCGTGGCCGCTCCCTGGGGGGTGGCCCCGGAGCGCTGGATGCCGGTGTTCATGTAGGCTTCGTTGTCGTAGCAGATGTAGGTGAAGTCGTGCCCCCGCTCCAGCGCGCCCGAGAGGGACTGAAGGCCGATATCATAGGTGCCGCCGTCGCCGCCGAAGGCCAGGAAAGCGATCTTCTTGTCGTATTTGCCTTGCCTTTTCAGCGATTGGTAGGCGGCCTCCACGCCGCTGATGGTAGCCGCGGAGTTCTCGAACGCATTGTGCACGATGGGGACGCGCCAGGCGGAGTTCGGGTAGACCGTGGTGGTCACCTCCATGCAGCCGGTGGCGATGCTGGCCACCGCGTGGAAATCGTCCTGCTCTGCGGCGAGGAGGACCTGCCGGAGGATAATGGGCCCGGCGCAGCCGGGACAGGCGGCGTGTCCGCCGCTGAGGAGTTCCGGCTTATCGGAGAGTGTCTTCAGGCTTGTCGTTGCCATTCCTGACCTCACTTCTTTTTTCACGGATCGCGGGCTTTGCTACTCGCGCACCCCGAAGAACCGGGTGGTCGGTTCGAGGTCGCCGGTCTCGCGGGCCTCCGCCAGGGCGCCGAAGATCTCCTTGACGTGGTCCAGGCTCAGGTCCCGTCCGCCGAGACCGTAGATGAAGTCGATAATCGGCCCGCCGTCCTCGTAAAGGGCGGAGCGCACCTCGTGGAAGAGAGGCCCTCCGAGCCCGAAGGAGACGGCCCGGTCCATGACGCCGAGCATTTCGGCCCCGGCGACGGCCTCCCGGATCTGCTCGGCCGGGAAGGGGCGGAAGCAGCGGATCTTCAGGGCGCCGCACTTCTGGCCCTGCTCCCGCAGGTCGTCGACGGCCTCCTTGGCGGTGCCCATCGTGGAACCCAGCCCCAGCAGGATGGTATCGGCGTCCTCGCAGCGATAGGCATCCAGCAGCCCGTAGGAGCGCCCGGTCAGTTCCTCGTACTCCTGACCTATCTGCTCGACCACAGCCGGCACCTTCTCCATGGCGTCGGCCTGCTGCTTCTTGAACTCGAAGTAGTAGTTCTGCAGGGCGAAGGCGCCGAAAGTCTGTGCGTTGTCGACGTCCAGGAGGGTATCCGGCCTCTCGAACTCGCCGATGAACTCCTGCACGGCGTCGTCATCGTTGACTTCCAGCGCTTCGAGGGTATGGCTGAGGATGAAACCGTCGAGGCAGACCATGACCGGCAGTCGGACGTCGGGATGTTCGGCCACGCGGACCGCCTGCATGACGTTGTCGTAGGCTTCCTGGCAGTTCTCGGAGTAGAACTGGATCCACCCCGTATCGCGGGCTCCCATACTGTCGCTGTGGTCGCAGTGGATGTTGATGGGGGCGCTGAGGGCGCGGTTGATCACCGGCATGACGATGGGACAGCGGGTGCTGGCGGCGATGTAGAGGATTTCCCACATCAGCGCCAGGCCGTTGGCGCTGGTGGCGGTGCAGGTGCGCGCGCCGGCCAGCGAGGCGCCCACCACGGCGCTCATGGCGCTGTGTTCGCTCTCCACCCTCACCAGTTCGGTCACCACCTCGCCGTCGGCCACGTAATCGGCGAACTTGTGCATCAGTTCGGTTTGGGGGGTGATGGGGTAGGCGGCGACTACGTCGGGATTGATCTGCTTCATCGCGTAGGCGGCCGAGTCGTTCCCGGTCAGAGCAACTCTTTCAGCCATGGGGTCATCCTTTCCTTTCTTCCTGGTTGCTCTCGCCTTCCCGCTCCATCTCGATGGCGTCCACCGGGCAGACAGCGGCGCAGATGCCGCAACCCTTGCAGTACTGGAGGTTGGTTTCCTTCCTCTCGCCGCCCTCGGCGGGGATAGCGCAGTCCGGACACGTGATCCAGCAGGCCAAACAGTGGATGCATTCCTCGAAGTCCACAACCGGCAGGTAGGTTCGCCAGGAGCCGGTGTAGAGTTTCTCCATGGTGCCGCTTTCGGCAACGGCGCCCGGTTTCATTTCGTCCTTTTCCAGCAGTTCAGCCATTTTCGCCCTTGACCTCCTCGAAGGCCCTGTCTACGGCGCGCATGTTGCCCTGCAGCATGTCTTCGCTCAGTTTGCCGCCCAGTTTCTTCTCGATGTCTTTCTTTATGTCGTCGGCCTCGGCGACGCCGGTGACGGCGACCAGCGCACCGATCATGACGGTATTGGGGATCGGCCGGCCGATCTCCTCGATAGCGATGGTGGTGGCGTCGATGGTGTAGATTTCCCGCCCCTCCAGCCCGAGTTGCTCCCGGACCTCTTCCGGGTCTCTCTCGGTGTTGGCCAGCAGAATGCCGTCCTCCGTCAGGCCCTCCTCGACGTTCTCCGTCTCCAGGAGGGTCTCGTCCAGCACCAGCACGATGTCCGGGTAATAAATGGCATCGTGAACCCTTATGGCATCGTCGGAGATGCGGGTGTAAGCTTTGATGGGCGCGCCCTCTCGCTCCGCCCCGTATTCGGGGGCAGCCTGGGCGTATTTGCCCGCACCAACGGCCACTTCCGCCACCATGGTGGCCGCCGTTTTGGCGCCCTGGCCGCCTCGGCCGTGCCACCGGATCTCCAGCGCTTCCTTGCCCATCGAAGCCCTCCCGCCGGGTGGATTCAAAGCTATGCTACCGAGCCACAATGCCCGGGCGAACTGTCATTTTTCCACATCCATTTTGGGGTGTCAAGTGCGGGGGTCAACCGACGCTCTACGGGCCGCCTGTCCCCCATTCTGGCCGTAATCCGGCGGCCTCGCCCCTCCCAGCCGCCTTACTGCCAACTCCCGGTGACCACGTTCAGGCAGCCCCGCACTTCATGGTAGGCGAGGTGCCAGACGTGCGCCTTGCGGCGCTCCAGCACCCGCCCGGCGGGCGCCACCGTGTCCCACCAGCCGCCGTAAACCGGGTCGGCCTGGGACTGCATCAGCCACTCGGTCTGCCGATCGAGCGCCTTCAGGTAGCGCTTCTGGCCGGTCCGGCGCCACGCCCAGTCCAGGGCCACCAGGTTCTCCGACTGAACCCACCAGACCATCTTGCACTTTTTGGGGCTTCCCCTCAGCGGTCCGTTGTTGCAGAGCGCTCCGGCGCCCTGGTGCCAGCCGTAGCGCAGGGCGTGGTCGATCAGTCTCAACCCGATCTCCCGGTAGCGTTCGGGTGGCAGGTCGAGCACCTCCGCTGCCCGCTGCATCAGCCAGGCGAACTCGACGTTGTGCCCGTAGGAAGTGGACCGGTTCCGCCGCGCCGCCCTTCCCCGTGTGGGCAGGGACCAGTCCTGGTTGAAGTGCTCCACGCAGCAGCCGTACTCGGGCAGGTAAGCGTGCTCAACCAGGGCGTCGAGTATCTCCTCCAGGCGCTCGCGGTGGATTAATCTGCCCGTCTCGGCGTAGAGTTCCGCCAGGGCTTCCAGCAGGTGAAGCTGTGTGTTCATGGACTTCTCGTGGGGGCCGCGCCCGGGGTTCCAGTCCCGGCTCGTTCGCCCGAAGTAGCCGGCCGCCCGGGGATCCTTGGCGTGTTGCTCCAGCATCTGGAAAGTGACTTCCGCCGCCTGCAGCCCGGTCTCATCGCCGAAGGCCCGGTGGTACTCCACCCCGGCGTAGATGACGAAGGCATGGGCGTAGGTGCTCTTCGAGGTCCTGGCCGGCCGGCCGTTTCGCCCCACTTCCAGGAACCAGCCGCCGTGGCGCCCGTCCCAGAAATGGTCTTTCAGGAATCGGACCCCCCTGCGGGCGGCACGCTCGACGCGGGGCTCGCGGTAGCCGGCGTTCCACATCCGGCTGAACGCCCAGATCTGTCGCGCCTGGGAGACCAGCGTCTTCCGCCCGCTCCGGACCGAGCCGTCCCGCTTCAGCTCCACCACGAACCCGCCGTACTTCTCGTCCACGCTGTTCTCCAGCCACCAGGGCCACAGTTTCTCCTCCAGGTGCCGCCGGATGCGCTCACGGATGCGGGAGTGGGCCTGTTGCGGAGTCTCCTCCGCCGCGTCCCCCGCCCCGGTAGAGAGGAGCGCGACGACCAGCAGCGCCGCCAAAGCAGCAAGTCGGAACCGTGGCCGCCGGATCGACGAAAGGAGCATCGGGAACATGCCGAAATTATGAAGTCTGAAGTGTGAAGTCTGAATTCTGAAGGAAACGCTTCGCCCGGCCCTCGTCCTCCGCGTTCTCCGCCGAGGGCCCTACGGTCAATGTGGGTCCCTTTCGCCGGGGACCTTCCTGTCCTTCGTAATCCCTATACCTCCGTTCGCCCTACCTCCGTGTCCTCCGTGCTCTCTGTGGTTCCTCTTCGCCGTTCGCTTTTCCTCTGCGTTCCTCTGCGTCCTCCGCGGTAAATTCTGCCGTCGT
>CAZEAP010000005.1:131395-132634 GCA_964510315.1 uncultured candidatus Brocadiaceae bacterium
TTTCCTCTGCGTTCCTCTGCGTCCTCCGCGGTAAATTCTGCCGTCGTCCTTCGTGGCCTTCGTGGTCCCTAATCCCTCCGTTCGCCTTACCTCCGTGTCCTCCGTGCTCTCTGTGGTTCCTCTTCGTCGTTCGCTTTTCCTCTGCGTTCCTCTGCGTCCTCCGCGGTAAATTCTGCCGTCGTCCTTCGTGTCGCTTCGTGTCCTTCGTGGTTCCTCTTCGTCGTTCGCTTTTCCTCTGCGTTCCCGCCGCGCTCAGTCGAGCTGCTCCCAGACCGGCGGCAGGCGGTCGCGCCCCAGCACGATGGGTTTGATGCCGGCGACCTCGCACAGCATGGTCAGCGCCCGCACCCGATCGCCGGGCACGCCCTGGACGTGATTGCAGGGAAAGACGTTGTTGAACTCCTCGAAGGAGCACTCCAGCTTCGCCCACACATGGGGCCAGGTGGGGTCGGTCTGCTCCTTCAGCTCCTGGCTTTCCTCGGGAGGAAGCTCGACCGACTCCCCCGGCGCGATGACCATGTAGGGCTTCTCGTCCCAGATGCCCAGCCGGGCGAAGGTCATCTGCCCCGGCGCGGCGTCGAACTCCACCGACGCCCCTCCCGCCTTGAAGTAGAACTCCAGCGCCGGGTGGAAGGTGATCCCCGGGAAGTTGTCCTCCGGCTGGAAGCTCTGCGCCGCGTACCAGCTCGCGTGGTTGCCGCTGTTGCACCAGTCCCACAGGTCCCTGTCCGGGTGATAGAGTCGCACGTCCATGAACAACGCCGGCAGCCCGCCGGTCAGGTATTTGAGCAACTGCATGGTGACGGCGGCGTTGGAGTCCGCCTCGGTGGCACAGACCACCGACTCCTTCGGTCCGTTCCAGTCGTAGGGATCGTTCATCAGCATCTCGGCCACGTCGCCGAGGCAGACGTGTTCGGTCAGCTCGCGCTGCCCTTTGAGGCCGCAGAAATCGAAGCCCTTCTCCTCGTTGACAAGGTTCATGGCGCAGTAGAGCCGGAGCTGCGTGCGGAGGGCGTCGGGGGTGAGCATCTCACCGTCGTAGAGGATCCGGTCGTCCAAAAGTTCCTCCAGCCAGGCCAGTCCCTTGTCCACCTCCACCTGCTCCACTTCGTTGGCCATGACCTTCAGCAGCCAGAGCTGGTCGACCTGCCGGCAGGTAACGCCGAGGCATTTCAGCAGGGCGGTCAGGTGCCAGTAGCCGGTCTCCATGCCCATCGAATGGCCGCCGTAGAGGCCGTA
>CAZEAP010000006.1:0-120708 GCA_964510315.1 uncultured candidatus Brocadiaceae bacterium
GTGCCGACGTGCCCGTCGAGCGCGTGCTGGACGCGCCGGGCCATCTCGTAGAGGTCGTCCCGGCGGCTCGCGCCTACCACATGGCTGTGGACCTCGCCCTCGACCCATACCGAGGCGATGACGTTGCCGCCGTCGCGTGTCAGCTCGGCGCGCCGGTTCGGAGCGGCGCCTCGCACGTCTATCCGCGTCATCCGCATGGTCCTAACTCCCTTCCGCTAAAGCGGTTACGTGTCCAGCACCCACATGAGGGCATGACTGCGCCCGGAAAGCAAGGCTTGTTCTCGGAATCTCGCACGGATTCCGCCTGTCGCAACTGCGCACCGGGGAAAGGCATGTGACATGGGCGAGAAAAAGCGCGTAAATCCGATGGCGATGTCGGCCGAGGAGGGAGAGACGATTCGAGCCTGGACTGGAAGCGCACATTACGCCCGCAAGTTGCCGGAGTTGCGTCGCGCCGCCGTCCCGGCGGCATGCTGGAGGCATCGTGCCTCCGATCATGGAGCCTTGGCGCGCTTGTGAGAGGCCGTGTAACCCGCCCGCAGAACGAAGGGCTGATGCCCCGGCTGGCCCCACGATTGCGGGTCAATCGCGTTTGGTATAGCGTGAGCTACTGGCGTTGTGCCTGAGGGCACGCCGGAACTGAGCGTCTGGCTGCATTGGGGAGGACGGCCATGGAACTGATCGACTTTCTGGTCACTGCTATCGGCGCCGTGGGAATTGCCGTCATCGTGTGGGGCATGGCGGTCGGGATTGTGGAGCTTGTCCGGCTCGAATCTCACCGCTTCCGTGGCTCCCAGATATGCAAGTTACGAGAACAGACCAGGCACCATATGGCTTCTTACCTGCTGCTGGGTCTGGAGTTCATGGTGGCAGCCGATATCGTCCGCACAATAGCCAGACCAACGCTGACCGAGCTCGGACTGTTGGGCGGCATCGTGGCCATCCGCACGGTATTGAGCTTCTTCCTGGGGCGGGAACTGGCCGAACACAACTGCCTCGCCAGCCTGGACGAGTAACGCGCAGCATAGCCCCCGGCCGTAGGCGCAACGCGGCCACACCGCCCGGAGCCACGGAGGAAAACTATGGATCTGAACCGGTTCTCCATCTGCGCCAAGAATCCGGAGGAGTCCGTCCCGGTCCGCAGGCAGGCCGAGTCAGTGGGACTGGTGTACGATAAGGCGAACCCCGACTTCATCTTCTCTCTGGGCGGTGACGGCACCTATCTCATTGCCGAGCGCCGCTGCCCCGGCGTGCCCAAGCTGTTGGTGCGCGACAGCCGCATCTGTTTCAAGTGCCATGACGAGCCACTGGGAGATATGTTGAAGATGATTGCCGCCGGGGAGGTCACCATCAGGGAGGTCGTGAAGCTGCAGGCACGCTGCCGCGGACGCCGGCTGCTGGCCGTCAACGATGTGGTGGTGCGCAACCGGGACCCACGCCACGCCCTGCGCTTCCGGCTCCGCATCGACGGAGACGACCTCGGACAGGTGATGATTGGGGACGGGATCGTTGTTGCCACCTCCTTCGGCTCCACGGGCTACTACCATTCGGTGACCGGCCGGAGCTTCCGGGGCGGCATAGGCGTGGGTTTCAACAACCTGACCGAGGGGCGAGATTCCCTGGAGCTGAGCGAACAGGCGGAGGTGGAACTGGAGGTGGTGCGCTCGGAGGCCCACGTGGCCGCTGACAACCACCCGGAACTGCTGGAGATCGGCAAAGGGGACGTAGTCTCGGTTACGGTCGCCGAGGAGGTGGCTCGGCTGATCGCCCACTGACCGCCGCGCAGCGGTTCATGCCGGCGATAAGCCCAGCTCGCCCAGCTCCCGGCGAGTGGTCTCGGCGTCCCGGTGGTGGACGGCCTGAATGCCGAAGCGGCGCCCGGCCTCGCAGTTCGGCTTCCGGTCGTCGATGTAAACTGCCTGCTCCGGCTTCACCTGCGCCAGATCGAGTGCCAGCCGGTAGATGGTGTCCTCCGGCTTGCGGGAGCCGACGAAGCAGGAGCAGACGAAGCAGCCGATGAAATCGGTTAAGCCGAACTCCCGCACGCGGTAGATGGTCGTCTCCCGGCCATCATTACTGAGGGCGCCAACGCGCAGACCCGGCCGCCGCGCCAGCGCTCGTGCCATTTCCAGCATGTCGGGCAGCGGTTGCGACTGCGCCAGCACGTAGTCCCTGAACTCGCGACGGGAGAAAGGCCGCTCGCGCTGGAAGACGACCCGCTCCAGGTACTCGTCCAGTCCGATGGTCCCGCGCTCGTATGTGCCGATGTTCAGATCGTGCCGCTCGGCGAACTCCTCGGCGTCAAGCCCGAACTTCCCGGCCGCTCGCGCGCGCGCATTGTGGTCCCACGCGTTGGTCAGCAGCACGCCCCCGATGTCCCAGAAAAGCACCGCAATCTCATCCCGCTTTGCCATAGCATCCCCCTGGTTAATCTTGGGCCTCCCGTTCCGCGCCGTGCCCCATGGCAACGGCCGCTCCCGGCCGGGACGTTCGGCCGCCGCGGCCTGAAAGGTCGGTCCAGCGCCAGTGGACATACTGGGCCGAGAGAACCGCACGGATGTCAGCACTGATGTGGATCCTGTTGTCGCGGAAGCCGCCCCGGCCCTCCTGCAGGAAGCACCTGTCCCCCGCCGAGTAGGTGAATCCCGCTCGGCCGATGGCGGCCACGCCGTCAAAGCGCGTGAAGTAGTAGGACTGATCAAGGCATGCTCCTGTCCGCTCCACCCAGCGAAGCGCCAACGAGAGCCGGCCCTGGTCGGCCAGGGACAGCATTACGTCTGCGACGGTGAGGACGCCGGGACGGAACATGTCGCGGCGCAGATTGTGGGGCGTGACGCAGACGTCGGAGAACGAGAGGTCGAGGTCGGCGGCCTGTATCCGCACCTGCGGAACGACGACCCGCCCGCCGTTCTTTCCCAGCCGGGCCACCTCTCGTCGCCAGGCGGTGCGCAGGGCGTCCAAGCGCTCCGGCTGGGCGCGGCGCAGCTCAATGGTCATGTGGTCCTTGTACGGGTGAGTGCCCATGCGGAAGGCGGGTTCCTCGCAGCGGTGCCCGCCGTCGTAGCATGCCGCGTACCACCAGTCCTCCAGGCCGCCAATGCCGTCGATGACGTGTGTGCCCAGGTCGGGGGCGAAGTGGTGCTCGACCGGGAGGCCCCATCTCCGGCAGACCTGGAGCACAGCGTCGAACACGCCGAAGTACCCTTCGGCGAATACGTCGGGCCGGAGCGTGCTGACCTCGGCGGGATCGACCGGGCACGGCCCGAGCAGCCCCTCCACCGCGACGGTCCCGGCTCTGGCCGGATCGGGCAAGGTGCCTGCGGGGGCGCCGTCGATCACCGCCGACGACTCGCCGTCCCGTATCCCGCGCATGTTAGTCCTCCCTTTGAGCGACACTGCCGGTGGCGCCGCCAGCAGGCATCCTTGTCACTGGGCCTGCCCGCAGTCAGACGGACGCCGGGACAGCGCATCACCCGGCACGCGCACCGCCTTCTCCCTCGCGACCAAGGGGCCAGTTCAGAATGTCAGGGTCTTGTAGCCGTTCTTAAGCATCTGGGTCAGTGGCTCTCCCATTGCCTTCACTTCGATACCGAGGTTGCGCAGCGTCTCGGTAACCCCATAGCTGTCGGCGCAGACGATGCAGGCTTGCACGATGACGCCGTCGGCCATCATCGCCTTGATCTTCGCCTGCAAGTCTTTGTCACCGGCGAGCAGGCGGGCCGACGGACCCCAGACGATCAGGCGCACCTCGTCGAACCAGTTCGATTTACGCGCAGCATGGGTGTACATCAGACAGACGCGATGGGCGACATCGGGGTCGCCGCTGGTCCATACCACCGCAATCCGTGACCTTGCGGGAGCCGCGGGCTCCTCGGCGGGCTGGGCCGCCAGGGATGGAATCAGCCAGACCAGAACGGCGGCGACAACCACCAGGCCAAGACCAAGCAGCCTGTTCCTTATCATTACGGACTCCTCTCTGATGGGGGCCGGGCACGCCGGTCAAGTTGCCTGGCCGTATTCCGTGAGACGTCGAAGGAGGGTATCTCCCAACGCACGCGCCTTCTGGCGGGCTTCGGGCTGTTTCGACAAGTCGGGCGTGATCTCCGGCGTGATTCTCGTTCCGGCACCAAAGAACATGTGGATCGCACCCACCGTGCAGGACTCCCCGTGGCCGCAACTGAAGCAGGACGCGGGGCCTTGTGCCGTCACAGAGCCGATGCATTCGATCCGGTTGTAGCGAAAGAACTCCTCGATGTTCCTCGCAGGCGCGTCCGGCGCGCCCCCACCGACGCCGACCGCCACGCCGAGCTTGCCGGCGACCGCCTTGCCCGCCTGGTGACGGAACTGATACCAGCGCTCCAGGAAGCAGTGGGCGAGGCCGTTGAGGAGGTTGAAGTAGTTCGGAGCGCCGATGACGTAGGCGTCCGCGTCGACGATCTTGGGCCGGAGGGCCTCCATGTCGTCGTCAAGGACGCACGCGTTGTCATCCACGCAGCCGAGACACGCGATGCAGGGGCCTATCCGCTTGCCGGCCAAAGACAGGAACTCCGTGTCACAACCGACCCCGCTCAGGACTTCCTGCACGAGTTGGTCGGTAGTCGACCCGCGACGGGGGCTTCCCGAGATTGCCAGGACCTTCATGCCGTTCACCTTGCTTTGATGTGTGGGTCACCGGGGGACCGGTCAATCCGTCGTTCGCGTCGAGGGCGGCTCGAGCAGCGTCTTCAAGGAACCGAGGCAGTCTTTCAACGGCCCCGCGTCCTTGGTGAGCCGTGAGAGCATGATCCCGCCCTCGATGGCGGCGACCACGTGACGGGCCAAATGGCGCGGCGGCAGGTCCGTGCGGAACTGGTCCTGCGCCTGCCCGTCCGTAATGACGGCCTCGATGTCGGCAACCCATTCACCGAAGACCTCGGCCACGAATGAGGCGTACTGCGCGTCGATGTCGCTCATTTCCAGGGCCGTGTTCCCCCAGAGACAGCCTCCCACGAAGCCGCTGTTGCGGTGGGCGGTGAGGGCCGCGTCGAAGAAATGGTACAGGCGCGTCTCCGGCGTGTCACCTTCGAGCGCAGCCTGGCGGAACTCTGCGAACCCGGCGCGGGCACGTTCCAGCAGGGCGAGGCCCAGGTCTCGCTTGCTTGCGAAGTGAAAGTACAGACTTCCCTTCTTCAGGCCGACGGCGTCCAGCAGGTCCCTGACGCTTGTCGCGCCGAACCCTTTGAGCCGGACAAGGCGCGCCGCCTCGTCAAGTATCCGCTCCTTGGTGTCAACGTTTCCCGCCATCGGTGAAAAGATCTCCGGATTGAACTTGACCGACCGGTCGGTCAACTAGTAGTATAGGGGATGTGACGCTCGCATGGCAAGGACCGTCAAGGACGCGCAGCTCCTGTCGGGCAGGAGGCGTTGGCTAACGGGAGGCCGGTCGGCGCAGGGGGGCGCTGCCCGCCGGCCGCGTAAGGACCGCTGTCAGGATGTCCGCATGGGGCCCATTGCGTTGCCCCATCAAACTGTTTCCGGCGAAGGGGGCACGGGCCAGCCGGGGCCGGCCCATAGTGTCTACAGCCGGGAGGGGGGGAGACCATGAGAAGCCCGTGGAGGATCGTGTTCGCATGCGTTGGGCTGCTGGGGTTAGCTGTGCTGAGCGGCCGGCTGTCAGTAGTTGCCGCCCAGGGGGTTGATGAATCGAAGCGTAGCGCGCGGGAGGAGGCATTCCCCTACGAGGGCTATGCTGCGGTGCTGAAGGCTCGCGTGGACGACGAAGGCATGGTCAACTACCGCGAGTTAAAGGCGAGCCGCCGGCGCCTGGACCTCTTCGTAGGCCTGCTCGGTGACCTGGATAAGGAAGTGTACGAGGAATGGACCGATGAGCAGAAGATCGCCTTCTGGATCAATGCGTACAACGCGCTCACCCTGCGGGTGATCATCGACCACTACCCGATCAAGAAGGGCGGCTTGCTGGCGGGGCTTAGGTTTCCGAAAAACAGCATCCGCCAGATCCCCGGCGTCTGGGACCAGATCAAGTTCACCGTGATGGGCGAGAAGATGACCCTGGAAGAGATCGAGCACGAGACGCTGCGGAAGGACTTCGACGAGCCGCGCATCCACATGGCGCTGGTCTGCGCGGCGATGGGCTGCCCGCCCCTGCTCAACGAGCCCTACGTGGCGGTGCGCCTTGAGGAGCAGTTCACCGGCCGCGCCGAGAAGTTCTTCAGCAACCCGAAGAAATTCCGCATAGACCGCCGGCGCAGGGAGGTCCACCTGTCGCCCATCTTCAAGTGGTTTGGCGAGGACTTCGAAAAGACGTACGGCACCGATGTCGGTTTCCGCGGGCATGACAAGACCGAGCGGGCCGTGCTGAGCTTCATCGCCCGCTACCTGGACGAGGACGACGCGCGCTATCTGCGCACGGCGGAATACGACATTGAGTGGCTTGACTACGACTGGTCGCTGAACGAGCAGCCCGCCAAGGGACGGGACAATTGAGGCCCTGGCGCGACCGCGGGGGAACCACCAAGCGCGTGAGGAAGGGAGCGGCGGATGA
Source organism: uncultured candidatus Brocadiaceae bacterium (assembly GCA_964510315.1). Classification (GTDB taxonomy): domain Bacteria; phylum Planctomycetota; class Brocadiia; order SM23-32; family SM23-32; genus CAZEAP01. The sequence continues at coordinate 6,542 of CAZEAP010000006.1, forward strand.
ACGGCATCGTCGAATCGGTGACGCCGGCGGGAGACTTGCCGCACTACGAGGCGGCCGACGATGAACTCGGCCCGGGCGCCAGCCTGGGCAACGGGCACACCTGGGTCAACACCGGCACGGACGGGCGCATATACAGCTTCTTCTCGACGGACGTGGGCCAGGAGGTTGCCGGACCGCTCATCGTGCGCTACGGCAGTCCCCGGGCGCGGGTCAGCGGCATGGAAGGCACCTGCTGCGAGCGGGCGGACGTGCCGCTGACTCCCGTGGGGACCGGGCGTTTCATCATCCACCCCGCCTACCAGCGGCACTGTTTCGACCTACCGGGCGAGCTGGAGGTGGAGGAGACGGTCTTCGTGCCGCTCGTGCCCGACGGGGCCGTGGGCGATGACTGCGTGGCCTACTACCGTGTCGCCGTCCGCAACCGCTCCCAGGCTTCCCGCTCGCTCAGCGTGCACGCCTCTGCCCGGATGGCGGGAAGCCGCCGAACGCCCGTCATCGCCGGCCGTTACGACGAAGAGCACGGCGCCCTCCTGGCCTGGGAGGAGGAGCAGGCGGACTGGGTGCGCGTCCTTACGTCTACCCGCAGAGCCATCGACCACGCCATCACGGATGATTTCAGCAGCATCTATGACGCCGATCGCATCATTCCCCTCAGCGACCAGGATGATGCAAGAGGTGATGTACTGGCCCGCCTGCATGTGCCGCTCGAGATAGCCCCCGGCGAAAGCGAGGAACTGGACTTCATCCTGCTCTTCTCCCCGATGGGCCGCGCAGCGGCACGCGAGAGGCTGGAAGCTCTTCGCGACGTGGACGCCGTCTTCGAGGCGACGCTGGAACACCTGCGCCAGCGCCTGGCCGTCTGCCAGGTGCTCACGCCTGACCCGGTCATCAACGAGGGCGCGCTCTGGTCCAAGCTCAACATGCTCCGCGTGCTCGCCCACTATCCCATGGGCGAGGCGTTCACCAACGAGCCGGGCGTCTCCTCGAACGTGGTCGCGCGCGACGTCATCTGGTTCATCTACGGCTGCGACCACTTCAGACCCGAGAGTTCCCGTGCCTTGCTTGACGCGCTCATCAAGAGCCAGTACCCCAGCGGGAAGATCCCGGAGTATTACAACGCCCGCACCGGCGAGGTCGCCGACTACGACCTGAACATCAACGATGCCACTCCCCTGTTCATCCTCGGCGTCAACCACCACGTGCGCAGCACGGGCGATCTCGACTACCTGCGCGACGTGTACGATTCCGTCGCGGCAGCCGGCGAGTACATCCTGAGCCAGACCGACGAGCGCGGCCTCGTCTTCTGCGACGCCGAGGGGGAGGAGGTCTGGGGCATCGCCTCCTGGCGCAACGTGATCCCCAACTATCGCATCAACGGCGCCGTCACTGAGATCAACGCCGAGTGCTCTGCTGCTCTGCGCGCCCTCGGACATCTGGCAAAGAACATGGGTCGCGATGAGGACGGCGACCGGTGGCGCACCAAAGCCATGGCCATGGCCGACGCGCTCAACGAGCACCTCCTGCAGCGGGAGCGCCGACTCTACCTGCTGAACATCGACCGCGAAGGACGCGCCCACACCGATGTGACCGCCGACGAGTTGTTCCCCGTGCTCTTCCGCGTGGCGGACACGGAGGTCGCCTTCCGCATCATCCGCCGGCTCAACAGCCCGGACTTCTGGACGCCGGCCGGTCTGCGGACCGTCTCGCGCGACGACCCCCTCTACGATCCTGCGCGTTACGTCGGGCTGTTGGGGGGTGTGTGGCCGGGCTTGACCTGGTGGTATGCCTTCGCGGCCGCACGATACCACCCCGACTTCATGGTGCGCGCGCTGCACGCTTCGTTCGAGCACTACCAACGGCATCCCCGGGTCTACAACACCGTGCCGGGGCAGTTCTCGGAGTGGTTCGACGGGGAGAGCCTGATCAATCGGGGCATGCGGCTCTCGCCTTGGGAACCGCCGCGGTTCCTGTGGGCGGCCGTCGAGGGCGTATGCGGGGTCATGGTCAGCCCGAAGGAGCCCGGGATACGGCCGCTGATACCGGCGGACTGGAAATGGTCGGCCGTCGTTCGCCTCTGTTACCATGGTCGCCACGTGACGGCGTTCGCGTGCCGGCGCGGGGGCGAGCTATGTGTTTACGCCAACGCCGATTTCAAGAGCGACGGGCCAAAGGAGGTCTTCGACGAGGACCTGACGGGCCGCGTCCGCGCAGGGGTGCCCGGCGTCCATCCTGTGGCGCTTGCCGGCAACGGCCGCCTGCTCCTCGCCCTGGGGAGCTGCCGCGACCACGCCCTGACCGCCCCGGTGGAACTGGGTGATGTACTCGAGTCCGGGGCCACCTACCGCCTGCGACACTACTCGAGCGAGAAAGGCGAATGGGGCCCGCAGGAGACGGGCTCCGGCCGGGACTTCGCCGAGCTCGGCCTGCGCATCGAGTCCCAGGGCTTTCACCTGCTCGAGTTCGAGCGCGATTGACCTTCGCAATGGGGGACCCGCACGATGAGCAACGAACCCGCCGGACGCCGGCGCCACAAACGCCGCTGGCTGTTGCCGCTGGCCGTGGTGGTTGCATTGGTCGCGCTAGCCGTCGCGTTGCGGCTGCTGCCGGTCAAGGACTACCTGCTCTGGGGTCTTGAGCGGACACAGGATCTGCGCGACGAGCGCTTCCTGCTGGCCGCCGCAGTAGTGGCCGCCGCCTACGTTGTCGCCTGCGTCTTCATGCTGCCGGGCTCGGTGCTCACGCTGGGGGCGGGGTTCCTCTTCGGCGTGGTGGCCGGCACCATCACGGTGTCGGTGGGCAGCACGCTGGGCGTGTGCGCGGCTTTCCTGGTGGGTCGCACGATCGCCCGCGGTTGGGTGGAGCGGCGTGTTTCGGGCAACCCTAAGTTCGCCGCCATTGATGACGCCGTGGGACGCGAAGGTTTCAAGATCGTGCTGCTGGTGCGGCTTAGCCCCATCTTCCCGTTCAACCTGCAAAACTATGGATTCGGCCTGACCAAGGTGGCGTTTTGGAAGTACGCTCTGGCGTCGTGGATCGGCATGATTCCGGGCACCATTATGTATGTCTACTTCGGCGCCGGACTCGGCTCGCTGGCCCGGGCAGCAGCGGGCGAGGTGGAGCGCCGGGCGACGCAGCGCGTGGCCTTCTGGGTGGGGCTCGTCATCGCCATTATGGTGGCGCTCTTCGTGGCCCGGATTGCCCAGAGGGCGCTGAAGAAGGCCGTGGATGAGGAGCACGCCGAAGCTATCGAGAGCGAGGGGGACTGAGCATGGGCGAGCAGCCGCTGGTCGTTCCGCAGGACGAGCACAACGAAAACTTGGTCTCGAATGTCCATCCGCCGGACTGGGAGAACCCCGAGCCGGCGGCCATCTATAACCTGGTGGTCATCGGCGGCGGCACGGCCGGGCTGGTGACAGCGGCCGGCGCCGCCGGGCTGGGGGCCAGGGTTGCGCTCGTAGAACGGCACCTTCTGGGGGGCGACTGCCTGAACGTCGGCTGTGTGCCGTCCAAGTGCATCATCCGCTCCTCGCGTGCCGCCGCGGACGCCCGTCGCGCGGGCGAGTTCGGCGTGCGTATCCCCGACGGGGTCGAGGTCGATTTCCCGGCCGTCATGGAGCGGATGCGGAAGCTCCGGGCCAGAATCAGCCGCCACGACGCCGCGCAACGTCTGCGTGAACAGGGAGTGGATGTATTCCTCGGCGAGGGACGCTTCACCGGCCGCCGGACCGTTGAGGTGGAGGGCGCCACGCTGAACTTCAAGAAGGCCTGCATAGCCACGGGCGCGCGGGCCTACCGGCCCCCGATACCGGGGCTGGAAGAGGCCGGCTATCTGACCAACGAGACGGTTTTCTCGCTGACCGAGCGGCCGCCGCGGCTGGCCGTCTTCGGCGCCGGGCCCCTGGGTTGCGAACTGGCGCAGGCCTTCCATCGATTGGGCAGCAAGGTGACCATCGTGGGGAGGACCGACCATCTGCTGCCGCGGGAAGACCGGGACGCGGCCGAGGTGCTGGTTGAATCGTTCGAGCGGGACGGCATCGAGGTACGTCGCAGCACCGAGTGCGTCGAGGTGCGAACCGAGCAGGGCGAGAAGGTGGTGTGTCTCGAGTGCGACGGAGAGACCGATGAACTCCGCGTGGACGAGATACTTGTGGGCGCCGGACGGGCGCCCAACGTCCAGGGCCTGAACCTGGAGGCGGCCGGGGTGCAGTACACTGAACGGCACGGCGTGGAGGTGAACGACCGCCTGCAAACGGCCAACTCCGACATCTACGCGGCCGGCGACATCTGCCTGAGGTACAAGTTCACCCATACCGCCGACGCCAGCGCCCGTATCGTCATCCAGAACGCGTTGTTCTGGTCGCGCAAAAAACGCAGCGCCCTCACCATCCCCTGGTGCACCTACACCGACCCCGAGATCGCCCACGTCGGAATGTACGGGAAGGACGCCGAGAATGAGGCAATACCCGTGCGGACGTTTGTCAGGCGGTTCAGCGAAGTGGACAGGGCCATAGCCGACGGCGAGGAGGACGGGCTGGTCAAGATCCACGTGAAGGAAGGGACGGACCGGATTCTGGGAGCGACCATCGTGGCGCGGCACGCGGGCGAGATGCTCAGCGATCTGACGCTGGCCCTCGACCAGGGCATCGGGCTGAAGGACCTGTCGAGCGTGATCCATCCCTACCCGACTCAGTCGGAAGCCATCAAGCAGGTCGCCGACGAATACAACCGCACGCGCCTGACGCCGTTCTGGAAAGCCCTACTCGAGCGCCTGATGTCCTGGCGACGTTAGCAGGAGGAGTATATGTCCACCAAACTTATAGCGGCTGGCGCCGTCGTCCTGATAGCGGCGATGCTGACCGCTTGTTCTGACCAAGAGGAAATCACCGTGACAACTGACCAGAAGACCCCGCGCGCACTGCCGGAACCAGCGGCTTCGGCTGAGGAGACCGAGCCCCTCGAGGCCGGAGACCGCGTTCCCTCGGCAGAGGTAACCGATCTGGACGGCCGCACGCTGGACCTCTCCCGGCTGGTGGCCCGGCAACGTTCCATCATCATCTTCTACCGGGGCGGGTGGTGTCCGTACTGCAATACGCACCTGGGCGCATTGGCCACCATCGAACCTGACCTCCTTCAGTTGGGCTACCAGGTCCTCGCCGTCAGCGCGGACCGCCCCGGCAAGGTGCAGGAGACGCGAGACAAGTTCGGGTTCCACTACCGTCTGCTCTCGGACAGCAAGATGGCGGCGGCACGCGCCCTCGGCATCGCGTTCAAGGTGGATGACGCGACGCTGGAGACATACAAGGGATATGGAATCGACCTGGAGGTGGCGTCCGGCGAGACGCACCACCTGCTCCCCGTCCCCTCGGTCTTCGTGGTCGGCACGGACGGCGTGATCAAGTTTGCGTATTCGAACCCGGACTACAAAGTACGCCTGGAGCCGGAGGAAGTGCTGGCGGCCGCCGGGGACGCCGTGGAATAGCGCGGGGCAAAGGTCCAACGTGGCTGAGAGGAGTGGAATGATGGAAGGGCCAACTCGGGTGGCGTCTCTTGCGTCATGGACGCTCGCGGTTGCAGCGGTCGTGCTCGTGGCGGGGACGCTGCTGATTAGCCCGAATGAACAACTGAAACGGTCCCGCGAGGTTTCGGCCTCCGGAGGCGACGGCGCCGCAAAACCTGATTCCGGGGCAACGGTGCTGCAACCCTTCGACGCGAGTGACCTCATTGTGCCGCCGGAACAGATCCTCCGAGGCGGCCCGGCGAAGGACGGAATCCCGGCGCTTCTCAACCCAAACGCCGTGGCTGCCGCCGAGGCCGAGTTCCTCAGACCGGGGGATCGGGTGGTCGGCGTGACCCTGGGCGAACAGGCCCGAGCCTACCCGATCAATGTCCTCAACTGGCATGAGATCATCAACGACGAACTCGGCGGCGTGCCGATCGCCGTCATCTACTGCCCGTTGTGCGATTCGGTCAGCGTGGTGGAGCGGCGTGTTGATGGGCAGACGCTTACTTTCGGAGTGAGCGGTCTGCTCTATAATTCCAACGTGATTCTCTACGACCGGACACACCAGTCCCTTTGGTCGCAAGTGGGGCTGAAAGCGCTGAGCGGGCCCTACTCGGGACAATCGCTCAAGCACTTGCCCTGGCAACTGCGTCCGTTCGAAGCATGGAGGGAAGATCATCCCGAGGGCACGGTGATCACATTCGAAACCGGTTACGCCCGCGACTACCGTCGCAATCCGTACTCCGCCTATTTCCGCACCGATAGACTGATGTTCCCCATTGCGCGGTCCGACAGCCGGCTGCCCCGGAAGAGCGCAGTAGTCGGCGTCCAGATCGGGACCGCTGCCCGAGCCTACCCGCTCGATCGGATAGCTCAGGCCGACGCGGGGCGCATGGTGGACACCGTCGCCGGCGCTCGCGTGGTCTTGCGCGTGGACGCGGCTACGGGGGGGGGTCGTTGTGGAGGAGGCCCCGCCGGAAGCCAGGGTCGTCCACACCTTCTGGTTTGCCTGGGCGGCGTTTCACCCCGACACAGACATCTACGGACGGAGTCCAACGACCCCGTCGCAGCAGTCGAACGGGCGGTAAGAGCCGGCCACCGCTGGCGGATGGGCTGTTGCGGGATGCCGTGCGATTGGTTTCGAGTACGAAACGACCAAGGGGCCTCAACGACTGAGGATGCGGCCATGACGAAGCTGCACGGATCCACGGAACTTGGGCAAGCGGCCTGGCTCGACTACGTCCGGCGTTCCTTCACGCGGACGGGGGAACTGGCAGCGTTGATCGATAAAGGTGTGCGCGGGGTGACCTCCAACCCCTCCATCTTCGAGAAGGCCATTGCGGGCAGCGACGACTACGATGACCACATCGGGCGGCTTGCTGTCAGCGATAAGACCGCCGCAGAGGTCTACGAGACTCTCACCACCGAGGACATCCGGCAAGCGGCCGACCTTTTCGGCCCCCTCTATGGCCGCACAGGCGGCCGAGACGGCTTCGTGAGCTTCGAAGTCAGCCCGACCTTGGCCCACGACACACAGGGCACACTCGCCGACGCCGAGCGGCTGTTCGCCGCACTGGGGCGTCCGAATGTCATGATCAAGATACCGGCCACGACCGCGGGCATCCCTGCCATCGAAGCCGCTATCGCTGACGGCATCAACGTGAACGTAACCCTGATCTTCTCGCTGGAGCAGTACGAGGCTGCGGCAGAGGCCTACATGGCCGGACTGCAGAGACGGCTGCTGGCCGGCAGGCAAGTGAGGGGAGTCGCCTCGGTGGCCTCGGTCTTCGTGAGTCGGCTCGATACGGCAGTTGATTCCGCTCTGGAGGCCGTCGGGCGGACGGACCTGCAGGGGAGGGCGGCCGTGGACAACGCGCGGCTGGTCTACGCGCGCTTCCGGCAGACCTTCGCCGGCAACCGATGGGAGAAGCTGGCCTGCGCCGGCGCCCGGGTCCAGCGGCCCCTCTGGGCCAGCACCGCCACCAAGAACCCTGCATATCCCGATACGCTCTACGTGGACAACCTGATCGGGCCCGACACCGTTAACACGGTCCCCCGGGCCACCCTCGATGCCTTCCTCGACCACGGGCAGGTGGCCATAACTGTGGACCGGGACCTGGCCGGGGCCCGTCAGCGCAGGGCCGAGCTTCAAGAACTGGGGATCGACCTGGAGACGATCACCGCCAGGCTGCTGGACGATGGAGTCGCCGCTTTCGCCGGGGCTTACGAGGGCCTGCTGAGCAGCATTGAGGGCAAACGTGAAAAACTCGCGCGGCAACGGAGGCAGACATCATGACAGCTCAGCACTGGCACATGTCGCCCGGCGTCGCCGTGGCCAACTCGGTCTCTCAGAACCTCATGGGGCGTTCCCCGAGAGTTTTGATTCTGCTGGCGGGAGGGGACCGGAAGTTTGGGAATAACGATCCATACAAGGCGCAAGAACGCCCGCGAGGCGAAACCCCGATGGAACTGAAGTCCGTCATAACGTGTCCGCAGTGCGGGCATGCTCGTGAAGAGACGATGCCGGGCAGCGCATGCCTGTACTTCTACAAGTGCACCCGCTGTGGCACAGTGCTCAGGCCGAAGGCCGGCGACTGTTGCGTGTTCTGCTCATACGGGTCTCTACCCCTTGCCCGCCCATGCAGGAAGAGGCGGCCCAAAGAGATACTGCCGGACGCTGACATGAACCGTGAGCGACTCTCAATCAAAGGACCTGTCCTGCGCCTGATTGCGTTGGCGGCGGTGGTCGGCGTTGTCGGCCTGGCGCTTGGCGTGTGGCGCCTGCTGCTCGAACCGCGCGGAGAGGCCGGAATGGAGCATTCACCCTCCAGTGAGACGGCGTCCGGTCCGGGCGCCGCGGGAAGCGGCGCCGGCAATCACCTCGTCAACGAGACCAGCCCGTACCTCCTGATGCACGCGCACAACCCGGTGGACTGGTATCCGTGGGGCAAGCAAGCCTTCGAGAAGGCGAAGAAGGAGGACAAGCCCGTCTTCCTGTCCGTGGGTTACTCGACCTGCTACTGGTGCCAGGTCATGGAGCGGGAGTCCTTCACCAATCTCGGCGTTGCTGAGGTCATGAACAAGCACTTCGTCTCCATCAAGGTGGACCGGGAGCAGCGGCCCGATATTGATGAGCAGTACATGCTGGCGACGCAGTTGATGACCGGCCGGGGCGGCTGGCCAAACTCCGTGTGGCTGACTCCCGACGGCAAGCCGTGGATGGCCGGCACCTACTGGCCGCGGGCGCAATTCCTCCGGATTCTCGACCGCACGGCCGAACTGTGGCGGACGCGAAGAAAGGACGCCGAGCAGCAGGCCGAGGAACTCGCCGAGGCGATCCGTCAGATCGGCGCCGCCAGCCTTAGCGCGGAAGAGGCGCTCGGCACGCAGTTGAGCCCGTCATTGCTCGACGGGGCGGTGGACCGGTACCGCATTTCCTACGACGAGAAACACGGCGGCTTCGGCGGCGCGCCCAAGTTTCCGCCGCACGGCGCGCTCGGCCTGCTCTTTGCTGAATACCGCCGCACCGGCGACCAGACGCTCTTGCCGATGATCACCGGCACGCTGGACGCGATGTGGCTCGGCGGCCTCCACGACCACCTCGGCGGGGGGTTCCATCGCTACTCCACCGACGCCGAATGGCTGGTCCCGCATTTCGAAAAAATGCTCTACGACAACGCGCAACTCATGCGGCTGTACGCGGAAGGCTACGAACTCACCGGCGAACGGCGCTACCGTGAAGCGGTTGACCAGATCTACGCCTGGCTCCAGCGCAAGATGACCGGCGCGCAGGGCGGGTTCTACTCGGCCATTGACGCAGAGGTTGACGGCGAGGAGGGGGAGTCGTACGTCTGGCTCCACAAGGAGATATTCGAGGTGCTGGGCGAGGAGGACGGCCGCTTCTTTGCCGGGGTCTACAACACGCGCTCCGGCGGCAACTATGCTGAGGAGGCGTCAGGGCAAAAGAGCGGCCGAAACATCCTCCACCTGTCCAAGCCCGTCGAGCAGATCGCCGCAGAACGCGGCCTTGAAGCGGAGGCGCTCCGGCGGAAGCTGGCTGACATGCGGCGCCGCCTGTTGGAACGGCGGCTGAAGTGGGTGCAACCTGAGATTGACGACAAGGTCCTGACCGCATGGAACGGTCTCGCCATCGAGGCGCTGGCACACGCCGGGCGTCTGCTTGACGAGCCGCGCTATACGCGGGCCGCCGAACAAGCTGCGGCGTTCGTCCTCGAAACTCTATACCGCGACGACCGGTTGCTCAGATCCTACCGTGCCGGGAAGGCAGAACTGCTCGGATACCTGGATGACCATGCATATCTGGCGGCGGGCCTCCTGGAGCTTTACCGCGCCACCGGCAACGCGCGCTGGCTGGCAGCCAGCCAGCGCCTGGCCGATACGATGCTGGCCGACTTCCAGGACGCGGACAATGGCGGCTTCTTCTTCACCTCAGCGAAGGGACACGAGGAGTTGCTGGTCCGCTCCAGGAACCTCAGCGGGGGAGGCAACGTGCCCAACGCGAACGGCGTGGCGGCGCAGGCCCTGATCGAACTGGCCCGCGTCACCGGTCGCGCGGAGTACCGCGATGCCGCCGAGCGGACGCTCCACTCGTTGGCGGGCCTCATGCAGCAGTCGTCTTTCGGAATGGAGAGCGCCCTCGCTGCCGCCTCACGGCTCTACCGTCACGACGAGCCGGAATCGGATCGTCCGCCCCCACCCTTCCGTCCTGAGCGGGAAGGCGAGCCCCCCGATGCCCGCGCCCAGGCGGGGCCGGTCGCTATCGAGGCGTACGTTTCGCACTTGCGTGCCGCCGCCGGCCAGACCTTCTATGCCGCCATTGCTCTGGACATCCGGGAAGGCTGGCACCTTTACGGCGAGAACCCGGAGATTGACTTCCTCGTGCCGACGAAGGTGGAGATGGTTCCGGTTGCCGGTTTGGAGACGATGTCGTTGCGCGAGCCAAAGTCTCATCGAAAGACCGATCCCATCCTCAACCAGTCGGTGAGCAGTTATGTTGGACGCGTATGGTTCCTTCAGACGATCCGCGTCACGGACGACGCGCAAGCGGGCGAGCGCAACGTGACGTTTCGCATCAGGACGCAGGCATGTGACAGGAGCCGCTGCCTGCCGCCGCAGACCGCGGAGGTAACGTTGCCCGTGGCCGTGAACGCCACAGGCGACGCGGCGAGACATGGGCCGGTGTTCGATCAACTCACCGAGAGGGAGGACGGAGAGGATTGAGCCGGCTCGTGCGGGTCAGCACTGGCGGAGCAACGTGCGCCGTCTGCTTGGGGGCGCGTGGGCCTCATTGCTGTTCGTTCGGGTGCTGGAGCCCGCCATGAAGGCGAAGGCCCACGAGTGCTGCTGACATCCGCATCATGATAACCACAGAAAGGGCAAACGAATGGTAGAGACTGTGCTCGACCGAGAGAACATCAAGCGATACTACGGGCAGGTACTCAGCGGCAGCTCCGACCTGAAGACGAACGCCTGCTGCTGCCCGGACAACAATCTAACCGCAAGCGTAAAGGCCGCGCTGGCTGAGGTCAACGACGAGGTGATAGCACGCTTCTACGGTTGCGGATCGCCCCTGCCCCCGGCGCTGGAGGGCTGCAGCGTGCTGGACCTGGGCTGCGGCACGGGCCGGGATGCCTTCGTCGCCGCGCGGCTGGCCGGCCCCACAGGGCGCGTAATCGGCGTGGACATGACTGCGGAGCAACTGGAGGTCGCGCAGCGGAACCTGCCCTCCCAGATCGCGCGGTTCGGCTACGCCGAGCCCAATGTCGAGTTCCGGCTCGGCTACATCGAGGACCTGAGGGAACTTGGCATAGACGACGAATCGGTGGACGTGGCGATCTCCAACTGCGTCGTCAACCTGTCGCCGGACAAACGCGCCGTGTTCTCGGAGATCTTCCGGGTGCTAAAGCCGGGCGGCGAGTTGTATTTTGCCGACGTGTTCGCGGGCCGGCGCGTGCCGCAGCGCTTCCGCGATGACCCCGTCTTGCGCGGGGAGTGCCTGGCGGGCGCGATGTACAGGGAGGACTTCCGGCGTCTGCTCAGGGACCTGGGCTGCATGGACTACCGCGTCACATCGAGTCGCCCGATAGCGCTGGACTCGCCGGAGATCGAGGCACGCATCGGCATGATCGACTTCCACTCAGTCACGGTACGCGCTTTCAAGCTCGCCTCACTGGAGGACATCTGCGAGGATTACGGGCAGGTGGCCGTCTACCGGGGCACGATCCGGGATTTCCCCCATCAGTTCGACCTGGACGACCATCACCGGTTCTTCACCGGCAAGCCGATGCTCGTGTGCGGCAACACCGCTGCGATGCTTGAGGAGACGCGCTATGGCAGGCATTTCGAGGTCAGCGGCGACCGCTCAGTGCACTACGGACCATTCACGTGCTCGCCGGGCGCCTCGAGGGCGGAGAATCCGCCGCCCCAAGGAGGGGCCTGTTGCTAAAACATGGGGAATGTGAGGACACAATCATGAACGCTTTTGACACCCGCGTGGCGGAGTGCTGCGGGCATGAACTGCGCAGCGAAGAGATGGCGACCATTCAGGTTAATCTCGGCCTTTTGTGCAACCAGCGGTGTCGGCACTGCCACCTGGAAGCATCCCCTGAGCGCAGGGAGATCATGTCTTGGGACACTATGGCCGGCGTCCTCAAGGCAGCCGAGGACATGGGTGACGTGCGGTTCGACCTCACTGGCGGCGCACCGGAGCTGAACCCGCATTTCCGGCGCTTCGTCGGCGCCCTGAGGGCCGGCGGCCACGACGTCCAGGTTCGCACGAATCTGACCGTGATGCTTGAGCCGGGCATGGAGGACCTGCCCGCATTCCTTCGCGCCCGGCAAGTGCATCTGGTCGCTTCGCTTCCGTGCTATCTCGAGGAGAACGTCAACGCCCAGCGCGGACCGGGGGTCTATGCCAGAAGCATCGAAGCGCTGCAACGGCTGAATGCGGTCGGCTACGGCACCTGCGGGGGACCGTACCTGGACCTCGTCTACAACCCGGCGGGGCCATTTCTGCCGCCCGAGCAGTCAGCCCTGGAGGAGGACTACCGCGCCGGGCTGCGGGAGCAGTTCGGGGTCGAGTTCACGCGCCTGCTTACGATCACCAATATGCCTATCGGCCGATTCATGGCCGACCTTCGGCGCAGGCACGCTGATGCCGAGTATCTGACGCTGCTCAAGGAAGGCTTCAACTGCAGCACAGTTGCCGGCCTGATGTGTCGCCATCAGATCAGCGTGGCATGGGACGGCACGCTCTACGACTGCGACTTCAACCTGGCGTTGGGCTATCCGGTAGACCACGGTGCGCCCAACTCGCTCCGGAAGTTCGACCCCCAGGCGCTGCGCCATCGGCGCATCGTCACCGGGGACCACTGCTTCGGCTGCACCGCCGGGCACGGGTCCAGTTGCGGCGGCGCGTTGGCCTGAGTGTCATGAGCATTCCGACAGGACTTGTGAAAGAAAGAGAGCCATGATGAGCCCGAGCGTCAGTGTTGTAGCGGTGGCTGTGTCTTCAGCGCTGTTGATCGTGGCCGGGGTGGCCGCGTCCCAGGCAGGCAGCGGCGGCAAGCGGTCGCCGTCCGGCAGCCAGCCCGACCCTCGGCCGCTTACGGTCGCTCAGGTCCTCGACCGCGTGCGCGGCCACGATTTCGAGCCGAACAACACGCCCCGCGGAACATCCAGCGGCATCGGGGACCTGGACGATGACGCATGGCAGGTGCGCATCCTGGCGATTCGCCACTGGCCCGCATGCAAGTGATGGAGGGGCAGCGGGAGGAGGGGAGGAATGAGTGCAAGCAGCGCAGAGACCGTGGTCTACATCGGCACGTACACCTCCGGCGAATCCGAGGGCATATACGCCTACCGGCTTGACCACTCCACGGGCGAGCTGGAGCGGTTCGACACCGCAGCCGGAGCGGAGAACCCCTCGTTCCTCGCCGTTCACCCGGGCGGGCGCCGCCTCTACGCGGTCAACGAGATCCGAGAGTTTGGCGGAGAGCCCGGCGGAGCGGTCAGCAGCTTCAGCATCGATCCTGCTTCGGGAGAGCTGAGCGCTCTGGGGCGTCACGCGTCGCCGGGCCAGGGGCCCTGCCAACTCACCGTTGACGCGACGGGACGGTTCGTCTTGGTGGCCAACTACGCCGGTGGTAGCGTGACCGTGCTCCCGCTCGACCCGGAGGGCCGCGTGAGGGAAGCCGCGGAGTTTGTCCAGCACGAGGGCTCGAGCGTCAATTCCGAACGCCAGTCCGGACCGCACGCACATTCAGTGACGATGGCCCCGAGCAACGACTACGCGCTCGTCGCTGACTTGGGGCTCGACAGGATCATGGTCTACCGGTTCGACCAATCCCGAGGTACACTGACGCCGCACGACCCGCCATCGGTCAGCACCGCGCCGGGCGCTGGACCGCGTCACCTCGCCTTCCATCCGTCGGGACGGTACGCCTACCTCATCAATGAGTTGGACTCGACTGTTGTGGCGTTCACGTGGGATGGCGCAGTTGGCCGCCTCCGGGAGTTCCAGACAGTCTCCGCCCTGCCCGACGGGTTCGAGGGGACCAATGCCGGTGCTGACATCCACGTCTGTCCGGCGGGTGACTTCCTGTACGCGTCCAATCGCGGACACGATAGCATCGCCATCTTCTCGATAGAGCGGGAGACCGGCCGGCTTTCGCGGCTGGGTCACGAATCTACGCGGGGAAGCACGACACGCAATTTCGGCATTGACCCGGCGGGCGAGTTCCTGCTGGCAGCCAATCGGAGTTCCGACAGCGTAGTAGCGTTCAGAGTTGCTTCCGACAGTGGCAGCCTGGCCCCAACCGGTCAGGTGGCGAGAGTTCGCTCGCCCGCGTGCGTGAAGATCGTAAAACTCAAGTCCTGAGGGGGGGCCATGAGAGGTCTGTCCGGGAAGAACGTTTTGGTAACGGGGGCAAGTTCGGGTATAGGACGCGCCATTGCCGCTCGGTTCGCGCATGAGGGCGCGAGTGTTGGTATCAACTATCGCAAGGACGCCGAGGGCGCCCGGGAGACGGCCGCGCGCCTCGAGGAGGCCGCCGCCGAAGCTGGCCACAATGTGCGCCATCGGGTGGTCCAGGGCGACATGTCCGCCGAGGAAGACGTGGTCAGGATCGTGCGGGAGACGATTGACGGATTGGGCGGGCTGGACGTGCTGGTCAACAACGCCGGCATCCAGATGCAGTCGGCGTCGCACGAGACGACGGCCGAGGAGTTCGACAGAGTGGTGGCGGTCGATTTACGCGGCGCGTTCCTGTGCGCACGGGAAGCGATCAAGCACTTCCTCTCGGCGAGTCGCCCGGGCTGCGTGCTCAACATTTCCAGCGTGCACCAGATTATCCCCAAGCCGGGCTACATCGGCTACTCCGCCGCCAAAGGCGGAGTGGCTAACCTGACCAGGACGCTGGCCCTTGAGTACGCAGGGGACGGCATCCGGGTGAACGCCGTTGCGCCGGGCGCGATCATTACGCCCACGAATGAGGCCCTGCTCGATGATCCTGAAGCCCGCCGAGAGGCCGAAAACCATATCCCTCTCGGACGGCTGGGAGAGGGGGACGAGATCGCCGCCGTGGCCGTCTTCCTTGCTTCCGACGAGGCCGCCTACGTAACCGGCCAGACTGTCTATGCCGATGGCGGACTGGTGCTCTACCCCGGCTTCCGAGTTCCTTGGTCATCCGGCAGATGAACAGGGATCACCGTATCAGGATGCTCCGGGTGGAGCACGCGCGCAGTGTTGACTGAGCCGCGCCCTCCCACCGCGGCACGTGCCCCCCCCCAGTTCCTCGTCACAACTTCGCTCGGCGGCCCAACAGGCTCTTGCCCTTTGCAGACGCCTGTTGACCACACGGCTCCTTGCCGTCAGTGCCCGCCTCGTTGTAGAATCGGGCCGCGCTGTTGAACCCGCTTTCCGCTTAAGGCCGCACAGGATATGGGGCTCTCATATACCGCCAACCGGGGGCTGTTCTCGGATCATTACCTGGCCACCCGTCTGCCGGAATTGCCGGAGTGGGACGGCGACTACGACCCGCTGCGCAGCCGGCTATCGGCCCTGCTGGAGGAGAAGGCCGACGCCCTGCCTACCCTGAGCGAGGCGCAGACGGAGCAGCAGTTTATCCGCCCCGCGCTCGACGCACTCGGCTGGAGCTACGAGACTCAGATCACCTTCCGCGCGCTGGGCAGGGATTACCGTCCCGAGTACGCCCTGTTCCTCTCCGAAGATCACCAGCGCGCAGCGCGCGCCACCGTCTCCGCCCGTGAAGAGCCCTGCGGGCGTCCCTACCTCGACAGGGCGGCGGCCCTGGCCGAGGCCAAGTACTGGGAACGCCCCCTCGAGGAGCGCCGGCCGCAAGATACCCGCGACCGCCCCCGTGACCGCGGGCGCTCTCCTCACTTCCAGATCATCGACTACCTACGCGACTCCGGCGTGCGCTGGGGAATCCTGACCAACGGCCGCACCTGGCGCCTCCGCCACGCCGAGGCGAGCGTCCAGTCCCCTCCGCTCGCTCACACGCTGAATCCCTGGAGATGTGAAATTACACAACATTCTGGACTTGACTCAAGGCACCTTCGGTGGTACAAGCCCACATCGCCAGAGACCTCTCACCGGAGGAGACCGAACATGGCGGAGGACATCCTCGATGCCGTCTATGGATGCCTCGTCGCCGGCGCCATCGGCGATGCGCTCGGCGCACCCGTCGAGGGCTGGTACTACCAGGACATCCGCCGTGAGCACGGCAAGGTCGACCGCTTCATGCCGTTCGAGACCGGCTACTCGGTCGGTGCGCCCGGCACCGTCACCGACGACAGCGTGCTGCGCCACTACCTCTGCCTGGCCATCGCCGAGAAGGGCGGCCGCGTTACGCCCGACGACTACGCCGAAGTCTGGATCGAGACGCTGAACCCGGACCGCCTCTGGACCAACGAGAGCATCGTGCGGGACAAGCTGCGCACCGGCATGAACCCGTATGACACCGGCCGCGGCACGCCGCCCACCGGCTGCGCCACCATGGCCATCGCCCCCGTCGGGGTCATAAACGCCGGCAACCCGGGCCAGGCCTATCAGGACGGTCTGGACATCGCCGCCGTCAACCAGGACGGCGTCAACCGCGACGCCGCCGCCAGCGTCGCCGCGGGCGTGGCCGCCGCCTTCCTGCCGGAGGCCACGCCCGAGAGCCTGATCGAGACGATGATGGAGTTCAGCTCTGAGGTGCTGCGCCGCGGGTACGTGCTCACCATGGACCTGGCCGAGGCCAGCGCGGACGTGGACGAGTTCGCCGTGGCCTTCTACGAGCGCATGCTGGACTGGACGTGGCCGTCGCGTCACTGGGACAAGGAATGCTACTTCAGCGGCGACAGCCTCGAATTCGTGCCGGTGGTGATGGCGCTGCTGCATTTCTACGGCGGCGATCCGCGGCAGTGCCTGATCGAGGGCGCCAGCTTCGGCCGCGACTGCGACACCATCGCCGGCGTCTGCGGCAACCTGGTCGGCGCGCTGCACGGCGCGAGTGCGCTGCCGCAGGAGTGGATCGAGACATCCGAGACCGCCAACGCGGAGTTCTTCCGCGAGGTGCACGGTGATCCGGAGGAGAACTTCCACGCCATGGCCGCCCGCCTGGTGGAGGCCCTGCGGCAGGAGAAGCGCGCCGCCCAGCGGCGCGGGGAGCAGCTCGGCCTGATCCTCGACTGACCGCTACGTCCGCAGCCCGACGGCGTCCAGGATGGCCGCCGTCAGCGCCTGGGCGGCTGGGTTCGAAGCCGAATCTCCGGCAGATGCACCACGAGGCCTGCCGCAACGTTCCTGATGACCTGGTGGAGGCACGGCTGCTTGATGACATAGGCGGATTGAAGAGCCTGACCGAGGGGGCTTCTGCGGCCGGGGCGAAGGTGCACAACCTGCCGAACCAACCCCGGGACATCCAGGACGACGGCAAGTTCCATTACGCCGTGCTCGGTCCCAAGGCGGCCTCGACGTCGGGTAAGCCGAGCGAAGAAGCAAAACGCTTCATTGACCAGACCACGAGCGCCGACAAGCCTCGTGTCTACCGGAACGCCGTGGTGCTGGCGGTGCCATCGAGCGATGGGCTTGAGGCGGCTCGGAATGCCATCCGTGACCACCTGGGCTGGCAGGGAGTCCATGACGAGCTGAAGGACCAGGACATCGATGCCATTCGCGAGGGGATGCTGTCAGAGAACCTGCGCAGGAGCAAGCGACGCATCGCGGATACGATTCGGCAGGCCTACTGCATCGTGGTGACGGTGTCCGAGAAGAACGATGTCGAGGCATTCCGGGTCAAGGTGGACGATGAGCCCCTGTTCAAGGTGATCAAGGACGACCGGCGGTCCCGGATACAGGACACGCCGGTCGAGGCCGGCGCTCTGTTGCCGGAGGGGCCGTATGACCTGTGGCGAGAAGGCGAGACGTCCCGGCGCTTCCAGGACTTGGCCGGAGCGTTCGCGCAGTTGCCGCATCTGCCCAAGATGCTGCACACGGAGGAGATTCTGGGCACTCTGATCCAGGGGGCGGTGGACGGCCTGTTTGTGCTGCGTATCGTGCGGCCTGACGGGTCGGTGCGGACGTTCTGGATGGAGGAGCCCGACGAGGCGGCCCGTAAGGACCCCGGTCTGGAGGTCGTGCTGCCTGAAGCGGCAGACCTGGCAGAGATCAGGCCTCGGCTGCTTGAGCCGGGGGAACTGCCGGAGTTGTGGGACGGCGAGGAACTGACGGTGGAGGCAGCATGCGATTACTTCGGCGGCGGCAACGTCGTGCAAGTTGAGCGGCACGGCTATGAGGAGCCCATGACGGTTCCGGAGGCGCCGAAGGAGGTGGTCCTTGGTGCGGTGAATGCGGCCGTTGTGAATGGTGCTTTGTGGCTTACTTCGGGGCCGGCAAGCATCTGCGGCGAAGAGATACCGCCCGGCGTCCTGACCGAGGAAGCGGTGGTTCAACCGCCCCCGGCGCCGGTGCCGACCTCTGACCTCATGCCGGAAAACCTGCCTGAAGCGTGGGAGGGAGAAGAAACGACTGCCCACGGGATAGGAGATGCTCTATCGGAGAAGCTGGGGAAACCGCTCCCCTGGGGGACTGTGCGTGATGCCATCGAGGGCGCGTTGCGCGCTCGGTCGCTGGAGTTGGCAGAGGGCGCGGAGGAGAAATGGCCTTGCGAGTACGAGGGCGCAAAGGCGGTAAAGATTCGTGTGCCCAAGGAGAGACCTCCGATAACGCCACCTCCCAAGCCAGTGCATCCCGGAGTCAAGATGGCCGAGGCGGCGCTGACCACGGCCCAGCTTCAGGATCTGGCAGACGTGGTGGGGGACATCGTCAAGGCATCGGCCGGCCACGAACTTCACTTCCGTCTGAAGATGGAGCTCGCGGGCGATCCTCCTGAGGAGGTGGTCGTCAAGCTCAACGAGCTTCTCAAGAAGCTGTCAGACGACCTCCAACTTACGTAACGTGGAGAAGCTGCTACGAACCAGAATGAGAAACCCACTTCTCGATAGAGCCCGATGAGCAAGAAAGGCCGCAACCCGCCTGAGCTAACGCAGGAAGCCATCAGCCGAAACCAGTTCATGGAGCGTTGTGAGGAGTATGGCTGGCCTGCAGAGCTAATAGAGCGCGATCTCGGCGAAGACATACTCGTACGCATCTATGATCGGGGACAATCGAGCGGGTTGAGCTTCATGGCGCAACTGAAGAGCTCAAGAGACCTGTCGACGTACGGAATCAGAGGGGAGCAGATCAGCTACCGCTTTCGTGTCGAAGACATCGAGCATTGGGAAGACACCGTCCCTCCCCTCGTTATGGTCCTTTGGGATATCGAGCAAAGGCACGGTTACTGGATTACTGTAGCTGAAGCGGTTGACGGTCTGGACGACCGGAGCCCTGGTTGGCAAAGCCAACAGACAGTTGCCGTGCACGTGCCGCTTGCCAATTCCACGGACAATCCAGGGCTCAAGCGTCTTCGAGCTGAGTTGGCCGAGTACTGCTTTCCGTCCATTTCGAGAGGACGGCCCCTCGAGTTCAACGTGCGGTTCATATTCCCGAAGACTGCAGAGGGGGTGACGGCACGCAGAGAACTGGAGGAGCACTACAAGACTGGCAAAGCAGTTGAGACCGACGGTCAGTTCATCGACGCAGTTGAGTTTCCGGACTGGTGGACCCGGCTGTACGGCGAGCAACCAGACGAAGTCGCGACAATGAAGATGGAGCCGCGGCCAGCAGAGCAATCAATGCCTGTGAAGATCGAAATGCTGCCCGAGCAAGCAGAGGCAGCTTCAATTGACTATGTGGAGTTGCGACAGAGACGAGGTGGAACTGAGGAGGCATCCTTCTCGAATGAAGGACGGGGTATACCGCTGCGTTTCCACTTCGTCTTCAACAGAGCCGACCGCCGATTCACAATGTCCGTCAAGGTGAAAGGGCCTGGAGCGGACGTGTGCGAGACGTTGCAGATGCTGCGCTTCATCCGTGCCCTGGCTGCAGGTGGCCAACTGCGCCTGACTTTCCTAGGCGAGCGCCAGGTGCTTGATGCGTCTGCCCCGCCAGGGCTGATCCAAAAGCCCCCAGACCAGCTCATGGGCCTTCTGGACAAGTTATGCCTGATCCAAGAGGAGATGGGCCAGATACTCAGCTTGCCGTCCGACTGGTCGATCAGTGAGGAGGATGCCCGGACCGCCGAGGAACTAGCAAATGTGATTCGGACGGGTCGTGCCACTCTGCAGAACATGGCGCTGACCTTGCGACTTGACAAGGACGCGATCCTCGCCATGTTGAACACCTGCAGAACCGGCAGGCCCGTGCAGCTCACACTGTCGACGGCCGAGAGCGAAAGCGAATTGCTTGGTGTGAAGATCCCTCTTGGACCAGCCACGTTCAGGGTCACTGCGACTCTGGAGGTCAGCGTCGACAACCTGAAGGAAGAAGCAGAGCAGTTGACGGAGGACCAGACATTTCCTGTTAGGTTCGTCACTGCAAATGTATTCGAGGAGTTCGCCAATTGGGTGGCCTTATGAGGCCGTGCAGGCTGCTGGGAGCTCATAGCAGTTCAGCAGCGAGGGCTGGTGTAACTGGGCTGCTGACATCGGTTGCGGCAGGGTGCGAGTCGGTATTCTGGGTTTCGAGTCCGGCGGGCCAGGGGGCGGTGGCGACTCGGATGACGAAGCGGTAGGTCTGGCCGTCGGTGAGGGGGGCCGATTGCCAGGTGTAGCGGGTTGCCTCGGTCGGGTGGCCCATCTCGACGGTGGCGTGGGGCTCCGAGAAGTCGACCTCGCCGGTGCCCGCGTCCCAGTAGATGCGCGCTTCGGCCGCTGCGCCCTGCGCACCGGAGCCGGCGCCGGGGCCGTACTGCTCGTACCGGGGGTCGTAGAGCCATTCGAGCTCGATCCTGCCGTCCTCGATGGCGCGGGCCTCGACCCAGCGGGACTCGGCCGGCCGGGCGGCCGGGGCGCCGTCCTCGAAGGGGATGGCCAGGACCTGCGAGACGTTGCCCTCCTCGTTTCCGTCGGCGTCCACCGCGCGCACCGAGAACATCAGAACGCCGGTGGTGCCCGGCTCGATCACCGGCACATACTCGAGGTCCGGGCTGTCCTGGACCGGCTCGGAGTTCCAGGACAGCAGGCCCTCTCCCTGCCGCACGCGGTAGGAGGCCACGTCCGGGCTGGGGGATGCCTGCCATGTGATGGTGAGGGTTCCGGTGTCGGCATCCCAGGTCCAGTCGAGCCCTGAGGGCGGATCGGGCATGGAGCTGACCGTCACGCTCTCGACCTCCGAGGTCGCCGTGTCGCCCTCCTCGTCCTGCGCGATTGCCCTGTAGTGCCAGAGGCCGTCATCGAGCGGGCCGTCCCGGTAGGTGGCCTCTTGCGAGGCGAGGATGCTGGCGATGCGCTCCCAGTCGCCGCCGTCCGGCTGGCGCTCGACGTGGTGCAGGACGGGGTCGCCGGTGATGGACAGCAGCACTTCGTCGAGCGGGCTGGGCAGCGGGTCGGGCATCCGGCGCAGGTAGCCGATGAGTATCCCGCGCACCTGCCGCGCCGCGTCCAGATGGATGTGGCCGTCCTCGATCTCGGCCTCAAGCTCGCCGTCGATGACCAGGTAGACGGTGCCGGGCTCTGCCCAGCTCAGGCGTCGCCGGCCGTCCTCCGGCACCGAGGCGTAGAGATGGACGTGCAGGAAGCCGAGGGTCGTCTCCAGGGACTGACCATGTGCCAGGCCGACCGGGGCGGCGACGTGCTGCTGGGCCACCGCCGGCACGTCAAGGACGTGGGCGTGCGAGAGCCGAGCCGGCCCGGCAATGTAAGTCACCGCGCCGACCGTGCCTGCCAGCCCGTGCCCATGGCCGAGCCCCGCCGGGGTCGGATGGTGGATGAGTGGAAGCTCCCGCCGAGCCGTCCGGACAACCACTGGCTCGACTGACTGGTGGGCTCCGCGGCGGCGGCATCGATGGATGGCGTGGCACTGGCGGCCGCGATGGGTGGGAAAGGATCAGACCAGCCGCGCGAACGCATCAAGCTCTCGGAACTTCAGAGGCAGAAACACGCTCGTCTCCCTGCCCGGCGCAGGGACGGCGTGTGGTGAAGCGTACTGATGCGGGAAACGAGAACATGAAAAAACGCGACGCCGCAGATCACCGGCGTAAAAGATTGCGGGGGGCATTCAGAATGACGTCACTCCGAGAGCAGCTCTTCCACACCACTGCGGAGCAAGGGCAGGTGGTTTTCGATAACGCGCCAAACCTCATCGGCATTGACCCCCATGTAATCGTGGATGAGCACGTCCCTCAGGCCCGCGATGCGTCGCCACGGGATATCCGGGCGGCGGCTCCGCGTCGAGTCGCTCAGGTTCTTCGTGGCCTCTCCAATAATCTCGAAGTTCCGGATGACTGCGTCCTGGATCATGGAGCTTTCCATAAACTCATCGCGTCCGCCGGAAGTGTAATCCAAGATATTCTCGATAGCCTCCACGATGTGGGTCAAATAGATGCGCTCGTCCTTCACAGCGGCACCGCCTCCTTGAGTATGCGCTCGCGAAGCAGGCGATGGAGCGATTTGTCGGTCACCACGTCCACCTCGCAGCCCAGCAAATCCTCCAGGTCCTGCTTGATCGCCACGTGGTCCAGCAGCGAACGCCCGTCCTCAAGCTCAACGAGCACGTCGACGTCGCTCTGGTCCACGGCATCCCCCCGGACTACGGACCCGAACACGCGCACGTTGCGTGCCCCGTGCCGGCGTGCCGTGCGAAGAATCTCTTCCCGACGGTCCTTGATGTTTGCGAGAGTTGCCATGGGACATGTTTCTCCTACTGGTCGAAGCCATTATACACCCCGGTCCGGCGCTCTGCCAATCCCCCGTGCCCCGTCTGAGGACATGCTACGGCGTCAACGTGCAGCGTTAGAAAAGGAATCTTGCCAAAGCGGCATCGCAAGGCAAGCGTGCTTTACTGACGGGAACTGGATTGCTCATGCCAAAGAAGAGGCCCCGACAGCGGCTGCCAGGGCCCGGGGGGGAGAATGATGCTACTTCGCCAGGGCAAACTTGCCGCGTTCGACCTTGCGGAAGCGGGACTCGTCGCCCTTGTTCTGTATCTCCCTGAGCACGGCCGAGTAGGTCCTGGCCCAGGGCGTCTTGCCGCCCGACTGCCAGTAACCGGCCTCGAAGGCGCGTTCGACGATGGCCTTGGCATTGAGCGGCTCATCGGCCTCGGAGAGCACCTTCGCCGCCGCGTCAAGGCCGCTGAGTTTCTTCTCGCCCTCGTCGCCCGTCCCGCCTTCGCGGGGCTCCATAGCGCCGCTACGGCGCGCCGGAGGCTTGGCCCGTGTGCGCTTCTTCTCGGCCTTCGTTCCCTTGCTCGAAGCCTCGGCCGTATCTTCGCCAGGGGCGCCCTCCTTCGCCCTGGGGGCTTCGGAGGACGAGCCCGTGTTGGCCGTGGGGGCCTCCCTTTCGGACTCGTCCTCGCCGCCCTTCAGGTAATCGTCCCACGGGCAGCACAGGCGCTGCGCGGTCTTGATGCGCACCTGCCGATTGGTCTCCTGGTTCGTGCCGACCCAGCCTCCGTTGGGATGCTCCTCGTCGATGACGACCGGAGCAATCTTGCCAGAAACCTTGACCGCGTAGAGCCCTCCGATTGCGACGTCCTTCGGCTTCATACGGCACCTCCTCCGTCAATGGGTACTGTTGCGTTCGGCCTGCTCCCGGCCGGCGGCCGCGTCGTCCAGGGCCTCTTCGATGTCCTTCTCGTCCCGCTGAGCCAGGAAGGACAGCGTCTCGATGAGCTTCTCGCGCACGTGCCCGAGGTCGCCGCCATGCCCGTAGTCCACGCCCTCCGTCTCGGCGTAGGCGGCGTGCTCCTGGATCTCGAGCTCCAGCCAGTCGAGGAGCGCCGCGACGTCGCGCTTCATGCTGACGTAGGTCTTGTGCGCCGACGCCCGCCTCGGGTCGGTGGGCGTGGTGGGCCCGCCGCAGTCCGGGCAGGCGCCGTCTTCGACCACCTCGTCGGCCAGCCATTCGGTTTCGCAATCCAGACAAACTCGCCATCTCTTGCTCATGTCCCGCTCCCTTCAGTCGGCGAAGTGCTGAAGAATGACCTCGCATGCGGCCACGTCTCCGCAGGTGCCCTCGAACCCCTCGAGGCTGTGGTGCAGGTCCCGTGCGAACCTGCGGATGGTCTCCGGGTCGCCGGCGCCGTGCCTGCGCTGCAGCGCGGCAGGCAGGTCGCAGGTGCGTGTGGTGTCGGTGCGGGCCAGGTCCGCGCAGATGAGCCCGCCTGCCTGTGCGTCGCACGCAGACAGGTCGGCCTTGCGGATGGTGGCCCTGTGTCCGGGCCGGCCTTCTACCTCGATGTGTTCGATTCGCATCCTCCTATCTCCCGTCTGCGTGAGGTGTTACGGTTTCTATCGCCGCACACATCAGGGCAGCTTCTGCGGCCGAGATCAAGGCTGAACTGCTGGATTCCGGGAAGATTCGTTGGCACTCGCTCCTGCAGGACGGACGATGCCTGACAAGCGCGCTACAGACCGCTCCGAAGCATCTCCGCCGACGGCCCGCGGCCCGACCAAGGGGGCGTTCGTGCCGGAGCTGGAGTATGAGCTCGTGGCGCCGACGCTTCAGCAACAGGAGGAGATGGCGGGCGCACTGCGGATCCTGGCCACGTGGCTTCTCAGGCGTCATCAGAGCCAGGAACGAGATGATTCGGAGACGGCGTAATGAGGATACGGAAACGCGGGATAAGGACCTTGACTTGCGGGCGCAGAGCGGCCCCCCTGTGTCCGGCGCAAATGGCGCACGGTGACACAGGACTCATGAGACGGAGGCGGCCGTGACGAAACGCACCCGAGCGAGGCCGACGCGGCTGGCCGTGGGGTACGCCCGGCGCTCCACGGACAGGCAGGAGCAGTCCATCGCGGACCAGAGACGGGCGGTCGAGGCGTACGCCCTCCGGGAAGGGATCGAGATACGTGACTGGTACGTGGACGACGCCATCAGCGGGGCATCGGCCGATGGCCGCGATGCGTTCCTGAAGATGATCGACGACGCGCAGCGGCCGGACTGTCCGTTCTCGCTGGTGCTCTGCTACGACGTGAAACGATTCGGGCGCCTCGACAATGACGAGACGGGGCACTATCGCTACCTACTGGCACAGGCCGGCGTCGAAGTAGTCTACGCCAGCGAGAATTTCAACGGCGACGACACCGACGACCTTCTCCGGCCGGTCAAGCAGTGGCAGGCGCGGCAGGAACTCAAGGACCTCTCGAAGGTCACCATCCGCGGCCTTCTCTCCCGGAGTGAGGGCGGATGGTGGATGGGCGGGACGCCTCCCTACGGGTATGACCTCGCCTACTTCAATGGCTCCGGCGATTACCTGATGACGGTACGGTTCCTCCAGGACGGCAGCAAGCAGGTGCTGGGTGCCGACGGCGACGTGCAGCGGACACTGCCTCCGGGCGGCCGCCTGATGGTCAGCAAAGAGGACCGGGCGAGGCTGGTGCCGAGCGATCCTGAGCGCGTCGAAGTCATACGGCGCATCTTCACCTGGTATGTGCGCGAGGGGCTCGGCTACAAGAGCATCGCGGCCCGATTGAATGAGAGAGGCATTCCCTCACCGCGCAACGGCCGGCGCGGCAGCGGCCAGTGGGCCATGACGAGCATACGCGAGATACTGCGCAATCCGGCCTACACCGGCGACATGACCTGGAACCGGCAGTCCATGGCGAAGTTCCACCGCATAGAAGACGACCGCGCTGTGCCGGTGCCGAAGATACGGCGTCGGGTGGTCGAGGAGAACGACCCGGATGACTGGGTCGTCACCGAGGCCAGCCATCCGGCCATCATCCCGCGGCGGCTCTACCAGAAAGCGCAGGCTCGGCGCAAGGAACGCTCGAAGGCCTACAAGCGCAACTACCGCCGCGGGCGCGGGGCGAGGTCCGACTACCTGCTGACCGGGGTGATAAAGTGCGCTCGGTGCGGGCACAACTGGCAGGGCTACACCGTGCGCAAGGGCCGCAGGCGCAAGGACGGCTCGCAGGTCAAAACGAAATACTACGCCTGCGGCGGGTACGTCGCGAAGGGCAACGCTGTCTGCGAGCGGAGCGTGGTCCGCAAGGACGCCGTCGAGCACATGCTGCTGGAGCAGGTGGGTCAGGGGCTGCGGGAGTTTCTGGCGGAAGAGGAGGGGTGTGCTGCGCTGCGGGCCATCCTGGAGCACATGGTCGGGGGCGAGCGCGGTCAGGACGACGAGATTGCCAAGCTCCGCGAGCAGCAGGCCGACATCGAGCGGCGCATCTACGGCATCCTGGACAACATCACCGAGACGAACCGCGAGTTTGCGGACAAGCGCATCCGGGAACTGAAGGGCGAACTGCGCGAAATCGAGCCTCGGCTGGAGGAAATGGAAGCATCGAGCGCCGCCGCACCGGATCTGGACGAGCTGACGGACGCGATGCTGCGTTACATGGAGAACTTCGGCGAGGTGGTGGCGGAAGGGACGGTCGAGGAGCGACGGGCCTTCATCAGGGCGTTTGTCATGAAGGTCGAGCTCGACCCGGCCGAGGGAAGGGGTAGAGCCGAACTGCTCAGCATACCAAGACTTACGGCGCTGCCGCTGGCAGGCGACAACGCCGCAAAGTCTTCTTTTAATATGGTAGCGGGGGCGGGATTCGAACCCGCAATCCCCATGTCGTAAGGGCTTGCGGGCCATATACTTCCGTAGCCGGCCGCTTTCTTTGTGGCAGATATGTGGCGTTCGGCGTGGGCCTCCCCCAGGAGCGCCTCGCCAAGGTCCTCCACCACACGGCGTAGCCGCTGCCCGTCAACGCGGGTGTAGACCGCGCTGGTGAGACTGCGGGGGGCGTGCCGGGCCAGGACCTCGCGTTCCTTCTCGGTGGCCCCGAGCCGGTCGATCAGCGAGCAGTAGGTATACCGCAGGGAGTGGAACACCAGCTTCCCCTCTTCGGTCTTCACGGGGATCCCCGCCGGCTCGCAGTCCTTCCGCAGGTCCCGCGGGGGGTGGGCCGGAACGTACAGGAGCGGCTCGCCGGGGCTCCGGCCCTCGGCCTCCCTGGCCAGTTGCCGGGCCAGGCGCCGGGGGATCGGCTGCTCGCAGGCTCGCCGCGCCTTCGTCCATTCAGCCCGCAGCTTCAGGACGGCCGCCTCGGGATCGAGGTCCCTGACGGTCAGGCTCTGGAGTTCTTTCTTGCGCAGGCCGGTGGTGAGGCCCACCTGGTAGCACGGCCGGCGACTGCCCTGGCAGTGTTTGAGCAACCGGCGGGCTTCCTCCAGGCTCAGTTCCCGGCGCTTCCCCGGGGCCCCCTCGAATGGTCGCAGCTTCTCTACGGGGTTGTGCCGCAGGTAATCACGATCGACGCACCAGCCGCAGAACGCCTGGAGCGCTTCACGATAGTTGTTGAGGGTCTTGGCTGAGTTGTCGGTTCGCTCCTCCAGGTCTCGCAGGGCCTCTTCGGCCCGGCTCAGGCTGCCGTAGAGGTCGGAGAGCCGTCGGAGCCCCAGCCACTCCTCCCAGGTCTCCAGGTGCGAGCGGCGCATGCGGGCGTGTGTCGCGCTCCAGGGCCGCCCGCCGCGGCCGCCCTGGGCCTCTCCCCACGTCAGGTACTCTTCCATTACCTCGCGGAAGCTGTCGCCGCCGTGCCGCGCCGGAGCATCGGGCAAGGGCTCCATGCCCGCGCGCCGCTTCTCGGCTCTGACCTCCAGGTGTTTCACGATGCGTTCGGCCTCGGGCTTCGCAGCCTTCACCTGCCGGCGGCGCCTCTTTCCCTGCCAGTCCCGCCATTCGATCTGCCAGCCCTCGTACGGCGTGCCGTCGGGCCGCTTGCGTTTCCTTACCGTGCCCATCTATCTGTGCTCCGTGATTTGTTCGATGTGGGCCCGGCGTTTCTTATCCTCGCGTCGGGCCTCTTCGCAGCGCCGCACGATGTAGTCGGTGATCTGGCCGACCGTCCACCATGTCTTGTTGCCGATCGTCACGCCTGGGGGGAACTGGCCACCGTCGATCCAATCGCGGATGGTCCTTTCCTTCACGCGGAAGTTCTCAGCAACTGCGGCCCTGTCCAGGGGAGTCTTTGGGTGCAGTTCCCCCAGCTCCCGCAGCAGCAGTCCCTGGGCGTGCGGCTCGGCTTCCTGCTTCGGTTCGGGTTCCTGCTTTGGTTCGGGTTCCTGCTTTGGTTCGGGTTCCATATTCATACTGACCCCCGATATGTCCGGTGTTTGACGTCAAGAACCCGGCTGTGTGCAGGAAGGCAGCCGTCAGCGATCCATTGCTCCACGACTTGACGCGGCCAGCGCACCAACGCCCCGAGCTTGACGGGACGCGGCATGCGCCCGGAATCCGCCAGGCGATGTGCGGTCCTCGTCGAGCATTTCACTTGCCCTGCTACATCATCAACGTTCATCATGGCGACGCGCTCGCGATTCGCCGCCTCCCTGTCCCCGGTCTTCGTCCCGGTGGTGGCGTCTTGTGCGTTCTGCATCGGTTTCTCCCCGATTGAGCAGGGCGCAATGGGCAGGCCGTCCGTGGCCCGCTCGATGCCCGCCATGGTAGGGGCAGGTATGACACACAAATTCTCCGCTTTTTGTTTTAGACTTTTTGTCACACGGGACATGAAAGAAAAAGCCACGAGATGGCACCGAAGCCCTGCAAGAGCCCGAGGTCCAGTTTCTTCGTGACAAAAAGATTTTGCTTGACAGGGGTTTTGTCACGGGAGTGAATCCCCCCGTCGGCGGCGTTGCGCCGCCCAGTTTATCGCCCGCTGCAGATCCTTTAGCCGTATCCCCTCATCATGACACCAGTCTTTCTGACGGATGCCGGTTTCCTTCGCCCGTTTCCACCTTGCGATTAGGTCAAGGCGCCTCCTGGCCTCTTTCTCGTCCAGTTTCTTACGCCCGCGCTTGGACTTGTGCCCCTGATCGGGGGACTCGTCATCGCCCCCGTCTCTATTCCGGCTTTTTTGGGAGTCATTGACCGGCCCGCCGACTTTCTCCTCGACTTTGGCCAGCCACGCTGGAAGGCGCTGGATGGCTTCGGGCGTCAGCCGGCTCACTTCCCGCAGGACAATGTGCCACATTCCATGTTGCGCCCAATGGAGAATCCGGGGGTAATCTTTGCCGGATATGCCTTGCGCCTCAGTGTCCCACTCCACCGGCGACGCCTGCCCCACACGCCCGATATGCGGGCCGGCGTCGTGGATCGCCCCCAAGAGCACATAGGCATCGTCCAGATCTTGCGGACCGCGCTTCATCAGGGCGGCAATCATCGCCAGAGAGCCGACGGAGCCAAAGCGCGTAGCAACGCCCGTGTCAACACTGTCGGCTTCCGGATTGCCGGATTCCACCACGCGCTTGCACCATGTGGCAACTTCGGCGCGGAAGCGCTCCCTAACCGGAGCATCGCTCAGAAGGTCCGCCAGCGCCACGCGAAGGTCGCTGAGAATCTTCGCCGTTTTTCGATCATCAGACATGCTCTACTCACCCCGACGCCTATACCCTCATAGGCTGAATCAGGTGGGTGCCGTCCTCCATGTTTGAGCGCTCGACGGCGTTACCCTCCACCAGACGCTCGATCTAGTCAAGGGCTCCGGCGTGCCATTTGAGCGTCCCGTATCCCGCAATCGTGAGGGGCAGAAAGTGGAGTCGCGAGCAGCGGCCTCAATCACCGCCTTCATAGATCCATTATGGATGTCAAATTCTACAGCACCTCTCTGGCAGCTACAAAAGGGCCGGGGAGCGACCAGCAAGGTCCAGGCCGCACTCCTGGAGAGATACTCAGGCCAAAAGCCAGGAGCGCTCGGAAGTTCGCCGGCTACTGGGGATTCTGTGGCAGGACGGTGTCAAGCCGACGCATGCCTGAGCCTTGCAGCTGAGATCATGGAGGCCCGAAGGCCCTTTCTCACACGAAGCCGTTGCCGCAGATGGCCAACATGCGCAACTTGCCGTCATCGATCCGTTATCCGGACAACCGCCAGTCTCCGCGAGACGAGCGGCTACCCCTGCCTGGCGCTACCGTCGCGCGCGAGTACAAGGGCCAGAGCGTCGAGGTGAAGGTGCTGCGAGGCGGCTTCCTGTACGCCGGCGACGTTTATCGCAGCCTGAGCGCCGTCGCCAGGGCCGTCACCGGCACGCACTGGAACGGGTATCACTTTTTCAGGCTGTAGGCTGGAGACTGGAGGCTTGAGGAACGACGAGAACGGCGCGACTGGAGGCTGGAGGGACTACGCATGAACGAAGACGGAAACAAACAGAAGCGGCCGGCCTTTCGGCCGTGCCTCCTGACTACAGCCTCAGGACTACAGCCTGCCCCTAACCACGCAATGAGCGAATCAGCCCATTCAGAACCTTGCAGGTCTCGGTGCAGAGCTCCGCAAGTCGCTCGTGGGCTTCGGCGTCCAGATAGCCCAGCTTGTGGGCCAGTGAAACCTGGTATTCCAGTTCACGCGCCGACCCGTATGCCGTGTCCAGGAAGCGTAGGTAGTCGGCCTCAGTGTTGCGGGCGCAGCCCTCGACGATGTTCGACGGGATCGAAACAGCCGCGCGGCGCATCTAGGAGGTCAGTCCAAACGTCTCCTCCCTGGGGAAGGCTGCCGTTGAGCTGTAGGTCAGGACCGCCAGAGAAGCCAGACTCGCCCGGGCGCGTGCCGCGCATCTCCCGCCTGATGGCGCTGGCCATCCACATGCGAGACCTGGTGGACGAGGGCGAGGTCGCCGACTATGCCGAGCTCGCCCGGCTCGCCCACGTCAGCCGCGCCCGCATCACACAGATAATGAACCTGCTCCACCTCGCCCCCGACATCCAGGAAGAACTCCTGTTCCTGCCCCGCACCGACGGCCGCCGTGGCGCCATCCGCGAGCGCATGGTCCGTCCCATCGCCGCCATCATCGACTGGCGCAAGCAGCGCAAGGGATGGCAGGCTATCAGAAATGCGTAGGGCCCAGTACCCCGCAAGAAGACCTGCCCGTCTTCGAAGGCATCGGCGGCCCCTGCCAACCTACTTCGCATCCTGATGCGGGGGTGGCTCCGACCCACCGGGCTCGGTGACATCCGAGACCTTGAGCCAGCCATGGTCGAATGTGAACGTACGGGCCTTGCCGGCCGGGTTCTGGATTCGCACAATACGGGCTTGCTGGCGGGAGTTTGCGTGCTCCACCACGTAGAGCCAATACCGGCTTCCGTGTTCACGGGCGTGGTCGAACTGCGTGCGGGACAGGCCAACAGGGCGGCTCCGAAGTCCCCCGGTCATGGCCTTCACCTCCACCCATCGGACGGGCTCGCCATCTGGCCCATGCTCGACGAGATCGAAACCTGCGGTGTTCGGAGGCATTCGCTGAAGCTCGGGCTCGTGTTCAAGAATCACCTGAACTGCTTGCTCCTCCAGCGCCATGCGCTCCTCCTGCTCCAGACCGTCAGGGTCGGGCTCTTCATCTTCAGAGCGCACTGCGACATAGGAGATGAACGTCCCATGACGAACGCTGCCCTCAGTTTTCCGTTTGGGGCCTCCCTGCTTGCTACCTGTTCCAGTGCCCGACGTCGCCCGGGTCGCGCCGCTCCCTGGGTGTGTGCCAAAGCTACTGCCTTCGGCCTGAGTTTGGCCACCTGCGTCACCGGCCCGGGAACTCGCAGGATTGACCGGTTCGGTGTATTCACCTTGCGCACCTTCCTGGACCGGAACCGCCACCTCGCCAACCCATTGCCACGACTGCGAGACACTGATTAAGGCCGATGCACGCTGATCGACACGCACCCGTCACGTACGGCTGCGGCGTCCCGTTCTGGGGGTGCAGGCGAATCCGTCTTCCCGAAGGCCGGGCGCTTCGTTACGCAGCACCAACCGAGCGGCGCCCACCTGCAGCCCCCTCGTTCGGGCTCACGGCCTGGGGGCTATCCGAGTGCCTTCAGGGGCAGCCGAAATACCTGCACCGCCTCTTTCTCGCGGGACACGATCACGTGAAAGGCTCCATCATAGACGAGCGAATGCGGGTAGCCGTACTGCCCGCCTTTGTGCATGCCTTCGAGCCGCTTCTTGTAGAGCGTCGACTCATCAGCCAGAATGAAATGCTGATCGAAACGAACGCCATCGCTCGACAGCAGTAGCGCCAGAGGGCAACGGTCGTGCCGCGAGGCGGCGTCCGGATTGCCCACCCAGTAGAACCTGCCGTCCGGCAGTCGCCCACAGTGGAACTTGCTGGAATCGTTGGTGAAAGAGGTCGGCAACGGCGCGGACCAACTGACGCCATCGTCCGTGCTCTCTGTCACCCACAGGCGACCCGTATTGCTCCGCAGAAGCATGTGCACAAGGCCGTCGTCGGTCTGATACCAGGAGCCTTCGCACAGGACGTTGGGCCACCCCTGCATCTCTTTCATCTTCCAGATAGATTCGGAATCGTCGACGATCTCCCGCTCCATTTCCTCCGGGTAAAGCCCGCTCATCCGCCACCCGGTGAGGCCCGTGCGATCGTCCGTGTAGGG
This sequence comes from uncultured candidatus Brocadiaceae bacterium, assembly GCA_964510315.1. GTDB lineage: Bacteria > Planctomycetota > Brocadiia > SM23-32 > SM23-32 > CAZEAP01. Next base: position 39,034 of record CAZEAP010000006.1, read on the forward strand.
ATAGGTGAAATTCCCCGAGATGAGCAAACGTCCCGAGGCAAGCGGTTCAGGCCCATGGTTGGGCCCAATGCGCAGCCCTGTGTCGATCGGCTCGCCCCACAAGACGCCATCGGTGGATGTGACGGCAAGGAGACGCGTATCCATGTGGTGACCGTTCCCCCTGGGGCGATGGCCATCCACGAGCGTATCCGGTTCGTACTCATACTGCGTGAAGTAAGCCACCAGCGTTCCATCGTGCTGGTGCCAGCCCTCAGCGTACCGGACCATATCGGTGTATTGTCCACGCGCCGTCGGAATCAGCACCTGCGGTTCCGACCACGTCCGAGAATCCCGCGCCCCGGAGACCATGACCCTTTGTCCCACGTCGTCTTCATGACGCCGGCCGCTGGACCACATGGCATAGTACGCGCCCGCAAAACGCGCGAGAAAGGGATGGTGCGAGTAGTGCCAGTCGTCGTCATGCTCGGGCCTGAAGAGAAAGGCTGCCTCGACCTCCAGCTTCCTTCGTACAAGTCCCTGGTCCCACGCATTGGCAATGGGTGATTCCACGATGCCTTCCTCCCGTGCGGGACTGGATGCTTCTACGGCTCCAGGTTGTGCCCGTTCTGCTTGAAGTAGTCCGACTCATAGTAGTCCACCGTGCGCCCATCGGTCCACTCGCACCGTGGCCGGGCCGAGGGCTCGGAAAGCCGCGAAGACCGGACGGGGTAGCCCGGTGCCGTCAGCCAAACAGGCGCTTCCCGGCCTCCCGGACGCGGTCCAGCAGGTCCGGCCGCGCGGCCGCAGCTCCCGAGGGGCCAAGGTTGCCTTCGCAGATGATCTGCACTTCTCCGAAGTCCCCCATCCAGTTCAGGTAGCCCGCCAGCTTCTCCGCCTCGCGACGGTAGTCGTCCCTCGGACTGTCCTCGTAAGTGACGACCACAGCCGCCTTCCTTCGGCCCGGGAGCTGCGGGCGCAGTTCACCCGTCTCCGGATCAGTCGTGAAAGTTCGGCAGCGGTCGAAGAACGTCTTCATCTGGCCGCTTACGCTGTCGTAATAGATGGGCGAGGCGAGCACCCAGCCGGCCGCCTCGCGCAACGCCTCCAGAAACGGAGTGAGGTCGTCCTCCAGGATGCACTCCCCGCCGCCCGAGCACGGCTCGCACCCCTGGCATCCCTTGAAGCTGAGCCCGTTCAAATACACCTCGCCGGTTTTCGCCCCCTTCCGGGCGGCGGCCTCCAACAGCACGCGCATCAGGGTTGCAGAATTCCCGTTCCTCCTCGCGCTGCCGGCGACGCCGATGACCGTATTCACCCGTCTCCTCCCCTGGTTGCAGTACGACCGCGTTAATCACGTGAGTGCCCCGTACCCCCATGCCTCAGCCTTGTCCCCCGCGCGCTTCCGCGGGCGGCTCGAACCCTCCCCGCGGCATTATAGCGTACTGTCCCGCCCGGACAACGCCGGCGCCGGCCGGGAGACGGCGGCAGACAACCTCACAATGCCCGTCGTCTCGGCGGCAACGCGGCCTCGGCAGGTCCCGCATGTACCGGGTCTCTGTTGTTCGACTACCCCATCGAGTTCCCAAGCGTCCGATTGTGTTGCACCGGAAGCCGTGGCGCGTCAGCACGCGCCCGGGAAGCGAGCCGGCCCGGCGCGTCTCGACACCGTCCGGCGCGACGCAAACCGGTCGCTCGCTCATGGGCAAACCTTCCCGATTGCATCCCGCAAGTCTTGCGTGTCCAGCAGTTAGTGTGGCAGATGGATTCGTTTCGTAATCGGCCGCCAAATCGGTCAATGGGCCCCACATGAGTCAATGGACCCCGGTCCGGTCACACCACCGCCCAGATCGGTCAATGCGGACATGCACGCACCGCAGAGGCCGCGGAGAACGCCGGGGCTACCGATCGTCCTCGATCTCGCACTCGTCACGTCCGCGACCGTGCGGACAAGCGGCCCGTCCTCGGCCATTACGCCCTCTCAGCTCTCAACCCGCAGTTGTCAACCACCACCTCTGGTTCATGGACCGGCCTCGGCAGCTCCGCCGCTATGTGTACTCGTCTTGCTCAACCGAGTCAAGCCCCGGGTGGGATGCGGGGCGTCCACCTTGCCGCCGGTGTAGCCGCCGACGGCATAGCCGGTCCCGGGCCCCCGTCCCGCCGGGCCGGCGAGTTCGCCGAGTTCGGCAAGCCCGTCGTCTACGACGAGCACGGCTACGAGGGCGACCTGCCCTACGGCTGGGGCAACTCAACCGGCAGCCGGTTGGTGCACGAGAGCTGGCTTGCGGCGGGGGCCGGCGCCTACCCGTGCGCGCACAGCGAGTGCTACTGGAACCCCGAGGAGATCATGTGGTGGCCGAAGGGCGGCGAGCTGAGGGGCAGGAGCGTGCCGCGGCTGCGCTTCCTGCGCGAGGTGATGGAGCAGGCGTCGCGCAGGATGGCGGCGTGGGTGCCGGGGGCGCCGGAGACAGTGAAGACCACCTCGCCCTCGCCGGCCTGGCAACCCAGGTACTGCCGGTGGTCCCCGTCCCGCACGATGAGCGTGCCGCCGGCCTCTGCGTCGGTCAGGGAGATCCTCACCTCGTCCAGCGGCCGCACGAAGTCCGTGGGGCGTTCCGGCAGCGAACTCAGGTGCATGCCCTTCCCTCTCCTATTCGCCGATTGTCTGCCGAGGGGCGCCACGGGCCAGCTCGAGCAGTTGGCCGGCGATCTGGGTGGCCCGCTCCAGCCGGGCCATCTTCTCCTGCGGTCCGCAATCGATCTCGCCGGGGATCTCAAAGTTCAGTGCCCCGTCCCAGCCGGTCTCACCCAGTGCCCGCATCGCCTCCGCCCAGTTGACGCAGCCGCCGTCGAAGGGCAGCAGATGCTGGTCGCCGGACCCGTCGTTGTCCGCCAGGTGCAGCGCCTTCAGGTGGGGCCCGGCGGCGCGGATGAACTCGCGCTCGGTCTGGCCTAGCTCCGGGGACTGGTGGCGGATCAGCGCCAGGTGTCCGGTGTCCAGGCATATGCCCAGATTCGGCTCGCCGACGGCCTCGATCAGCCGCACCAGCTCCTCCGCGCGGGGCCCGTTCTCCAGGCAGATGGTGAGCGGGCCGCCGGCCGCGTGGCGGGCCAGCTCCCCGAGGGACCGGACGTTCCGGCGGAAGGGCGCCTCTTCGATGGGTTCGCCCTTCAGGGTGCTGCGCCCCCCGGGGTGCAGCACGCCCCCCCGGACTCCCAGCGCCGTGAACAGGTCCGCCCAGCGCTTCAGTTCCTCCACTTCCCGGCGGCGCTCGTCCTCCTGCTCCGGGGCGATCTCCGCGTCCAGCTTGAAGTGGGCCTGGGGCAGCCTGACCCCCGCCTCCTTGCAGAAGTGGCCGAACCGGCGGCCCGTCTCCGAGGGATCGCCCCGTTGCAGCAGCGCCTCCGCATGCTCGCAGGACAGCTCCAGGCAGCGCCATCCGGACTCCGCGAAGCGGCGGATGGCTTTCTCCGGCTCAAGGTCGATGAAATAGCTGGTCCAGATGCTCTTCTCCATGGTGGAGCGCAGCATACCACACGCCCGCGAGGCCGACAACGGCGCCCCGGCCGCCGCCGTCCTCGGCCTGTCCGGACCGGGCCGGAAGATATCCGGCATCATGCCCTGCACCGTCATCAAGCCGGGCGACATGGCCGACCGCATCCTCGACCGCGAGAAGCACCCGCAGTGGCAGGGAGAGCGCATGAAGATGGTCTACGCCTTTCCCGACGACGAGAAGCTGTGGGAGCGATACACGGAGATTCTGGCCAGCGACCCGGAGAACTACGCGCGCTGCCACGAGCGGGCGACCGAGTTCTACCGGGAGCACCGGCAGGAGATGGACGCCGGCGTCGAGGTGGCCTGGGAAGAGCGTTACGAGGAGGACCAGGTCGCCGCCGATCGCTACCTGGCGTCGAAGGAGAGCGGCGACAAGCCCACGAGGTCCCTGCGGTTCACGAAGCTGTCTCCACCGGGAGCCTGACGGCAGGCGTGAGGCTGGAGGCGTGAGACTTGAGGTACGGCGACGGCACAAACGGCAAAGGCGAAACGGAATGCTGGGTTGGCTAAAAAGATTGGCGGGCGGGAACGGCAACGCGGCCCGGGCGCAGCAGGAGGGGCGGCGCCTGTTCGGCCGGATGCCCGGCTCGGACGCGCCCCGCGCCAACGTCGCCCACGCCTACAACGCCAGCGGCCAGGCGGCCCCCATGCACGGCGTGGTGGACCTGGTCGCGCCGAGCCAGACCGAGTCGCAGCTCGAGTTCGTGAAGCCGGGGAGCGGGAGCGAGACCTACGGCATCGCCCTCGACCCGATCGCGCCGTACGGGCTGAAGACAATGGGCCGCTCCGGCGAGCCCGAGTGCGCCGGCACCACGGTCTCCCGGTATGTCCCGCCCCTGATGCGGCACTCGTCGCCGGGCTTCAGCAGGTCAGCCGCCTTCTGGATCGTGCCGCCCGGCGCCTGCCGGCTGCCGCAACCGTCAGCCCATCTCGAGCAGATAACGATGCAGGCCCCGAACCATGTCCGAACCGAACCCCCGTGCCGTCTGCTGGTTCACCTCCACCCCCCCCGCCCTGGCATAGGGTATCTCGAATGAGGTGGCCAGACGCACGCCGGGCAGCTCTGCAAGCCACCGCCTGAAGCCCTTGCCCTCGTCGTAGTTGCCTCCCGTGTTCCACGCCTCGCCGAACGGCAGGTTGTCCGCCACCCGGTAGGGCAGCGTACCGGCGTTCTCCTGCTCCAGCATCGCGCCGAACCGCTGCTGCTCGCGCCAGTCGCCCTCGCCCTGGGCGCCCACCTGGTAGATTATGTCGTTCAGCTCGCCGCGAATCCCCGGGCAGTGCAGGTCCATGCCGACATGCAGCCGGCCTTCCGACCACTCCGGCACGAGGGCACGGATGGCGGCGGTCTCAGGGTAGATGGACTGTCCCGCGTAGTCCCGGCCGTGGTCGCGGGGGCGACGGTTCTTCCCCTGGTCGCCGTCCTCCACGCCGTCGATGTCAACCATCGGAACGGCCAGGAACTCGACGTTCCGCCGCATCCATCGTCCGACTTCATCATCGGCCAGAACGGCCAGCATCAGCCCCTCCAACACGTAACTGGCCATCATCTCGCAGCAGTGGTGCCGCGCGGTAATCACGACGCGGTGAACGGGTTCGGCGTCCAGGCAGCTGAAGCTCAATCGGCGGACGGGCCGACCCTTGCGCGAGCGGCAGAGCACGCCCGATTGCAGGGTCCGACTGTCTCCGTGGCGCTCCAGGAACGCCGCCAGGTTACGATCCGTGTAGGGCATACCCATGCTGAAGCGCACATCGGCCGCGTCGGCGGGGACCGGGTGGCGGAAACTCCAGCCGTCCATGGCCTGGGGGCCGGTCCACGACCACCTCCAGCCGCCGTCGGTGCTCACCGCCGGGCCCATCTCGGTGAGCGTGTCGGGACTGGTCAGATCACAACGCACCGTGCGTCCGCCGGCCCCCCGCACGCGGAAGCACCAGTAGAACCAGTGACCCTCCGTATCCCGCAGACCGGGGCGGGCGCGTATGGTGTCGCCCTCGACGCTCTCGACGATGATGTTGCCGGCCGGGATGTCACAATCCACGCTGAATGCCATCTGGCTCCCTCGTTATGCGGGAAAGTAGCCCGTGCTGGTCCGGGCGAGCAGGCGCTCTACAGCACTACTCCCAAATGACAGGGAATAGTAGAAGCTTCCGGAACCATGCTGCGAGCTGTCAGCCGCGACCCGCAGTGGACTTCGGGTTTCACCCGGAAGCGCGGAACGGACGTAGCGTGCGTTCCGCGCCGGTGCCGATTTGCTCAGCGTCGTTGCCGTTGACGGACTGCAGCTCCCATCCATCCTCGCTACGAGAGAAGCGGATCTCGTCCTCTCGCTCGGCCGATTCGATCAGCAGCCGGCCTTCGTTCGAGAACGTTGCTTCGGGGACTCCGCCCCCGGAGGAAGTGGGATAGAGCACGGCCACGATGGTCGCCTCGGCTGCCAGGGGCGGTCGAATGGTGGTGGTATGCACCGGTACGGGGCCGTGGTTGGTGCGGATTTCCTGCTCGCGAACCTTCACTTCGGCCGCGGTCGGCGACGCGCACAGGAGGTGCAGGTCGGTCTCCTCGCCGGTCACCCTGACGGACCGGCCGTCGTTCCCCGCCGTCGCCGGCAACTTGCTGTGCATGCGCCAGGTGAACTCGGCCGGCTCGGGCGTGGCCAGATCATCCAGCAGAACCAGGTACTCTCCCTCGACCATAACCGCGTGCCTCAGGAAGCGCCCCAGTTCCACCAGGTAGCAGTCGGTCATGTCCGAGGCCAGGTAGTGGAAGCCGTCTCCCGAGCCGTAGCAGCGGTAGCGCGCCCGGGCGCCCTCAAACTGGCCGGAGCGGTTGATCGTGACGGTGGAGTGGTCCGAGGTAGCGCCCGCGCCCTTGCCGAGGTCGTTGACGAAGCGTTCGCCGCCGGCCACCAGGACGAAGGTGCCCAGGTCGCGGTTGTTGTGCGAAGAGTCGCTCACCCATCCGCCGTTGTAGGCGAACCAGAGATCGGGTGACTGCCAGACCGAGTGACCGGCACCTCGGAACAGCACGGCGTCCTGGAGCTCGGGCTTCGGACCGGCCGGCGGGGCAGGGCGCCGCCACAGGAACCAGAATGGCGATGCGCCCCCGCTGCCGTGGTCGGCCGCCCACAGCAGCAGCGCGTCACCGCCCGGAACCTTCGACTCCAGCAGCGCGTTGAGCGCTCCGGACGGCCCGCCACCGCTCGGGTCCTCGGCGTAGAGCCCCTCGAAGGTGCCTTCGGGCAGGGCGTTGAAGTTCGCGTAGAGCTGATCGGGCCCGTGCATGTAGACGTCCCAGTATCCGGGCAGGCGCCCGGTTATTCGCTCGTAGAGGCCCCGGTCGTCGCCCAGAAGGCGGCGGGCCGCCGTGATGAGGAGGCTGCTGTACCTGAGGCCGTAACGCCAGTACATCACGCCCTCGTGTCCGGCGCCGTCGGCCAGGATCAGCTCATCCAGGAACTCCTGCGCGCGAGGCCAGGCGTGATCGAACGCATACCGTGCTTCCGGATAGACACCGTAGAGGGCCAGCCCGGCGACGCCGCAGCCGCCGTTCATCACCCCGCACCAGTTGCTCACCTTGTTCTCGACCCACCAGTCGCGGTGCTCCTCCACGCTGCGCAGATAGAGCTTCAGGCCCTTCTCCAGTATGGCCTCCTCCAGGCGCCTGCGCTGGGCCGGACTCAGGTGGTCGTAGCACCAGTCGTAGGCCAGGGCGGTGTTGAAGCAGGCGTGGGCGGTGGGCAACTCGGCGCCTTTGTTCCAGGAGTGGACGGTGTGCCACTGGTGGGCGGCGGCGTAGCCCATGGCTTCCCGCACGGCGCGTTCGGCGTATCCCTCCTGCCCGGTGAAGAGCCAGGCGAGACCGCAGGTGCTCACCACCGCGGTGGGCTGGAGGGCCCGCCGGCGGACCCGGTCGTGGCTCACCACCGGCGTCTCCAGGAAGCGATCGGCACGCGCCGTCAGCCGTTCCCAGCGCTCCGCGAAGGGCGGTTGCTCGAACTTCTCCTTCAGTGCGGGCAGCTCATCGGCGGACAGGTACAGATAAGGATGCTCCCACGAATCAATCATCTGGCTTTGCCCGGAGTAGTTCGCCGAAGGGAAAGGGCCTCTGCCGTCACACAGCGCGCCAGCCCGACATCGTAAGAGAGCCGCCCGGTGGCTTGCAAGCGAGGGCCGTCCGGAACGCCAGGCTGGACGATGCAATGGAAGGCAGGTAGCAGAACTCCGACGCGAACTGGCACTCTCCCGCACGATGCTGACCGCGGCGAGGACAGCAACGAGGAGCAGACCGTTTCGCAGGTCCTGGCCATTCCCTTCGAGGACGGCGCCCCGGCCGCTCGGCCTGCCGAGCCCCGATGGGTTGGGGCCCGGGCCATCGGGGACGGCAGGATCGAGCTCGAATGGCTCTACGATCCCCGCTACGAGGACTACGGCCCCGGCGCGGCGCATGAGGCCCGCATCTACTGGGACGGCGGCACCGGCGAGATCGACTTCTCGGCGCCCCACGCAATCGTCGAGATGGGCCGTCCCACGGACCCCACCCGCTACACCTGGCAATCCGCCCCCCTCACCGACGGCCAGACCTACCGCTTCGTCATCAGGATAGCCACCGCCCCCTGGCCGGATGGAATCGAAACCCAGAACACTGACTCCCACGCCGCAACGGCCAACGCCTCAGCGCCTTCAACGCCCCTGTTAAGTCTGCGCACTGTCTGACTGCTGTCCTGCGGGCAGACGAACGTGCTTCTGCTGGCCCATCATCACGTACTCCACAACGCCAGCATGCTCCAGAATGGCAGCCACATATCCACCGCTGGCAAGTCGCCAACCAGCCGCCTCTCTCACGACTTCATCGACGCTCCCGGGCAGCGGGTCACGGGAATGAGTTGCCGCCACGCGGAGCGTACGGACATCGCTACTGAGCGACTCTACCACGGCGTTAAATACAGCAGCTGGCAGTCGAATCTCGAACGCAGTCTTCCCTACCGCAATGGTCAAGCTGGCCGGGTCAACCGATACCACATCGAAAGCTGCTTGGCGCCTCCGCTGGAGCCCGCGCCCTGGGGTCAGTAGTTTGTCCACCGGTCGAATCGAGCTCCTGACTTGCTCCCAGGCGCTTTGGGCCATCGCTTCCTCCTACACTCACATCACAGCGGACGGCGTCTTGAGCCCGAGGCTGAAACAAAGCGTTCGCTCGCTCCCTCACGTATCGCTTAGTCTGTCCAGCCCGTCTTCGATACTCCGGTCCAGCCGCCGTAGCACTGCATCGGTGCTCAGCTCTGATCGTCTTACTTTCATGGCGTCGGCTTCGCGGCAGGCGGCGTCGACAGCGGAGCGGAGCAGAGGGGCGGGGGCAAGGATCGAAGCTTCGGAGCCGACGCTGGGTATCTTTGGCTGGAAGAGCAGTTCATCAAACACTGCGGCGAGTTCGTCTCCTGGCAGACGCCGCACGCTGATATCCCTTTCCTGTGCCAATAGCTGCTCCAGATCCTTGTAAACCGCCCAAAAGTTCTCACTGTTGCTGGTCGTATTGGCCCTGAAGTTGATCAGACTGCGTGCCACCATATGCGCCAGGACGATTTCGCCAAGTCCCGCTCTGCGATTGATGCGCTCTACTCTTTCGGCCGAACTGGCAGGTGCAAATTCCTCTCTCGCAAGGCTGCTGAGTTCATCCCGTAGCTTCCCGAGCTCCTCGTCAGGAACGATAGCGTCTTCAGCGATCTCAAGGCCTTGCAGATCGCGCCAGCTGCAAACGAGACAGACATTCGCCCCCGCCTGGTCTCCTGCACATGCGACAGCATACGCAACAACCTCAGCGCCTGTGTCGCCTACTTCGGCGGTGAGGCGTCGAACGCATTTAGGAAGCCCGAACTGTCCGATGTGGTCCATAACCGCGTGGAAGTATTCGTCCCCATAGGAAGCGAAATGGACGCCGCCTCCGCCTCCCGGCAGGCCCTCTTCATACAGTGTCCGTGACGTCGTCAGCTTCGTCTTCTCGGGTACGCCCTGTACACCCTGAATCTCCAGTAGTTCCTCACCAGCGTGTGTCTGGGTCAGGCATCCCAGATCGCGGAGACACTCCGATTCCGTCAAGGCGGACCATGTCGCCCTCAGATCGACCGGCGGTTCGGCAGGGGCCTTTTCTCGTTCCAATCGCATGTAAATCTCGTAGCGGTCCTCGGGAGGTATCTCCATGCTGCGCGTGCGCTCCCGCTGCTCTTCCGCCCTCTGACTGGCTCGGCGCTCCAGCTCCTTCTCCTCAAGCTCCCCTTCGGCCAGTTGTTGGAACTCCTCGGCAGTGACCGGGAGCATTGAAATCTGCTGGGTGCCGACAACTTTCCCTGCGTCCCGCAAACGCCGCAGCAACCGTCCGTAGACAATCTCCTCGCTCGATCCCAGATAGCAGAGGTTCAGGACGTAGACGGTATCGTGTTTCTGACCGATGCGATCCAGTCGACCAATGCGCTGCTCCACCTTCATCGGATTCCAGGGCAGATCGTAGTTGATGATCAAGTCAGCCGTCTGCAGGTTCAGCCCCTCGGCGGCAGCATCGGTGCAGACAAGAACGTCGACCTGGCCTCGCATGAAACGACCCTTGACCTCTTCACGCGCCATCCCGACCAGCGCATTTGTTCGGGGATCGGTGTATTGGCCCCCCTGGCCGGAATAGGTGCCGATAAGCATCTTAGGGTCAGCGTCGCGCAACCGCCGGACAATCTCATCCAGCGTGTCCAGGAATCGTGTGAAGACCACTACCTGTTTGATCCGGCCGGTTCCTGACTCACGCCGGTCATCAAGCACCCTAAGAAGCCGCCGCATTTTCTGCGACGGTCCTTGAAGCTGTGCTAAAGTCTCCCCCAACTCGTCCAGCCGCTGAAGCTCCCAGCGAAGGTCTTCCTCTGTTCTTCCCTTCAGGCCCGCTTGTTCGGCCTCCAGCGGTTGCTCCTCTTCGGGCTCCATTACCTGGGCCTCAAGCTCCAACGTCTCCGGCTCTTCCACCCCTTCCAGCAGTGCAATCGTCGTGCGTACTCGCTCCTTCCGGCGACGCACGGTCTCGGAGATAGCATGGAAACTGGAGGCGAAACGCAGGCGAAGAAAGCTCTTGTAGAATCCCAGATTCTGTCTCGTTTCCCCATCCGAACATCTGCTGATCTGCCGAGCAAGTTCCTCGCAGTAGCTCTCCAATTTGTCGTACGCCGCTCGTTCCTGTTCCGTAAATGTAATGTCGGGCACGGGAAGCACTTTCCGACGCGCAAGTCTCTGCGACAGCTTGCCCCTGTCTCGGTAAATCTCCAGCAGATGCCGCGTGTGCCGAAGCATCACGCGTGACAGCGGCGCCGCTGCGAAGATGAGCCTTCGGATGAACCTACGATCTGCACCCCGGGGCTTCACGGCGCGCTCCAGCCATCTCTCCGCGGCTTGACGCATCCGGGCACTGATCACGGCCCCCTCAATGAACTCCCACAAGATGGGGTCATGACGTTTGGCCGATCGGACCGCTCGACGCAGGAACTCCCACTCCTCATCGTGAAGTCTCTCGTCCCGGACCAGCTGCCCGAGCATGTCGTAGTACTGAAAGGTGAGTGTGGGATCGAACTGGAACGGACCTGCGCGGTCTGTCAGACGAAGTAGGTCCCACGCCTCGATCCGCTCAAGCTGCATGGGGGTTGCTGTAGCCAACCACAGAGCATGTGCCTTGTCCCGCAACTGGTCTCGGAGCGTGACATAGAGATTGCCATAGTCAGGCGACTGCCGCTCTCCCTCCTCGCTCGGGTTCTGCCGGCGGGCTGCGTGTGCCTCGTCAACCAGGGCGGCATCAAAAGGCTGTGCGGCCCTCAAGTCGTCCCGCCGGTCCCGGCGCTCGAGCATGTTGCGGGAGACGATGTTCAGGTCCGGCCCGTATAGCGAGTTCCCGCTTCGACTGTCCTCGAACGGATGGATGTAGTGGTGCTTCAGGCCAGGGCTGGTCTCTGTACGGGCAAACGGCAGCAGGAACTTCGAAGCCATCTCTCGTTGCCACTGCTTCTTCAGGCTGGCCGGCGGCGCTATAAGGACTCTCTTCACCAGGCCGCTGAGGTAGAGCGAACGGATGGCCAAGCCGGCCTCAATCGTCTTGCCCAGTCCGACCTCGTCGCACAGTAGATAGCTGTACGGCCAGGTCTCGATCAGGCGACGCGCCACAACGGATTGGTGCGGCCATGGCTCGACCGGCGCCGTCTCCATCCCAACGTACTTGCCGCCGGGCAGTTTCGGCCCATCGCGTATGATGGCGAATTCCAGCCTCTCCAGCGCAGACGGCGGCTCCACCTCCCGGGGGGCGGCACTGGTGCCGTCTATCTCCGTCGGCAGCTCTACTTCTTCGGCGACTCGCAGCAGTTGCTGACGAACGGCTTCCGGCAGAGTCATCACGCGGAAGTGCGCATGGCGGTCCTGCCATAGGTTCTCGAAATCCCGCTCGGCGTCATCTACCCGTTGCTGTTCGCGCTCTCCCCACCAATCGCAGTGCACGTCCAGGTTCTCTGCATTGTGGACCAGACCTCGCCGCGACTCGTTAAGCGATCCCGAGGCCAACAGGCGGCATCCATATTCGTCACGGAACACGGCCCACTTCTCATGGACATAGCCGTCCTCGAAGGATCCGAAGGGTATCGGCTCTCGCGTCTGGCCGTGCACGCGGAAAGCCACCCGCACCTCCAGGTAATCCCGGGCGATCATCCAGGAAAGTAACTCGACCCCGTTTCTCACGTCTTCCGGCCACGAGTCGGGTTCTCCCATGCGCTGCTGCAGCTCCTCGGCGTACTTCTCTTCGTCGCCTTTGAGGATTGCCTCCACGTCCTTCGGGGCCAGGTCCGCGCCCACGATCAGGCGCATCTTCCCTTCTTTGCCCACAAACGCCGAGAAGCCATGGCTGGCGGCCGCCAGGGAGCTGCTGCTGAAGTAGCCCGCCATCCGGTCGTAGTGCGTGGCGAGCGATAGGACGGGGATGTAGAACTCGTGAAGGATATCCACCGCCCGGCCGTCCGTAGTCGCCGCAGATGTGCGATAGCTGTATCGCCAGGGCTTGCTGCGGAGACCCTCACGGTGTTCATCGTCTGCCATTACCCCTCCAGCCCGAACTGGATCGTCTGGCCCTCTTTGCGGAGCTCTTCGTCGGCCATCTCTGCCGTCCAGACGCGCAGGAGGTCCATGATTTTGCGTTCCTGGCCGTCGGCCTGTTCCTGCAGATATGCCCGTGCCACGGGGATGTCGCCCTCGCGGTGGGCCAGGAGGAGGCCCTGGAGTACATCCCACTCGGTCTGGGGGTTGGTCGTTCGCTTGCCGTGGCGTTCGCAGGGAAGGGCCAGACGCAGCTTTGATCCTCTGCGAACAACGGGGGCGAAGTATCCCTCGTCGTCCGACCCTCTGCTGCTGCCGCGGCTCTCCTGGTTGACGCCGACCATGCGGCCCTCCTGGCGGTATCCAGCGGACTCGTTCTCCAACCGGATACGAAGGCTACGGGACAGGTTCAGGGCATCGTCGTAGGGCAACTCGGCCAGGCCGTAGATGCCGTACAATGTAAGGGCCATGGCGGCCTCGGGGTTGAGGTCTTCCACCTGGAGACGGCCGCCGGTGATGCGGGCGATCTGGTTCTCGGCCACCACGCGGCTGGCCTCGTTCATGGCCCTGATGGGGCTGACCTCCTCGTCCCCATCCATGACGGGCCAATTCCGTGAAAGCACCCTCAGTGCGCGCCCGTAGGAGGCGACCATCTCGTCCACCGGGTTCAAATCCAGCTCCTGGAAGTCTTCCAGCCCCTCGCGCACGGCCTCGCGGACCTGGTTTTGCACGCCGGCGCCGCCGAACCCCGTCCAGGTGGCCGGCTCTCCCTGACTAAGTTGGCGTTTACGGCAGGAAAGGAAAACGGAACTCTTCGCCGACGCCTGTTCCATGATGTGTTGAGAATGGCCGAATTCAGACTCAACGGGAAAAGACCCGGATATGATCCATTCGTGCTCGATCAACGACCTGGTGAGGGCCTCCCAAGCCTCCTGTGTTTTGTGCGTGAACATGACCGTCATGACGCCGTTTTCTTTCAGTGCCCGACCACACTCAGCGAAAATCTCTCCCATCATCTGCTCGTAAGTGGCGTCGGCCTTCTTATCAGAGCCATCTCGGGCAGGATTGGCCACAGCTTCGTCGTTCTTGTTGGTCAGCCTTCGATCATAGATGTCCGGGTACAGATCTGCCAGAGTGCGCTTCTGCCAAACGTAGTAATAATCGGATAACTCGGCGTACTGCACGTTGTTGTAGTAAGGCGGATCGATGCAGACAAGATCAACTGATTCATCCTCCACCTCAGGCATATGCGCTGCCGTTCTATTGAGCACTTGCACAGGTGGCCCTGTATTGTCGAGTCGCTCATGCACGGGTTCCGCCAGTTCAGCAATGCCATCAAAGGCGTCGAGAATTTGATCAAGGCCCCAAGCCGCGCCTGAGTTCGGGCCCGTGAATACCATCTCTCCGAATGTCCACTTGACGGAAAAATCGTGCCGTCCAAAGGTTCCAGACACACTTTGTCTCTGAGTTATCCACCGCGTCTGTTTGCTGTTGTAGTCCACCCCCTTGTCGATGGCGAACTGGAGGTAGGTGACCACGGCGCGGCCCTCCTCCTCGCCCAGTTCTTCGAGTATCTGCGGCTTGAGGCGGTTCAGTTCCTCTACCAGCGTCAGGTGCCCCAGGAGCTGGCGCGGGGTGAACATGTCGCACCAGCGGGTCATGCCGACACGCAGAGGCTCCTTGGTCTTGTGGCCGTCCGGTATGTTCTCGGTCGGGATAAGACCCTGGCGTTCCCACTCCGGCCATTTGTCGTCCAGACGCCGCTTCGCCTCCTGGAGCGCCTCCAGGTCCCGCTGGTTGGGCGGACGGAAGAAGGTGATCTTCTTCGTCTTGATCTGCCCCTTCTTATCGCCGCTTTTGTAGCGTTTTGGCTGACCGTTCTTGTCCAGCTTCGGCTGGTGGCGGACGGCCACCACGCAGTAGAGGCGGTCCATCCAGGTGCCGTGCTGCGATTCGCCCCGGGCCTGACGTTTGATCTCGTCGGCGGAGATGGCCTGTCGGCAGTGAATGCAGGTGCCGACGGCGCGGCTGACCGTTGAAAACTCCGGATCCTCCCCGTTCGGCCCGGAGCCGCCCTTGACGCGGTAGGTTTCGAACCGCACGCTGCCGCCGCGTTTTTTACCGTCGGGAATGATCTTCACGCCCCAGCGGTCGCCGTCCTGCTTGGAGAGCCAGCAGGTGTTCAGCAGCGGCGCATCGCCCCTGCAGTGCGGGCAGGTTACCTGGCGGCAATAGATCAGGCCTGTCTGGTCATATTCCTTGCCGCCGAATTCTGAGATTAGCTCTGGACAACGGTCACAGTGCTGGCGCAAGTCCTGGCGTTCTTCTTGGGGAAGAGGTGAGAAAGGCGTGATATCGGCCATCTCCGTTTCCACATGAGAGACAAGTCTCTCGCCCCACTTCTTGATGTCTGTTGCCAGTGAGGGTCCATACCTTGCAGGGTAATCCACTGTGGCCTTGAGGATTACGGCGGCAACCGGGTTGAGTTCGTTGGCGATAACATTGTGGCCGAGCCGAAGAGCTTCGAAGGGGATTGAACCTCCACCAGCTGTGGGATCAAGCACTGTCTTCCCGGTCTCTTTGGGGGTCGAGCGGCTGTTCGTGAAAGCCCGCGGGTACTGATACTTGTCATCAGACAACCGTATCCCCTGATCATCTTCCCAAGCCATACGGACCTTGGCCCAGGATGGATCGCCCGGCACACGCCGAACGGGCAGCAGTTCATCTTTCTCCGGGAAGGGCTCCGGAATAGGCTGCGGCTCTTCTTCCCACCGATCCAGTATACGTTTTGTGGCCGGGTCAGAGGTCTGTTCCCTGTACTGTTGAATCAGTTCACGATGTTCTTCACGTTGCTGATTTTCCTTCTCGAGCCACTTGAGGGTCCAGTGGTCCACGCGGTAGCGTTCGCGGCCTTCGCCGTCCTTTTCCAGGCGCTTGAGCTTCACGTCGTCGATGGTCCACCAAACGCCGTTGACCTTTACCTGGACGCGCTCGATGCCCAGGTCGCGCAGGAACTTGTCCGTATCGGCGTCAGCCGGCAGCAGGGAGGCCAGGATGGCGGCGCGGCTCGGGGTCAGCGGCCGCCTGGCCCACCAGACGTGGAGAAAGTACAGCGGAGGCAGGGCCGAACTCGCCCCACGCTCCCTCTGCGTTTCGGCGCCCACCTGGTGACAGGGGAATCCGGCTTCGATCAGTCGAAGGTCATCGTCGGAGTTGCTGTTCATATTTATTCTGCACAACCTGGCAAAGGCAAGGCTTGACGTCTTCGTTCGTGTGCTGTTACAGGTCCAGCTTTCTCTTCGTATATTCAGCGGCAGCCCGATTAATCATTTCCTGCCACGACTCAAAACGTGTGGTTTGGTCAACATACTCGTCCCATTCATCATCCGGAATGGATTCGAAATCTTCTGCGGTTTCCACGGCAAAAGGACTCTCTTCGACCATCTGGTCGAAAGCCGAAAAATCGGTCCATCGCTTCATAAAGGCAGATGTCAGTAACTCGTTAACGGGCACCCTGTTCTCGCCCTCGAGTTCCTCTATCTTCTTTCTAAGCTCGTCAAAGCCATCCATATTGATCTCCATTCCGGTCACTCCTTCCTTGGTTCTGTAGGCGATCTCATCCTGCCGGGTTTCTGAGAGCGAGACTCAATGCGCCCGCAACCAGGGTGTCATCACGCCCACTGCGTCTCCACGTAGGAGACTGTCTCCTGCGGATCGAGGGACCTGCTCGTGTTGCCGAAGCGAACGTACAGCTCCTTGCCGCGGGGAGTATGCAGGTATGCCGGCCCACCGGCCGGGTCCACGTCTACCACGCACACCTGTTTGCCCTCGACCTCCTCAAAGCGCACCTCCACGAGCGCGGCAAACTCCGCCCCGATGTGCTGCACGACGAGGTTCACGAGGGTCTGCTCGAAGATGTCGGTGCTGTCCTTGAGCGTCTTCAGGTCCTGCTCGAGGCCGTATATGGAACCGTCGTCCTCGACGCCGATGACCAGAGTTCCGCCGCTGCTGTTCATGAAGGCGGCGATGGTCTTGAGCACGGAGAACTGCAGGTTTCTGTTCACCTGCTCCTGGACGACGTCCCAGCGGAGCGTGCTCTTGAACTCCAGTTTGACAGACTCGCTCAGTTGACGGAGCTCGTCGGCGGTGCGCTCCGGTGTGACTTCTTCCTCTTCGGCGACGAGGCACTCCATAAACTCGTTGATCTTCTGGGCGATCAACTCCCGCCGGGCGGCCAGGAACTCGCGGAAGTTCTCCGTCTTCCAGAGCTCCGGCTTCATCGGAACGAACTGCTTGGCGAGCGCGCCCGGATACCGCTCCTCCACGTCCGGGAGATAGTCCGCTGGAGGCGTGTCCTGGAGCTTCAAGTTGCTTTCGGCCGTCAGGAACGCCCGGTTGGCGATCTCATTGACGATCTTCCGGTGCAGGTGATTGTCCGAATCGTAGCCGTCGTTGTAGAGCAGGTTCCTGGGGAAGATGTGGTGGGAATGGAGTTTGTAACTGTCTCCGAACGCGGTGCCCAGGGACGCCCCGTTGAACCAGTCCACGGCACCGTGCGCCTTCGCCACGACGGCGGCTATCTTGTAGAGGGGATGAGTGATCCACCGACCTTCCAGGTCTGCGGCTTTCACCTCAATGCGGCCGCGCTGGTCGATTATGCGGTCGCACAGGGAAGACCACGGAGACGGCTCTTCGTTAACGATTGAGAGGTCGTGCTCGAGCCGCTGGTCGGTCTGTGCCGTGTAGCGGGCCCAGGCCTGGGCAGCGTACAGCCAATGGAGCGCTCGGCGCAGCTCCTTGTCGCTTGGGAAATTCCCTTCCTGCAACTCAAGGTAGCGGATCAGCGGCACCAGTACGTTCGGAGTGGTCAGGTCATCGGTGCCATGGATGCAGGCTTCGGAGGGCAAGATGCCCACCAGGTAGTCAAGGCGTTTGCTGAGTCGCTCCCAGCCTTCCTGCAGTTCCTCTGCGCGACGGTCATGGATTGCCGAGTAGGCGGCTCGGCCGGTCACGATAGCCGTCATAGCCCTCGTCATAAACGTGAGGTCGAACGAGAAGTCCTCCTTCTCCAGTTCGGCCAGCTTGTCCTTCATAACCTGCCGAGCGTTGGGCCATTTGCCGCAGACGTGTGTTAGCGCGAGCTCCGCGTCGGTGAGCTTCGTGCCCTGGCTGTTGACGCGGTCGAAGATGTCGATGGCGGCGGTGATGTTGGCGTCCGTGGGCACATATTGGACGGGTAGGTCTTTCTCTCTGATGTGGCGGAGCCTGTCGAGATTCGTCTGGAGCCGCTGCGCCAGTTCGAAGGGTTCACTGTTGTCCCCCGAAGCAACCTTCTTGGCAATTCGGAAGACATTGATCTTGTGATCGGTGTCGAAGCAGTCGACAACGCGCTGCCAAAGGGGATCGCCTTCCATCAGAGTCTTCTGGTAGTACTGAAACGAGCCGTCACGGAGGTTGTAGTGGAGGCTACGCGGGTCGTACTTGATCTCGTGCGACCCATAGTAGTGAGGAATCTCGCCCCGAATGAGAAGGTAGAGCGTGGTGAGGCGCTGCTGTCCGTCGAGTATGACCTGGACGGTACCCAGCTTGTCCGGGGGCTCATGGATGTTCTTCAACTGGGGCGGGTGGTCGGTCTTCCAGAAGAGGAGACTCCCGATGGGATAGCCTTGCGTCAGGGAGAACATCAGCTCCCGCATCTGGGGTCGGCGCCATATAAACTCGCGCTGGAATTCTGGCAGGACCAGGTCTTGCGTCCGGATATCTGAGATGAGGTCAGCTATCTCCATAGGGCTGTTTCCTTCAGCTTCGAGGTCATCTCAAAGGCGCCGAGGCTACGGCCTTAATAGGTACCCCGTAGCTTTTCGAGCATGTCTTCGAGCGCCGGATCGCCGGGCTGACCGCCGAGCATGATCCGCATACCGGCGAGTGCCCAGCGGTTGGCGGCCTCACCGAAGTTCGTTGTTCGGGAGTGCCAGTAGGCCGCTTCCTCGCGGGTGAAGCGCGCCACACGGAGCGCAATCAGCTCAACCCTGTCCATCTCCTGTACCCTTTCACGCAGCTTGAATATCAGCGCCAGCTTGCAGCCCGCCTCCTCGTCCAAGGGCAGATTGCCGCGGAATCTGATGCTGTTGCCACTCAGGAAGCCGTGGAGTTCCAGCGGGATGCCGGCCTCATCCCTGACCCGGCTGACAATGCTTTGGATCACTGGCAGGCAACGACGCTGCGCTTGTCCGTAGAGGTAGCCGCGTTCCTGGAGACGGCGCTGATCAGGGCTCTGCTTCGGACCATTCTGTCCGTTGGGGTAGACGCGCTCTTTCACGACGAAGAGGGGGACGGGCTTATCGGCATGTTCAGTGATGCGCAGGAGCCACGGAGCCCGGGAAAGGCATGGCTCCACTTGCTGACGGTAGAAGCGAGCCAGATCTGCTTCCTTGCGCTGTTGCTCAGTCACCGTCGGAGTCCTCGCCGCTGTCCCCCTTCAGCTCTTGGAGGAACGGACAGTCGCTGTCGGGGTCTCTGATCTCAAGATACGCCTCCGTATCATCATCCATCTCGGCTGCGCCATCCAGGACTTCAAACAGCTCGCCCAAGCTCCTGAGGGATTCGGGCGACGCGTTCTGCAGGCTCAGACGCAACGTGCCTCCCTTAGGGAGCTTCAGATTGACGATGTCCAAGTCGTCCACCGTGCTCGTGGCGCCCCGGTTGTAGAGGCTGCCAATACGGCGCAACACGGGAACGAACTTGGTGGCTCCCTCGCGCCCTGTCAAGGAGAACGTCTCCTTCTCTACCTTGAGCCAGCCCCGCTTCGCTGCCTCAGAGCGCGTAATAACAACATCGTCGAGTCCGGGCGTGTAGACGATAGCAGCTTCGCCGGTGATGAATTCCGGTTTCTCCTCTTGGTCGAGGTCATTCCTGTACGCGATCAGACGCTCCTCCCGCAGCAGACTGCTCAGAGCCTCTGTAAGGTCCTGTTCCGGCACATCCCCGTGCTTCTCGGTCAGGCTCTGCTGCAGGTCGGCCACTCTGGCAGCATTGTATGAGGCGGCCTCGTCCTTGAGCCAGTTCTGGACCTGCTGCGGATCCGGCTTCTCTGATTTCGTCCAGGCCCGCTTCTTTGCCTCCTGAGGCTGGATAATGCAGTAGTCGACTTCACCCAGATCGAGATGGAGAGGCAGCTCCGTTTCGCGGCTGTAGAACTCCTCAGGCTTGGTACTCTCGTCCCCTCCCATCCGGAACAGACACCAGACTCCCTTTGTAACACCGGCCCGGACAATCTGGTCGAGGACTTCGGGTGATTGCAGGACAGGCCAGTTGCGCCTGCAAAGGAAGTTCTCCCTGAGATCAGTCAGGCTGGGAGTGGTGGAGTCCTGGAAGAAGAGCTGCTGGAAGTTGGTCAGTGTGGCGGTGTCTGTGCGTTCCCGCGTGATCAGCTCATTGTCGTCAAGGAGAACCTTCCTGATCCTCTCGATGACGGCAACGCCGCTCTCTCCACCTGCAGTCTTAATGTCCTTCCGAGCAATGCCGCCGGAGGCGGAGGGAAACATCAAGGTGCTGTAGGCTTCCGTGACAGCCGTTTCCAGGGCTTTCTCCCGTTCGGTGGCACGTTGCTTGAAGTCGTCCTCGTTGAGCCGCGAAACGTTGACGCCATAGTCTTGAGGGCGCCTTCGCAGTTCCTGTATGGCCAAGGCCCAGCGCGCGTTGTCTTCGATTCTGCGCAGTGTTTCTTCGGCATCTCGCGCATGCTCGCCGAAGAGGTCGGCGCGATCAGTGGAGCTACTGATCGAGGCGGTCTCAGGCACCAACAGGAATACCAGATTCTGGCGCTCGCGTGGCTGGTTCTGCCCGCGGGTGGTGATGAATAACTTGGCGTCCACATCCTCAGCGTAAAGGGAGAGCACAGCCAGGACTGGTTTGCTCTTGTCATCCGGAATGTGTTCGGGCGCGGCAACATCGTGCTCGACGTGAAACATCTGGACATCAGGGGAAACGACTTTCCGGGCAGTGGCGTTGAGCGTGTCTCGGATACGCTGTTGCTGCGACCGCAGGGAGTGCCAGATTCCGCTTAAGGCCCTTCGCACTGAGGGTTCGACGCTCGCGTAATAGCGTCCCTGCTTGTGTCTGAGGTAATATGCCCCGCCTTCCAAGTCCTCGATCTTCTCCAGGGCCTTGCGCACCTGCGGCGGTGTGAGGCCGGGGAAGGAGACAGCAAACAAGGCGTCCGGTTCCGAGATGCCGAACACATTCGAACTCAGACCTTCTTGCCGTCCCACCAGGCTGTGCAGAAACACCGTCTTCCAGGCGTACTCGTACATCGGATAGCCCTGTGGATGGGGATTGCTGAGGTCCGCCTCTTCAGCATTGCTCCTCCCTGTCTCCAGTTGCTCCGTATCGGCGCCGCCCACATCGGCGTTAAGGACCGGAAGAAGATCGCCGCCACCCGTGCGGCCGAGCAGTTCGCTGGCGGTAGCTGGGTCGCGCAGGTTCAGGTGGCACGCGTGAATCATCGGCACTGCCTGCTCCTTGCGCCACAGACTGCGCATGGCCATGGCCAGCACCCGGAGCACTCCACGTGTCCCCTGGAAGTTCTCAGCTGTGGAGAGCTTCGTGTTCAGATAATCGATCAGCGTGGGGTGAAACGGATAGTTGAGGACCATGCGTTCCTTGAGGTCGGCGCGGGTTGCCGAGTCCGGTAGCAATCGTGCGTTCTTTCTATACATGGCCATGTATTCGCCGGCCGTTGCCTTTGCCGCTTCTCGGTCCACCTTTTCCAACAGCCTTTGCGCAAGCACCCGCGACAGCTCCGCTGCTTGCACAGGCACAAGACCTGGCGCAGAATCCCTGAATGCTACACTTTCGACTTCATCAACTGCTTTCTGCCCCAGGTTCAGGGCTAAGCTCTCCTCGACATCCTGGCCTTTGACTTCGGAGAGAAGCTCAGCCAGCTTCTCGGTCTGGGTGGCGAAGGCGTCTGCTCGACCAGCCAAAGTTGCAACGACGACAATGTCGGAGTGTGTGCGCGCATATCCATGAAGGGCGAAGAGGAATGCTGCCAGCTGCTGGCCTCCGTTAGGCCGGGCGGCCTCAAGACGAGCGGCGTATTGCGCCAGTTCATCCAACAGGATCAGAGCCTTACGATCAGCGAAGACCGTGTCGAAGTATGGTTTGCCCGGAGCGGCATGAGAAGCTACCTCTTCTTCGACCTCTTGATAGAGCGACCGTCCACCTACCTGGAAAGCGATCTCGCCCCACAGCGTATATGGGACTAACTCCTTGCCCTTCGGCTCGTGCACAGGGATCTCATCGCCCCTGATGCCTACAACATGTATCTCGCCCGGCTCAGGAAGCAGATCAGCATAAATGATGTCTTCGAGTACACTATCGAGTTCTCTGCCTCGCTCAGCAACATGGGTGCAGGCAATCAGTGCGTGAGTCTTCCCGCCGCCGAAGGCTGTCTCCAGGCGTTGGAGAGCTGGACGAGAGTTGTCGCCGCCGAGGCGGCCGAACACGTCGCTTAACAGTTGTTTCAGGCTGGCCGTAGGGTAGGTGGCCTCACCGAAGAACAGCTCGGCGTCGGTGTATACAGTGTCGATGGTCGCGGACGAGTCCTCGTAGTAATCAATGACCTCGTTCAGGTTCGCCGTGAAGATCTCGGGGTTGAACGAGCCGCTGAGGATGTCCGCTCGGGGTTGGCAGGTATCCAGTATCGACTTCACCATCGGCCTCCTGTCTGCCCTGACGCCAGATCTCGGTTGGCTGCCAGCTCCTTGATGTTCCTGCTCGGCGTACCAGCGGAGCGCCCGTCGCCCCTTCACCGCCAGAATTCTAAGCCTCCTCCGCCACGCCTTCAAGTCCCCACGCACGCGCACGAGGACGGTTGGCTTTTCTGCTTGCCGCGGTGGGCGAAGCTCAGGCAGTGGGTGGTGACCGAGCTCTGGACCAGCCAACCAGTTTCGGCTAGGTGTAGAGCCTGGGTCGACCACCGCTCGCCTTCCCATACGTCAGGGATGTGCGGAGGACGAGCGCGGATTGGTGTAAGGTATTGGCCAGCAACAGCTTGCGAACTGCCGGAATCTGAGAGTGGTTACGAAGAGGGTTGCTTTCGGGGAGCCAACCTTTTTGTAGCGGACATCCGAGCGCCTTCCCGTTAACGCAAGACCCCGAGAGCGAGAGCCTTCGGGGTTTTCGCACATCCCGCCCCTGCGCAACCCTTTAGCGCATTCCCGCCAGCCTGCCCGTACTCTCCGTTTCGAAAGAGAGTTTCCGGGGTCCGAAAGCAACCGTGGGGGTTGCGCTCGGTACCCGAAAATTAGCGGAAAAACTCTCTGACTCTCCGTTGAACAACCCCCTCTGGGTTAACAACCGCGTACCGACCGGACCCCGAAAGCAACCGTTCCGAACTTGCGTCGGGACGCCCGCCACCCGTTCATTCTGCCAGCTCTCGATGCCCGCGCGGTCGCCGAGTTCTGCCACGCACAGGTCGAGCGTCTACTCGAATGTCTAGCCGACTAGCCTCGGCCCTTCGTTCCGTCAATGTTGCTCCGAGAGAAGCTTGACGCTGGCCACATACGGGGGTAGCATTCCCCTCGCTAGACGGCGCGCCGCAGCAAAGGGTAGTCGCGGTAGAATAAAGAACTATCCACGCATCACCACGAGGTGATCAATGAATGAGCTTCTGAACATCAAGCCGGCGAGCACCGTTTGGTACCTGGCCTGGGCGATCGTCATCCCACTGGTGATCAGGGTTTTTATCTCGGCGATTGAGACACGTCGGTTAGCGCTCCAGGGCGGTTTCTGGAAGATCTTCAGTGGTTTCGGAGGCCGCAAATCCGGTGGAAACGGCGAAGATGTCCCAGCAGACTATTGGCTGGCCTTTACTCTAGGAGTGCTGGAAATGCTGGCATATCCAGCACTGCTGCGGGCTAACCAGCACATCTTTATTGGAGCGTGGCTCATCTTCAAGACTGTGCACAGACGGTCGTACGCAGCGGGGTACGAGCGCGGGCCATACAATCGTTACTTGGTTGCGAATGGGATCATTCTCGTCGCCTCGTATTTCGCAGCGCGCTGGTGGTTTTAAACGGGGATTGATGGCAGTTGCGCCAGATAACGACAGCATGAACCAGCCGAAGGCTCTGTCATGGCCCAGGCTTTCGCCAGGCCCGCGCCAGCCGACTGCGCTGGCGCCGCCTTCGCTGGTTATGCTGAGCATTCCCCACCTACCCTACCATCCCTCCCGCACCCCATTCCGACGTTTCGAACTCCGACGGGGTAAGTAAACAACAGAGAGAGTACACCGTCCTGCCCGACGCCGCACCGGCGGCAAGGCCGAGGTCGTCGTGGGCTTGAGCTCGATAGGAGCCGCCCATGCATCCGACCGAGGCCGACCTGAGTCCTGCCGAACGCCGCTGGGAGATCGCCTCCATCTTCGCAGCCGGTATCCTGCGCCTCCATACCCGCCCCGAGGCCACGCCCGAACCTGCCTGTTCCGTCGCCGAAGACGCATCCGCGCAGCGCCCCAATTCCGCCGAGAAACCCCTTGACTCTGGCGGTGCGTCGAGCCCTGATGGGGACGGCAGACTGTAGACCGGAGGCTGGAGACTGGAGGCACAAATGACGGGGAAGCGAAAAGCAAGCAGAAACGCAAAGGCGGACGTCCGTACCTCCAGACTACAGTCTACAGCCTCACGCCTGGCCGCTTTGCAGCGCATGACCGTGGCCGAGCTACGCGGGAAGTATGCCGAGGTCTTCGGCGAGGAGACGCGGTCTCGGCACAAGCGGCACCTGATACGCAGGATCGCCTGGCGGCTACAGGCCAACGAAGAGGGAGACCTCTCCGAGCGTGCGCGCCGACGCGCGGCAGAGCTGGCGGCAGACTCGGACGTCCGCATGACGCCGCCGCCTCCGAACGCCAAGGCTGCGGACGGTCGCGCGAAGGTCGGCAACATCAGCATCTCGCAGGACGGGTCGGACACCGCAGCCCTCGACGCGATCAAGCAGGAGGTGGACGTCAACGCCGTCACCGGCCAGTTGCCCGACGAGTACATGCGCGACATCGACATCGTCCGGTACGACTGTGCTGGCCAGGAGACACGACGCTGGACTTTGCACGGCGCGTGGATTAAAGTGCTGGAGTATGACGACCTGGAAGGCGCAGACACGGAGAATGGCATTGAGAAGCTCAGCGTGTGCTACCAGTATTGGACGCAGTAACGCGACGGCGACGATTGCGGCAGGTGGAAGCGGAGCGTCGCGCCGACCTGATCAACCCGCCTGGCGCGAGCGTATATCGCGCGACTGATGTTATACGGCCGCTCGTATAGCATCCGATTTGCCGTGGATATGGTGGCGGATAGGTGATTCCCGGGCCGCTTCCGGTCTGATTTGGCTGTGAAATTGTCTCAATGTCTTAACCGGCTGGGCGCAAGGCGAGCAAACGGTAGTTGTCGTATAATAAAGAGTTGGGCGGCGGGAACCGCGTTCGTAGCCAACAAGAGGAGAATCTTGAGCATGGCAAAGATACCGATAGTCGGCCCCACTGTCGAACCTGAGGAGAGCAGACAGGCACTTCCGACGTTGTCTCTGGGCCGAATCGCCCACAAGGTGACCGCGGTAGGGTCAGAGGTACTTGCTTCCAACATCAAGACATTTCTCACTTCCTTTCAGGAGGTCCTGCAAGACATGGACCATTCCTATGCCGGGTTCCGGTTGGAGGAGCTTGAGCTTTCTTTGGCCGTGGATGCATCCGGTAAGGTCTCGTTGGTAGGTGAAATGGCCAGCGGTCTCAGTGCATCGCTCGTGGTGCGGCTTCGCAGGGAGAAGAAGAGCGAATGAACGATAAAGTCGAGCGCCTGAGAGCGCATCTCCGATCGGAGCTCGGGGAAACGTGGACCGAGGACTTCGGGAAACAGTCCACCGCGGACATCATCCGGAACTACGAGAGCCTCTGGCGCGGTCTCTTCGTGGAGCTTGCGAGCGCCGCTGCGGCCGTAGCCCGGGCGAACCCTAAGAAGTTCCAAAAGATGATCTCATTCAGGGGCGCCCTAGATTCGTCGATCGTGAACGCGTCTGTCGAGTGGAATAAGGGCCGTAACTCATACGTCGTCGTCATGAACGGCGGGCTCTCTCGGCTCATCTACCTCGTCACGAAGTTGATCGCAACCCGCGTTGGCATCATGGGTATCGATGGTCAGGCGCCGATATCCCCGCGAAATACTCTGGACTCAGCCACCAAGGAAACTCGCGCCTTGATGGACGCGTTCTTCAAGAACAACATCATGGCGATAGATGGATATCCTGTGGAGGCCTTGCAGGCGCATCAGCTCAAGTTCATTGCCAGATTCTCGCACGATGTCGATCGCTTCGTTCTCGCCCACGAACTGGGACATGTCATCCTCAGGGAAAGCAAGTGGCAACATGCAGCCTACCAGACCATGACCGACCTGTGCAGACAAGTCACCGCGGAATCGCGAGCGTCGCTTGTTGAAGAGTGGGCGGAAGAACTCGCTGCCGACAACATTGGGCTGCATCTTACGCTCAAGATGCACGAGAACGGCATGGACCAAGCGGCCGCCTTCAGTTGCGCCGAGCTGTTCTTTCTAATCGTGAGACTTCTCGATGGATTCTTCTATAAGACGCATGGCTCTCACCCTCCACTGGGTACGCACCCACCGGGAGATATCAGGCTGCATGTTCTTCGGAATGCCGCACAGAGGAACCCGCCCGCGATCTTCGAGATGGGGAAGGGATTCGAGATGATTGTTGGTGAGCTAGCGAAGGCGGTTTGAATGGAGGCAGGTGGGTATGGACTACGAGATGCCGTGGCGTCACACGCCGCCCAACAACCGGTTGCAGCGGACGGCGCTGGGCGCCGCCGCTGAACCGGAGCGTTGGAGACGTAAGTATACGTAGCGAAGTAGGCGTTAGGCATTGACGACTCAAGTCTGCTGAGACACGTCAGCGGACGTTGAAGGATCAAGCCCGTTGAGACGAGAGACATCCTCTCGTTTCGGCGGGTTTTTTGTTTGCACGGAAAGGAGACACGGAGATGCACACGTTCACGTTGCCGTCCGGCCCCGAGGCCGGGATCGTCGAGATGACCGGTGTCGAGGAGGACCTGCTCACCAACCAGCGGCTCATCAAGACGGCGAGGCCATCAACCAGGCCCTTCCGACAGCCACTACGGTTTAGCAACCGCGTACCGACCGGACCCCATTTTCGACGTTTCGAACTCCGACGGGGTATATAACAGAGAGGGAACATCTTCCTGCCCGACGCCGCACCGGCGGCAAGGCCGAGGTCGTCGTGCGCCCCAAGCTCGATAGGAGCCGCCCATGCATCCGACCGAGGCCGACCTGAGCCCCGACCAGCGTCGCCGCGAGATCGCCGCCGTCCTGGCCGCCGGCGTCCTTCGCCTGAGTACCCGCCCGGAAGCCGCGGCCAGCGTCCACTGAGGAATCTGCCGAATCCGGCGAAAACGGCCTTGATTCCGGGCGCGACCTACGCCCGATCGTCGCCGAGTTCGATTGGGCCACACAGCGCCGCATGTGGCAAGAGAGACATGGTGGAAGCGAATGCTCCATGCACCGTTGGCCTGCCCCCATTTTATGTGCCACTTGCTATGAGAGAGTTTTGCTGTTTCGGGCGCGCGAGTTCTCAGAAGCGCTGCTCTCTTCGAGCATCCCTTTTTCCTCCAGGTAGCGGAAATCCTCGACGGTCAGTGCGTCGGCTGCTTCGGCGAGTTCCTTCTGCTCGGTATCCATCGGTCCTCCTCCTTCGGTCTGAGACGTAGAAAAGGCCGCCCGGCGTATGGGGCGGCCGATTGCGAGAAGCAAATGCTGGTTCAGTGCCCGGAGAGCACGCGGCAGAGCTGCCGCATGAAGCCCTTCGGGAGGTCCTCCAGGTCGCTTACCACCGCGTGGGAGGGGAAGATATCCTCCACGCAGTTCTCCTGGATGCCTATGCCGACCGGCTCGATCCCCGACGCGGAGAGTTTGGTCACCGCCTCGCATGCGTGATCGACGGTGACCTGCTCGTCGGAGGCGTTCTCTGCAAGAAACGCATCCAATAGGCGCGCCTAAGACCAGGGGACAGCCCCACGCGGCAGACGACCCAGGGGCAGGACAGCACACACACAGGACAACCAGGAGCGCGTAGGCCATGGCCGCGCCCTCCCATGGCGGAGGGGATGACCGGGGCCTGCTCCGCGCGGAGGCGATGGCCAGCTACGGATGGACTGCGTCGACAAAGACTGCTAGCCTGAGCAGCATCTTACGGTTGAGCGGGGAGGGCGACCAGAGCACGAGCAAGGCGAGGGAGCCCGGGATGAAGACGCTGGGCGCATTATCCCGGATCGTCATCTGGCTCCCCGATGAGAAGGTTTATGGTCACGCCTTCGGCTTCGATGGGGCCTTGCTTGTCCCAGCCGCACATGTGGGAAATCCTCTCGATGGCTCGGATGGGGTCGCGGATCTTCAGCTTGCGGGACAACAAAACCATATCCTCGTCCCCAGGAGCGACGCGCTGGCGCTCGCTGTAGGACTCGATTTCGGGGCCGCCCTGCTGCACAAGCTCCGGGCGAATGTGGCCTTCTGAGTCCAGATACCGGCTCAGTTCGCCGCGCGCGATGCGGGCCAGAATCGCAAGGGCTTCCTGGCAGCTGAGCTGCGAGATACGGTTGTTTTCCTCGCGGAGCTCCTCCACGCGTGCCGCGACGTGCGGCTTGTCATTGAACAGCGCGAACGCCTTGCGGTGGATAGTCGTGAGCTTCATCCGATTGACCTTGTAGGCATGCCGGTAGGCCGCGGTCATGTTCCCGTGCAGGATGTAATGCTGTACCGCCTTCTCCTGCTTGGCCGTCAGACCGCTCTTCCGCGCGGGCTTAGCCACGTTTCACCTCTTTCCCGTTCAGTGCTTTCTCACCTTGCCGTAAACTTGCCGTAGTTAACCTGAGGGGAGTCCAATCGCAACGCTGATGGCAACTTTCTTCGTTCTGTTGCCCGGCCTGTCTCAACCTCCAGCGCCCCTGCAAACGCCAGCAGAGTTGCTGAGTTGCTCGCAACGGACCGTGGGCCGCATGGCGTCTTCCCGGAATACAAGCATTCAGCTTCCTCCTTCCTTAGCGAGAGGCGGCACGTCCCCGGCGTGTACGCCCGGAGGACCCACATGACTGGCGTCCACTGCCGGGCGTTCAGTTGCCCGCCAGTGTCCTCGCACAGGGGTTGCACCTCGCCGCGTCGCGCGAAGCATTCCTCGTCCAGCCAGCCGTATTCGGTGAGGGCCTCCTGCTCCGCCGCCGCGTACTTTAGGGTAAGGTTGTCCAGGAGCCAGCCGCCCCCTGGCCTAAGAATCTGCAGCATCTCGCGCACAGCCGCCGTTTTGTGAGGCTGCCGGATGCGAGGGAACGCGGACGTGCTGACCGCGGCGTCGAAGGCGGTGTTGAGATAGGAAGTATACAGGCAGCGGTCCGCCACTAGGATTAATTGCACAGCCGCGTCGCAGGAGAACTCCGCCCGACCGTGGGTCAGCGTGCGTTTCGAAAGGTTTCCCACCGGGAAGCGTGCTTGTATCAGGGCGCGAAGGTCGGCCGGCACGCTGTAGACGTAGGCCTGGCGGTAGCCCTCGCTGGAGCCGGCGCGGTGCCGGGTGATGGTCTTCCAGGGATCGGGCAGGCCGAGGTGCTCAGCACAGCCTCTCACCAAATCGCGCTCGGTGTGGACGGCCGAGGTCTCAGAGGCTACGGCCCGCTGCCGAGCGGTGGCGTACCAGTCGTGCTCAGGCATGGCTTCCAGCACGCGGAGCGCCGGCGGTCGGGAGTAGTAGCGTTTGCTCACTGGCCCGCCTCCCTAGTTGCGCCGACTATCTGCTTCATGCTTTCGATGGCCTTTGAGGCCACCTCCCGTGTTTCCTGCGTCCGGGCCTGTTCGAGGCTTTCAGCGCTCTGGCGCCGGCGCTCTTCCTCCCGGTGTTCCCAAGCTCTCTGCAGCTCGATGCACTCCGAGCAACGGCAGCTATCCAACCGGCCCGGGGGCGGATACGCCTTCGCTTCGGCGTCCTTCAGCCGACGTGCCATCACAGCGAACGCCGCGTCAACAGATCCGTCCTTCTCGTTCTCGAGCGCCTTGCGAGCTACACAGCTCACAGCGTGGGCTCCATGCTCTGCCGCCCACTTCCGGACTTGCGCTCTTACCTGGCCAAGGCTGGCCCTGGCACCCTCCGCCAATCGCTTCACGACGCGGGGATCCATGCCGCCGTTGTGTTCCCGGTTTTTTTCTGCCACTGAGCCCGCCCCGGCGGTTTGCGAGTTGCATGCCCGCGGCCCGTTGGGATCTTGGCTCTCATCTGCCGAGGGGGCGGGTTGGTAGTTGGTACGTTCCCTTGGTTGTTTGGCGGAAGGGCCATGTGTTTTCCTGTTTTCACCGGAAGATACATGTGGTTTCCGGTGCTCAGAGGAAGGCGCATGTGTTTTCCTGTCTTGCCCGTCGCCATCTCCGGTTTCTGCCACGTCAGCTCGCCGCGCGGAGCGCGGATCCAGGGGGAAGTAGTAGTGATTCGACCGGGTCCGCCGGACTGCCAGAACACCCCACTCCTGCAAGCGGGCGATGTGATTGCGAACGGTTCGCGCGGTTAGTCCGAGGCGTTCAGCCAGGGTAGTCTGCTTCGGAAAGCAGCTATCGGAATGCCCGTTGGCGAAGGACTTGATAACCACGAACGTCTGAATGTAGTCACCCACATCGCGACGTCGCGGGCATTGCTCGCTGATCCGCCGCGTTTCGGCTGCGAACACGGCAGCATACTGAGCGGTGCTCATTCGGGGCCCTCCTCGTACGCGCGGCGGATCTGGTCGATAGCGTTCCGAGCGGTCAGCGGCAGGCGGGGCCAGGCGTCGATCAGGGCCTGTAGTTCGGGGGAGGGCCGGTGTTTTTGTGGCGTATTTGGGGCGTCCGTTTTACGGGTCGGAGCTTCCGGAAGACGTACGGATGCTTCCGGGTCGCGCGGGGAGGGTGAGGGCGATTCCGGCTGAGGTTCCGGATTATGGCAATAAAACTCCCCGATCTCGCCGGATGGCGACATCGGGGAGTGGCTTTTCGTGGTAGCGGGGGCGGGATTCGAACCCGCGACCTTCAGGTTATGAGCCTGACGAGCTTCCTGACTGCTCCACCCCGCGATCACCTGGAAGTATACCACAAGGTCGGCAATTCGTCAAATCTAAACGCCTCCTTTGCCGGCAAAGCGGGCTGTGCGCGCCCCACGTGCCAGCAGCGAACGCTCAGGCGTTCAGGTGGTCCGACAGTTTCCGGGTGTCGAGCGTTCTGGTCACTCGGAATATGCCGGCTATGCCCTTCCGCGAGGACTCGACGGACCCGTAGCTGCCGAACCCGGCGTAGCAGAAGATGTGCTGGACGCCGCCCTCCTCATCCATCACCGCCGCCCCGGGGTGCATGCCGTCGAACCCGTCCGTCATCCGCCCGCGTCTCTGCACCAGAGTTCCTTCGAAGCGCCAGTCCGAGGAGCCCCCCAGGAGGGCGTCGGGGTCTATACTCCACAGGTTCAGGCTCATGCCCTGAATCGCGTGCTCGTTCGGCGGCCCGCCACCGTTGCGGTTGGTGGCAACAACCTCGATCCGACCCGAGACGGGGTTGAAAGCCAGGTCCACGGTGTCCTGAGTCCAGGGGCCGTGCCAGGCCCGGCCTTCCACGTCCGTGGCCGTAATGGTGGTCAGTTCGGCCGCGAAGGGCTCCTTGCCGTCCCTGGAAACAAGCTGTACGTAGTGCCAGAGGCGCTCGTCCGGATCGAGGCTCTGCGGACCGTGACATCTGCCGACGACGATAAGCGCACCGTTGTAGTTGGCCATCGTCGGCTCCACGCACGACGCGAATTCGGGGAGGTCCTGCTTGTGCTCCGACCACGTGCGGCCCCCGTCCCTGGAGTAGCGCAGCCATAGCTCCGGCGGAATCCACGGCGTGCCGTTCTCGGTGGTCGTCTTCTGGTAGCGATCCGGGTTCCTCCGTGCGACGGCGTGGCCGGGCGCGATGAGACCCCACTCGGGGTGGGTGCACAGGCGGGGCCCGTTGTTGGTCTGTGGACCGGAGAGCTGCCGAGACCCGAATGCGCCCCGCATGTGCTTCCACGTCCGTCCGCAGTCTGTGGACCTGAATACGCCATGGGGGGTAACCAGAGCGGTCGAGCCGTCGGCGAGCCTACCGATGGTGTTGCCGAATCCGAGCCTGCAGTCCTCAACCGCTTCCTGGACGAAGCGCTCCACGGGCATGGGCGTGGACCAGGTTGCGCATCCATCCGTCGAAAAGGTGACCGCCGCCCGGGTGGTGTGTTGGTCGGAGGGCAGGGACTGCCCTTCTCCGCCCCAGTGCTGCGGTTTGCGATGGAACACCACCACGACCCCTTCATCGGTCGCGGCCGCAACGGGCCAGCCGAAATGGCCGTTGTTGCCCAGCAGCAGGTTTCCCTCGGGGAGCAACACCGGTTGTATCTCCAGCACGCCTGCCTTCTGGGCAGGCTGGTCTCGGGGGTCGAGCTGCAGATAGGCCTGCACAGTCTCCGGCGAGTAATCGCTCGGGTCATGACTCATCGTGGTCTCCGTCCGGGCGGACTTCATCGGCAAGACGGCCGCCGTGAGGACGCTCCCGGCAAGTTTGAGAAAATCTCGGCGTCGCACGCATCTGCTCCATCTTTCGCAGTACAACCCTTACATCGAAAAGCCGCTCGGCCGCCGGCCAGGTCCAGCCCCAGCTCCACCCGGCGCTCGCCGTAGGCAAGGGGCAACCACTTCTTCTCGAGGACTTGACGTTCGGCGACGTAGTAGTCCACTTCCTCGACCTGGTGCTCTTCGGCCTCCTCGGTCGTGGCGGCTCGCCGCTTGACGATGCGCTCCTTTTGCAAGACGACCGGACATGCTGGAATGCCCTCTGCCAAGAGCAAGAGAAAGCGGCGCAGTTCGGCGGGACCCAAAGGCTCTGGCGGGGCTCAACAAAGGTCTGGATCATACCATCCGCGCGCCGTCAACTCAAGAGAGACGGCGGCCGAGGCATGCCCGGTTTCCCGCGGTGAGGTTTTCGACCAGGTAGGCCAGCAGCACCGACAGCGGCGCCGGCTTGAACTCTCGGGGCCCCAAGATGAACGGCCCGATGAAGAAGGCGGGCGTATCTTGCCCTCCCCTTCCTCCGGCGCAAAGGGGGCCGGGTCAGGGCTGGCCGTATGTGTTCAGCGCGAATGCCTTCTGATCGGGACACGTTTGGGCGGCAATCGGCCGTTCGCACGGGCTGAACTCCTCTCTGCAAGGGTCCCCAGGGCTGCGCCCCGGGCTGTGTATGTGACGCCCCTGCGGGGCTTCGGCGTGCCGCGTGCGGCAGGGGGCACTCGCCCGGAGCGTGCGCCGGAGACGAGTCGTCGGAACCAAGATGTCTCGGAGAGGCCGCCCTTCGGTGTAAAATGGCGCACGCCCGCGGTATAATCCCCGTCAGTCCTCTGCCGAAAAGCACGCCCACCGTGCAGTAGCCGAAATGGAGGCACCATGACGAAGCTGTGCGTCTCACTCACCCGGGAAGACACCGACGCCGTGCTGGGCGCCATGCACTCGTTGCCCGAGCAGGTGGAGCTGGTCGAGGTTCGCCTGGACGCCATGGCCTCCTGCGACCTCGAGGCGCTGCTCAGCGGCCGGGACCGCCCCGTCATCGTCACCGATCGTTCCGCCGAGCATGGAGGGGAATCTCCGGAGCCGACCCGGCGCAGGTTGGGCAGACTGAGACGGGCCGCCGAGCTGGGTGCCGAATACCTGGACGTCGATCTGCGGGAGGTCTCGGAACTGGGGGAGGTGCCCGGCTCCACCCGCGTCATCGTCTCCCATCACGACTTCGAGGAGACCCCCCCGGATCTCGAGCGCATCCTGCGCCGCATCCTCTGCCTGAAGCCCGACGTGGCCAAGATCGCCGTCCGTGCCCGGGACATCGCGGACGTGCCGGCCGTGCTGGAGCTTCTCCGGGGCTATGGCGGCTCCGTTCCGCTCATTGCGCTCAGCATGGGCGAGGCGGGACTGGTCAGTCGGGTACTGGCGGGCAAGTTCGGGGCCTTCCTGACCTTCGCCAGCTTCGCGCCCGGAGAGGAGGCGGCCCCCGGCCAGGTGCCCTGCCGGGACATGCTCGAGCTGTATCACTTCGACCGAATGGGCCGTGAGACAGACGTGTACGGGGTCGTGGCCAACCCCGTGGCCCACAGCATGAGCCCCGCCGTGCACAACGCGGCGTTCGAGGCGGCCGGCCTGGACGCGGTCTACCTGCGCTTCAAGGTGACCGATCCGGAAGTTTTCCTCCGGGACTTCGAGCCCTACGATCTGCGGGGCCTCAGCGTGACGATTCCCCATAAGGAACCCATGCTGCGGTTGATGGACGAGACGGACGAGCTGGCGCGGCGGGTGGGAGCCGTCAACACCGTGCGTATCGACTCCGCCGGACGGTACGGCTGCAACACCGACGTGGCCGCCGCGACCGCTTCAGTGGAAAGGGCCGCCCGGCGGGCCGGCCTGCTGCCGCTGAGCACGGCGACCGTGCTGCTGGTAGGCGCCGGAGGAGGGGCGCGCGCCATCGCCTACGGACTGTGCGAGAAGGTGGGACGTTTGATCATAGCCAACCGGACGGTCGAGCGCGCGCAAGAGCTGGCCGGGGAACTGGGAGTCGAGCACTGCGGCCTGGACCGCATGACCGAGTACACCCCGGACATAATCATCAACGGCACATCGGTGGGGATGTGGCCGGAGGTGGACCGTTCCCCCGTGCCGGCGGAGATGCTGCGGGACGGCATGGTGGTCTTCGACGCCGTTTACAATCCGTCCCGGACCCGGCTGCTGGAGGAGGCGGAGCGGGCCGGCGCGGAGACGGCCTCCGGCGTGGAATGGTTCGTCGGGCAGGCCGCAGCCCAGTTCGAACTCTGGACGGGTAGGCCGGCGCCCAGGGAGGCGATGAGGGCGGCGCTGACGGCCGGGCTCAAAGTGGATACGGGCGGCGAGTCGGACTGACTTTCCCGGGGCTACCTGCCCAGCACCAGCCTGGCGGCGTTCGTCGACGGCAGACCGGCTTCCGCTATAGCTTCGGAAGCCGCGTGGATGTCGTACTCGACCCGCCGCAGGCTGATCGTTCCGGCTTCCTCGTCGTAGAGGACGTAACAGGCCCTGGGGTCCAGGTCGCGCGGCTGGCCGACGCTCCCCACGTTGACGATCATCTTGCGGTCTTCGGGGACGTCGTAGTCCGGCTCCAGGAAGCAGTCCACCGGCTGGGTGTCGGTGAACATTACGGCGACGTGGGAGTGGCCGCAGAAGCAGATGCTGGTTTCCAGGCGATCGAAGCACAGCTTGACGTCGTAGAGTGTCTGGAGGTAGTCGAAGTATTCCGGCGAGAACAGGGTGCTGTGGACGATGGTGACGTCGTCGATCGTTTCGACGAGTTCCAGGGAGTTCAGATATGCGCGGTTGGCTTCGGTTATCTGCCCGCAGGTCCATTTGATCGAATCACGGGCGTCGGCGTTGAAGTAATCCCTGCCGATCTTTTCCACCACGGCCCAGTCGTGGTTGCCGGCGACGGCCAGGGGGTCCAGTTCGCGGGTTAGCTCGATGCATTCATTCGGAAAAGCACCGTACCCCACCAGGTCGCCCACGCACAGGACCCTCTCCACGCCGGCCTCCTCCAGATCGTCCAGGACGGCCTGCAGGGCGTGCAGGTTGCTGTGGATGTCGCCGAGAAGCGCGTAGAGCACCAGTGTTCCCCGTGTGTGGAAGCGCGAAGCCTGCCATTATAGTCGAGGGTCCTCCGGCGTGAAAGCCGCGCGGGCGGAGTTTGCCGAAACGGTCCCGGGAAAGCCGCCCGCCACCCCGCAGGCATTTGACACGATTTCTCGTACAGACACAATATCGGAGGCGGCAGTTTGCCCAGCCGAGAGGAATTCGTTCAACCGGCCAACGCCATGACAGACTCAGTTGTTTCCGTGGTCATTCCCGTCCAGGCGACGTCGTGTTTCCTGGGACGGTGCCTGGAGAGCGTTCTGCGGCAGAACTACGGCAACAAAGAGGTCATCATCGTCTGTGGCCCGCGCGCCGAAGCTTCCGACGCGTTGCCCAAAGGCTCTGAGGACATCCGGGTGATCCGCGAGAGGCGGGAGGCGCCATCGGCATATCTGGCCAACAGCGGCCTGCGGGCGGCCCGAGGCCACATAAAGGTGCTGCTGAAGCCCTCTTGCGTTCCGGTGGGTGAAAACTGGCTCCGGGAGATGGCCGCCCCTTTCGATGACGACGAAGTAGGTGTCGTGGTCAGCCGCCGGTCCCTGTATCGAGGCAAGAAGGCCGGCGTGGTGGACAGACTGCTGGAATGCGTCTCACCGCACTCGGCCGGCACGGGCAGGCAGGAGCTGCTCAGCCAGGAATGCGACGCCTACCGGGCCAGTCTGCTGGCCGACATCGGCTATTTCAGTGAGGATGTGCCCGGTCCCGGGGAGGTGGTTGAGGCGAGCCTTCGGGTCGCCGACGCCGGCTACCGCATCGT
Organism: uncultured candidatus Brocadiaceae bacterium; assembly: GCA_964510315.1. Classification (GTDB taxonomy): domain Bacteria; phylum Planctomycetota; class Brocadiia; order SM23-32; family SM23-32; genus CAZEAP01. Next base: position 75,199 of record CAZEAP010000006.1, read on the forward strand.
CACCGCCGAAAACGCCCGCGTATCCTGCCGCCCGAGGGGCCGGGGACGGGCCATGGAGGCCCTCAAGTGTGCAGCCGACTACGGTCGATCCGATGCGGTGCTGGAGAAGAAGCATGACGTCCGGTGGCTGAACTGCGGGGTCTTTGGAGCGGCAATCTTTGGTTTGCTGCTGGTCCCGCTTGCAGCACTGAGCCTCCCCCTGGCGTTCGTGGCGAGCGTGGCCATCTTCGCGTGGGGTTGGTTTCTGTCACTCCGTGTTCCCCTGGTCGGCTGGGAGCTGCCGGTCTTTGTGCTCAATTTCAGCCTTTATGTGGCGGTGGCTTTGCTGATTCGTGACGGCTGGCGACCGGCCCTTCTCGGCGTCGAAGTCCACCCGGCCATGCTCCGCCAGGGTTGCTGGCTGGTCGCCGTCTTGGGCAGCTATCTGCTGCTTCTGGGATGGGCCGCACTGGGGTGCGCCCTGCGCACCTGCCGCCAGCCCCATGGTTGGCTTTACGCCGTGCCCGTGGCCATCCTCAGCCTGGGGTGGTGGCTGGGCACGGGCGTCGGATACCTGCTCGCCGTGTTTCCGGGGACCTCCGCAGAACGGTGAGGGGCGCGGGGTGAAAACACAGGGTGCAGCAGAGATAGTCTCCACCGACATCGGTATCGATGACGCGCTGGCACTCATCCTGCTGCATCGGGTGGGCGCGGCTGTGGACGGGATAGTGGCGACCGGGGGAAACGTGTGCGCGGGCCAGGTGGCCGACAACTGCGCGTTGCTGAAAGACGTGTTCGGTTGGGAGAGCCCCCTTTTTGCGGGGACGGACCCGCCCCGGCCGGGCCCCATCCGGGATGCAACCGATGTTCACGGCCCCTGCGGACTCGGGGACAGGAAGGCCCCCGAAGCGGAACTGCCGCCACTGGAGCAGTTGGAAAAGCGGCTCTCCGCCCGCCGCGGGGAGTTGGACCTGCTGGTGCTGGGACCTGCCACAGACGTTGCCGCCATTCTGCGGAAACCGAACCTGCGACGCCACGTGGGACGCGTCCTGCTGATGGGAGGGGCGTTCGAACCCCGCGCAGGGCGCCTGGGCAACGTCACGGAATTCGCGGAATTCAACGTCTACATGCACCCCCAGGCCGTCAATGAAATGCTGGGAATGGGAGTGCCCTGCCATTTCGTGCCTCTGGACTGCACCGAACAGTTCCTTTTTTCCGCCGACGAACTGACGCCGCCGAATACGCTCTCAGAGCGACGCAGGGTGGTGGCGGAACTGATCCAGTACCTGCGGGAGGCGCACGTGCGACAGGGCGTCGGGGACGGCCTGTACATGCACGACGTTATCGCTGCTGCAATCTGGCGTGGCGAGCTGAACGCCAAATGGAAGACCGCCGAAGGCCTTGAAATTGTCACCTCCGGCCCGCAGCGCGGACGGATGAAGGTTGGGACGGGGGAAAGCCCGCCCGTCGCCTGGGCCTGCGGCATCGAGCGTGATGAGTTCCTCAGCCTGTGGCTTCGGGCGGTGGATTCGTTGTAGCGTTCTCCTCACGGCGCCTTTCCGCGCCAAGGACGATCTCCCGGAGGGCCTCGCGGCTGCTGGCAGCCGCCCATCGGGCATCGAATTCAGGGTCCTGTGCGATCTCGGCAATCGCCACCAGGGCCTTCAGGTAGAAATTGCGGTCCTCGGGGGGCGCGACCAAAACGAAGATGGCATGAACCGGGGGCTGCCCCTCGGCGAACACCACCCCGTCGCGGCTGCGCACCAGGATGACCACGAAGGAATCCAACCCCTCAAGGATCAGGTGAGGTATCGCCAGTCCGGGCCGAATGACCGTGGGAGAGATATCCTCGCGCTGCAGCAGCAGGTCGTAGACACGTTCGGCGGGCAGATGGATCTCCCCGGCAAGTGTCTCCGCAATGCCCCGGAAGGCTTCCTGTCTTCCGGTTGGGCCGCGCAGGTCGAGGACTGTGCAGTTTTGGATCAGGCGGTCGAACCGGTCATCCGTCCGCGTGTCGTGCTGACGAGCCACCTTGGAAAGTTCCGTCTCCAGATCGTGGTCCTTGAAGTCGGGGCGGGCTATCCGGGCCGCCAGACGGATCAGGGCGGACTCCCTAAGCACGCTGACCTTCGCGTAGAGGAAATACCAAACCAGGGCGCCGCCCATGATGGCCCCGGCGATCGCCAGGGCGAGCGTTCCCACTTCCACCAGCAGGAACGCGTACGCGGCCATCCCGAAGACGTGCAGCCAGGGGTAGAGCGGGCTGCGCCAGGTGGGTCGGTAGGTTGGTATTCGGCTTTCCCGCATGAGGATCAGGGAGAGGATGACGAACATGAAGAGCATGATCTTCATGGCAGAGGCGGCTCTCACGAACATCTCCAGGTTCAGCACCAGGATTATCGCCAGCATGAACGCTGAGGTGGAGACGACGGCATAGACCGGCGTGCCGCTGCGGCGACTGATCTTACCCAGCCGGGCAGGGACCAGTTCGTCCTGACTCATGGCCATGAGGGTACGGGATGCGGCCAGGATGCCCGCGTTGCCCGTGGTCAGGAACGCGAAAAGCCCCGCTGCTCCCAGCAGCACGGCCCCGGCTCTACCCCAGAACGTCCCCGCCGCCTGGGCGAGAGGGGCGAAGGACCACTGCTCGGAGCCGGCCGGCAGGAGTCCCGTGGTTACGAACACTACGGTTACGTAGAGAAATGCGACAACCGCGGAGGCGGCGAAGAGGCCGCGGACCAGGTTTTTCTTCGGCTCCCGGACCTCTTCCCCCATGGTGGCCACCTTGGTGACGCCTCCGAAGGCGACGAACACCATGGCGATCCCGGTCAGAACCGACTGCCAGCCGTGGGGAAACAGCGGCCGATAGCGGCCCGCCGTCACCGAACCGACGCCTCTGAACAGGTAGGCCGCCAGCACTCCCAGCAGGACGACGACCAGGAAGAGCTGGATGCGTCCGACGAGCTTGATCCCCATGATATTGACAACGGTGAAAAGAAGGCAGGCAGCCGAGGCGACGGCTTTTACCTGCCATCCCGACATGTCCCAGCCCCACACGAATGCACTCAGGGCGCCTATGCCCAGGAGCGCGAAGGCCGTTTTGAAGGAAAGGGAGGCCCACGCCGCTACGCCGCCGACGGTGCCGAATCCGGGGCCCAGGCTGCGATCGATGAAGAAGTAGTCCCCGCCCGCCTTCGGCATCGCCGTCATCAGTTCTGCGGTGCTCAGCAGTGCGGGCAACAGCAAGACGGCCGCCCCAAGATAACACAGGAAAGCCCCGGACCCCACCTGCCCGTGCAGCACGGCCGGGAGGACGAACAGGCCCGAGCTGATCATGGCGCCCGTCCCGACCGCAAAGACGTGCAGGAAACCAACTTCGCGTTTCAGCGGCATAGCGGGCTCCCTTTGCGCATCGCGATAGCGGCGTGACAAAGGCTATTTTAACTCTTTGAAGGCGGGACGCACAATACCGCCGCGCCGGCCCGGGAATTGACATATTCTCAACGAAGGCTGTATGGTGGGCGGGTGCGCCGCACTCCCACCTGCACTCCCGGCGAGTGAGCATTGCTGCTGTTTCGGCGAGCCGCCTCGAAAACGGGGAGTTGCCGTGCCGATATTGAGGGATGAACTTCGATTCCGCCTGGCCGCGCGCCTGGGCACATGGCTGCTGCGCGGTCTGCGCCGCACGTGGCGCGTCCGCATCCTGGACCCGGCCGGGGCTCGACAGGGCATCCGCAGCGCAACCCGCCCGGCGATAGTGGCCTTCTGGCACCGACATCTGCTGACCCTGTTGGCGACGCACGAGGGCTTCCGGCTGTGCGTGCCGGTCAGCGAGCACCGTGACGGGGAATACGCCGCCCACGCCATGGCCAGGTTCGGCATAGCGTCGGTGCGCGGCTCGACCACCCGCGGCAGCATCCGACTCCTCCAGGGACTTCTGCGCAGTATCCAGGAGGGCTGGAGCGTGGGCATCACGCCCGACGGTCCCAGAGGCCCCCGTTTCAGCGTTCAGCCGGGTTTCGCTCTGCTGGCCAAACGTTCGGGGCTTCCCGTTTACCCGGTCGGTGTGGCGGTTGAGCACCCCATTGTCCTGTCCAGTTGGGACCGCATGGCGATCCCCAAACCATGGAGCCGGGTTGGCATCGCGATGGGCGAGGCCATCGATCCGGCTGCCTACCCCGACGCGCGATCCCTCTGTCCGGCGCTGAAGGAAGGGCTGCAGGCGGTGACCGCCCGGGCGGCGGATGTCCTGTGAGCGGGGGCCCCGATTATCCGCCGATGGGCCTTCCCCGGACGATAGCCGCGATCATCGCTCCGATGACCAACAGACACATCAAGAGCGCGCCGCCCAGTACCGCGACGGCGGCCGGGCCGCTCAGGCCGAGGTGCTTCAGCAGGACGCTTCCGGCGGCCACCAGCAGCATGACGGCGTAGAGGAATCGTATCCCGTATCCTCTGACGTGCCGGACCGCCGAACTGCCGAACTGGCTGCCCACAGCCGCTCCCACGAACATCCAGAGCGCGGCCATCAACTCGACCCTGCCGTTCAGGGCGTAGGTGAAGGCACCATAGGTGCCCGATATGGCAACGCACAGCAGGCTGGTGCTGACGGCCACGTAGGTGGGCACCCCGATCAGGAACACGAACATGGGAACCAGCGCAAACCCTCCTCCGCTGCCCAGCACCCCCGCCAGGAAACCCACCAAGACTCCCGTGCCCACGAGAAGCGATGCGGAAACCTCCCGATCCACGCTCTCCAGCTTCACAAGGGGACGAGGCTGGAACGAATGCAGCGCCTTCGCCACACGTCCCATGCGGACGTCGTTATCCTCCTGCCCGTCGGCGCCGGCGGATTCGCGGGCCGCGTTCCGGCGCCTTCTCATCTCCACGATGTATTCCCCGAGCACGAAAATCCCCAGACCGCCCAGCATGACCAGGTAAACCAGCCGCACGACGTTGCCCACCACTCCGAGCGATTCCAGCGCCAGGATGACCCGTTTACCCGCTTCCAGGCCGACCACCATGCAGATTCCCACTACGATGCCCAGCCGGTGGTCCACGTTCCCCATCTTCCGATGCTTGATGGTCGCCAGCGCGCTCTGACCGGTGATGTTCGCCAGCTCCGTGCCGATGGCGAAAGGGATCGGGAAGCCCAGGATGTGGAGCGACGGAGTGATGATCCAGCCGCCCCCTACTCCGAAGAACCCGGCCAGCACGCCCACCGCGAAGCCGATGGCCAGCAGCAGAAGCACGCTGAACTCCATCTCGGCGATGGGCAGATAAGTGGTGAACATCGGCGGGCTTCTCCCTGCTACTCGGCGTGGTTCAGGTCTTCCGTTTCCAGGCCGATCAGCGACAGGACTACTTCGATCAACACCCCCAGGACCGTGCCCGCCCCAAGTAGGACGCCGACCACCAGAAGGGCGTAGAGAAGGGGACTGTTGTCGCTCAGACTCCTGATGGCTGATCCCAGCCGTCCCGGCTCCAGCGACTTCCGGCCGACACCCGCGGCGGCAAAAAGAAAAACGGGCGAAAACGCGCGGTAGAACAAGTGCAACTTCAGTCTCCAGGGCACAGGGAAAAACGATCGACGTTTGCCGGCGGCCCCGCTGCCGAACGAGACGACTATAGTGCAGACTCGCCGGCGCGACAAATGAAACGTATGATTGGCCACTCCCGGGCAGTTCTTTGCCCACCAGAGACCAGAATTTCCCTCAGGCGACTCCCTCGCCGCCGGCCGTCTGAATGATCCGTCCCGTCTTGTCGCGCTTTCTCCGGCCGAAGCTGGGCATCTCGCTCAGCTCTTCCAGACTGAAGGTGGGTCCCTCCACGCAGACCCTCCGCCCGTCGCAGTCGCACTGACCGCACACGCCGATGCCGCATTTCATGTAGCGTTCCAGGCTCACCTGGCATTTCACCTGGTGCTCCCGGCAGATAGAGGCCACGCGGGCCATCATGGCCTCGGGACCGCAGGTGTAGACCGCCTTCAGCTCCTCCCCGGCGCACTGCTCCTGAAGCCACTCGGTCGGGAAGCCATGTTGGCCCGCCGATCCGTCGTCGGTAAAGATGAGTTGATCGGGAAACCGGCGCCTGAAAAACAGGAAATCTTCCGACCGGGCTCCCTGCACGAGGGTGGCTTCCGGCAGCCGTTCCTTCAGAAGCGCCAGGACGGCAACCCCGCAGCCTCCTCCCACCAGGGCGACTCCCTCTCCCCTGCCCTCCAGGTCCCGGAAGCCGCGCCCGTACGGCCCTCGCAGCCCTATCTGCTCTCCCGGCTTCATCTCGCACAGCCGGTTCGAGAAAGGGCCGCGCTGCTGGACGGTAATCCCCAGCCTGTCCTCGTCAAGGTAGGAAACCGCGTAGGGCTTCTCGTCCATGCGCGGAATCCAGAGCATGAAGAAACGGCCCGGGACGAACTGGCCCAGCGTCAGGCTCCGTTGATCTCCGCCGGCAGCGCGGGGGACAAAGAGGGTTCGGGCGCCGGCGTTCTCGCGCAGCACTTCCACAACCGGCAGCACGACCGGCAGCGCGGGCCGAAGCGGCGTTCCGCCGCCCGGCGCGTTGACGATTTCCGCATTCATTCCAGAGCCGCTCCTCGGATATCCTCGAGGGACTCGATCTCCAGCCGTTCGCACAGGTCCCGGATTTCCTCCGAGATCGCGCCGAAGACCTCCATTCCCCGGCTGTAGACGGCCGTCCCCACCCCGACGGCGCTTGCACCGGCCATCATCATCTCCAGGACATGTCGGCCCGTTGAAACGCCGCCGATCCCGATGATGGGATTGTCCACGCCTTCCTGGCGGAAAGCCGTTGCCACGTCGTAGACGCACCGGACCGCAACCGGCCGCAGGGCCGGTCCCGAGACACCGCCCATCTTGAAGTCCAGCACGGGCTCGGCGGTCTCCACGTTGATGATCATGCCGGGGCCCAGCGTGTTGACGGCGGACACGCCGTCCGCCCCGCCCTCGACGGCCGCCAGGGCAAGTTCTCCGATGCCCGGCACGTTGGGCGAAAGCTTCACGAACAGCGGCTTCTCGGTTGTGGGCCGGACCGCGCGGGTTATCCGTTCGGTGGCCTCCGGGGTGCCCTGCCCCGCCAGGGTGCCGTAGCCAGGCGTATGCGGGCAGGACAGGGGAATCTCCAATCCGGCGAAACCGCAGGGCATCATCTCGGCGGCGGCCTGCGCGAATTCCTCGGCTTCAGTTCCCACGACACTGGCCAGCACCGGGATGGCCAGATCGTCGATCCCCTCGAATTCGCGGGCGGCTTCCTTGACCCCCGGGTTGGAATATCCCACCGCGTTGAGCATACCGGCTTCGTAGGCTATCACCACGGGGTTTTTGTGCCCTTCCCGCGGTTCCAAAGTGACGCTTTTAATGATGGCGGCGCCGGCTCCATACTGTCCCGCGGTTCGGACGAGGTCACGAGAGATGCCCAGCACGCCCGAGGCCAGGACGGTGGGATTGGCCAGGGGGATGCCGCACAGCTCCACGGACAGCGGCGAACCGGAGTCAGCTTCGGACATCAGTGACCTCCCGTAACATGCTCAAGCCGAACATTATAGACGAGGGTGCAGCGTCGGCGCAATCTGGCCATCCTTTCAGCAAAGGTCATAGACTTCGGCGACCCGCCCGGGGGCGCCGACTCGATCCCCGGTGACGCGCCGGATCAACTGCAGTCCGGTGGCCACCGCCTGGCCGCGGTAGTGGTTGTTGGCGATCACGAACATCCGCTCCACTTTCTCGGCGATCTCCGAGAGGGCTCCCTGTATCTCGTCGAGTTCCTCCTCGCCGTACAGGTAGTCATACCGTTCGTCGCGGCCGGCCTCTTCGCTGAACCAGTTCTCGTAGTTTCGCCCGTGGAGGCGGAGATAACCGATTTCCCCGAAGCCGTGCGCCGTCAGGGGAATGTTGTTGCGAAACCTCGGCTGGTCGATGTTGCAGAAGCCCACGCCCAGGGAGCGGATGAACTCCAGTGCGGCGTCCTGTATCCAGCCCTTGCTGCGCAGCTCAACGACCACCGGCAGGTCGCTGAATTCCTCCGCAACCTCCCCGAGGTAGTCCTCGTTGCGGGCGTTGTGACGAAACGACCAGGGGAACTGCGCCAGCAGCGCTCCCAATCGGTCGGCTTCCACCAGGGGCGCTATTCCCCGCCGGAAGGTTTCCACGTCGGCGGGGCTCCAGTGTTTTTCTCGCTCGTGGGTAAACCGCTTCCACAGCTTGGCCGTGTAGAGGAAGTCCCCGTATTCCTCCACGTCCTTCACCCAGCGGTAACTGTAGCCGGGCTTGGGCGGACGGTAGAAGGTGTTGTTCAGCTCGATGGTGTTGAAAAAATCCGCAAGAAACTTCGGCGGTCGGAATCCCTTCGGCCTGGGTCGGGGGTAGACGATCCCATTCCAATCGTCGTAGGACCAGCCCGCGGGTCCGACGTAAAGCTTCGCCCCCTCGGGGGCGGTGTACCCTTCGCGTTTGAACAGGCTCATGCCCCCTCCCCTGCTTCTTCCCGCAGCAGCCGCCGCGTCCGCCGCACGTCATCCGCTATCAGGTCCTCCAGCTCTTCGGCCCCGGAGCAGACGCGCTGTCCTCGCAGGCGCTGGACGAACTGCACCTCCAGGTCTGTGCCGTAGAGGTCGCCGGCGAAGTCGATCAGGTGTACTTCGACCACCGTTTCGGCATCCGGCTCGGGGTGGAAAGTGGGCCGGGTTCCTATGCTGACAACCGCTGGACGGGGGCGGTCGTCCACATACGCCCAAACGGCATATACCCCTTCCGGAGGCACGGCTTCATTGTGCAGGTCGAGGTTCGCGGTGGGATAGCCCAGCCCTTCGCCGCGGTCCTCTCCTGCCACAACAGTGCCATAGAGCGAGAAGGGTCGCCCGAGCAGCCTGGAGGCCCGCTCCAGGTCGCCCTCTCGGACGGCTTCCCGGACGGCGGTGCTGCTGACGGTCCGGCCGTCCACCATAACCGGAGCCACCTCAACCACCTCAAAGCCCATCTCCCGGAGCAAGGCGGTGTCGCCTTCTCCGCGATGCCCGAAACGGCAGTTGAATCCCAGCACCAGCACCTCGGCGCCGAGCAGTGTGCAGAACACCTCCTGAGCGAACTCGCGGGCGCCGGTGCGGGCTGTCTCCTCGGTAAACTCGACCACGACGCAGAGGTCGACCGACATCTTCTCCATCAGCCGCAGCCGGTGGTCCACCGAGGTGATGGAGGGGCGTCGTTCACCTTCCACCACGGCCGCGGGGTGCCGGCTGAAGGTCACCACGACGGCCGGGCAGGAAAGCGCTTCCGCCTCCCGCACCAGACGCCTGATCACGGCCGCATGGCCGCGATGGACCCCGTCGTAGACACCTAAGGTGGCAACCGAGCGTTCCAGCGGCCGCTCCTGTTCCCCCGGCCAGCGGATCACACGCATGGTCTATTCCCCGGCCTGCTCGGGCAATTTAGCCTGCGCCAGAAGCTCCTGCATCCAGCCCTGCAAAAGCTGCCGTTGTTTCAGGTTGAGTTGCCGGGCCCGAAGATAAGCGGTGGTCTCCTCGAAGCCCTTCGGGTCCGCCGGGCTGTGCTCCAGCGTCTCGATGACAAACGCGGCCGCCACCGGAGGGCCCTGCTCCGCCACGCCGACATCTCCGGGCTGCAGCTCGAACGCCTTCTCCACCACTCCCGGCACGGCGCCCGCCAGGCCGGGGACGCGGCGGGCCGAGCGGGGGAAGGGTTCGGTTTCCTGTGGAGTCAGCTCGACGGCCCCTTCGGCCCCGGCTTCCTCCCGCATAGACCTCAGGCGCTGCTGGGCCTCCTCGGCCGCGGCCTCCAGCCCTATCTTCTGCGCTCTCTCCTTCAGCTCTGCGGCGAACGTGCGGGCCGTTTCGAGGGCCTTCTGTTCGACCAAGTCCTCTCGCACCTGACCGCGCACCCGGCTGAACGGGCGCCGTTCGGGCCGACGTTTCTCCAGCACCTGAACCACCAGGAACGGCCCCCCGGACGGCGTGAAGGCCGCGGGATAGTTGATGTTCTGCTCCGGCCCGAAGGCGAACTCCGCCACTCGCTCTCCGGCCGGCACAAGCAGGGGTATTTCCCGGCGCCACAGGAGCGTGCGGCCGGCGGGCGTCCGGACCTGTTCGTAGCGCAGCCCGTGCCGACGGGCCATCTGGCCCAGCGGCCGGGGGCTGTCCCCGTAGTTGACGTCGGAGCCGGTCAGGTCGTCAATTACCGCCTCCACCCGCTCCCTGGCCTCCTCCCGGGCCTTCCGGCGCGCTACCTCCTTCTCCACTTTGCTCCACACTTCCTGAAGGCTCTTGTAGCCGCCGTCCGCCTCTTCGGGCGTGTCCTCCTCGGGCTCGCGGGCGAATTCCTCCCTGTTCTCGTCGTAGTAAGCCCGTACTTCTTCCTCCGACACCTCCATCTGCTCGGCCATCACCTCCACGTCCGCGATGGCGTATTCGAGCTTTACCCGTTCGGGGGCCATGTATCCATATTGCCCGGTGTCGGGATCGGGCAACCGGTCCTGATAGCGCTCGTAGAACTCCTTCAGTTCAGCGTCGGTGGGTTCCACGAGAGGGGCGAACAGCGGCCCGTCAAGCTTGACGTAGCGCACGCGGGCTCGCTTGTTGCGGTGTGCGTAGAGCATCCAGCGCTCTCCCCGGGTAGTCACCGCGCCGGAGGCCTTCAGCGACAGCAGTTTGACCACCTTGACGACGTTGCTGAGCCACCGGCTGACCTGGGCGTCGGTGTAGGGGAAGGTGCGCAGGAACGCCTGGTAGCGTCGGCGGCTGAACTCGCCCTGTTCCCGGAGCCTGGGCAGGCCGGAAAGCAGGGCCACGACCTCGTCGGGGCCGGCCTGGACTCGGGCCGCCCGGGCCTCCCTCAGAAGGATAAGCAGCCGCCACAGGGCGTCCTGCGACAGGGCCGGTTCTCCTTCGAAGACCAGATCGCTGAACTCGGTGGCCAGCACCTGGTACATGAACATGGTCCGCGGCCCCGCTCCGCTGTACTGGAGCGCAAGGGCCAGGCGGGGGTTAACCATCCCCAGCATGAGAACCGTCCGAAGGGTGGCCTCGGCGTTGACGATCTCCGCCTGGGTCACCTTCTTGCCGCGGATCTCGGCCGCTCTGCCGGGGTCGGTTCTGCGGAGCATCCTGATGGCCGGGACGATTCCCCAGCCGACCATCAGCAGCACGGCCAATGCTATCACCAGGTGCCGCTTATGCCGCCGGAACCAGGTCGTCAGGGTCACGCGCGTCCTCCTATGTTCGCTGTCGGCGCAATCTTGAGAATCCTATCAGGTCTGGCCTGCCCCATCAACTTCTGTGGCCGGGGCAGGTTCAGCCCAGTCTGATCCGGCGGAAGCGCCGCTTGCCGACGTTCAGCACCATGCCTTCGGCGACCTCCACGTCCGCGTCGATGTCCTCGATGCTCCGGAGTTCCCCGGGCGGACCCAACCGGACTCCGCCCTGTTTGACCAGCCGCCGGGCCTGGCTGTTGGAATCGGCGCAGTCCGCCAGTCGCAGCAACTTCACAATCCATATCCGCCCGTCCGATATCTCTTCGTCGGGCAGCCGGAGTTGGGGCATGTCCTCGGGGAGCTTGCCCTCCTTGAAGACGCGGTCGAAGGCCGCGTGCGCCTCCTCGGCGGCTTCCCCGTCGTAGTAACGCTCGACGATGGCCTCCCCCAGCGCCGCCTTCGCGTCCCGGGGGTGGACGTCTTCTGCGAGCAGCGCCTCGATGCGTTCCAGGGGCAGGTCGGTGGTCAGAATGAAGTACTTCTGCATCAGTTCGTCGGGGATGCTCATGGCCTTCCCGAAGATGGTCTCCGGCGGTTCGGTGATGCCGATGTAGTTCCCCTTGCTCTTGGACATCTTTTCGCTGCCGTCCAGCCCTTCCAGCAGGGGGTTGGTGACGGCAACCTGGGGCTCCTGCCCGACCTCGCGCTGGAGCGCCCGGCCCAGCAGGACGTTGAATATCTGGTCGGTGCCGCCCAGCTCCACGTCGCTGTGGACCATCACCGAGTCGTATGCCTGCATGAGCGGGTAGAGCAGCTCGTGCAGCCCGATGGGCCGGCCGGCCTCCATGCGCTGGGCGAAGTCGTCGCGTTCAATGCAGCGGGCCACCGTGATCTTCGCGGCCAGGCGGATGACCTCCCCGAAGCTCATCTGGCTGAACCAGTCCCCGTTGTAGCAGACCTTCGCTTCCCCCAGGTCCACGATTTTGCCGACCTGGTCGAGGTATGTCTGGGCGTTCTCCATCACCTCGTCGTGGGAGAGCTGGGGCCGGGTGATGTCCTGACCGCTCGGGTCCCCCACGGTCGCCGTGTAGTCGCCGACGATGAGGATGGCGTGATGGCCGAGGTCCTGGAAGGTTCGCAGCTTGTGCAGGGGCACGGCGTTGCCGACGTGGATGTCCGGCGCCGTGGGGTCGAGTCCGAGTTTCACCCGCAGCCGGCGTCCTTTATCCAGGGCACCGGCTATCTTCTCGATCAGCTCCTCTTCCGGCACGATGTCGGCCGCGCCGCGGCGTATCTCCCGCATCTGGCGCTCGATCTCTTCGGTGTGTTTTCCCATGTAGTCTGTCCCGCGAAGTTCAGCGTCGCAAAGAAGCCACCAGTCTAACGGTTCCTGCCCGGGATTGCATCCGTAGGCCGACCGGCCCCACGGGGCCCGCCGACCACAAATTCTGCACAGCCCGCTCTTCGGTTGTGTCGCATCCTCGGGTTCTTCCCTCCTGTTTCCATCCACAAGGCGATTGCTCAACCCATGGTACAGTAGGTGCTATATGTGTTAGTTGTGTTTTTGCGTTCTATCCAATGGCATGCACGTGGCATGCACCAAAATGGGTTCGTTTCGTAATTGAGGGCTGCGGTAACCGCCGAAACCAAAGGGGCGGAGAAGTAAACCACGGAAAACACGGAGGAAAGAAGGACTAACAAATCCAAACCCGGAAGCTTAGCCGCTCCGGAGGGACGCGACGTTGGCGTTGCCGGCGAAACCGCCGGACGGGCATACACGTGACCCGACCGGGTGTAGAAGCAACGGAACACGCCCGCCTCCTTTCCCCTTCAGTGTCGTGTCGGGATTTCCCAAACGAATCCCGGCCCGCCACCGTACTCGTTCTTCCCGGCCCCGTCAAGGAAACGGCTGAATAGTGCTCACTCATGGTCCGGCCGATTCACCAGCCCGGGGCTGCGCCCTGGGCTGTGTATGTGACGCCTCTTGTATGTTTGCGGAAAGCAACCTGACGGTGTAGTGACGCAGGAAGCCCCGGCGCCGACGCTAAACGTGTATCGGCCGTACGGCCGGCGACTCCGATGTGGCGCACGGGCTGAATCGCCCGCTCCGCGGGCTCCTGTATGGGGTGGGACGCCGATATCCCCGGGTTCGCCCGCTTCGCGGGGGTCACCCGGGGCTACGGCTGAGGCGCCCCCTGTCGGGGGCTCTTGACGGGAGGCCCGGTCCCCGGGCGCGAGTCTGAGCTGCCACGAAAATCCGAGACCGTCAAGAAAGCAACCTGACGGTGTCGTTACGTAGGAGGCCCCGGCGCCCCCGCATACGTGTTTAGCGTGCTGTCGGAGCGGTGCCGTCTCGTTGCGTTTGGCTGTCCGTGCCGGCCATGAGGTCAGTCGGCGGCCCCGCAGGGGCCATGTAATGGAGGCCGGGGCTTCAGCCCCGGTTGCCGGCGCATGAAGGCTAATTGTGCGCCCCGGAGGGGGCGCGGTCGGTGCGAGCATTCTGAAATTCACCGCGCCCCTCTGGGGCGCATTTCGCTTATCCGGCTCATCACCGGGCCTAAAGCCCCGGGCTGCACGACCGCGCCGCTCCGCGGCGCCGACGCTAAACGTGTACCCCCCACGGGGGCGCCGGGGTCGGGAGCGCGGGGGATCGTTCGCCCCCGGGTTTTAAAGACCGTCCCGAACCTGGATCCCCGCCGCGCCTTCTGCTTCGGGGCTTCGGCGTGCCGCGTGCGGCAGAAGGGTCACTCGCCCGGAGGAGGCGGGTTTCGCTAAGCGAGCCGTAGCTGCAGCATCTTCAGGCCGTTGTAGAGCGCGTGGGCGACCACGGGAAGCCACAGGCTGCCGGTGCTCTCGAAAAGTGCCGTAAACACCACCGACAGCAGGAACAGGTGCAGAAGCCCCGGCAGATAGGTGTGGACAAGGGCGAAAACCGCGCCGACGATCAGCGCCCCCGGAACCGGCCCCAGCCGTGAACGGAGCGGAAGGTACAGAACGCTCCGAAACAGCACCTCCTCGGCCAGGGGGGCCAGCACGACCGCCAGCGTAAAGGCCAGCACGACGACGCCGGTGCCCTCCGCCTGCCCTATCATCCGGCTGAGCGGCTGTTCCGGCACGGCGTCCCAATCGCCGCCGAAGAACTCAACCGCCCCGTGGAGAGCATGGGCGCCCGCCAAGTAGGCAACTATTCCCAGGAGGAGCACCCTGGCCGTCGCGCCGCCGAACCGCCCCCGCGGAAGGCGCAGGCCGAGTGCGCCGGGCACCGACGGGACTTCCCCTTCGGCGCGGGCCGAGAGGACGTAAACCATGCCCAACGCAAGAGCCAGCAGGCCACCGTGGCTCACCGCCCCTATCCACAGGTGCGCCGCCAGCTCCCCCTCCGCCGGACCGACCACCGAAGCCAGGAATGCCTGTAGACCCAGGAACAGGAACATGAGGCCCGCCGCCTCCGGGACCCCCCAGGGTACCCGCTCGGGCGGCCCGTCCCCGCCCCCAAGGTCCAGAAGCTCGCTTTGCCCCATCGGCAGCTCCGCTATTTACAGTCCACCCACAGTTTCCGCGAGCGCGGACCGTCGAACTCACAGAAATAGACCCCCTGCCACCTTCCCAGCGCCAGGCGACCGTCCCGGATGGGTGCCGCGCAGGAACACCCCACCAGGCTGGACTTGATGTGCGCCGCGCTGTTGCCCTCCGCGTGGGCGTAGTTGTCCTGGAAGGGAACGATCTGGTTCAGCTCCTTCAGGATGTCCTTGCGGACGGAAGGGTCGGCGTTCTCATTGATGGTGACGCCGGCGGTGGTGTGAGGAACGAATATCAGGCAGATGCCCTCTTTTACGACCCCCTCGGCGACGATCTCATTGATCCTGGCGGTGATGTCTTTGAACTCGGTCTTCGATTCGGTCTTTACGCTCAGAACTTCCATGGGTTGACCCCCGAGATGAACCCGTCAACTCCGGCCGGCAGAAGCGCTTATAGCAGAAGGGCATGTGGGAGTCAACCAGCCTCGGCCGCCGGCCGGACCGACCGCGTCCTTGACTCCGCGGCGGCCGAAAACCCACAATATGCGGGATGGAGAAACAGCGCCCAATCCTGGTCAGCGCCTGCCTTCTGGGCCTGGAAACTCGGTACGACGGCGGAAGCTGCCCGCAAGAGGAGACCGTGCGACTTGCAGACCGTGCCTGCGTGGTGCCGGTCTGCCCGGAGCAGCTCGGCGGACTCAGCACTCCGCGGCCTCCCGCGGAGATCGCCTCCGGCGACGGGGAGGACGTTCTGGACGGGCGAGCGCGGCTGAGGGACTGTGAAGGGCGCGAGGTAACTGCGCACTACCTGCGCGGCGCAGAGGCCGTGGCCCGCATCGCCGCTCTGACCGGTGCCGCCCGTGCCCTTCTGAAAGAAGGAAGCCCGGCCTGCGGAGTCAGCAGGATAAAGCGGGACGGGCGGGACGTCTCGGGCTGTGGAGTGACCGCCGCCCTCCTGCGGAGAAAGGGAGTGAAACTTGAAGGAATTGACTGACCAGGAGGCCCCCGCGGCTCCGCCGCCCGAGAGGCTTCCCGGCCGCAAGCCGGGGCCGCTCCGCCGGCTCTACCGATGGACAATCCACTGGGCGGAGACCCCCTACGGGCCGCTGGCGCTGTTCCTGCTCGCCTTCGCGGAGGCGTCCTTCTTCCCCATTCCGCCCGACGTGCTGCTGATAGCTCTCGCCCTGGGCGCGCCGGCTCTGGCGCTGCGGTTTGCGGGTCTCTGCACGCTGGGATCGGTGGTCGGCGGGCTGTTGGGCTACGTCATCGGCATGTTTTTCTTCCAGGCCGTGGGAGAGCCGGTGCTCTCCTTCTACCACTACATGGAGGAGTTCCGGAGCCTGGGGGAGGCATTCGCGAGCCACGGGTTTCTCTACATCTTCGCGGCCGCCCTCACCCCCATCCCCTACAAGGTGTTCACCATCGCCGCCGGCGTCTGGCACGAGCAGGTGCCGCTGCTCGTGCTGGTGGCCGCATCCGTGGTGGGGCGGGGGCTGCGGTTCTTCGCCGTGGGGCTGCTTTTCCGCCTGTTCGGGGCTCCGGTGAGGCGGTTCATCGAGAGGTACTTCAACCTGCTGACGGTGGTCTTCGTGTTGCTTTTGGTGCTCGGGTTCCTTTGTGTTACAATCCTGACGGGTTGCGGCGGCCGCGAGCCGTCCCTGCCGGAAGCGGCAGGCCCCGTCAATGACACGGTAACGGGGGAGACAGTGCTCTCGGAAGAAGCTCGCGAGACGTTGCTCCGGCTCGCACGGACCGCCGTCGAGGCGGCCGTGCGGGACGAACCGCTGCCCGACTTCGAGGTGGACCATCCGGAGCTGCAGGGCGAACAGGGGGCGTTCGTCACGCTCCGCACGAATGGGGATCTGCGGGGGTGCATCGGTCGGTTCGTCGCCCAAAGGCCCCTCTGGCAGGTGGTCAAGGAGATGGCTGTAAGCGCGGCCACCCGGGACCCTCGGTTTTTCGACCGCCGCCTCCGCCCGTCGGAACTGGATGACCTCTCCGTCGAGATATCGGTGCTCTCCCCGCTGGAGCGCATCGAGGACCCGATGAGCGAGATGGAGCTGGGCACGCACGGCGTCTATATTCGCCGGGGTGCCGCGTCAGGGTGCTTCCTGCCGCAGGTCGCCGAGGAAACCGGGTGGACCAAGGAGCAGTTCCTGGCCCACTGCTGCGCGGGCAAGGCCGGCCTCCCCGAGGATGCATGGAAGGATCCTCAGACGGAGGTCCTGATCTTCACCGCCGAGATTATCGAAGAAGACTGAGCGGTCCCGGGCGTGTCCCCTCTCCCTTTCCGGTGCGTTTCCCTTCCCTGATGCGGTTTCGGCGTCGTTCGAGTTGCGCGCCGCTGCATTCTCTGCTAATCCTGGCCTCTTTGGGAATCGTATTGCTGCACACCTCAACGGGAGGGATCCAGTGAGTGCGGGCGAAGTGAAGGTCCAGCAGACCGCCGAAGGAACGCCGGGCACGTGGACGATCGAGAGCGAGCACCTGTCGGTCCGCGTTCAGGGCGACGGCCTGAACCTGTCGGTCACCGACCGGCGGAGCGGCAAACGGTGGCAGATGGAGCCGGAGCGGACCGGCTTCCTGGTGCAGAAGTACGGCCGCCAGCTCGCCAAGCCGCTGGAGACCCTCAATCTGACCGAGTGCCGCGAGGCCGAGGAGGACGGGTTCCGGGGCATCGAGCTGCGCAGTGTGCAGCCGGACCCATGGCAGCAGTACAACGTCCGGGTCCGCTTTCTGCTCTCCCCCGAGGAGCCCGAACTGCGGATCACGGTCGCTCCGCACGAGGAGCCCGGATACAACGCCGAAACGTGGATCCGGGAGGTGCATTACCCTCGCTCCTTCCAGCACGACGCGTCCGGCGACGCCTGCACCGTCATCCCCTTCCAGCAGGGGACGTTGCTGCCCGGCGACTGGCCGAACGCGATCCAGGGCACCCTGGCGGACAAGCTGCTGCGGGTCTGGGCGTGGGAGGCGGTGACGGGACCGTGGTGGGGGCACGTTGAGGAGTCCGGCGCCGGCTACCTGGCGATTATCGACACGCCCGACGACGTCGAGTTCGACTTCGACCACCCCGCCGGCGGCCCCACCCGCATCGCCCCCTGCTGGAAGACATCCTGGGAGGCCTTCCGCTACCCCCGCCGCATGGTCTACCGTTTCTTCCCCGAGGCGGACCACGTGAAGATCGCCCTCGCCTACCGCGACTACTGCCGGCGGATCGGCCGGTGGCGCTCCATCGAGGAGAAGCGACTGGAGAAGCCTCAGCTCGACAAGCTCCGCGGTGCGATCAGGCTGCGGATAATGGCCCTGCTCAACCGGCTGAGCGGCGAGGAAGTGAGGCGGAGTTTCCGGAGTTTCGACGAGATCGCCGAGAAGCTCCACGAGACCGCCGAGAAGCACCCCGACGAAAACGTCTCCTTCACCCTGGCCGGATGGCAGACGTTGGGCTACGACCACGCGCACCCGGCCGCCTGCCCGCCGTGTCCGGAGGCCGGCGGGTGGGAGGGGCTGCGCCGCATAAGCGCGGCCGCCCGGGAGCACGGGTTTCTCTTCTCCCTGCACGCGCAGTATCGCGACTTCTATCTATCCTCGCCGTTCTGGAGCGAGGAGCGGACCCGCAAGGATTCCCGGCGGGATTCGCCGCGGCACTCCTACTGGGCCGGGGGGACCCAGTCGATCCTCTGTCCGGCGCTGATGCTGGATTTCGTCAAGATGAACGTCCAGCAGATGCGCGACCAGAAGGTCCGGCTCAACGCCGCCCACCAGGACGTTCTGACGGCCATCCCGCTGGAGGAGTGCTTCGACGAGCGCCATCCCCTCACGCGGGGCGACTGTCGGCAGGCACGTTCCTCCATCTTCGAGTATTACCGAACCCTGGGGTGGGTATGCTCCAGCGAAAGCGCCAGCGACTGGGGTGCGCCGTTGCTGGACTCCATCCGCGTGCACTGGGCCCGGCTGGAGCCGGGACGGGAGGGCGAGCCGGTGGGCATCCCCGTGCCGCTTTTCAGCCTGGTCTTCCACGACTGCGCCATCCTGCGGAGCGGCGGCACCCCTCCCCTGCTCTGCGCGCTGGCCGGCGTGAACAGCGGACGGGCGGAGGACACGGTCCTGCGCAAGCTGCACGCCGAGACCGCTTACATGCCGCTGACCTCTCACCGCCTCCTCTCGGAGGACGGACAGGTGCAGGAATCCACCTTCGGGGACAGCGTCGTGGTCCGGGCCGATCTGACCGAAGGCAGCTACCGCATCACCGGCCTCGCCGAAGAGGGGGAAATCTCCGGGTCCGTCCAGGACGGCTCGACGTAGCCGGAGATCGGCGCCCGACTCACTCGATCGGATCGAAGAAGGTCAGGTCCGCGCCGAAGTTGTCCATGGCCGTCACGGCGTCGCCGCGAAGGCGAACGCCGATGTCGTGGTTCTCGTGGCGCAGCGTCAGTTCCCGCTCGACCAGCGGGAATTCCACCCGCATCCAGCGCCCTGTGGGCGGACTCTCTATCGTCAGATAGCCGTCCTCCGGCTCCCGCACCGCACCGTCCAGGCGCAGCTCCCCGGCGGGCACCCAGGGCGGCACCCGCACCATCACCGCTCCCGGTTCCTCGGCGCGAAGCTCCAAAACTCCGTCGTCGTAGGGCAAACGCACGGTCAGGCCCTCGGCCTCGTGGTCGAAGAGCAGCTCAACGCGGCGCGTGTCGCCCTCCCGCCGGACGACATTAAGGTATGCCTCGCACAGCGACGAAGTCGCGCCCCCGACGATGTCCATGTGGAACATAATGCAGTCGAGACCCAGGGGCCGATGGCCGTAGGGGGCGGGGAAGCCGAAGGCGCCGAGGTGACGGTCTGCGACGTCCCTGAGACCGTCCACGCCGTCCGGGTTCGGCGCGTCCTCGATGAAGGAAACGTCGCGCAGTTGGCTGGGCAGCAGGTGGCCGCGCAGAATGAGTTCGGCGTCGTGATATGCTTCCACGTGGCCCCACCGGCCGAGGATCAGGGCCGTCTCCAGGATATCGCCCGTGTTGTTGGCCTCGCCCATGTCGGGGCATCCGGTGGCGCGGTATGACTCGGGCGACCAGCCGAGCCGGTCGCGCAGCTCCCAGAGCCCGTTGGAGTAGAAGCGGCGCACCCGGTCCATCAAGTCAGCGTCATCGGTCAGGTCCGCGAACTGCGCCAGCCCGGAGAGTGTGCAGGTCACCGAGTGCACGTGCGTGCAGAATCGCTCGACATGATAAGAGCCGTCGGCCGGGTAGGACTCCTCGGTCGCCTTGCGCACAAGCGTGCGCCCCAGCTCAAGGGCTTCATCGAGCCCGGTGGCCTGGTAGAGCCTGACCAGAGGTCCGATCGCTCGGGCGAGTCCGTAGATGAAGGACGGGTGGTGGGTCTGGAAATCGACCCCGTGCTCCGCCCTGAGCCGGTCGGCGTCCCAGCCGTCTTCGCTGTCCCAGTACTCCCGTATCGCCGCCAGGAACTGCCTGGCGCTCTCCAGCGCCTTCTCCGAGTTGCGATACCGGGCCAGGGCATAGAGCGCGAAGAACGTCTCGCGGCAATTGTGGACGTAGAAGACGGTGTGGTCCGCGCCCTTCTCCGGACGGTTGAGGGGCAACGCCACCGGGCCGGACAGCGACCGAAACGCGGCACGCGCGTGCTTGTCGATGCACTCCTCGCACACCTCCATGCCCACGACATCCTCGGCGCGCAGCAGCGCGTTCAGGTGCCGGCCCGGCACGTGCGTGTCGGAGTGCGGCGCATAGAACGACAGCCGGGCGGGCGGCGGCCAGACGTGTGAGTAGAAGAAGGGCGTGTCGTTGTCGTCCGCGTCGAAGACGCTGCACATCGTGCGACAGCCCAGGGCGATGGCGTCGCGGATGCTCGTCGTGTTCACGTTGCTCACTTTTTTCATCGGCGGCTCCCGCTGAAACTGGCCGTGTCGGTGCGTCAATGTATACACTGGCGGGCCGGCTCTGCAAGCTGCGGGGGCTGCCCGGCGCCGCTTGACAGCTCTGTCGGGCGGTAGATACCCTCTGCTGTATGGAGTAATTGCTCGGCGATTCTGCCTGAAACCGGACTTCAGGCCGCCGGGGGCGCTGCTTTCTGCACGTGGAGCAACCGTGGAAGAGATGACTCAACTGGAGCGGTTTCGCGCCTTCCTGGCGCGGACGGAGATGGACCGACCGCTGCGCTATGCGCACTACACGCCCGCGATGTTCGACCGGATGAAGGAGCACCTGGGCGGGGAGGACCCCAACGAGCACTTCCGGCCCGACGACGGCGCGCACGTGGGGCTGCGCCCGCCGGAAGGCTACGAGCCGCCCGACTTCACGCCGTGGTACGAAGAGGAGGTCGATCCCGACCAGATCGACGGTATCGGCGTGCTGCGCCGGAGGGGCAGCTTCTACCACTTCACCCACCGGGAAAGCCCCCTGCGCGATGCGCAGTCGCTGGAGGAGATCGAAGGGTTCCCCATCGAGACCGAAGAGGGCTGGCGGGAGGACCACATGGCGGAGGAAGTCGAGCGCCGCCACCGGGAGGGTCTTCACGTGATGGTGGGCGCCGGGCACATCTACGAGGACTCCTGGCAGATCCGCGGCTACCGGCAGTTCCTCACCGATTTGCTGCTCCGGCCGGAATGGGCGGAGAGCATCCTGGAGCGCGTCACCCGGCGCAACACCCGTCGGGCCGAAGCCGCCGCCCGCGCCGGGGCGGACATGCTCCAGAGCGGCGACGACATCGCCAACCAGCAGGCCATGATGTTCAATCCGGAACTCTGGCGCCGGTTCCTCAAGCCCCGCTGGGAAAGCGTCTACCGCGCCGCCCGCCGCATCAACCCCGACATCGCCATCTGGTATCACTCCGATGGCAACATCACGGAGGTCATCGGCGACCTTGTCGAGATCGGCGTCACCGTGCTGAATCCCCTCCAGCCGGAGTGCATCGACGTGGAGCAGGTCTGCGGGCGCTACGGCGACCGGCTGCTGTTCGATGGGGCCATCGGGACACAGAGCACGTTTCCCTGGGGCGACCCGGAGGAGATGCGACGCACGGTCGCCCGCCGGCGGGAGGTCTTCGGGGGCCGGCTCACCCTGTCGCCGACCCACGTGCTGGAACCGGAGGTCCCGCCGGAGAACGTCGTGGCCTTCTACGGAGCCTGCAACGAGCCCTTCTGAGCACCGGTGCCGCAGGCCGCCTCTCGCCACCGGCGCCATCTCATTCGCCCACCTCAGAACTCGGACTCGAAGAGCTGCCGCAGTTGTTCCCTGTTGACGTGCTCTTCCACGGTGGCCGGTCCGGACGGCGGCGGCGTCCGGGCTTCCCTCAGGATGCGTTCCACCTCCGTCTGATCGACCTCCACCCCCATCGCCGACTCCCCCCTGGCCAGCCGGTCGATGCGGCGCTCCGCCACGCGAAGCTGCTCCAGCGTCTCCCTGGCGCGCCGCAGCCATCCCTCGGACTCGTCCAGCAGGCGATCCAGCTCGGCCAGCTCCTCCAGCAGGGCGTAAGCGGCCGGGTCCGCTCTCAGCGCCTCGAAATCGGCGTAACCGTGCTTGTGCAGCTTCTGTTTCAGTTCCTCGCGCTCGTCCCTGAGCTGCCCGATGTAGTCCTCGGTCCTCTCAATTCGGCCCTTCAGCTCCTCCAGCGTCTGGGCCACCTCCTGTGCCGTGGCGACTGGCTGTGACGGGCTGAGCGCAGACCCCAGGTGAGGCAGCGCGGATGCACCCAGGAGCACGGCAAATCCGAGGGTCACCGCCGCCGCGAGGGTGCGGCCCCGGCCCGGGTGCAGCAGCGTGGCGAGGGCCGGGAGCAGGAGGGCCACGGCGAAGCCCAGCCGCAGGCCGGCCCAGTTGTCCCCCAGGTACCAGCCCAGGCTCAGACCCCATACCACGCCGGCCAGCAGCACGAATCCGCAGCCCAGGGACTCCCTCCGGCGCCGGGAACCCTCCGTGGAACGCCCGAACAGCAGGATCAGGGCGTAAGCCGCCAGGAAGAGGCCGACGACCAGGAATGCCAGGGAAAGAGCGCTCATTCGCCGGCCTCCAGGAAGGCCCGGACGTCAACTTCGCCCTCGCTGGTGGCGGTGGCCTCCCCCACGCCCTTGCGGGACAGCTCCTCGACGGTCCGCACGGGCGACTCGGCCAGCACCTCCTGGTTCTGGCTGATGGCCTCGTTTGCCTGCTGGAAGAGCTGCCGGGTGCGGCCCGTCAGCTCGTTGACCCGCGCGATCTCCTTCTTGGCGGGCAGGGCGCTGAGCGCGGCCTTCGTCGCCGTGACCTGGGTGACGAGTTGCTGCTGTTTGGACGCAGCCTTCTCGGCCGCGGCCACCATGTCGTCGATGATCTCGGAGTAGTTCCGCCGTTGGAGCAGGATCAGGCGAACCTGTTCGATCAGCTCGCCCTTTGCGTAATCCTGTCCCGAGACGCTGACCGGATAGCCCCCGCCCGCCTCCGCCCGTCGGTACGCCTCCCGGAACGTGGCGGCCAGCTCCTCGGCCTTCTCCAGCAGCGAGCGATGCTTCTGCAGCTCGGCGGCGAGGTCGTCGCGGGCTTCGGACAGACGCGTGCGGGTCGCCTTCAGATCGGCCAGGTCGCCTTTCAGTTCCCTCTCGGCGTACTCGATGAAGCCCACGGGGTCGGCCCGGCGGGCCTCCTCGGTCCAGCCGCCGTGCTGGCGGTAGACGTCGACGGCCTTCTGCCTCAGCCCCGGCATGAAGCGCCAGGCCAGCACCCCGACGACAATCACAACGACGATCGCGACCACGAGTTTGCTTATCTTCATTGCGGCAGGCCCCCACGAGGTAACCGTCGGTCCTCCGCAGCCATGTTACGCGGCAACCGGTGAGATGTCAATGTGTGCAGAAGGGGGTTACCCCGGTTTTGGTGGCGTCTCTCCGTTGCAGGCAGGGCTTTGCTCGGCGCCGGGCCAGCACGGCCCGGCGCTGCGACCCGGAAGCTTGCCCGCCTCCGGCGGGGTCGCTGCTAAAGACATTCCACGCGTGAGCCCCGCGCGGGCTCTCTTGCGTGCGCTTCGGCATGAAATCTGCGCGATGTTCTGTGCTCTCGCACTGTAGCATTACTGTACGGATTGTCTGGGAAGTTAGACGGGACGGGGGACAGGCGATGGATTCTGAAGTAGCGGCGTATCTGGAGCAGATAGAGTCGCGGACGCGGCGCGCGCGCAACATATTCGTCATGTCGGCCGCGTTCTGCGCGTTCTTGACGCTCCACCTCTCCTTCTTGAGTACGCCGGGGGTCTCCCTGGGACCTTTCCTCCTCTGGTCCCTGACGGCTGCCGCTTACGCGTTCCACCTGCTCTTTCGGGCGCAGTCAAGGCTCACGGGGAGGGTGGACGACATTCTCGCGGCCGACCGGATGAAGGCGCGCCGGCGCCTCAGGACCATAAAGGCCCGCCTGCACGGCACCGACGAAACCGCCGAGCGCCCGTAGAGCGCCCAACCCGGCGGGCAGCGCGAGTAACTGCACCGCCGCCACGGGACCAGCGATTAGCGGCACGTGTCCGCCGGAGGGCACACCGTAAGGCAAAGCCGAGCAAGGGAGCATCCGCAAAGCTCAAGGGACAACGTTAACACGATCACTCTCACCATTCACGCCCCGGACGAGAGGCAAGAGATTGATGACGGGCCCAAGTCCGTACGCTGCTGCCGCTCTGCAAGACCTGAAATCTCCACCTATACGAGATTCTTACACCCCCAGGCGCCCAGGCCCTCGGCCGTAGTCAACTCCTACCTGTGTTGTATTGATCCATTCTTGCTGTCCTCCCACCAGGTGCTCCATTTGTCCGGAGCTTCCCCAAAGTGTTGCCCTGTGATGGCCGTCAGCGCCTCTGCTGCCCGCTCGCGTACAATCCATTCTTCGTCCTTCAAGGCAGCAATAAGTGGCTGAACTGCACGGGGGTCGGCTATTGTGCCCAGTTCCGTTGCCGCACACCCTCGGACATACGCGGAGTATGAGGTCCCGTCTTCCAGGATGCCTGTGAGTGGTTCAATCGCCGGTTGGCCCATCTGGCCCAGTGCTTCTACCGCGCCTTCCTGGACATCTCTGAAGAATGGGTCCCCGTGCTTCAGGAAACCGATGAGTGGCTCAATTGCTGGTTGACCCATCTCCCCCAAAGCCTTTGTCGCCCCGCCGCGGACACGCCACGATGCACTCTCCAGTGCGGAAATGAGCGGCTTGATTGCCGGTTCGCCTATCTTCCCCAGTGCTCTTGCTGCTTCCCGCCGCACGGTTGAACTGCCGTCCCTCAAAGCGTCAAGAAGCGGCTCCACTCCAGCGGGATCGCCTATCATGCCCAGCCCCTTCGCTGCTCCCCGTCGCACAGTTCGGTCCGCCTCCTTCAGAGCAACGACGAGGGCCTCAACTGCGCGAGAGCCCCCCACCCCACCCAGTCCCCGCGTTGCCCCCCATCGCACATCTGGATCCCTGTCTTCCAGAGCCGTCAGGAGCGGCTCAAGCGCGCGAGGGTCCCCTATTTTGCCGAGTGCATAAGCCGCCCGGCGTCGGATGTCTGCATTCTCGTCCTTCAACGCGCCAGTGAGGAGCGGCACGGCGCGGGCGTCCCCTATTGCGCCCAATGCTTGGATCGCCCGCTTTCGCGCCTGCTCATCCGTTGCAGCCGCCTTGAGCGGCTCCAGGGCACGCCGATCGCCTATCAGACCCAGCCCATACGCTGCCAGGCTTCGGACATCTGGGTTCTTGTCCTGCAACGTGCTGATGAGGGGCTCTACTGCCCGGGCATCCCCAATGAGACCGAGCGCATTGGCTGCCCCCCGTCGTACAGATGGCTTCTCATCGTGCAAGGCAGCAATGAGCGGCTCCACGGCACGCTCATCGCCTATGCATCCGAGCGCCCGGGCTGCCCAGGCAGCGGGACAGGTAGGGGTTCCCGCATTAGGATAGGGCCCGTATAATAGTGGGCTGTGATCATCCAGGAGTTCCACCAAAAAGGGAACCGCCGGAGCCGCGTCACGGTTCATATCTCCCAGATCTTCGGCAGCATACGCCCGCGTCACTGGATCATCTGAGTAGAGCCCTTCGATGCCCTCTCTTACATCAGCCGCGATATCTGCCGGAATCTCCTCCTGTGGTATTTGCGGTTGCGCAATAGCTTGCGGCACTGAAACGGCAACCAGCAAGAACATGGCCAGTATCTGCCCCATGTTTTTCATCACTTCCGCTCCTCTGCGCTGGTCCACTGTAAGCAAATCAGCCTTCCGCCCAGAGCCATCAGACCTCGGCACGGCGGAAGCCGCGAAGACGCCGGATTATATTGCTCAAGGTGCGGTCGGTCAATCAGTTGATGGCAAGAATGCCGTTCGGCAGCGCGTGTCCGTTGCAGACGTGATGCTTATAGTCCTCCTGAGGTAGCTTCAGCGTCACGGGAGTCTGCGCCGACAGGGCCGATTTGGCTGACATTTGAACGCGGGCACAAACGATGGATGCTGAAGTGACGGCGTATCTGGAGGAGATAGAATCGCGGACGCGGCGAGGCCGGGAACTGAACGATGCACTGCGCTTGCCCCGCAACACCGGCCCCACCAGGGCGCGTGGCGCCGGCGCGCCGCGTCCGGATGACGGTGACCTACCTCGCGCAGTTCACGCTGACGCAGACGGTAAATCCCAGTCCGTGCCGGACACAACCTTGCCTCTCCTTTGCATTACCCTCCCGGACATAGTACCTGGGAGCGTGTTGTTCCAAGAGGGAGGTGCAAAGGATGGGAAGACGCGAGTCGCTGCCGGTTCGCCTGATAGTGATGACGGCTCTGCTTGCAGGGATGCTGTGCCCGCCGGTCATGGGGCAGGAAAAGGGCTTCACCGTTTTTCCCCAGGGACCCAAGCTCCTGGCGATCACCCGCGGCGGAGTGCCCTACGCCGACCTGAGCTTCGGTGGGTGGGGGCCAAACTGGTCGTGGCTCGGCTTCAGGGGCAGTCTCCGCGAGGAGGCCGGCAAGACAATCGCCGTGAATTCGGCACGGGTCAGCCACTCACAGGCGCAGGTGGAGCTGCGCGTCGAAAGTGCCCGGGCCGGTCCCCGACGGCTCTCCCTCGATCTGACCCTCACCAGCGACAGGGACACCGAACTGACGTACATCATGGCCGGGCTCAGCCCGAAGGCGGCCGCGTTGAGCGACGGGCGGTTCCTCGTCACGCGGGCCGACGGCAGCACCGGCACCGTCGAGATGCCCCTGGCACGCAAGGGTTTGGGCCGGGCGGTGGAGAAGTTCGTCATGATGGACAGCCGGGGCCGCCGGACCAGTTTCGCCTTCCAGCCGCCCCTTGATGTGACCTCCGACGGCCAGGCCCGCATCGTGCTGGCCCGCCAGTTGAGCGCAGACCGCCCTGTAGAGGCCTCCATAACGATCGATTTCCCGCAGCAGCTCACTTACTACGCCAGCGGAGACGACATGCCCCAGGAAACCGGATTCGAGCACTGGTACACCTTCCGGCCCAGCGACGACTACAGCCGCCCCAGTGAGCTGAGCATGGCCGACTGGCTGGACAAGCCGGCCGGCAGGCACGGGCGCATACGGCGTCGGGGCAAAGACCTCTACTACAACGAAGAGCCCATCAAGCTGTGGGGGCTGAACCTATGCTATCGGTCCGGCGCCGCACCGAAGAAAGCGATCGCCGAGAAACGGGCCGCGTTCTATGCCCGCAACGGCGTCAACGCGGTGCGGCTGCACAAGTGGGCCGACGGCCCCGGCTGGGCGGGCATCCAGTCGGCCGACAGCGTCGCCGAGTTCGAGCCAGAGGGCCTGGACCGATTCGACTACCAGATTGCGAAGTTCAAAGAGGCCGGCATCTACGTCAAGCTCTCCCAGGCATTCGGCACCATCAAAATCGGACCGGACGACCTGGACGTTGTGCCGTACGCCGAGGAATTCGGCCAGTTCAGCCAGAAACGGCGCCGGGTCGGGGGTGGAAACAGCACCCTGTACTACTCCCCCGAGATCCAGGACCTGACGATCGAGCAGATCGCCAACCTGCTGAAGCACGAGAATCCCTACACGGGGCTAAGCTACGCCGAGGACCCGGCGGTGGCCTTCATCGAGATCGTCAACGAGAGCAGCGTGCTGTTCTACTCCTCGATGAACCCGCTCGAGAAAAGCCCGACCCTCCGCAGGATGGCGGCGGAGCGGTTCAGCGATTGGCTGGAGGAGAAATACGGCAGTCAGGAAAAGCTGCTTGCGGCCTGGGGCGAGCGGGCATTCGACAGCTTCGCCAACGAGGGTTTCGAGTCGAGGGGCGAGAGCCTGGAGAAGCGCAACATCCTGCCGCTGGGCAACCCCTGGTTCTGGGACCCCCGAAACCTGAACGGCTCGCAGGCGTTCCGCAAGCAGCGGCTGCTGGACACCCTTGAGTTCCTCTACGAGCTGCAAAACGAGGCCTACGAGAGGATTGTGGCCGGTATTCGCGAGGCCGGCTACGAAGGCGAGATCACCGCCTCGAACTGGCAGGCCGGGCGGATGTTCAGTCACTACGCCAACCTCCACTCCGACGCGCTGGTCGGCACCATCGACCGACACAACTACTTCGGCGGCGGCAGCGGCTCCACCATCAACAATATCACCATGTTGCGGGTGCCCGGCTCGGGCATGCTCAGCTCCGGCATGCAGCAGGTGGCCGACCGGCCCTTCATGCTCTCGGAATGGATCCACGTCTACCCCAACGAATGGGGCGTTGAGGGACCTGCCCTCATCGGCGCCTACGGCATGGGCCTGCAGGGCTGGGACGTCTCGTACATATTCCAGAATCGCGACGACGGCACCTTCAGCGACCGCATCGGCCGCAACAAGTGGGACGTCACGGCGCCGCAGGTCATGGGCGTCTTCCCGGCCGTTGCCCGACAGGTGCTCCGCGGCGACGTGACCGAGGCCGAAACCGCCGCCCCCCGCTACGTCCACGTGCCGTCGCTGTTTGGCGCAAAACTCGGCTTCGAGGACAGGGTGCAGCAGGAATACGACGTGAAGACCTTCGACAGCGACAAAGTCCCTGCCCGTGCCCTGGCGGCCGCGCGCTGCGTGGTGGACTTCGTCGACGGCCCCCGGCCGACGCCGGAGTTCGGGCTCGATCGATACCGACAGGACGGCCTTTACGTCTCGGCCAACGGACAATTGCGCTGGCGGGCGGGAGAGTCGAAACTGGATGGACACTTCGTCATCGACACCCCCGGCACCAAAGCAGTGATTGGATTTGCCGAGGGGCGCACGGAGCGTCTGGGCGAGGCCACCATCGAGCCCGAGAGCCGCTTCGGTGCCATCTACGTGACCGCGCGGGAACCGGCCGGCGAGGTCGCCACCTCCGATGCGCTCCTTGTGGTGGCCATAGCCCGTGCCCGAAACACCGGCATGAAGATATTCGAGGACAGCCGCGTCATCGACAAGGGAGAGCCCCCGGTTGTGATGGAGCCGGTCAAGGCGACCATCCGCATCGACCGCCCCGGCGAGGCGACGGTCCACGTGCTGGACCACGACGGCGCCCGCACCGGCCGGACGCTGCCCATCGAAGACGGCCGATTCACCATAGACGGCGCCCGCGACAAAACTCCCTACTACCTCGTCACCTACGGGGAGTAGGGCCGGCCGCTTTACAGGGCCTACACCCCCACCGGCACTCAGAACGGGAGAGCGGTGCCGAATGCCAGCAGGGGCCGGCACCGGCAACCATCGCCCGGCACCCGAATGAGTTTGACACGTTGGCGAGCGGGGGTACACTCTCCGACATGCGCTCAGTCCCGGGGCCCTCTGCTTGGGCCGGGGTATCTGGATTCAGCACGTGGGGGTAAGCGATGAATGACCGTTGCGATGGGGGTATGGATCGGAGGCGTTTTCTGCAACTCTCAGCCGTCCTCGGACTGGGCGGCCTTGCGAAGGAGGCATTCGCCGTGTTGCCGGAGGGCTACAAGGAACCGGACGTGACCGACGAGCTGCGCCGCCGCGCGCTGGAGGGGGAACTGCCCCGGCGCGAGCTGGGTTCCACCGGGGAGGAACTGGCCATCGTGGGGTTCGGCGGTTTCCACCTGCTGGAGGTCTCCCCCGCCGAGGCCCGACGGCTGCTGAACTTCTACCTGGACGCCGGGGGGAACTTCATCGAGACGGCGGCCGCCTACGGCGGGGGCGACTCCGAACGGAAGATCGGGCAGGTGATGAAAGAGCGCCGGGACGAGTGCTTCCTCTCCACCAAAACTCACCTGCGCGATCGGAGGGGCGCCGCCCGAAGCATCGACAGGAGCCTGGAGAACCTGCAGACCGACCACGTCGATAACCTCTTCATGCACAACGTCAGCTCACGTGAGGACCTGGACCGCATCATGTCGGACGACGGCGCCCTCCGGGCCGCCGAGCAGGCCCGCAGAGACGGGAAGGTCCGCTTCATATCCATTACCGGCCACTCGCCGCAGGTGCTGCTCAAGGCGGTGCAGTCCTATCCCTTCGATGCCGTCATGGAGTGGATCAATTACTACGACTACTTCAACTTTCCGGTCGTCTACGAGCAGATCATCCCCGCCTGTGTGGAACGGGGGACGGGCCTCATCGCGATGAAACCGGTGGCCGACGGCCTGCTCTACCGGCCGGAGTCGGCGGCGCGGGCGTTCCGGTGGGTCTGGAGCATGCCGGAGGTGACCTCGGCCGCGACGGGGACCAACAACATGTACCTGCTCGCCTGGGACCTGGCGCTTGCCGGGAGCTACGAGCCGATGGGAGAGGAGGAAAAGGAGCGCCTCTACCGCGACGCCCCGGAGCTGGCGAACTACGTCTGCCGCCGCTGCGGGAAGTGCATGCCCAACGAGGCGGGGCTGGACATCCCGGAGATATTCCGCCTGGAGGGCTACTACGATCGACAGATGATGCCCGGCCCCGTCATGGACCTTCCCGACCAGTCCATCCGCAGGAAGCTGAACGGCTGGTTCGGCAACGAGGACTATGCCCGAGGGCAGTACGCCGCCCTGGAGCCGAAGGTCACGCCGGAGACCGATTGCTCCGACGTGGAGCCCCTCTGCCCGTATAACCTGCCCATCACCGCCAAACTAAAGTGGACGGCCGAGAAGCTGACCTCGGGTTGAGCGGGCGGGCGCGCACAACCTGCTGATGATCGGCCCGCCCAAGGAAGCAAGACCGAGAAGACAAGGTCATCCGAAGCCGTTGCCTTGACCAAGCTCACTCCATGGAGCTGAACAACAATGGGGAGTTACGAAGACCTGCCGCTTGCGGACTGCCATGTGCACATGCGGGGCGACATGGTCAGCGTGGATAACCTGCGCGGCCTTATGGACGGGTGCGGCTACGATGCCATGGCGCTGATGTGCATCGCCCTGCGCGACGACCGGGGCCTGAAGACCAACCTGCTCGGGCTGCTGTTCAAAGCGCTGTATCCGGAGAGAGTCTACGTGTTCGGAGGGCTGCGGCACCCGGAGTCGGGAGCCGTTCCGGACGCCCGGCCTTATGCTCAACAGGCCCGCCGTCTGGTCGAGCTGGGCTGCGACGGCATCAAGCTGATCGAGGGCAAGCCCACCACGCGGAAGATGCTCGGCCGTCCACTCGACGCCCGCGAGTACGACGAGTTCTACAGCTACCTGGAGGAGGAGTCCGTGCCCGTGCTGTTCCACGTGGCGGACCCGGAAACCTTCTGGGACCCCGAGTTGGCGCCCCCTTCGGCGCATGAGCGGGGTTGGTTCTACGGGGACGGTTCCTTCCCCGACAAAGAGGGACTGTATGCCGAATTCGAGAGAGTGTTGGCGAAGCATCCCGACCTCCGTGTCGTCTTCGCCCACTTCTACTTCCTTTCGGCCGATCTCGACCGGCTCGCGCGTTTTCTGGCCGACCATCCCGGCGTCAGCGTCGATATCACGCCCGGCAGTGAAATGTACGTAAACTTCTCCGCCCGGGTGGAGCGCGCGCGACAGTTTTTCATCGACCACGCCGACCGCATCCTCTTCGGCACAGACATCATGGGCGGTTGGGAGCCCGATCCCGAATTGGTTCAAAGGGAGCGGGAACGGGTCGCCGGCATGCGCCGATTCCTGGAAACCGGCGATGGGTTCGAGTGGTGGGGGTTCGACCTGCATGGAATTGCGCTGCCTCGCCGGGTGCTGGCGGCCATCTACGCGGGCAACTTCCGCCGCTGGGCCGGTGAAAGCCCGCGGCCCCCACAGATGGCCAGCATCCTGGCCGAATGCGAGCGACTGGAGGATCTCGCACGCGAGGGCGGCCTCACTGACATCGCCTGCGATCTGACGAAGATTCGCGAGCGATTCGAAGGAATCGCGCGATAGCACCGGGCGCGGCGCACCAGGGGGTCAGATGTGGGGTGGGTCCGCTCGGAGCCACGCCGGCGCCCAGAGATGCGCCGCACCACCTCGCACTCCTCCGGCACCTGCGCGAAGCGCACGGGGCAGGCGTGGACGCGTCAAACGTTCAGTCCGCTTGCGGGGCGCGCCCTGCCCTGCTATACTCCCGCCGGAATTCAGCCGTTCGGCGCTGGAGGCGCTGCGGCAGCCGATCGAGGACGGGCAGATAACCATTGCCCGCGCCCAGATGACGGTCACCTACCCCGCGCAGTTCATGCTGGTGGCCGCCATGAACCCCTGCCCCTGCGGGACAACACACAAACAAACTCGCACGTCCTGTATGCGCCTGCAAGTCGGGTCGCCGCCGACGCTGCGGGAGAAGTTGGTCAAGATCAGAGCGAAGGTCGTCATACACGCACGGTATATTGTCTTTCAGGTGGCCGAGGTGGCGGTGCCGCGGGAGCTGTTCGGAGCCATACTGGAGCGGATCCAACGCCTTTCGCCCGTCCCGACCTGACGTTGGGTCGCGATCTCGCAGAATAAAGAGGCTTTATGCATGCGCTGACGGACGGGGTATCGCCGGAAGGCACACAAAGCCCTCTTTCCGCTTGCATCATGTGCGCGAAAGCGGTCGGGCAACAGCCGCAGAGCGCGGGAATTCGTGGTTTTCCGCTTGACGGACCTCGAGGAGGGGGGGACAATGTCACGACCGAGGCGAAGTCGGAACTTGAGCACACCAAATACGAAATCTCGGGTGAATAGTCACAACAACATGAAGCGAGCCAAATACGGATGGAGCGACGAGATCGAGTTGTGACGATTGGTGGCCACCGAATCCATATTGAAGCGCGTCGTCGTCTTTCGAGAGAGACTTGGCCGGGATTCACCGTGCGGGCCAACTTTGTCGATGGGCGAGAACTGATGCGGACCAAGACGGACTTCGTTCTTGCGAAAGAGGCAATAGAGGGGGCAGAGATTACGTTGCGTCGGAAAAACCGAAGGGATGGCATCTAAGAGCAGCTGATCAAAGCGGGAACGTGATTCTGCAGCAGCATGGAGGGGAAACTATGAATCCTCGGAATGATGGAGGACCGGCTTTTCCGGACTCATTGGCCCAAAAGCCAGTGCATGGTACCAGTGGTATGTCACTACGCGACTACTTTGCGGCGGCGGCATTGCCGGCAGTGCTGACATATTCCGCGCAGCTGAAGGACAGCCACCAGAGGGAGAAGGCTTTGCAGCCTCAAGTTGTTGCCCACAATGCCTACGGGATTGCGGACGCCATGTTAGAGACGCGACAAGGAAAAAGGGAACAGAATTGAATCGGTCAAACGTAGTCCGACTCTGATGTTGCCCAGAAGTCGCGGGGCGAACTCATCTTCGCTGCAGCGGCAATCTATGTGATCGCCTCGTCCATCTGCGCATCGCGGTCAAACCCGCGTAAGTGTGCCGCCACGCCCTTGTAGGTGCCGATCTCAAGGTAGAGCCGGAAGATGCGCCGCACCACCTCACACTCCTCAGGCACCTGCACCAGCTTACCATCGACGGCACTGGTACCTGGAGGCCACCGAATGCCATACGCGGTTGCGATGCAATGGTGCTGAGGTGTAGAATGAAAGTGTATGAATAGCCAGGGACAGTATGCCGACGAAGAAGCCGCTGATCCCCCCGAGAAAAATGCGTACTGGGAAGCCTTGGAGAAGCGGTACTGGGAGCGGCGTAGATACCTCCAAGAAGGTGCGCGGTATCACTCTCGCGCACTGGACAACCACATCTTGACGCTCTCTTCCGGAGTCCTGGCCTTCTCTGCTGTGTTCATGTCAAGTAAAGCAGACTTCAGCGTCTGGGGCAGCGGTCTGTTTCTCGCACTCACTTGGTTTTTCCTTTTTCTAGCAATCAGCTTTGCCCTATGCAGTCTGCTCTACGGCCGGGCCGAGTATGATCACTACATCAGTGACCTCGACGCCCGCTACAAAGAGCGCAGACTTGACCAACCCCCCGAGAAATACGCACGGGCTTGGGTAACTTGCCTCTTGACCCGCTGCGCACTGTTGAGCTTCATACTGGGGCTCCTGGTGCTTATCGTGTCTGGAGCTTTGATAATGCTTAGCCAACCGAAAGGAGGTGAGAACGTTGGGCGACGACGACAAACGACAACGAATTCCGGACCGCAGGCCGACGCTGCCAATAAGGCCGGGCGTCGAACCACTTGAAGAGGGGAGGAAATCAGCCGACCCCCCTGTGGATGAGGCCCCACCTCCGCCACCACCCAAACCGTCCGAAGACTAAGAGCCTCTAACGAAATGAACAATCGACCCTGAAGAGCCTTGATTTTGGGGTCGCGGTTCTTTTAATGAAGGTGCTCTCCAGATAAAGGAGGGCGCGGTCATGGCTAAACTGATCGTCTCGGATGAGCTGTGGGAGTTGATCGAGCCATTGTTGCCTGCACCGAAGCCCCGGCGGTACCGTTACCCGGGCCGCAAGCCCATGGACCGCCGCAAGGTGCTCACCGGCATCCTGTTCGTTCTCAAAAGCGGCATCCCCTGGGAGATGCTCCCCCAGGAGATGGGCTGTGGGAGCGGGATGACCTGCTGGCGATACTTGAAGAAATGGGAGGAGGCGGGGGTCTGGCAGAAGCTCCACCAGGTTCTTCTGGCCAAGCTGCGGAAGGCCGATGCCATCGATTGGTCCCGCACAGTGGTGGACAGTGCATCGGTGCGGGCCGTTTTGGGGGGGCTAAAACCGGCCCCAATCCCACCGACAGGGCCAAAGCAGGCAGCAAGCACCACCTGATCACCGACGCCCAAGGTGTCCCCCTGGCCACCGTTCTGACGGGTGCTAACGCGCACGACGTGACCCAGCTTCTGGCTTTGGTGGACGGCATTGGCCCCGTCAAAGGGAAAGTAGGTCGTCCCCGCCGTCGACCTGATGCGGTCCAAGGTGACAGGGGATATGACAGCGAGCCGCACCGCAGACAGCTGCGCGCTCGCCGTATCAAACCGATCCTGGCCAAACGCGGCACGCCACACGGCAGCGGCCTGGGCGTCCACCGGTGGGTGGTGGAGAGAACCCTCTCCTGGCTGCACCAATTTCGCCGGCTCCGCATCCGATTCGAACGACGCGCCGACATCCACGAAGCCTTTCTCTCGATCGGCTGCGCCCTGATCTGCTGGAACTTCCTCTCTGCCCTGTGAGTTCATTATGTTAGAGGGTCTAAATACCCCGCCCTCCACCACGGGCTCTCGCATCCCCGGCACAACGGTCCACTCCTCGCGCGGCTTCACCCGCGTATCCCCCTTCTCGTGGCGCCCGTAGACGTTGCAGCCGGCGTAGACCGGGTTGCGCAGGATGCCCTTGAGAGTCTCTCCCCACCACTTCTCTCCCCTAAATACGAGTTCACGAAGATGCAACGTCACTCAACCCGACAGCCGTCAGGCTTAGCGGGCACGGTTTTCTTGGAGTGCGGCGGCTTGCCGCCGCTTTGCCGTCAGCGGGGCTTGCCCCGCCCCCAAAAAGCCGCCGCCAAGGCGGCGGGAACTAAAGCGCTGCCGAGGCAGCGCACTCCAAAGGCGCTAAGCGCCATGTTGCAGAAACATGAACTGTTATTTAGGCGCGGGGACGCCATCCTCCGTTAGCCGTCGGGCGACGCCCTTGTAGGTGCCGATCTCCAGGTAGAGCCGGAAGATGCACCGCACCACCTCGCACTCCCCCGGCACCTGCGCGAAGCGCACGGGGGCAGGCGCGGACGCGTCAAACGTTCAGTCCGCTTGCGGGGCGCGCCCTGCCCTGCTATACTCCCGCCGGAATTCAGCACGGGAGCGCGTCGGATGCTTGCCAAGGTCCACAGCATGGGGTTGTTCGGGATCGAGGCCTTTCCCGTGGAGGTGGAGGTCTACGTCACCCGCGCGCAGCTCCCCCGCGCCACCATCGTCGGGCTGCCCGACGCCAGCGTCAAGGAAAGCATCGACCGCGTCCATGCCGCGCTCCGCAACAGCGGCTACCAACTGGACACGCTGGCGGCCACCGTCAACCTGGCCCCCGCCGACCGTCGCAAAGAAGGACCCGCCTTCGAGCTGCCCATCGCCCTCGGCCTGCTGGAGGCGACCGATGCCTTCCAGCGCACCAACAACCAGCGCTACGCCGTGGTGGGTGAGCTGGCCCTGGACGGGCGGGTGCGGCCGGTGAACGGCTGCCTGGCGATGGCCCTCCGGGCGCGGGAGGACGGTTTCGACGGGCTGATGGTGCCGCTGGACAACGCCAGCGAGGCCGGCGTGGTGGAGGAGCTGGACGTGGTGCCGATCAACCACCTGACCGACGCGGTGGCTTTTCTGTCGGGGGCCCGGCCCCTGAAGCCTGTGGAGTTGGACGCGGAGCAGGTGTTCCGTTCGGCGCACAGCTACGAGGTGAACTTCGCCGAGGTGCAGGGGCAGCATCACGTGAAGCGCGCCCTGGAGGTGGCCGCGGCGGGCGCGCACAACCTGCTGATGATCGGCCCGCCGGGGGCCGGCAAGAGCATGCTGGCCAAACGGCTCTGCACCATCCTGCCGGCGCTGAGCGTGGAGGAATCCCTGGAGACGACCCGCATCTACAGCGTCTGCGGCCTGCTGGAGTCGGGGACCGCCCTGATGGGTGTTCGGCCGTTCCGCTCCCCCCATCACTCGGTCAGCCAGGCCGGTCTGGTCGGCGGAGGCACCCATCCGAAGCCGGGGGAGGTGAGCCTTGCGCATCACGGCGTGCTGTTCCTGGACGAGCTGCCGGAGTTCAGCCGTTCGGCGCTGGAGGCGCTGCGGCAGCCGATCGAGGACGGGCAGATAACCATTGCCCGCGCCCAGATGACGGTCACCTACCCCGCGCAGTTCATGCTGGTGGCCGCCATGAACCCCTGCCCGTGCGGGAATTACACGAATCCGCGGAGGCAGTGCCGCTGCACGCCGCGGCAGATCGAGCGCTACCGCCGGCGGATCAGCGGTCCCCTGCTGGACAGGATCGACATCCACGTGGACGTGCCGCCGCTGGAGTACCGCGACCTGGCCACCAGCCGGCCGGCCGAGCCCTCCGGGGAGATCCGGGAGCGGGTGGTGCAGACGCGGAAGCGTCAGGCGGAGCGGTTCGAGGGGACCAGCATCTTCACCAACTCCCGCATGCAGCGACGGCAGGTGAAGGAATACAGCCGGCCCGACGAGGACGGTCGGCTGCTGCTGCGGCAGGCGATGGACAGCCTGGGGCTGAGCGCGCGGGCCTACGACAAGATACTGAAGGTCTCCCGCACCATCGCCGACCTGGAGGGGGACGATGGCGTCCTCAGCCACCACGTCTCGGAAGCCATAAACTACAGAACCCTCGACCGCCGCCTGGAGTGAGTGAAGGGCTGGGGCGGATTTGACAGCGACCGGAACTCCCCGGTAGAAGATGAGGAGAAGAGGAATCCGTCGGAGCCGGGTTGAGACCATGGCAGACAACAGCGCGGACCAGAAGCTGCTCAGGGAAGTCGCCCGGCGGATTGCGGCGGCGGTTAACCCGGAGAGGATCATCCTGTTCGGAAGTTCCGCCCGCGGGGAAACTACGCCGGAGAGCGACGTGGACCTGTTCATTCAGGTTCAGCCCGGCCGCGACGTAACGGAGGCAAGTCGACAAGCCTATGAAGCCATTCGCCCGCTGCGCAGCAAGCTACAGTGTGGCGTAGACATCGTGGTGAAGGACAGGCAATTCGTGGAACACTACGGGCACCTGGTCGGCAGCGTGGTTAAAGCCGCCCTTGAAGAAGGTAAGGTGCTGTATGGAGATTGACCGGCGGGTCGTGGAGCTGGCCGCCGCGTGGTGGCGCCGTGCGGAAGAGGACTTCGAGGTGGCCGCGGCGGGTCTCCGACCTCCATTTCGCGTGCTGTTTCCACGCTCAGCAGGCAGCAGAGAAGGCCATGAAATGCCTTCTGGTGCTCCACCAGACGGAATTCCGCAAGCTGCACGACCTGGGGGAGTTGCTGCGACTGGTAGAGCAAACTTCACTGGATCCCCCGCGCGAAGCGACGGAAGGCCTTGAGGAACTCACCCGCTACGCAGTCGAGACGCGGTATCCACCGGGAGTTGCCTCCGCCGAGGAAGCAACGGAAGCTTTGAGCCGGGCGCGGACCTTCCTCGACTGGGTGCGGCGCCGGCTCCCTCCGGCCATGTCAGAGAGGGGGCACGGCAGCTCGACGTAGCAGTTGCCGGGGAGGGCGCAGATAGCCGGTGACAGGTGCGTCCCCCGCACCATCGCCGACCTGGAGGGGGACGATGGCATCCTCAGCCACCA
Source organism: uncultured candidatus Brocadiaceae bacterium (assembly GCA_964510315.1). GTDB lineage: Bacteria > Planctomycetota > Brocadiia > SM23-32 > SM23-32 > CAZEAP01. Next base: position 113,494 of record CAZEAP010000006.1, read on the forward strand.
CGTCTCGGAAGCCATAAACTACAGAACCCTCGACCGCCGCCTGGAGTGAAGCAACACGGCCGGGCCGGAGGGAGTCAGGGCCGTTGGCGCATTGCACGTCTTGCGACACTGCCCTAAACTGCGGTGTCGACGCCCGGGGGGATGGAGGGCTCTCGGCGCGGACCACCGTGAGAATCTGCCGGCGGCCGACTCTCCTGCGGGCGGGCCTCAGCAAAACTCGGCCCGGGAAGGAGCGGGTGCATGGGCAAAAGCGACAGGCTGGTGGAGCTTCTGAAGCGTCTCAACGCGGGCGAAGACCCTGCGGCTGTGAAAGCGGAGGCGCGGGAATTCCTGGCGGACATCGGGCCGGAGGACCTTTCCCTTGCCGAGCAGAAGCTGGTGGAGGCGGGCCTGGAGCCGGGCGAGCTGCGCCGGCTCTGTGATGTCCACATGGAGATGCTCGGGGAGCAGGTGGAAGAGCTGAAGGCGGAAGTGCCGCCCGGACACGTCGTCCACACCCTGGTCTCCGAGCACGAGAATATCCTGGAATTCCTGGACCTGCTGGAGGAGCTGAACCGGGCCATCCAGGCGATGCAGTCCTACGACCTGGACCGGGAGGAGTTTGAGACGCTGCGGCACGTGGCGGCCCACCTTGTGGAGACCGAGGCGCACCATCAGCGAGAGGAGGAGGTCCTTTTCCCCGAGATGGAAAAGCGAGGTGTCACCGGTCCCCCGGAGATCATGCGGATGGAGCACGAGCTGCTGTGGCCGCAGAAGAAAGAACTGGAGGAACTCGCGGAGTCGGCCGGGGAAATGGACTTCGACGAGTTCCAGCGCCGGCTCGATGCTGCGGTCGAGTTCATCGTCCCTACGCTGCGAGATCACATCTTCAAGGAGAACAACATCCTGTATCCTGCGGCCGTGCGGGTGATCGAGGACGAGGAGCTGTGGGACGAGATGAAGGAGCAGTGCGACCGGGTGGGGTATTGTTGCTTCACGCCGGAGGAATGAGGCGCCCCGGCTTCCGCTGAACTTGACATTTGGGAGGCGAAGGAAGTGCGCACCTGGCAGAAGCACGAGATCGTCCTGACGGCGGAGAGGGATTTCGCCAATCCCTACACCGACGTCGACGTGTGGGTGGACCTGAAGGGCCCGGGCTTCGAGAAGCGATGTTACGGGTTCTGGTACGGCGGCAGGACCTTCAGGGTGAGGGTGACCGCCACCGCTCCGGGCGAATGGCGCTGGCGGAGCGGGTCCGAACCGTCCGATCCCGGCCTGGACGGCCGCACCGGGTCGTTCACGGCAAGCGCCTGGACCGCGGACGAGAAGAGGCGGAACATCTGCCGCCGCGGTTTCGTCCGGGCCACCCCCAACGGCCATGCGTTCCAGCACGCCGACGGCACGCCCTTCTTCCTGCTGGCCGACACGTGGTGGTCCGCCTCCACCTTCCGCTACCCGCTGGGGGAGGACGGGAGCGAGCATCCGCACGGACCGGACATGACGCTCCAGGACGCGCTGCGCTACCGGGCCGCTCAGGGCTACAACGGCATCGCCGTGATAGCGGCGTTCCCGGCGTGGGCCAACGACGGGCGACCGACGGACCTGGTCGCCCCGGACGGGACCTGCCTGCGTTCGGCGTGGACGCAAGCGGGCACCGACAGCGCCAAGGACATGCACGACGAGTCGGGCAACCGGCCCTTCCGCTTCCCCGGACGGGTGCCCGGCTTCGAGGGAGTCTTCCCCGACGTCGACCGCCCGGTGCCCGCCTACTTCCAGCACCTCGACCGGACGATCGACTGCATGAACGCGCACGGCTTCATCCCCTTCGTCGAGGTGGCCCGACGCGACACCGGCCAGGCATGGAAGAAGTATCACGACTGGCCCGACTCCTACGCGCGATACGTCCAGTACGTCTGGAGTCGCCTGCAGGCGAACAACTGCCTGCTCAGCCCCATCCACTACGACTGGCGGGAGTGCACCATATCGACAGCCGGCTGGAACGAGGCCGCCAACCTGGTCATCGAACGTTACGGACCCCCGCCGTTCGGCCAGCCGGTCGGCTGCAACAGCGACGGCAGTTCCCTGCGCAACTTCGGGCACGTCGACAGCGCCGGGTGGCTGAGCTTCCACCAGATCGGCAACCGCCGTACGCACGAATCGCACCGGCTGCTGGGCGAGCAGTTCTACGCCGAGCCGCCCGTTCCGTCGATCAACGGTGAGCCCTATTACGAGGGCTGGCACCAGGGACCGCAGGCGCCGGCCGGCTCCGCGGAGGGCGCCCGCAACTGCCGCGGCGCAATCTATGGCAGTGTGCTCTCAGGCGCATTCGGCGGGCACATCTACGGCGCGGAGGGCCTCTGGGCGGGGGACGTGGAGCCGGAAGCCGAGCACCGTTGGTGGGAGTCGCTGAAGTGGCCGAGCGGCGCCCAGATGCAGCACTGCCGGACTTTTCTACTCTCCGAAGGCAAAAGCTACCGGGAACTGGTGCCGGACGCCGCCTGCGTAACTCCGAGCCGCAGCGGGGATACCGACACATACCTGGGCTGGGCCTACTGCGCCCGCACTGAGTCCCGGGATCTGCTTTTTCTGTACTTCGAAGAGGAGTGTCCGCACGCAACGGTGGGCGAACTGCCGCCGGAAGCAGAATACCACGGCGCCTGGTTCGACCCACGCAAAGGGGTGTGGCTCCCGGAGGAAGTCGGGGCTCTGCGGGTCGACCGCGGCGGTGAGCTGACGCTGCCCCCCTACCCCGGCGGAGCGCGAAGCGCAGCGGACGACTGGGCGCTGGTCCTTTCGCTCGGGAGGCCGGCAGCGGGCAAAGAGTAGATACGAGTGTCTTCCATAACCGCACACGGATGGGAAGTGACCCAATGAGTGATGAGAACGGGAGTTACGACGTACTCGTCGCCGGCGCGGGAGTGGCCGGAGCGGCGGCCGCCGTTTCCGCTGCCCGCACGGGGGCGAAGACGGCGCTCGTGGAGAAGACGTTCGTGCCGGGCGGCCTGGCGACACTCGGGCTCATCACCTGGTATCCGCCCCTGGACGACGGCAAGGGAAAGCAAATCACATTCGGTCTGGCCGAGGAGTTCCTGCACCTGGGACTGAAGTACGGACCCGGCTGGGTCTACGGCGGCTGGGACCAGCCCGACCAACCGCCGACGGGCCGCTACAGCAGCCACTTCGATGCCGCCTGCATGATCCTGGCCCTCGAGGAACTGCTTGTAGAGAGCGGCGTCGAGATCATGTACGACGCCCTGGTTGTGCAGCCGGTGATGGAGGGGGAGCGCGTCGCCGGCGTGGAGGTGGAGGACCGGGAGGGACGCCGCGCGCTCTCGGCCGCCTGCGTCGTCGACGCCACCGGCGAAGCCGTTGTAGCCCACAGGGCCGGCGTCCCGTTTGAGGAGGCGACAGGCCAGCCGCTGGCGGTTGCGGTTCTGGAGGCGTCACTGGCCGGGGCCGAGAAAGCCGCCGAACGCGGCCGGGGCACCGGCGTCAGCCGTCGCAAACTCACCAGGGGACGGCAAGGCGAGGCTGACGGCGGGGGCCCGTACAACTGCAACCTGGCGGACGACGCCACGGCATTCATGATAGAGACGCGCCGGATGGTCCGGGAACACTATGCCGCCCAGCAGGCCGAGCTGGGCGAGGAGGGCCGCCAGAACCTCTACCCCGTCGCGCTGCCCGGCACTCCGCAGGTGCGGAAGACGCGCCACATCCGGGGCGAAGCCGCCCTCTCCTGGTCCATGCACGGTGCCCATGCCGAAGATTCGGTGGGTTTGATCGCCAACTGGTACGACAGCGCCGACGGGGAGGTATGGGCGGTGCCCTATGGCTGCCTCGTGCCGCAGGGAGCCGAGTGCCTGTTGGCGGCCGGGCGGAACGTCTCCTGTGCCGACCCCCGGGCGTGGGACATGCTCAGGGTCATCCAGGCCTGCGTGCTGACGGGCGAGGCGGCGGGGCTGGGCGCGTCGATGGCTGCGGAGAAAGATACCACCCCGGGCGCCCTGGACACCGCCGACGTCCAGGCCCGACTGCGTCGGCGCGGAGTGAAGCTCCACTACGAGCCGGGGTCATAACACCTGGGTTCGGCTGAGTGCCGCCCCCGCTCAATAGACGAGTCGCCGGAAGTCGCGGACCCTGTGGAAGGTGATCATGTTCACGTCGTGGGCGTTGGCGGCCCGCCGGTCTCCGGCGTCACCGCTCGCCCAGCCATTCAAGCCACCACCGGACGCCGGGGTCGTCGCGGGTACCTCTGCCGCCGGGGTCGTGGTTCGGCCCCTGCGGGGGCGGTGCCTGCAGCCAGGTGGAAGCCAGCATATAGCCCCGGCCGTCCTCCAGGTGCTCGCGCGCCAGGCGCTTCTGGCTGGCTTTCATCGCCTCGGTATAGACGCCGACGTTGACGTATCCGTAGAGGCCCTCTCGCTTGCTGTAGCTGCCCCAGTAGCCGCCTTCGGTCGGACACCCGCCGGGCGAACCCTCCGTCTCGAGGTAAGGCTTGCCCGGCACGGGCGGGCTGTGGTGGATGGTGAGATCAACTTCCGGAGGCGGCTCGCCGTGGTAGTTGCTGGCCACCGGCACCGGGAAGCCGACCTCCTTCGCCGCGATCACCAACTGCCGGTTGTCGAAGCCCGCCCCGCGGAAGGCCATGCCCTCGTTGTCCACGTCGATAAACGTGTTGCGGTAGTCGTTCTCGGCCAGCCAACGCACCGTGTTGGCGACCGCCTGGTTGGCGTCCCGCTGGCCCCAGCCCTCCCACTTCGCCCGTGAGTTCCCCCAGTAGAGGCAGCCGACCAGCACGACCATCCGCCGCGCGTCGGCGGCCTCGATAATCCTGCCCATCCGCGCCGCGTGGTTCCTCGACAGCGTGGCGTCCTCGTTGTAGCCCTTCACGTCGCCGAAGCGCGAGCCCATGAAAAACACGCTTACGCTGTTCAGCCCGCAGCTTCGGTACTCGTCCAGATGGGCGATCAGGTCATCGGCGGTTGCGTCCGAGATGAGCGCGTTCGAGCACCGGAAACCCTTCAGCAGGATGTCCTTGCCGTCGAGGACGGTTCTCTCGCCGGCCACTGTGAACACGTGCGTCCCCACGGCCATCCTCCCGGAACGGCCCGTCGGCTATAGGACCCCTATTCCTCGAAATATACGCCGTCCGCCTCCAGGGCGCTGCGCAGTTCGCCGTATGGCAGCTCGCGGGTGCCGCATCCGCGCCGGGCGGCGAGGGCGGCCGCGGTGCCGGCCGCCTGGCCCTGGCCCATGCAGCAGACGGTGTTGCGGGTGGACATGTGCGCGTCGTGATCGCTGGTGATCATCATGCCCGTTGCCAGCAGGTTCTCCAGGCCTTTCACGCGCAAAGCCCGGTACGGCACCCCGTAGGTGCCGCCGTCCTTGATCTGGAGCCGGGGTGCGTAGTCGTGGAAGCCATAGGCCATCACGTCGTCCTCGAAGTGGCGCCCCTCCAGCACGTCCTCGCTGGTGATGTCGTAGTCGCAGGTGATCAGGCGTCCGCGCCGAATGGTGATCGACGGGCTGGTGCGGGCCATGAAGGCATTCTCGCAGCCGGGGACGAACTGGCGGAACAGGTCGACGGCCCGCGCCTGGCGGCGACGCAGCTCCAGCTCCGCGTCCGCCAGGGCGTCGCGGTCCGTCGGGCTGACGGGCATCTTGAAGTTCAGCTTGATGAACATGAAGTAGTCGTCGTGCACGCTGGTCGTGACGGTGGACATGCCGATCTCGGCCGCGCCCTCGGCGAACCCGTCGGGCAGCACCGCGCGTCGTCCGTTCAGCCGGACGAGCTGGTCTTCGCGTCCATCGCGGATTCCCCGTGCGCATTCGGTCACGGCGTCGTGTTCGCTCAGGAATTCGTGATAGCCCTCCATGCTGACGTTGGCCAGGGACATGCTGTTGACCACGGCGTAGTCGTTGGGCTCGGTGAACTCCGCTCCGGCCCGTGCGCAGAGGTCCCCGTAACCGGTGCAGTCGACGAACGCGGGGGCGCGCAGCATCTCCCGGCCCTGGTGGCTCTCGGTGGTCACGCCCAGCACCTGCTCGCCTTCGGTCACCGCGTCGGCGAGCACGGTGTTGACCATCACGGCCACGCCGGCTTCACGCAGCATGCGGAAGGTGACCAGCTTGTAAAGCTCCGTGTCGATGGCGGTGCAGACGCTGTCGACGTCGTAGCCTACGGTCACCTCTCCGTGTCCGGTGGTGCCGCCGACCTCGAGCAGGCCGTCGATTATCTGCTGCGGAATGCCCCGGACGACCTGTCGCTTCTCCGCCTGGGGGAATGCCTTCCACAGGTTATAGAAGCTGTGCAGCGCCGTGCCGCCCTCAGTGACCGTACCGCCGGGGTAGCCCTTCCACTCCACCAGCGCCGTGCGCGCGCCGCGGCCCGCAGCGGCCAGTGCCGCCGGCACTCCGGCCGTCCCTGCGCCGGCCACCACAACGTCGAACTCACGAATCGGCAGTCGTTTGGCCGGTTCCTCGTAGTACACCATCGAACTCCCTTTCAGTTGAGCGGCCCGACCTCCGGAGACGGCTGATTATACGGTGCGCGAGACGTCAGGCAAGGTCAACCAGGGCTGAAGCCCTGGCCTCCATCACATGGCCCCTGCGGGGCCGAAAGAGAAGGCCGGGGACAAGATGCCCCGCTGGGCAAGTATGACGTCCGACGGATCATCGAGGAGTCCCGCGACGGCCGGTCCATGGCCGGTGCGCCGCGGAGCGGCGCGGTCGTGTAGGCCAGGGCTTCAGCCCTGGTATTTCCCGCGAAAACCCAATTGCGCCCCGGAGGGGCGCGGTGAGGTACCCGATGCGCAAAAGCCTGACCAGCGGGTCCTGACGGCAGGCCGGTGTGAAGAGATCGCGTATCGAACTCGCTCACCATTATCTGCATCTGTGACCCGACCGCGCCCCTCCGGGGCGCATGCTTACGGTTGGTCGACCGCCAACCAGGGCTAAAGCCCTGGCCTCCATCACATGGCCCCTACGGGGCCGAAAGAGAAGGCCGGGGGCAAGATGCCCCCGCTACAGCCTGGCCCTGTGGCGCTAAAGCCCCGAAGGGACCCTGTATACACGGCCCGGGGCGCAGCCCCAGGACCAGGGACTTCGTCAAGAGCCCGCCCTGGGGCGCGTACATGTTCAGCGTCGGCGCCGCGGAGCGGCGCGGTCGTGAAAGCCGAGGCTCGCGGCGGAGGCCGTTGTGCAGCGGTGCCCCGCTGGGCAAGTATGACGTCCGAC
>CAZEAP010000007.1:0-118947 GCA_964510315.1 uncultured candidatus Brocadiaceae bacterium
CCAGGGCTGAAGCCCTGGCCTTCACGACCGCGCCGCTCCGCGGCGCAACGCCCACCGAGTTTTTGGCCCAGCTCGAAGCGGAGTGATCCATTCATCTTACCCCGCGTTCATTTCGGATGGTCGCTGCTCGTCTCCATATCTCCTTCACCCACTCTTCGGAGCCTTCGGGCTCCGGAAGCGGACCGAACCACGTGCGATGCCGAAGAAGTTCTTCCTGTCGGCTTTCGTGAAGCGACCGTTTCCCTCAGCCAGATTCCTCGCAATGGACAAGGCCGCGCGGTTGAGCTGGTACGTAAGGAAACCATAGCCCCGGGGGAAGGATTCGGTGAGGGTAGCTACCTCGTCGGCGAAATCCAGGGCTTTCTGGTAGACCTGCAGATTCTCGAACGTGAAGGCCGTGGGAAGCTCCGGCTGACGGGAGCAGTTGATCAGGTGATCAGGAGACCGCAGGCGAGGTGTGTTCCGCATTCCGCAAGGCGATGGCGCGCGCGCAACTCGTTTCGCCGTTCTCACCTGTTCCACTGTTCAACTGCTCGCCTGCTCTACCATCCCGCTGGAGGCGGGATGGTCGGGGCGCCCGGATTTGAACCGGGGACCTCCGCGTCCCGAACGCGGCGCTCTAAGCCAGGCTGAGCCACGCCCCGAGGTTTCCCACTCTACTTCCGAGACACCGGGCTGTCAAGCTCAAGGCCTGCCCCGGGCTCCCTCCTGGTTCCTGGGAAATCGGCAAACTGGGCGCCGCTTTCATGCCCGGGGCACGCCAAAGTTTCGAATTCGCTTGTAAGCGGTCGGACCTTGCTCTAATATCCTCAAAGGGGGAAGAGTACAGTAGCGGGTCAACGTCGTTCTTTGGAGAGGGAGTCGATCGCAGTGGCCAAAACGATGACGAAGGCCGACATAGTGGACTACATGTCGGACAGGATGGACATGACGAAAACGGCTGTGAGGCGCTTTTTCGGCGAATTCGCCGAACTGGCATACCGAGAGGCTGAAAACGACGTCCGTATCCCCGGGCTGGGAAAGATCACGATAGTGCAGCGCAAGGCCCGCAAAGGCCGGAACCCCCGGACAGGGGAAACCATCCACATCCCGGCCCGCCGAGCCCTTAAGTTCAAGTTCTCCAAGGCCGCACGGGAAGGTGTGTTCGGGGAGGAGTAAAGCAGCTGACAGGGGGCGTCCGGGCGGCGCCGGCGCCGGCGCCTTTCCGACCGGAATTCACCCCGCCCAGAGGCGTTCCTCCATATCCTTAATCCGGATCTCTCCCGCGCCCGCAACGCCTTGATTCCGTCGCGCCGGGAAGGCCCGCCGTTCCCTGCCTGCGCCTCTGCGGCGGCGATGGCACGCCAGTTGCGCGGTATCCCGTAATTGCATAATGAGCCACTGACTCTATCGGAGGGCCCGGCGCCGGCCGGGTCGGCCGATGCGCGTGCGGACCGCCGCCGACGAGCTTCGGCGATCGAACTGAGGCGCGCGGGAGCAAGTAAAGTCTGGACAACCGCCCGAGGTCGGGCCGCTCCCCGGCGGTCAGCGGAGGACAATCTATGGAGGGGGAGGACTCGGGTTGTGAGTGCCGCAGAGGAAGGCCCACGGGTCCCGCCGGGGCCCAGACCCCTGGAAACCGTCGCCTCAGGCGATCACGTCTGCCTCCTGCACGAAAGTGAGGCGGACGGCCTGGAAGCGATGCGAGCGTTTGTGGGCGGGGGGCTGGAGCGGGGGCAGAAGTGCCTCTGCGCGACCTCGCCGAAAACGCGCTCCGCCCTGCAGGAGCAACTGCGCCAGGACGCCCGGGAGCCGGGAGTGGATTTGCCGTCCGGGCGGCTGGAGTTCATCGATCCGGAAGAACTGCTCGGCTGCCCTTCGGCCTCCGCCCCCGAACAGTTCCGGCGCGCACTGGAGGAGTTGGCCCGGGGCGCGTCGGACGGACTGAAGGCTGTACTCGACCTGACGCCGGTGGCCGCCGATGGGGCCGATATCCCAACCATACTCGCCTTCGAGGCCGCGGTCGAGAAGTTCGTCCGGGAGAGTCGGGCGGCGTGCATGTGCTGCTACCGGCGGGCGGAGGTCGCGGGGGAAGTCCTCCTGGAGGCCGTGTGCGCCCACAGGTGGGTGGCGTCGGGACAAAGTATCGGGCGCAACCCGCTCTTTGTGCCCGCCGAGGAATCGCCGAGCGAAGCGGCAGCGGAGCGGAAGCTGGCCCGGCTGCTGGAACTGTGTCGGGAGGGGGGGCGCTTCGGGGCCGATCAGCACGAATTGGCGGCGGTTCTGGAAAGCGTCCGAGACGTGGCATATCGCCTTGACCTCCGGGAAGGCGCCTTCACCTACGTGAGCCCTTCCGTGGAAGAACTGGTGGGGATGAGCCCTGTGGAGCTTGTGGGCAAGAGTGCGCGCGAGGTGTATGAACACATCCATCCGGACGACAGGGATAAGTTCGAGGAGCATACAGCACGCCTGTTGGCCGACCCCCAGGTCGGCCCGGACACCGGGATCATCGAGTACAGGATTCGGCCGCCTGATGGCGGCGAGACATGGGTCAGCAACAACCGCCGCTTGATCCGCACCCCCGACGGGGAGCCCCTGGCCATAGTGGGAAGCGTCCGGGACGTGACCGACCAGAGACGGGAACGGGAGAAGTTGCGAGAGCAGCACCGCGCCTTCTCCGCACTGCTCAGCAACGTGCCGGGCGTGGCATACCGGTGCTGCAACGACGGGGAATGGAGCATCGAGTTCCTCAGCGAGGGATGGCGGGACCTGACCGGCCGCAGTCGGGAAGAGATGATGGGCGAGGGCATGGACTCCTACATCGAACTTATCCATCCGGAAGACCGGGAGTCTGTAGAGGAGCAAGTTTCGTCGGCGTTGCAGGAGAGGGCGCCGTTCGAGCTGGAGCACAGGATGAGCACGGCCGAAGGGGCACAGGTATGGGTGCGGAACCAGGGGCGCGGCGTCTTCTCCGCCGAAGGGGAACTGCTCGCCCTGGAAGGCTTCATTACCGACGTGACCGAGAGAAAGGAAGCCCGGGAGTCGGTGCGGGAAGTGGAGCGGGAAAGAACAACCATTATGAACAGCATCATGGAGCACGTCATATACCAGGACCCGGAGGGCAGAATCCTGTGGGTCAACCGGGCCGCCGCGAGGTCACTGGGGAAGAACCCCGAGGAGCTGGTGGGCAAATACTGCTACAAGTTGTGGCAGGGCCGGGAGGAGCGCTGCGCGGGATGCCCCGTGGAGCGGGCGCTGGAGGCAGGCAGCCCCCTCCGGGGGGAAGTCTCCACTCCCGACGGCCGCATCTGGCAGGTGGGCGGCTGTCCCGTCCGCGACCAGGAGGGTCGGATCGTGGGCGCCGTGGAGGTAACCCTGGAGGTGACCGACCGAAAACGGGCCGAGCAGCAGCTTCGGGCCAGCGAAAAACGCTACCGGGACCTGTGGGACAACGCGCCGGTGGCATACCACATGGTGGACACCGAGGGGACCATTCTCCGGGTCAACAGGACCGAGCAGGAGATGCTTGGATACACGGCCTCCGAGATGGTGGGCCGGCCGATCTTCGATTTCGTGGCCCCCGAGCAAAGGGATGAGGCGAAGGACAGGTTCCGCCGCAAGCTGGCCGGAGAAACCGTGCCCAAGGCCGAGGACCGGGAGTACGTCACCAAAGACGGCCGGAGGATACCCGTTTCGATCGACGATGTGCTGGAACGCGACGATGAGGGCCGGGTGACGAGCATTCGCTCGACCATGGTGGACGTGACCGAACAGATGCGGCTGCGGGAGGAGTTGCGCGCCCTCAGCCTGGAAGATGAGCTGACCGGCTTGATGAATCGGCGCGGTTTCTCCCACCTGGGAAACCAGCAGATGAAAGTCGCACGGCGAACCGGCAGCGACTTGTTCCTGCTGTTTGCCGACGTGGACCGGATGAAGTGGATCAACGACCATTTCGGACACCCGGAAGGCGACCGGGCACTGATGGAAGTGGGCGCCGTGCTGGCCGAGACGTTCCGGGACGCCGACATCGTCGGGCGGGTCGGCGGGGACGAGTTCGCCGTGCTGGCCCTCGCCACGCTGGAAGACAGCGCCGAGGCGATCCAAAACCGGCTCCAAACAGAATTGAAGGAGAGAAGCCTCCAGCGCGGACGCCCCTACGAGCTGTCACTCAGCGTCGGATTTGCCACCTACGACCCGGAGAAGCCGGTCTGCCTGGACGAATTACTGAGCCTGGCGGACGCCCGCATGTACGAGGAGAAGCGTCGGAAAGCCGAGGACCTCAGAGCCGGGCACGGGCGGCGCCCTTGAGCGGGTGAGTGAGAGCCGGAGGAGCGGCGTGAAGCAGGACTCCTTTCGCTTGCATACCGCCGCGAATTTTGGACAAATGAGAGCTTAAGAGGAGATGGTTCCCCGTGAAGGCCCGGACCCAGCGCACAGGTGGTGGCACCATGAGCCGGAATGCAGAGCAGGAAGCCGACCAGTCTCACTTGGGGCGCCTCCTGAAGAGCATCCCCGACCTGGTCTACAGGCTCCAGCCCGAGGACGGGAGGTTTCTTTACGTAAGCCCGTGGTCGGAGGCGCTCCTCGGGTTCAGCCGGGAGGAGCTGCGCTCCATGGGGAAGGCCGGCTTTGCACAGAGGATTCACCCGGAGGATGCCGACGCCCGAGACCGCGCCCTGGCCGAACTGCTGAACGGAGACGAGCCGGGTCGAGCTGTGGAGGTTCAATACCGCTTCACCAACAAGAGCGGCTCCCGGATCGGGTTGGTCGAATGCTGCAGAACGGCCCGCGACGGCGACGGCGAACCGGTCGTCCTCGTTGGCGCCCTGCGGGCCTCCCGGCCTGCGGAGCGGGCCCTCGACCTGGGGCACCTCGCTGAGAGCGAATTTATCTACGCCGAATCATCCCGCCTTCTGATCAAGGGCAGGGACCTGCGGTATGCCTGGGGCAACCGGCGGGAGGCGGAGGCCCTGGGCGTTGAAGTCCAGGACCTGGTGGGAAAAACCGACAGGGACTTCTACCCCCCGGAGACGGCGGCGGAGTTCAGGGAAGTGGACCGGCGCATCCTTCGCGAGCCGGGATCGATAGAGCCCGCCTCCACGTTCTACCACTACAGCGGGGAGGGGCAGGTGTGGCAGAAGGCCAAGGCCCCGGTCTATGACAGCCTGGGGCGGCTGGTGGGGCTTTTGATCGCTCAGACTGACGTTTCCCGCCAGCGACCGGCGGCCGTTCTCGCCCAGGAGACCGCCGTGATGGCCGCCTGCGAGGATGCCCTCATAGGGGTGGCGCTGGACGGCACCATCGGGAGCTGGAATGCCGGGGCCGAGCGGCTCTACGGCTACAGCCTCGAGGAGGTTCGCGGACGGCCTCTCAGTCTTCTGGCCGCCGAAAGCAGCCGGGATGAGCTGGAGCAAAAGTTCGGGAGGGCTATCCACGGGGAACCCGTCCGCGGCTACGAGGCCGTACACCGCACCGCCGGCGGCTATCCCGTCTACGTCTCCCTCGCCATGGGCCCGATGCGGGCCGAAGACGGGACCGTCACGGGGGTCTCCATTATTGCCCGCAACATCACCGAGCGGGTGCATGCCGAGAGGGCTTTCCGGGAGAGTTCCCTACGCTTCCGCAGCGTGCTGGAGAGCTTCCGGGACGTGGCCTACAAACTGGTGCTCCAGCGGGGAACCTTCAGTTACGTGAGCCCTTCGGTGGAGGACATGCTGGGCTACACCCCGGCGGAGATGGTAGCGCTGGGCACCAAAGGAGTCTACCGGCTTGTGCACCCGGACGACCTCCCCCGATTCCGCGAGCAGACGCTGCGCCTTCTCCGGGGCGTAGGGACCGAGGACCGGGAGTCTCCCATCGAGTACCGCATCCGCCACCAGGACGGCCATTATGTTTGGGTGGGGGACAGCCGACGGGTGGTGCGGGACGGGTCCGGGCGGGCGCACACGCTGGTGGGCACGCTCCGGGACGTGACGGCCCGCAAACGGGCGGAGGGCACCCTGAGGCAGAGGGCCGAGCAGGCCAGGGAACTGCTGCTCTACCATCGGCCGACGGTCTACGTCAAAGACCGCGATCTGAACTTCATCTACGCCAACGAGGCTTTCTGCTTCAGTTTGCCGGTCGGGCCGAAGGAGATCGCCGGCAAGACCGACTATGACTTCTGGCCCCGGAAGGTGGCTGAGCGCTCCCGCCGGGAAGACCGAGAAGCGCTCGAGGCGGGCCAGACGGTCGTCCAGGATGATACCGTCAAGGTCCCCGTCAGGGACGAGACCGGGGAGTCGGTGGCGCTGGTGTGCGTCCAGTTGCCCGGGGAGGAGCAGAAGAGATGGGAAGGACTGGTCTGCCAGTGGGCGTCGGTGGCTCATTCCTCGGCGGACGCAGTGGTAGGGCTGTCCCTGGAGGGCACCATCCTGAGCTGGAACAAGGGGGCCGAGCAGATATACGGCTACAGCGAAGAGGATGTGACCGGGCGCGCGGCCGTAGAGCTTGCCGCCCCGGAGCAACGCGAGGAGATGGAACGCCTGATTCGTAAGGTCGCCGCCGGAGAGACTGTCCGCGGACGGGAGACGACCCACCTGTCGGCCGACGGAGAAAAGGTCGAAGTCTCCCTCACGCTTTCCCCTGTGCCGGACTCCCGCGGCGAACTGGTCGCCCTCTCGGCGGTTATGCGGGACATAACCGAGCACAAGCGGGCCGAGCAAGCCCTGCGTGACAGCGAGGAGCGCTTCCGGCGGATGGCCGAGAGCGCCTGGGACGGCATCAACATCTGCGAGTGGGACCCCGAGACCCGGAAGCGCCGGCTGGTCTACTGCAATGACCGCTTCGTGGAGATGTCCGGCTACTCCAGGGAAGAGTTGATGGCCGCCGAGGACCTCTCCGACCTGACGGTCTCCCATGTGTCCGCCGACCGGGAGTGGGAGGTATACGAGCGCATCGAGGGCGAACTGCCCGTCACCGGTGTCTCCTCATGGAAAAGGCCCGATGGCAAGGAGAACTACTACGAGTGGTCCGCCACACCGGTGAAGGCGGGCGATAAGTATTACCTTTATGGCGTGGACCGCGACATAACGGAACGCAGAGAGGCCGAACAGAAGCTCCGCGAGAGCGAAGAGAGATTCCGCCTTCTCATCCAGACGGCCCGGGAGGGCATCAACGTCTGCCGCTGGAACCCCGAGGAGCGCAGCCGGCAGCTCCTGTTCTGCAACGAGCGCTTCGTGGAGATGTCCGGATACTCCAGGGAAGAGCTGATGGCCGCCGAGGACCTGAACGAGCTTATCGTGGATCACCGGACGGCCGAGGAACTCACAGAGGGTGAGATGAGCATGGACGTCGGCCTGTCGGTCTCCGGGCTGGCCTCCTGGAAGAGGCCGGACGGAGAAGAGAACTACTACGAGTGGTCCGCGGTGCGGGTCAAGAGAGGTGGGGAGTACCGCCTGTTCGGCGTGGACAGGGACATAACCCGCCGGATCCAGACCGAGGAGCGTCTCCGCGAGGTGCTGGGCAGCGCGCGTGACGTCGCCTACAAGATCAACCTGCAGGAAAACCGCTACGAGTACGTCAGCCCATCGGTGGAGAGGCTTTTCGGCTTCACCCCGGAGGAGTTCCTCGAAATCGGTCTGGCGGGCGAAGGCCGCAGGATTCACCCGGACGACCTCTATCGCGTCAACCGGGACTTCAGGGCTATACAGGCCGGAGAGCCCGAAGGGCGGTGGTCACCCCGTATCGAGTACCGCTGGAAGGCCAAAGACGGCTCCTACAGGTGGGTCAGCAACAGCCGCCGCGTCATCCGGGACGAAGGTGGCGAGCCGACGGCAATTGTCGGCACCATGCGGGACATCACCCGGCAGAAGGAAGCCGAAGAGGAGCGCCGGCGAGTGCAGGATCAGATGGAACGCGCCCAGAAGCTGGGCAGCCTCGGCGTGCTGGCCGGGGGCGTAGCCCACGATTTCAACAACCTGCTGACCGGTGTGCTGGGCAACGCGGGACTGGCGCTGCTGGACATGCCGCCGGATTCCCCTGCGCGCTACAGCATTGAGAAGATCCAGGAAGCCGCCGAACGGGCGGCCGAGCTGGCCAACCAGATGCTTGCCTATTCCGGCAAGGGCCGCCTCAGGGTGGAGAAGTGCGGTCTGTCCGGCCTCATCGAGGAAAGCCACCACCTGCTGGAGGCGGCCGTCTCCGACAGGGTGACCCTGCGCCTCGAGCTGGCCGAGGACCTCCCCCGGATCGAGGGGGACCCCAGCCAGCTCAAACAGGTGGTGATGAACCTGGTCAGCAACGGCTCCGAAGCCATCGGCGAGGAGACCGGCGTGGTCACCGTGAGCACCGCCGAGGAGCAGCCGGAGGAGGACTACTTCGACGATGCCTACCTGCGGGGCAAGACCGATGCCGAACGATACGTCCGGCTGACGGTCACAGACACCGGCTGCGGAATGGACGAAGCAACTCGGGCGCAGGTCTTCGACCCGTTCTTCACAACTAAATTCACCGGCCGGGGCCTGGGCCTGGCCGCCGTCCTCGGTATCGTCCGCAGCCACGAGGGCACCATCCGGGTGAACAGCGACCCCGGCAGAGGCTCCACCTTCGAGACCCTCTTCCCGGCCGGAGAACTCGCCCAGCGCCCCGACGCCCCCCGGGAACGGGCCGTCGAGAGGCCCGTGCGGGGCAGGGCCACCGTGATGGTGGTCGACGATGAGGAGATGGTGGTCGCAGTTGCCTCCCGCATGCTCGAGCAGGCCGGCTACACGGCCATCCGGGCGCACAGCGGCCGGGAAGCCATCGAGCGTCTTCGGCAGGAAACTGAGGCCGTGGCGGCCGTCATACTCGACGTTGCCATGCCCGAGATGAGCGGCCGGGAAACATTCCATCAGCTCCGCCGCATCCGGCCAGACCTCCCCGTCATACTCTCCAGCGGCTACAGCGCGGAGGAAGCCCGGCGCCGATTCGAAGGGGACGAAGCCGACGGCTTCCTCCAGAAGCCCTATTCTCCGGCGAAACTCAGCGTCGTGCTCGCGGAAGTGCTCTCCGACCGTTGACCTCCGGGGTGCCCGCCTGCGCGGCGCCCGGGGAAAAACCGGTTCGGAGTGCCGCTGAGTTGCCTCCACCGACCGTTTTGACTATGATGGGCGCTTCCCGGACTGTCGCCCGGGACATGAGCTTCGCCACCGGGAAGTCCGCAAAGAAAGGTCCTGACCCGTGCCGCGTGCCGTCCACATCAAGCGAGGTAACGTCATCCGCTGGCGGGAGACGCTCTGGAAGGTGCTGGAGACCCAGCAGACCTCCATCGGCAAAAAAGGCGCCTACATACAGATGAAGCTTCAGAACCTGGAGGACGATCACACTGAGACGAGCCGATTCTCCTCCGGTGAGAACCTGGAGAAAGCATACACCGAAACCCGGCAGATGGAATACCTCTACGAAGACGGTGTCAGCTACGTCTTCATGAACCCCGAGAGCGGCGCCCAGGTGCGGCTGGACGAAGGACAGGTCGCCCATGCACTCCCCTACATGGCCTACAACACGCGAGTGGACGTCCTGTTCGCGGAAGGCCGCCCCATCGACGTAGAGCTGCCCGCCTCGGTCGTGCTCGAGGTGACCGAAACCCAGCCGGCCGTCCGGGGAGACACCGCCACCTCGGTCACCAAGCCCGCCGAGGTGGAAACCGGCCTGACGGTGAAAGTGCCCGGACACATCCGGGAGGGCGAGAAAATCCAGGTGGATACCCGCACGGGGGAATTCCTCGGGAGGGCGTAGCACCGCTGAGGGGGAAACATGCAGCAGCAAGGCCCGGCGCAGCAGACTGGCTTCACCGACCTCTACGGCCGGCTGCAGACCGAGTTCGCCGACCAGCTCAGTGAGGAATCGGCCGTCTACGGCCGGGCCGGCCAGAACGTGCGGGAGGAGATCGTTCGCTGCGTCTGGTTCGGCGGCCATTATCCGGCCGACGGCTTGACCACCGACGACGGCCGGCGCATCGAGGTCTTATCGCCCGGATGGTGGAACGTGGAGGGCGGCCCCGATTTCGTCCGTGGTGAGTTTGCCCTCGAAGGCGCCGGACGGGTCGTCGGCGACGTAGAAGTCCACACGCTGGCCTCCGGATGGTACGCCCACGGCCATGACCGGCAGGCCGAATACAACGACGTGGCCCTCCACGTGGTGATGTGGAACGACTTGGGCAACGGCAACGGGACGGGCGGCAAAGGGGCCGAAACCGCCGTAAGGACCCGGGACGGAAACATCGTGCCTCAACTGACCCTCAGCAGAGCCGTGGGACAGGACGTTCAGGAACTGGTGGAGTTGATCGGCGAGGAGGCGGAGCAACTCCAGGAAGACTGGCACGGCGTAGAGGGACGGTACTGCGGGCGCGCCTACAAGAGCGGTGAGTTGTCCCCGGAGTGGATGGGTCGCCTGCTGGATGCCGCCGGCGACCACCGCATCCTCACAAAGGCATCCGCTCTGGGTAACCTGTTCGCCAATCACTCCCGGGAGCAACTGCTCTACGAGCGAGTGGCCGAGGCGCTGGGCTACAAGAACAACCGCATGCCTTTCATGCAGATGGCGGGGTTACTTCCGGCCCGGCTGCTGAGGGAGATTGTGCCGGCCGGAGCGCCGCGGGACGAGAAAAGGGACCGGTTGGAAGCGGCGTTTTTTGTGGTCTCCGGCCTTCTGCAGCGCAAGCCCCCCGAAGAGGACGACCCGGAGACGGCCGCCTATCGAGCGAAACTGCAGCGGACGTGGGAGGATTTCGGGGAACCGCCCGTGCAGGCCAAACTTTCACCGGACCACTGGCAATTCGGCGGCACCCGACCCGTCAACTACCCCACCCGGCGCATCGCCGCCCTCGCCGCCCTCTACGCCGACCAACTCCACAAGGGGCTCTTCTCCCACTTCCTCCGGTCGGTCGGCAGCGCGGAGGCCGAGCCCGGACGGAGGTTCGACGTGTGTCTTCGCGAGGACCTGCTGGAGACCTTCCAGCAGCTCGATCACCCCTACTGGTCCCATCGCTACACCTTCGGGGGGAAGAAGCTGCAGAAGCCCAGGGCGCTGGTCGGCCGGGAGAGGGCCACAACCATCGTGGTGAACGTGCTGTTGCCGATGCTGCTGGCTCACGCTCGCCTTGAGGAGGAAACGGGGTTGGCCGAACGGCTCCACGCGCTCTGGAGCGGTATGCCGAGGAGGCCGCAGAACACCGTGACCCGTCGGATGAGCCAGGTGATGTTCGGCAGCATCGAGGACGCCCGGGAAGTGGTCGACGCCGCCCGCCGCCAGCAGGGCCTCCACCAGATCTACCGCGACTGCTGTCGCACCGGCGACGGGTGCGATCAGTGCCTGGTCTATCTGGCGCACAAGGCGGGAAGAACTCTCACGGACGCCTGAGTGCGGCGGTCGCGGGTCCCTCGGCCCGGGCCGCGCTACTCCTGCAGGAAGCCGACCGGTCGGTGGGCGCCCACCTCTCCGTTGAGGACGCGGTTATACACCTCCAGGGTGCGCTCGGCGAGCACGTCGGGGTTGAACTCCCCCACCACACGTTCCCTCCCCCTTTCGGCGAGTGTGCGCGCCTGCCGGGGGTTATCGGCCAGTTGCAGAATGCCCTCGGCGAGTGCCAGCGGCTCCCGCACCGGCACGACGATGCCCGTCACCCCCGGCAGGACGGCTTCCCGCACGCCGCCGGCGTCGGTGGCCACGATGGGACAGCCGGCCGCCGCCGCCTCCAGCAGCGTGCTGCAGAGCCCCTCCTCGGAGCTGCTGAGGGCGAAGACGTCGAATATCTTCATCAGGCGCGGCACGTCCCGCCGGAACCCCGTCAGCACCAGCCGGTCCGCCATGTGCAGGGAGCGGGCCCGGGCCTGAATCTCCTCCCGCCTGGGTCCCTCTCCCACAACGACCAACCACGTCTCGGGGATGCGCTCACGCACCACCCGCGCGGCCTCCAGCAGGTTGCGGTGGTCCTTATGGCCCACAAGGGCCGCCACGTTGCCGACGAGGAAGGCGTCCCCCGGTATGCCCAGCTCTTCCCGCAGGGCAGGGTCGGGCTCCACGCCCAGGAACCTCTCCGGGTTGGTCACGGAGCGCACCACGAAGACGCGCCATTCGGGCACGCCGGCCTCGATGAGGGTTTCTTTCACGCGGTTGCTGATGGCAATGTATGCATCCACCCCCAGGCGGTACTTCAGCCTGCCCGCGCCCCAGAGAGACCGGCCCACGGGGTACTCGATGCGGCGGTGGGCGACCACTCTGCAGCGCGCCCCCCAGAGATGGGCGGCGAGCTGGTTGAGCGACTGAGCGTGGGCGGTGTGGCTGTGGAGGATGTTGAACCCTTCCTTCCGGGCGAGGCGCGCGATGCGGCCGGCGGCGGGTATGTCGATCTCCCCCCGCATCGGCGTCTCCCACACCGGCACCCCGGCCGCCCGGAACCGCCGGACCGCCGGGGATGAAGGCTGCAGAACCGACGCCGTCTGGAAGGAGCGCTCCCGCAGGCCCCTGGCCAGGTAGAGCATCTGCTGTTCGCCCCCGCGCCAGCTCTTCTGTTCGTCCACGTGCAGGGGCCGCGGCCGGACGTCGCTCCGCTCCATGGGCATGCCTAACAACGCAAGTGTCGGGTCGGCGTGAGCAGCAGCGCCAGGCCCAGCCGGTCGGCCGCCCCGGCCGCGGCCTCGGATTCGCCGGAAGTTTTCGGCCCGAGGATGCACTCGATCCCGGCCTCTGCGGCCCGGCGGATCACCTCCGGTCCGTCCTCCACGTCGATGGCCAGCACGGCGCTCGGTGGCATCTCGGCGACGTGGCGGCGGGCGGCATGGAGGGCCTCCAACGCACTTCTCTGCCCGGACCCCACCCCTAAAACGGCTTCGTTGTGGGCGATCACCGCCGCCGCGCTGCGGCTGTGTTTGCAGCAGAGGAAGGCAACTTCGATGTCCTGCATCTGCTGTTGGGTGGCTTTCTTCTCGGTGACCGTTTCGATCCGTTCGGGGGTGAATCCCAGCAGGTCCCTGTCCTGCAGAAGCAGTCCGCCGACCACTCGCTTCATGTCCTTCGCCCTTTCGTCCACCGAGCACCAGGCCAGCGGGGGGGCTTGGAAGACCCGCATGCCGGCGCCCCACTCCGCGTTTGAACGCAGGCCGGCGAGGGCGTCGGAATTGAACCCGGGTGCGGCCAGCAGGCCCGGCGTGTGGGCCCGGGAGGCCAGAACTTCCGCCGTCGCGACGTCCAGTCCCCTGTTGAGCACCACCGCGAGGCCGGCGAGGTCGGGCGGCGCGCCCGCGAATGCCTTCCTGCAGGAGCGCGACAGGGCGGAAGCCAGGGCCGCACCGCAGGGATTGCCCCGCAGCAGCAGTAGAGTGGCCGGCCTGTCGAATTCCTTCCCCAGCTCTATGCCGGCGTTCAGGTCCAGCACGTGGGCCAGTGAGGGCTTCGGGCCCAGAATCTGCTCCGTGGCGCTGGCGGAGCATTCCTCCACCCGGCGTTCGGTATAGAAGGCGGCGGACTGATGGGGGTTTTCGCCGAAGGCCAGGTCACGCTTCCTGACGAATTCCAGGATAAGCTGCTCCAGGCTGGTCCCTTCCTCGCCGTGGATGCCGGCCAGGTGGCGGCTGATGGCCGTGTCGTAGTGTGCGGTGTGCCGGAAGGCACCCAGCGCCAGCCGGAAGTGTGTCTCCTCGGTGAGGTGGGCGTCATTCTGCTCGAGTTCTTCGGCCACCCCTTCGTAGGAGGCCGGGTTGGTGACCACCGCTACGTGGGTGTAATTCTTGGCGGCGGAGCGGATGAGGGTGGGTCCGGCGATGTCGATGTCCTCCACGGCCCGCATCAGCTCCCGGCCCGGCCCTGAGATCACGTCCACAAAGGGCAAAAGATTGACCACCACCATGTCGATGGTGCGGATTCCCAGCTCCTCCAGCTCCCGCAGGTCCTCCTCTTCCTCTCTGCGCACCAGGACGCCTCCGGTCACTTTCGGATGGAGGGCCCGCAGCCCACCGTCCAGTATCTCGGGGAAACCGGTGTAGTCGGAGACGTCGGTCACTTCCAGCCCGCCTTCCCTCAGGAGGCGGGCCGTGCCGCCGGTGGCCAGCATGTCGATGCCCAGGGCGCCCAGCCGGTCGGCGAACTCGGGCAGGCCCGTCTTGTCCGCAACGCTGATCAGGGCCGTGCGTACGTGCGCCATTGCTGATCTCCTTCTACGGACGCTGTGAGGCGGTCAGGAACGGGTTGTGCCGCTTCTCCTGACCCACGGTGGTCTTTGGACCGTGGCCGGGCCATACCTCGGTGCTGTCCGGGAGGGCGTAGACCTTCCGGCGTATTGAATCCCGCAGAGCGTCCACGTCGCCGCCGGGCAGGTCCACCCGCCCCACCCCCCGGCGGAACAGGAGGTCGCCGCAGAAAAGCTGCGGCGGCTCCTCCTCCCGGCTCAGCAGGGAGATTGAGCCGGGTGTGTGGCCCGGAGTGTCCAGCACTTCCAGGCGGATGTCCCCCGCTTCCAAACATTGACCCTCCTCCAGCAGGATGTCCGGCGGGGGGCTTTCGGCACTCAGGCCGAAGGCGTCCGCGAGGTTCTGCGCTCCGTCCCTCAGCGCGGGCGCTTCGCTGCTGCCGATGCAGAGATCGGCCTCCGGGAAGGCCCGGCACAGCTCCCGGTTGGCCGCGATGTGGTCGGCGTGGGCGTGGGTGTTGACGATGAAGCGCGGCTCCAGCTCCTCCGAGCGGCACCGGGATACAATCCGTTCCGCTCCGCCCCCGGGATCGATGATGAATCCGGTGCGGGCGGCCCGATCGATCACCAGGTAGGCATTGGTCGTGAGGGGGCCGACTTCGAGACGGAGCACTTTCACCTTGGCTT
Organism: uncultured candidatus Brocadiaceae bacterium; assembly: GCA_964510315.1. Classification (GTDB taxonomy): domain Bacteria; phylum Planctomycetota; class Brocadiia; order SM23-32; family SM23-32; genus CAZEAP01. The sequence goes on from CAZEAP010000007.1 coordinate 14,807, forward strand.
ACTCCGGGCCGTAGAACTCCGTGACCACTTTCTCCACGTCGCAGGGCCGGCTCTCCTCCCGGTCGGGGGTGGGCATTCCCAGAACGCGGCGTTCCTTGAGGGGGTCCTCTTCGGGGTCGCTGGCGTGCGCCCGGTTCTGCAAAACGTTCTGGCCGTAGACCTCGCGCAGCGCCTTCAGCCGCTTCCGGATGATCTCCAGGGCATCCTCCCCGGAGTAGAGCAGTGCCATGCAATGGGTTTCTTCGCGGCGTTGCAGCGGCTCGCCGGTCTCGGGCTCTTTGCCCGTCATGTAGCGGATCAGTTCGTCGAATTCGGCACGGGCGTTCAGGTCCTTCAACTCCTCGGCCACCGCCTGATAGACGGATTCCGGAGGGCGGAGGTGGTCGAGCCGCCGGCCGAGTTCCTCGTATACGCGCTCCACCACGTGGGTCTTGACTTCTCCGGGTCCCGGTTCTGTGCAGAACAGGTTTTCGGCGCGTTGTGCCGCGGCCAGGGCCGCTTCAGGCTGGAGCGAGGTCTCCGGGGCGGCGCCCATTTCCTCCGCCGCCTGGCGGCCCAGCAGGCGGGCCCTGTCCACGATGATCCGTGCTCTCTCGGCGACCATCCCCTTCAGTTGCTCCCGGAACTGGTCCAGCTTTGCGCTGTAGAACTCCTTGGCCTCCTCCACGCTCAGCTCCAGGACCTTGATGGCGGTTATGAACATGCCGGTGCGGGAGAAGAAGTCTATCAGGTTGCCGGGCAGGGGGTTGCGGTGTCGGAAGCTCTCCGGCTTCAGCACCACCATCGAGGTCTCGATCTCGCGGGGGTCGACCCTGTCGAGGGCGTCCAACACGAATCCGCCGTCGCTGTAGGCGTGGTTCCGGAACAGCTTCAGGTGGGCCTCGTTCATCTCAGGGGTGATGCCGGTGAGGACGCCGGGCTCGAAGAACTCGTTGCGCAGTTCCTGGAGGTCGGCCTCCTGGAGTTTCTCGTACTTCCGGAGGAGCTGTTTGCGGTCACGGTATCGCGGGTCCTCGACGACCCGCTCCCGCCTCTCCCGGAAGTAGTCTCCGAAGGTGCCCCGGACGTTGTCGCCCTGGACGTGCTGGCTGATGTGGCCGACGGCGTCGGCGATGTCCTCCACGGCATTGGGGCCGCGGAACACCAGCAGGGCCATGCGGTTGGAGATCTCCCGGACGTTCGGCTTGCCGAAGTTCTCCACCACGTACTCGATCAGCAGCTTCTGGAACCCCAGAGGGGTCTGGCGTCCGGAAGGATCGTAGATGGCGTCGCAGTAGCGTTCGATGAACTCAAGGTCCGGCCCGGGAGCATACATACGGGCCGCAACCAGCTTCACGTTGGCCCACAGCAGGCGGGCCAGGATGCCACCCGTGCGGCTCTTGTGCAGGCTGTAGGGGGTGACCAGAGCATAAGCCAGTTCTGCGCCGTCCGCCATGTGGATAGACTCGCCAAAGACAGGGCTGTAGAGGAACCTCCGACCCTCTTCTGAGCCTCGCAATATAGCAGAGGCCCGTCGCCGCTGCAAGCAGGCGCTCCCCTGAGTCATCCCCGGTGGGCCTTCAACATCGCGTTTCACCGTGCCGGGGCGAGCGGTGCGGGGCGGCTTCTGGACTGCGGTGGCTTGCCACCGCTTTGCCCTTGGCGAGGCTTGCCTCGCAACTCTGCCCCATCCGGCGGCATGGACGCTGACGGCATACGGCCATCCCGGTCCGGCCCTGAGGGGTCCCTTTGCGGCCGGCCGGAGAGAAGCTCCCTAAAACTGGGGATGACTCAAGGGGCCGGGCACCGGATTCGTTTGGCTCATCATGCCTCCGGGCGATAGAATGGGGCCGGGTTTCACCGAGGGTTCCGCCGTGCCGCTGCACCTGAACATACTTAGCCTGGCTCTGCTGGGCACGATGGCGGTCGCCTACAGCCGACAGCGCGGGTTCGTGCTGGGGTTTTGCGGGCTGCTGTTCTATCCGGTGGCGACCCTGGCGACGCTGGCGGTCTACTGGACCCTCAGTCCGCTTCTGGCTCTCCTGGTTTTGGCCTTCGCTCTTGGTCTTCCATTGCTGGGGTTGCTGCTTTTCGGGGTGGACCGGCTCTTCGCCCCGTTCTGTCTGGAGATGACTTACGCCACCGTGGTCTGTTGGATTCTCTGGCCGATTCTGGTGCTGGCGGGCTTCGTGGGTCTGCTGTTCCACTGACGCTCCGGTTGCTTGAGAAGCTTCGGGGGGTTTGCTATAGTTAACGGTTCTTTTGTCAGCAGGCGCCTCAGACGCCCCGCGCGCCCCCGCGGCAAGGACGTCTCACCGGGAGGCCGATGTGGCACAAACCACGCTGCGAGAAGAATTTAGCAAGGGCATAGTCGCCCGGAACGCCGTCTTCGTTCTGGCGGTGGGGCTCTGCCCAACGCTGGCGGTGAGCACCTCCCTGAAGAACGCGGTCGCCATGGGGATGGCCGTGATCTTCGTGGTGGTGTGTGCCAACACCCTGGTCTCGCTCCTGCGGCGGTTCATCCCCCGGGAGGTGCGCATCCCGTGTTTCATCGTGATCATCGGCTCCTTCGTGACGATGGTTGACATCTACTTCGCGGGGGCCCTCCGGCCGGAGATATACGCCAGCCTGGGCATATTCATCCCCCTCATCGTGGTGAACTGCGCCATTCTCTACCGGGCCGAGTCCTTTGCCTACAGCAACGGCATCGTGCGTTCCCTCCTGGACGGTCTGGGCATCGGGTTGGGTTTCGCCCTGGCGATCTCGCTGGTGGCGGGCGTTCGGGAGATACTCGGCGGCGGCACGATCTGGGGCTACCCCTGGCTGCCGGTCTCCTGGTCATTCCGCTACGTGCCGGCGGCCATCCTGCTCCAGGCGCCGGGTGCTTTCCTGGTGCTCGGGCTGCTGATGGCCCTGTTCAGGTGGGTCGGTGCGAAAACTTCCTCTTAGCCGACGAGACCATGGACATCGCACAGTTCTTGACCATTGCCTTCGCCTCCGTGCTGGTCTCCAACGTGGTGCTGGCCCAGTTCCTCGGCCTCTGCCCCTTCATCGGGGTGACCCAGAAGACCGAGAGCGCGGTGGGCATGGGAGCGGCGGTGACCTTCGTGATGTTCATGGCCAGCTTCGCGACTTTCGTCCTCTATCGGCTCATCCTGGTGGAGAACGGGCAACTGGTCTCAGAGAACCTGGAGCTGGCGCTGCGCACCCCCATGTTCATCCTGGTCATCGCCGTGCTGGTGCAACTGGTCGAGCTGTTCATGCGGTCCCGGCTGCCGGCGCTCTACGACGCCCTGGGCATATACCTTCCCCTCATCACAACGAACTGCGCCGTGATGGGCGTGGCCCTGCTGAACACCTCCAGCGCGCCCGCCCACTACCACGAGATGACGTTCGGAGCCGGACTCGCCGCGGCTTCATGGAGGGGTGTGTGTTCCGGGCTGGGTTTCACCATGGCCATGCTGCTGATGAGCGGCATCCGCGAACGGCTGGCCCGGGTGGACGTGCCCGAACCGCTCCAGGGCATCCCCATAGCTTTCGTCTGCACCGGCTTCATGGCGATGGCGTTCCTGGGCTTCACCGGCATGGGCTGAACGCTTCTCGACCCGGCGACAGTGACAGAGCAATCAACCGCAGAGGACGCAGGATAGCGCCGAGGTCGCGAGCGGGTAATCCGTAGTTCGTTGGCAGGGCTCGGCAGGAACCGCGTGGACTTTTCCTTCAGGCGAACCATGAGAAAATCAGCTCTCAGAAGGCTTCTCGTTTTACCGGTGGTCCTGCTTGCCCTCTCGGTGGCTGCTGCCCGGGCGGAGGTGGTGGCCCGGGTCAACGGCGAGGAGATCAACCGGTCGGAGTTCGGGCGGGCCCTCGTGCAGTCGTTGGGCAAGGGCACACTGGACAGCCTCATCGACCGGGTGCTCCTGCGACAGGCCGCCCGCCGCCGGGACCTGGAGGTCACCCCCGGTGAACTCAGGAAGCGCCGGGAGCTGGAGCTGCGGCTCCGGATGCGCGCGGTCTTCCGGAACGCCCGCATGAGCCGGGATCAGTTCGCCGACGCCGCCCAGAACTACGGATGGGACATGGAGCAGCTCCGCGAAGAGTTGAGAAGAGATATCTCCGAGACGACCCTGAGACTGAAGCTGCTGGCGCAGAAGCTGCTGGAAGACCAGATCCGCATTACGGAGGAGGAGCTTAAGGCCTACCACGAGCGCACCCGCGAGCCCCGATACGCCGCCGCTCACATCGAGGTGGCCGAACGCCACAGGGCCGAGCAACTGCTGGAGCTGCTCCGGCGGGAGCCGGAGAACTGGTCGGCGGCGGTGGTGCGGTATTCGCTCGACCGCGCCAGCACCCCCCACAAAGGCCGGCTGCCCCTGGTGCCGGCCGAGTCCGAACTGGGGCGGGTGCTGGCCGAGATGGAGCCGGGCGGGCTCACGCTCCACAAGATGGACGATCGCTGGCACGTGCTGCGCTTCCTGGAGTTGGTGCCGGCAGAGCAGAGCTTCGAGGAAGCGCGGGAGGAGCTTCGGGCCGAGCTGCTGGCCCTCCGGGCGACCAGGCAGCACCACAGGCTGCTGGCGGCGCTGCACGCCGGAGCCGCGGTAGTGCCCAACCTCTGGTCCGCCCCCGAGGCGCGGGCCGTGCTCGGAGACGACGTGGCGGCTTACGTGAACGGCGAGCCCGTGCTGGTGGACGAACTGGCGGACGCCCTCATAGAGCAGTTCGGCGCCGCCATGCTGGACTCTTACATAGAACGCGTTCTGGTCCTGCAGGAGGCCGAGGGGCGGGGCCTCTCGGTCGGGAAGGAGGAACTGGAGCGCAGGATGGACGCCGTGGCGGAGCAGATCTTCCACGAGCGAGCGGGCCGCCGCGGCATCAGCGGCGAGGACCTGAGGGAACGGTTGGCGGAGCGCGGCGTGGGCCTCGCAGAGTACAAAGAGATGCTCGCCCGGGAGTTCGTCAGCGAGAAAGACGTCCGCGCCACGCTCCTGGCCGAGAAGATGGTGGCCGACCAGATCGAAGTCACCGAGGAGGAGGCACGCCGCGCCTACCGGGAATACTACGGCGAGCGGTGGCTTGTCCGGGAGATCGTCGCCGAGGACGCCGCCGAAGCTCAGCGGTTCTACGAGCAGTTGGCGCGGGGCGCGGACTTCAGCATGCTGGTGCGGCTGGAGTCCGACCGGCCGGGGGCGTGGATGCCCCGAGGCAACGCCCAGATAGTCACATCGTCCCACCCTTACTACAGTTACGTCAAAGAGATCGAGGAGGGGGGCATCAGCGGGGTTTTCAAACACGGCGGCCAGTACCGTATAATCAAAGTCGTGCGTCACCGCCCTCCGTCCGAGGGCCCTCCGTTCGAATCGGTCAGGGAAGAGATGCGCAGGCAGGCATTCCTTCAGAAGGCCCAGGAGCGCATTCGAGCCTTCCTCATCAAACTGAAAGCAGAGGCGGACATCCAGCTCCAGATCGCCTGAGCGAACCATGGAAGTCGAATTCTCCGAGAGGGTGGGCAACCTCCCCGAATACATATTCGGCCGGCTCAACGCCACGAAGATGGCGCGCCGACGGGCCGGCCACGACATCATCGACCTGGGCATGGGGAATCCCAACGACCCCACGCCCACCCCGATCATCCAGAAGTTGATCGATGCCGTCCAGGACCCCCGCAGCCACCGCTACAGCGTGAGTGCCGACGGCATCTTCAACCTGAAAAGGGAGGTGGCCAGGTTCTACGAGCGCGAGCACGGCGTCAGCGTCAACCCCGAGACCCAGGTCGTCTGCACCATCGGCAGCAAGGAAGGCCTCTCCCACCTGGCGCTGGTGCTGGTAGGGCCCGGCGAGTCCGCCATCGTGCCAACCCCGGCCTTTCCACCCCACATCCACAGCGTCGCCCTGGCCGGCGGAGAGGTGATTGCGCCACCGGTCAGCACCGATCCGGCCTTCTTCGACGAGCTGGAGGGGAGGGTGGCGGACCTGGAGAAAAAGCCCAGGTTCTTGCTTCTGAACTTCCCCCACAACCCCACCACCCTGACGGTGGAACCGGAGTTCTTCGAGCGGGCCGTGGAGTTCGGGCGGGCTGCGGACATTCCCATCATCCACGACTTTGCGTACAGCCACATTACCTTCGACGACTACACGGCCCCCAGCTTCCTCCGGGTGCCCGGGGCGACGGAGGTCGGAGTGGAGTTCTCCAGCATGTCAAAGAGCTTCAACATGGCCGGCTGGAGGGTGGGTTTCTGCGTGGGCAACGCCGAGATGGTCAGTGGCCTGGCACGGATAAAGGGCTACTACGACTACGGCATCTTCATGCCCGTTCAGATTGCCAGCATCATCGCTCTGCGGGACTGCGTGGACGCGGTGCACCGGCAGGCGCACACCTACCAGCAGCGGCGGGACACGCTCTGCGAGGGCCTCAACCGGGTGGGATGGCCGGTGCAGAAGCCTCGGGGTACCATGTTCGTGTGGGCACCGCTTCCCGAAGAGTTTCGCCAGATGGGCTCGGTGGAGTTGTGTTTCATGCTGCTGGAGGAGGCCGACGTTGCGGTAGCCCCGGGAGCCGCCTTCGGCGAGAGAGGTGAAGGTTTCGTGCGGATGGCACTGGTGGAGAACCGACAGCGACTGCGTCAGGCCGTACGGCAGATAGGCCGCGTGTTGCGCCGAACGAGTTGACGACCACGCCGGGGAAGTTCCCGGGCGGGGAAAGGACACTGAGAGAGCCGATGGCACAGAAGAAGGAAACGATCACGTTCCCGCGGGGCGGTGTGCATCCCGACGGGCACAAGGAGCGCACCAGCGAGGAGCCGATCCGCATCTCCAAGCCGCCCGAGGAGGTGGCCGTGCCGATGGTGCAGCACATCGGCGCTCCGGCGGCTCCCACGGTGAAGAGGAAAGACGAGGTGAAAAAGGGAGAACTCATCGGCGAAGCCCAGGGCTACATCAGCGCCAACGTTCACGCACCCATCAGCGGCACCGTCAAAGCGGTGGAGGAGCGGATCTACAACGTTACGGGCGCGCGGGTGCCCGCGGTGGTCATCGAAAGTGACGGGGAAGATGTCTGGTCCCCGGAACTGAACGTCGCCCAGGATGTGGGATCGATGGACACCGACCGCATGGTCGAACTCGTCGCCGAATGCGGCGTGGTCGGCCTGGGAGGGGCGGCCTTCCCCTCGCACGTGAAGCTCAAACCGCCGAAGGACAGCCCCATCAGCGACGTTTTCATCAACGGCACCGAGTGTGAGCCCTACGTCACTGCCGACCACCGCTTGATGCTGGAGCGCACGACGGAACTGATCAACGCCCTGCAACTGATAATGCGCATCGTCGGCGGAGACCGGGGCTGGATCGGCATAGAGAAGAATAAACCCGACGCCATCGATGCCTGCGCGGCCGCCCTCTCCGAGGAGGCCCCCATCGAGGTGGTTCCCCTGGAGGTGCGCTACCCGCAGGGCGCCGAGCAGCAGCTCATCACGGCCGTGACCGGGCGGGAGGTGCCCGGCGGCGGCGGGCTGCCTTCGGACGTGGGGTGCCTCGTCCACAACGTGGCGACGGCCCTGGCCATACGCGAGGCCGTCCGGTTCCGACGCCCGCTCGTAGAGCGCGTGGTCACCGTGACCGGTGAGGGTATCGAGAACGCCGGCAACTTCGTGGAGCGCATCGGGACGAACATAGGTGACATCCTCCGGCGGCAGGGCACGCGGGAAAGCGCCAACCAGCTTATCCTGGGCGGACCCATGATGGGCATCGCCCAGGGCGTCCCGGACGTCCCCCTGATCAAAGGCAACAACTGCATCCTCGTCCGAGAGGTCGCCGAGATTCCCCCTCAGCGGGCCTGCATTCGTTGCGCAAGGTGCATCGAGCACTGCCCGCTCGGCCTGATGCCCGGGCAGCTCAGCGAAGTTTGCGAGTACGGCGACTGGGAGACCGCCCGCGAGATGGGCCTGCTGGAGTGCAAGGAGTGTGGGTGCTGTGCCTACGTGTGCCCCGCCGGAAGACGCATCGTTCAGCTTGTCAAGCTGGGTAAGGCGGAGCTGCGCAAGAAACAGGCGGAGCAGCAGTGATGCGGCCCGCGCGAACCCCACCGACCTCCGGCTGAGTTCCGGAAAGGAAGGCAATGCAAGAGCAGCTTCTGGTCAGCACCTCCCCCCACCTTCGCGCGCCCGACAACATCCGCAAGATCATGTGGAGCGTCGTGGGCGCCCTCCTGCCGGCCGTGGCGGTCAGCATCTATTTCTTCGGTCTCGACGCCCTCAGGGTCTATCTCATCAGCATTGCCGCCGCGGAGGGCACAGAGCTGGTCTGCCTTCGCCTTCGGGGCAAACCCCTGCGGTGGGCCGCCGACGGCAGCGCCCTGATCACCGGGCTGCTCCTGGCCATGGTGCTGCCCCCGAACGTGGCGTGGTACTGCCCCCTGGTCGGCGGCGTGTTCGCCATCGCGATTGCGAAGCACGCCTTCGGGGGGCTGGGCAACAACATCTGGAACCCGGCCCTGGCGGCCCGGGTGTTCCTGCAGTTTGCCTACGCGCCGCAGATCAACCTTTCCACCTGGCCCGTTCCCCGAAGGCTGTGGGGGCCGGCCGCCGACGCCGTCAGCCGGGCCACGCCCCTGGCGAAGGAAGTGCTGACAACCGGTTACACGCACCTGGAGCTGCTTTTCGGCAACGGCCTGCCGGGGTGCATAGGGGAGACCTGCAAGGTGGCGCTGCTGCTCGGCGGCCTCTACCTGATCGCCCGCAACATAGTGGACTGGCGCATACCGCTGGCCTACATCGGCACCGTCTTCGTGCTGGCGTGGATCCTTACCCCTCCGACCGGTGGAGAGGCCCTGGCGGAGAAGCTGGCGGGCGGTGAGGCGGGTGCGTTCCTGCCGCACGCCCTGCTGCTGGCCCTGAAGGAGCGGCTCAGCGTCGCCACGTTCTCCGTGCTCGCCGGGGGCCTGATCATCGGCGCCTTCTTCATGGCAACCGACATGGTCACCACCCCCATCACACCGACGGGACGGGTTATCTTCGGGATAGGCTGCGGCGTCATCGTCGCCGTCGTTCGGCTTTACGGCGGCTACCCGGAGGGCGTGGCCTATTCGATCATATTGATGAACACCTGCACGCCGCTGATCGACCGATGGGTGCGACCGCAGATATACGGCGCAGCCACACCCAAACCAGCAGCGAGGGGAACGTGAGCGCAGAAGAGAAATCCGATGGGAGCCGCGGGCTCCTCGCGGGCATACTCGTCCTGGCGGCCATCTGCCTGGCCAGCGGGCTGGGACTCGGCCTGCTCTACTCCCACATGAAGGAGGACATCGAGGACAACCGCCGGCAGGCGTTCCTCGACACGCTGGGCGTCGTGCTGCCCGGCGCCGAGACCGACGACACCGTGGGAACCTACGCCGACGGGTCCCTTGAGGACAGGGTCTATGCCAAACAGACCTCCGAGGGCCTCCTCTACGCCGCCATGGGGTCCGCACAGGGCTACCAGAGCCAGGTCAAAGTGCTGGTCTCGGTCAAAGGGGAGGCGCCGGAGCAACCCCTGGGCGACAATCCGAAGATCCACCGCATGGCCGTTGTTTCCAGCCAGGAGACCCCGGGACTCGGGCAGCAGATACAGGCGGTGGAGAAGAGCGTCTCGGTGTGGGCGGCCGCCGCCGGCCACGAGCAGGAGCCGAAGCGGCCCTGGTTCCAGGAGCAGTTCTCCGGCAAACGCCTCGAAGACCTGGTGGTGGAGAAGCAGGAAGACACCGACAAGATAGCCGCCCTCACCGGGGCCACCATCACCAGCCGCGCCGCAACCGAGGCAACCCGCAAGGCCGTCCAGAAAATCATCAATCGAACCCGGAAAGTTTACGGCCAATGAGCGAGAACCCGGAAGCCCCCGACCGTCCCGAGGCGCAGGACACCACCGCCGGCTCGGCTCAACCCCCGCTGAAGCACGTTCTGGAAGCGCTGCTGTTCAGCTCCAACCGGCCGATCGGCACCCGCCGCCTCAGCGACCTTTCGGGAGCCGAGGACGGCCACCAGGTCCGCCGCCTGATCCAGGAACTCGGGGAGGAGTACGAGCGAGAGGGCCGGGCGTTCGCGGTGGAGGAGATAGGGGGCGGCTTCCAGATGCTTAGCCGGCCGGCGTTCGCGCCCTGGATTCAAAAGCTGCACCAGCGCCAGCAGGAGGAATCCCTCAGCCAGGCCGCACTGGAGACCCTCGCGGTGGTCGCCTACCGCCAGCCGGTCAACCGGGCAGAGGTCGAAGACATCCGCGGCGTGCACTGCGGGCATATGCTGCGCTCGCTGGTGGACAAGCGACTCATCAAGGTGGTGGGCCGCGCCGACGAACTCGGCCGACCCATGCTCTACGGCACCACCCGCCAGTTCATGGAGGCATTCGGTCTTCGATCACTGAAGGACCTGCCCCGGCGGGAGGAGCTGACCGGGGAGGAAGAGGACTGAGACCGCCGACGGAACTCCGGGAGCGGACCAATGCATAGCCGAACGGTGCGGGACCCCGTCCACGGGGACATCGAGCTGAGCGAGGAGGAGGTCGAACTGCTGGACACCCCCGAGATGCAGCGCCTCAGGGGCATCCGGCAGCTCGGCGCCGCTCACCTGGTCTACCCCGGCGCTCAGCACAGCCGCCTGGAACACTGCCTGGGCGCCTGCTGGATGGCCAGGTGCATCCTTCGGCGCATCGAACCCCGCGAGCGGGGCGCTGAACTGCCCGAGGTGGAAAGACGCGCCGCACTCATGGCCGCCCTCGTCCACGACGTCACCCACATTCCCTTCGGCCACACCTTCGAGGACGAACGCCGACTGCTGACCCGGCACGACCGCAGTCCGGCCCGATACCGCATCCTGCTGGAACAGGGCGAATTGGGCGAGAAGCTGGCCTCCTCGGAGGCCGGCAGGCTGGCGCTGCGGGCCCTCCAGCCGGGGGCCGAGCTGCCCGCCGAACGGCGTTACCTCCGCGACGTGGTCAGCGGCACCATCTGCGGAGACCTGCTGGATTACCTGAAACGCGACAACTACTTCTGCGGGCTCTCCTACGAGTTCGACGAACGCATCTTCCACTACTTCACCGTGGCCGGCGGCCGACTGGCGCTGGACCTCCATCGCGGCGGGCTCCTCCGCCGCGACGCCCTCACCGAGATCACCAACCTGCTGCGCATCCGCTACGTGCTCAGCGAGAGGGTTTACTACCACCACGCCAAAATCGCCGCGGGAGTGATGATCTCCAAAGCCGTCGAGCGCGCCCTGGAGCGCGGCCTCACCGAGGAGGAGCTGTGCCGGCTGACCGACGACGCGCTGCTCCACCTGCTGGGCGAGCGGTTCGGGGACGACGAGCCGCTGGGGGAGCTGGTCAGCGCCTTCCGCCGACGCCGCCTATTCAAAAGGTGCTACATGATCTCCCGCCGCATCGGCGAAGGCAGCCTCGAGCAGATGGTCCGCCGCCATCACCTCAACGAAGAGCGGGCGAGGGACGAGGCGGAGCGCCGCATCGCCGACGGCCTCGGAACCCGCCCCCACAGGGTGGCCGTCTATTGCGCGCCGCCCGAGATGGCCCTCAAGGAGGCCGACGTGCCGGTGACCATGCCGGACGGGCGGATGGCGGAACTCTCCTCCCTCAACACCGAGGAAATACGGGTTCTGCAGGCCCAGCACCGGGAACTCTGGCGGCTCTACGTCTTTGTCAGCCCGGAGGTGGCCCTCGCCACGGGCAAGGCAGGCGGAGTCTGCGAAGAAGTGATCGGCTATCCCAACGAGCTTCCCGCGGAGATGACCGGGCGGCTCCTCTGAGCGCCGGGGAGGAACTGGAGAGGTCCGCCCCGGCCGTATTTCCCCTTCAGCCCCCCTGGCCCGGCATACGCGCCTATACGCGCAGGCGCATGGGTTGCCGCGCGGGTATTCCCTCGTTGACTCATGCAATATCCGGGTTGACATGTCTCTCAGCGGGGCCTACGCTACCGTCACCGCTACGGGTGTGCCCTGAAGCCGGCGACCATGGGAAAGCATGAGCTGAAGATCGACGAAGCAAACCGGGCTGCCGGACCCTCCTGCGGCCAGCCTCGCATCGCCGAACCCATGACACCCCGGACGCTCGAAGCGCTCGGCGTACTCCGGCCCTTTCCCGCTCCACGCGCGGACTTCGACCCCCACGGCCCGTGGACGCAGACTTACCGCATCTGGGGCGGGCATGGCTGGATCGACTGCGGCTACAAGACCGTCGGCGTCCTGCGCCTCCGGCGGGAACCCTCGGCTCACCCGCCGGGCCATCGCCTGCACGTCGAGCAGCGGATCATCTTCGAAGGCGGCATCGTCCACACCATCACGGCGGAGGCGATTTCCGCCGGCGACGCAATCGGCTCCCCGCGATCGTGGTCGGTGCGCAGCGAGATAACCACCACGTCGGGCGAACCCGATCCGCGCCTCGGAGGCGTTCAGGAGGGCCGGGTGAGCGAGGACGGAAGCTCGTGGCGGGTCACGGTGGACGGCACGCGGGAGACAACCCATGAATACGCTCTCGACGGTCCCCTGACCAGCAACTGGTCGCTCATGGAAGCCGTTCAGCGGCGGCCCTTCGCGCCGCCGGAGTGTCCGGCCTTCCACCTGTTGGAGGGCCTGACGATGCCGAAACGGGGGTTCCGGCTGTATTTCCGGGAGACCCCGGAGGAGGGCTTCCGGGAGCAGGACCTCCCGCTGCACCGGTTCTACCTGATCGGGCGGGGGCGGTTGCCGACCGACTATTGGGTGGACGATCGCCATCGGCTGATCATGGCAATCAGCGGCAGCCGGGCTCTCTTCCTCGACGAGGACGCCGAGACGCCCTTCCAGCGCAGCCTCGAACACCAGAGAGCCGGGAAGGGACACTACCATGAGTGACGCCCGCCCGAACATCCTCATCATCACGGCCGACCAACTGAGCCTGAGGGCGGTCGGAGCGGCGGGATGCCCCGACGTGGAGACACCGGCCCTCGACGACCTCGCGGACAGGGGGACCTTCTTCTCGGAGTCCTACACGCCGTGTCCGGTCTGCCTGCCGACCAGGCCGAGCTGGTGGACCGGCCGCATGCCGTCGGAGACCGGCATCGGAAGGCCGCGGCCAAACCGCAAGACCCGCGACGAACTGCCGACGCTGGCCGAATGGCTTGGCGATCGCGGCGGATATGAGGCCCTCCACGCCGGGAAGTGGCACGCCCCCGAACTGGTGGTTACCTCGCATGACCAGCTACCCGGGTTCTACGCCCTCACGACGGGCATCGACGACCAGGGCTTCATCATGGACCCCCACGTTTCGATGACCTGCGAGGCGTTCCTGCGCAATCGCAACTCGGCGCAGCCGTTTCTGCTGGCGGCCGAGTTCATGAATCCCCACGACATCTGCGAGTGGCTGTTCCTGAACACCGCCGACCACGAGGACCTGCCCTACCCGGAGATCGCCGACGAGTTGCCCGAGTTGCCGGCGAACCGGGAGGCGATTCCCGAGGGCGAGCCCCCGGCGATCAAGAGGTTCCGCCAGACGCTCGAACCCCAGGTCGGCTACTGGAACGAACTTCACCACCGCTACTACCTGTGGAGCTACTACCGACACGTCGAGGCCGTCGACGCGGAGGTCGGTCGTATCCTGCGGGCACTGCGTGACACGCGACGGGAGGAGAACACCGTGGTCGTCTTCACCTCCGACCACGGCGAGGGGCTCGGCGCCCATCGCATGACCCACAAGGCGTTCCCCTATGAAGAGGTCTGCAAGGTGCCGCTGATCGTCAGTTGGCCGGGCACTTTGCGCGAGGGCGCTGTGGACCGCACCTCTCTGGTCTCCGGCGTCGATCTCTTCCCGACGCTGTGCGACCTGGCCGCGCTGGAGCCGCCGGAACCCCTGGTCGGCACCTCCCTGCGCCCCGCCCTGCAGGAGGAGGAGGCGATAGAGCGGGAATTCGTGCCGATCGAGATGCCCGGCGGCAGGGGCAGCGTCCTGAGGACGCCTCGATACAAGTACGTCCGCTACGCGGAGGGGCCGACGGAGATGCTCTTCGACCTGGCGGACGATCCGGGGGAGACCCGCAACCTGGTCGACCATGCGTCCTGTGCATCGGCGCTGGCCGAGCATCGCCGTATGCTGAAAGAGTGGGAGTCCGGCCTCGACCGTTGCCCGGGGGCCGGGGACGCGGGGTAGCCGCCGGTCCCTCCGGGGTACCGGCTTTGCTGTTTCGCAGTCACCGGCTGCGCACTCTTCGGAGGGTGATCCGCCTGCCGGACCGTGACGCCGTAGCCCTGAAGGGGCGCCATATACCAGCCCAGGGCGTAGCCCTGGGGACCCGGGTGCGCCCCCAAACAGGTGAGCCCTGCAAGGGCGAAACATACCCGGGGCAGCCGAGCATCGCCCGGTACTTGCCCAGATATCTCCGAACCTGAACGACTATGTCGCGCCCTTTCAGGGCTCTATGGATTTGTTGCCGATCATTTTCCCCAGGGCTCTGCCCTGGGCTGGTATGTCGGGCTCTTACAGAGCCCAGGCAACCGGGGCTAAAGCCCCGGCCTCCATTACATGGCCCCTGCGGGGCCGCCGACGTTCCGGGCGATCGCCCGGCGGGCATTTGAAAGAGCGTTGGTTGCTGACCTCATGGCCGGCACGGACAGCCAAACGCAACGAGAGACGGCACCGCTGCGACAGCACGCTAAACACGTATGCGGGGGCGCCGGGGCCTCCTGCGTCACGACACCGTCAGGTTGCTTTCTTGACGGTCTCGGATTTTCGTGGCAGCTCAGACTCGCGCCCGGGGACCGGGCCTCCCGTCAAGAGCCCCCGACAGGGGGCGCCTCAGCCGTAGCCCCGGGTGACCCCCGCGAAGCGGGCGAACCCGGGGATATCGGCGTCCCACCCCATACAGGAGCCCGCGGAGCGGGCGATTCAGCCCGTGCGCCACATCGGAGTCGCCGGCCGTACGGCCGGTACACGTTTAGCGTCGGCGCCGCGGAGCGGCGCGGTCGTGCAGGCCGGGGCTTTAGCCCCGGTGATGAGCCGAATAAGCGAAATGCGCCCCAAAGGGGCGCGGTGAATTTCAAAATGCTTACACCGACCGCGCCCGCTCCGGGGCGCACAATTAGCCTTCATGCGCCGGCAACCGGGGCTAAAGCCCCGGCCTCCATTACATGGCCCCTGCGGGGCCGCCGACTGACCTCATGGCCGGCACGGACAGCCAAACGCAACGAGACGGCACCGCTCCGACAGCACGCTAAACACGTATGCGGGGGCGCCGGGGTTACCTACCTGACTACAAGGCCAGGCTCTTTCCCGCAAACATACAAGGGGCGCCATATACCAGCCCAAGGCGCAGCCCTGGGGACCCGGGTGCGCCCCCAAACAGGTGAGCCCTGCAAGGGCGAAACATACCCGGGGCAGCCGAGCATCGCCCGGTACTTGCCCAGATATCTCCGAACCTGAACGACTATGTCGCGCCCTTTCAGGGCTCTATGGATTTGTTGCCGATCATTTTCCCCAGGGCTCTGCCCTGGGCTGGTATGTCGGGCTCTTACAGAGCCCAGCAGCCCCCACAGACAAGAGTTCGGCGCACGCGAACGGCCGATCTCCCCGTATGCCTCTCGCGATCGTGAGGCATCTGCGCCAACCACAAACGGGGCGCCAAAACAAAGTACCCCTCGATGCGAAATGCCAGACGCCCCGGAGTATCCGTTTAGCGTCAAGGGAACTGTTCCGGCAGGTGAACCGGAACGCTCATGCGCGCCCAGCCCCCAAACAGCCCGTCTCTCTGGAGATGCGGCCTCGGCAGCCAGAGCCGGCCTCGACCGTTGCCCGGCGACCGGGGACGCGGGGTAGCCGCCGCTGCCGGCTCCGCAAAGTCCCCCGGCTTGATTCACGCCACGCCGCGCGTTAGACTCGCCGCTGTCATGTTCAGAAGCCCCTTCACCAAAGACAGGGACGCGGTAAGCACCGCCGGTGAAGCCGTGGTCAGGTCCCTCGACGCCGAGCTGGCCTTCACGGACTGCTATCGGCGTAACCGCGGGGAACACATCGGCATTCGCGAGGCGCGCTGCCTGAAGCCGGGCCGCCTGCTGCACCCGCTGCAGGAGGGTGACGTTTTCGCCGGACGCCACGTGAAGGCGGTGCACGACCAGCGGGGGTTGATGGTGGGGTTCGGGCTCGAGCACGAGGACTGCGGACGCGTCTACTACTGCGAGCACGACCGGCTGCGCCGGGCCGTCGCGGAGCTTCCGCCGGGGGCGTATCGGAAGAGCTGCGAAGAGATGTTGGCCTTCTGGGAGAAGGAAGACACCCAGAACCGCTACTTCGAAGCGCTGCCGCCCGAGGTCCGTCGGGCCACCAGGGACAACCGTCTAAGCCAGAAAGGCCTGCGCCTCGCCGGAGTTACGCTCAACTACGACAAGTTGATAAGGCTCGGTCTCGGCGGGCTCCGCGCCGAGATCACCGGACACAAAGCGGCCGCCGAGGTGGGAGACGGGCGCGATCCGCTTTTCTATGAAGCCATGCTGATGGCCCTGGACCTGCTGGAGGAAACCGCCCTGGATTACGCCCGGCAGGCGCGGCGGCTCGGGGACAGGGGACTGGCGCGAGTCCTGGAAAACGTCGCTTCGGAGCCGCCCGAGACCCTCCGACAGGGCATGCAGCTTTTCTGGCTCTACTCGATGATGGCCGGCGTGACCAACTACGGCCGAATGGACGTCTACCTGGGCGACCTCTACGTGCGCGACCTGCGGACGGGTCGGCTCAGCGAGGATGAGGCGCTGGAGCTGCTGGTGGCCCTGTGGCGGGTGATGGCCGAGACGCGGTTCCACTTCAACAGCCGGGTCATCGTCGGCGGACGCGGCCGGCGGAACGAGGAAAACGCCGACCGCTTCGCCCTGGCGGCGATGGAGGCCTCACACCGGGCGGGCGAAACCGAACCCCAGCTCAGCCTGCGGTGCCGGAAGGGGCAGAATCCGGCGCTCCTTCGGAAAGCCCTCGATGTGGTCGGCGACGGGTGCGTTTACCCCATCCTCTACAACGACGACGTCAACGTGCCCGCGGTCCGGAACGCCTTCGGCGCCACCCGCGCCGACGCCGATCAGTACGTGCCCTACGGCTGCGGCGAATACTGCCTGGATCACATCAGCTTCGGCTCACCCAACACCGCCCTCAACCTGCTGAAGGCCGTGCAGGTGGTTATGCACAACGGGGTGGACCCCGACACCGGCGAGCCGACCGGGCTGGAAACCGGGCCCTTCGAGGAGTTCGAGACCTTCGAGGACTTCTGGGACGCCTACGCGCGGCAGGTCGAATACCACCTCGACGCGATTGCCAGAGCCCACGCGATCGAACTGGAAGTCGAGCGCACGACCGCCTCCTTCCTCTTCGCCAGCATGCTGATGGACGGCTGCCTGGAGCGGGGCAGAAGCCTGGTGGACGGCGGGCTGCGCTACCTGGGCGGCGTGGTGGAGTCCTTCGGGATGGTCAACGCCGCCGACTCCCTGACCGCCCTCAAGCAACTGGTCTACGAGGAGCAGCGTTTCAGTCCCGACGACCTCCTGGAGATGCTCCAAGCCGACTGGGAGGGACACGAGCCCGAGCGCCGCCTCTTCCTGAACGCCCCGAAGTACGGCAACGATCTCGACGCGGCGGACGAGATGCTCTGCCGCGTGAGCGGCCATTGCTGCCGGGCTGCCATGGAAGCCGGCCAGCGCGCCGGACTCGACTACTTCCTGCTGGTGAACATCAACAACTGGAGCTACGTGAGGATCGGCGATGAGACCGGCGCAACTCCGGACGGCCGGCGCGCCGCAATGCCCATCGCCAGCGGCAACGCACCCACCGCCGGCAACGACACCAGCGGCATCACCGCGTTCATGAACTCCGTCGTCAAACCCGACCCGAGTATCCACGCCGGCTACGTGCACAACATGAAGTTCGGCAAGAAAATGTTCACAGAAAACAGGGCGAAGCTGGAAGCGCTGCTGGACGCTTACTTCGCCAACGGCGGAACGCAGGCGATGATCACCGTGGTGGGCCGGGAAGACCTGGAGAACGCCATGCGCGAGCCGGAGAGCTATCCAAACCTCATGGTGCGCGTGGGCGGGTTCAGCGCACGGTTCGTCGAGCTGGAGGAGGCGATCCAGCGCGACATCATACGCCGAACGTTCTACGAGTGAACTCGCCTCCTCCCCCGACCGCCCATGCTACAGATGTGCGGGCGTTCCTGCTTTGCCGAGCACGGGCCGCCGTCTCTCCCCGGGCCCTTGAGACTGCGCGCCTGCCCTCCGGCGACTCCGCCGGCTCGGCAATGCAGGGCAACAAGCCGCTCCAGAGACGGGGGAGGGAACGCCCTTGCCCGGGCGATCAGCCGAAGCACCCCAACTGGCAGCGCACAATCTTGATGTTCTGCGCGTTGCAGGCCTTCCCGATCTCCTTCGGGTCCACTTCCAGGCGCCGGGCGAGGGCGAGTGCCGCGGCGCACCCGAGCCTGCCGTCCTCGGACTCCTCGCGCACTGCCCGGCGCACGGTTTTTTTCTCGGTCGGCATTGGGGTCGTCTCCTCGTTGAGTTGGTGGGGTCTCCTGATTCAGGGGCTATAGCGGCGGGCCGAGCCGTCTACGTCGGGTCCGCCAGGCCGGAGACGATCACGTCGGCGAGTTCGCGGCATGCCGCGGCGCCGGGTTTCTCCTCGCCCTCTCCCTCCACGAAGAAGGCCAGGTCGGGCTCCAGGAGGGGGGCCAGCGAGTTGGTCTCGAAGATCACGACGTCGCGCTCGCTCTCTCGGATCAGCCGCCGGCAGTCCTCCAGCAGTTCCTCCGGCGGCCCGCTGAGCAGGAAAGCATGGGCCGCCCCGGCGCACAGGTAACGTTGGGTATCCTTCTCCGGGTTCTCCGGTGCGTCGGTCTCCTCGAAGACGCGCCTCGGAGCCGAGGGGCGGGCCTGGACCTTGACGGCGTCGGCGCGGGGCAGGGCCGCCAGGAGGCGCTCCACCAGCAGCGTCTTCCCGATCCGCCGGTGGGCGCCGCTTACGGTTATCACCGTGGGAAGCATGTCGGGACAAGCACTATGGCTCGGCTTGAGTGCGGGCGTCGGGGTGGAATTCGGCGGCTATCTCGTCGAGGAGCTTCAGGGTCTCCCGGGCCTCCTCTTCATCCACCTTCTGGATGGCGAATCCGGCGTGGACCAGGACGTAGTCGCCGACCTCCGGCTCCTGGACGAGCTGGAGGCCGACCTCTCGCACGGCGCCCCCCAGCTCGACCTTGCCGATCGGGCCGTCGATCTCGATGAGCTTCGTGGGAACTGCCCAGCACATCTCTACGCCTCCGCGCCGGCGTCCAGTTGTGTGAAGGCCCAGGCGGCCTGGCCCAGGCAGATGCCGCCGTCGTTGGGCGGGACCTTGCTGTGGAGCAGGACGCGGAAGCCCTCCTCCCGCAGCGGCCCGGCCGCGGCGGAGACCAGCGTACGGTTCTGCATCACGCCGCCGGAGAGGGCCACCGTCTCTATGCCGCTCTCCTCCCGCATGCGCCGGCAGGTCCGCACGATGATCCGGGCCATGGTGTTGTGGAACCTGGCGGCGATCAGGCCGTCGGCGACTCCGGCGTCCAGATCCCGGCAAATGTCCCGGAAGGTAGGACGCAGGAGTATCTTCTCGCCGTCGCAATGGAATTCGTAGTGCCCTTCGGCCCCCGCGGCGCAGAGGGCCTCCAGCTCGCAGGCCGGCTGCCCCTCGTAAGTGGTCTCCTCCCGAGTGCCGAGCAGGCCGGCCACGGCGTCGAAGGCCCTTCCGGCGCTGGAGGTGAGGGGCGAAAACCGCCGCCGGTCCATGATCTGGAGCCACCGCTCGAATGCGCTGCGGCCGATGCGTTCCTCCAGTCGGTCGCGGGCTTCCCCTTCGCCGAGGGCGCGGACCAGATGGGAGAGGGTCATCCGCAGCGGATGCCAGACGGCCTGTTCGCCGCCCGGCATGGGGACGTATTCGAAGTGGTGCGCGCGGCGGAAACTGCGGCGGTCGGCCACCAGGAACTCTCCCCCCCAGACCGCACCGTCCGCTCCGTAGCCGGTGCCGTCCCAGCTCACCCCGATGACGGGCCCGAACTCGCCGTTCTCGGCCAGGCAGGAGACCAGGTGGGCATGGTGATGCTGCATCTGCAGCAGGGGCAAACCCCGCCGGCGGCTGAGGTCTCGCGCGAACTCGGTCGTGGGATAGTCGGGGTGCAGGTCGCAGACCACCGCCTCCGGCTCGACCCGCAGCAGCCGGGCGAAGCTGTCGAACGATTGAGCGAAGTGCTCGGCGTTGTCGGCGTCGGAGACGTCCCCGATGTGCTGGGAGAGGAAGACGCGCCGGCCGCTGGTCACGGCGAATGTGTTCTTCAGCATGGCACCGGCCGCCAACAAGGGGGGGGCCTCGCCGTCCAGCACGACGGCTTCGGGCACGTAGCCCCGCGAGCGGCGCATGGGGAGGACGGAGCCGTCGAGAGCGGCCACCACCGAGTCGTCGCAGCGGTTCTCAATGATGCGGTCGTGGGTGAGGATGCCGTCCACCAGGTCGGCAAGGTCCGAGAGGACCCGCTCCTCGCTGAGGGCGATGGGTTCCTCCGAGCGGTTGCAACTCGTCATTACCAGAAGCCGGGGGAAAGCGTTCGTCTCCGCCGCTCGCTCTTTCGCGTCGCCCCCCGGGAGGCCGAAGAGCATGGAGTGGAGCGGGGTGTAGGGCAGCATGACCCCCAGCTCGGCGAGCCCCGGCGCAACGGCGTCGGCGACGGGGCCGTCGGGGCGTTTCTCCATCAGGACGATCGGCGCGCGTGCTGAAGTGAGCAGTTCCTCCTCGAACTCGGAGACGCGGCACGCGGTCCGGCAGGCGGCCAGGTCGGCGGCCATGAGGGCGAAGGGCCTGCCGGGGCGCTGCTTGCGGCGGCGCAACTGCTCGACCACCTCCCGCCGCGTGCCGTCGCAGGCCAGGTGGAAACCGCCCACTCCCTTCACCGCCAGAATGCCGCCTTCCCGGAGCATGCGGCGTGCGCGCCGGAGCGGCTCGTCGAGCGCCTCTCCGCCGGGGGTGAGGAACTTCAGCGATGGGCCGCAGGCAGGGCAGGAGAGGGTCTGAGCGTGGAAGCGGCGGTCGGCCGGATCGGCGTATTCCCGCGCGCACTCGGGGCAGGGCGGGAACTCCGCCATCGAGTTGGTGGGTCGGTCGAAGGGCACCTCGCGGGCGATCGTGAAGCGGGGTCCGCAGGCAGTGCAGGTGTTGAACGGGTAGGCGCCCCGGCGGTCGGCGGGGTCGGTCAGCTCCTCCCCGCAGGCCGCACACGTGGCAAGGTCAGGAGGGATGGGCAGCAGGCTGGGGCCCCCTTCGGAGCTGCGCACGATGCTGAACTCCTCATCGCCCCGGGGTTGGGTCTCCTCGACCTGGATTTCGTCCACCCGGGCGCGGGACGGTATGAGGTCCCGGAAGTTCCGCACCACCTCGCGGAGCACCTCGGCGGGGGCTTCGAGGTCGAGCTGAACGCCCTCCGGGGTGTTCCGGATGCTGCCGGCGCAGTCCCGCCGCGTGAGCGCGCGGTAGAGGGTGGGCCGGAAGCCCACGCCCTGCACCCGCCCGCGGACGGTCAGGCGGCAGCGCTTCAGTTCGGTACCCGTTGTGCGCGACGTGCTCATGTCCTCTCGGCGACTGAGGAGACCGCCCCCAGGGACGAATGTTCATGATATCACGTTCGGCCGGACCGCGCGAGATTCAGGTCAGTCGGCGACGTTCTCCCGGTAGTAGCCGCACAGGTCGCTGAGGGGGCATCGCTCGCAGTCGGGCTCCGCGGCGGTGCAGATGCGGCGGCCGTGGGTGGTCAGCAGTTGCGTGGCGCGCGCCCAGCGGTCCTCCGGGAAGGCCCTGCGGAGGTCCTTCTCGATGGCGGCGGTGGTTTTGTGTTCGGCCAGGCCGAGGCGCCTGGTGACGCGCTCGACGTGCGTGTCCACGCCGATCTCCTGCCCGCCGAGGGCGCTGCCGATGACGATGGCCGCGGTCTTGCGGCCGACGCCTTTTATGTCGCTGAGCCGTTCGATGTCGTCGGGGACTTCCCCGCCGTACTCCTCCGCGATGACCTCGGCGGCGTTCTGGATGTATTCCTGCTTGCGCCGGAAGGTGCCGGTCGGGTGGATGAGGTCCCGGACCTCCTCCGGGTCGGCCTCGGCCAGTTCGGCCGGGGTGGCCCAGCGGCCGAACAACTCGCCAGTGACCTCGTTCACCTTCTCATCGGTGCACCGGGCGGCCAGTATGGTGGCCACCAGGAGCTGCCACGCATTGTCGTAGTCCAGCCAGATGCGCGCGTCGGGATGCTCCTGCTCCAGGCGGTCGAGTGTCTCCACCGCCTTCTCTCCGGTCATTGCGTCCCCCTTTCACTGCGTTCGACGACGAATATGGCCAGGCTGGCCAGCAGGTTGCCCAGCAGGGCGGGAAGCCGATGGTATCCGGGCGTCAGGTAGATGCTGTCGACCAAGCGGAGGTCCTGCCTGCGGCAGAGGTCGAGGAAGTCCCTGACGGTCAGCAGGTGGATGTTGGGCGTCTCGTACCAGCGGTAGGGCAGGACGCCGGTGACGGGCATTCTACCGGTCAGCAGCAGCTTGAGCCGCACTTTCCAGTGGCCGAAGTTGGGGAAGCTGATAACGGCCCTCCGCCCCACGCGCAGCATCTCTCGGACCACCTCGTCGGGGCGCTCGGTCTGCTGGAGGGTCTGGCTGAGGATGACGCAGTCGAAGGTGTCCTCCTCGAACATCTCCATCCCCTCCAGCATGTCGCCGTGATAGACGGGCACGCCGCGCTGGATGCATTGCCTGACCTGCCGGAGGTCCACGTCGATGCCGGTGCCTCGGCAGTTTTTCTCCCGGATGAGCTGGCTCAGCAGCTCTCCGTCCCCGCAGCCGAGGTCCAGCACCCGCGCACCGGGTTCCACGTGGCCCTCGATCATCTGGTAGTCGACCCTGACGGGCATGTGCCCTCCTCGGATTCGGTCAGCCGGTGCGGCCCTCGCGCCGCGCGCGCAACGTGTTGTCCAAAAAGCCGCGAATGGCGCTGGCAAGCTGCTCGTCCTTCAGCAGGAAGGCGTCGTGGCCGTATTCGGACTCCAACTGGCAGAAAGTGGTGTAGACCCCGTCGGCCTGGAGGGCGCGGACGATATCCTTCGACTGGTAGGTGGGGAAAAGCCAGTCCCCGCTGTAGGAGATGACCAGGAAGCGGCTTTCCACGCCGCTGAAGGCGTTGAGCAGCGAGCCGTAGTCGGCCACCAGGTCGAAATAATCCATCGCCTTGGTGATGTAGAGATAGGAGTTCGCGTCGAACCGCTCCACGAAGGCACCCCCTTTGTAGCGGAGGTAGCTTTCCACCTGGAAGTCCGGCGGGCCGAAGTCGTAACCCACCTGTTCCCGCTCCTGGAGGCGGCGTCCGAACTTCTCCCGCATCGAGCGGTCGCTCAGGTAGGTGATGTGGCCGACCATCCGCGCCACCGCCAGGCCCCGGTCCGGGTGAGGGCCGCCGTAGTAGTCGCCGTTGTTCCAGTTCGGGTCGCTGTAGATGGCCTGCCGGCCAACCTCGTCGAAGGCGATGCCCTGCGCGCTCAGACGGGCCGTGCTGGCGATGGGGACGGCGGAGTCCACCATGTCCGGATAGTCGATGGCCCACTGGAGCACCTGCATGCCCCCCATCGACCCGCCGATCACCGACAGCACCCTCTCCAGCCCCAGGTGCTCGGTCAGCAGGGCGTGCTGGACCTTCACCATGTCGCTGACGGTCACCATGGGAAAGTCCAGCCCGTAGGGCTCGCCGGTCTCCGGGTTGATCGAGGAGGGTCCCGTACTGCCCTTGCATCCCCCGATGCAGTTGGAGCAGACCACGAAGTAGCGGTCGGTGTCGATGCCCTTCCCCGGCCCCACCATGAGGTCCCACCAGCCGGGTTTGCGGTCTTCGGTGGAGTGGCGGCCGGCCACGTGGGCGTCGCCGCTGAGAGCATGGCAGATAAGCACGGCGTTGTCCCGCTCGGGGGAGAGTTCCCCGTAGGTCTCGTAGGCCACTTCGACGGGCCCCAGTTCCACGCCGCTGCGCAGAACCAGGCGGTCGGGTGGTTCCCCGAAGCGCCAGCTTTGGGTCTCGACGATGCCGACGGAGCCTTGCTCAGTCATCGGTGGACTCCCGGAGGCGACGCGCAATGGCTGCCCGGTCAGGAATTCTCATCCTAACTTGCTGTGTAGAAACCATCCATCGACACTCAAATCGGCCCGGCGCCTGCCGCGCCGTCATGCTGAGACGCCTCGCCTTCAGGCGCCGAACGCATCTCGCCGTTCCGCCACGCCGTACCTTACCGCTCCGGCGGCCCATGCCCACCCCACCGAACGACGAGATTCCCGCCACAGGCGGGTAAACTTCGCTCGCTGAAAGTGCGCTCGCTCAGAAAGACATCCTGGGCGGCGCCCCGCACATCATTTCTACAGAGCAATCTTAACTTACAGACCCCCGAATCCGCAAGCCTGTGGCGCGCCGGGGCCTCGCGTAGAGCGGCAGGGGCAGGGCGCGCCGCGCGGCGGGGTGGCGGGCCTCAGATCGTCTCCTCGAGGACGCCGTCCGCGCGCCAGTCCCCTTTGCCGAGGCCGGCTTCGGCGGCGTTGCGGACGAACCCTATCTGCTCCGGCTCGAAGCCGAACATGTGCGCCCCGTAGGCGTCGACGGCGACCGGATCGATGCCGGCCACCACCCGGCGGGCGCCTTCCAGGGAGTTGTCCACGTCCTCCAGGGATCCACCGGTGGGGCCGTGCCGGCGCAACACGCGGTAGCAGTCCATCACGGTCAGGTCCACGCGCAGCAGACGATGGATGTCGGGTATCTTGCGATGGATCTGGGGGTGAAGCTTGCCCCGCTCACCGGCCACCATGCCGAAGGCGTTTTTCAGGCCGATGCTGAGGCGGCTGGTGCCGTGGTCTTTGAGGATGGGCACGTTGATGAGGACGTCGCAGCGGTCGGCGTCGATGAATTCCCGACAGAACGGCCATTTGCCCAGGACGGTCGCCTCGGGCACCTCCAGCTCCACCGCGGCGGAGCGATTGACGAAGGGGACCTCCGCGCCGGCCTCGCGGGCCGCCGCGGCGACACCGCTGGTCTCATAGGAGCGGCGGGGGTTCTTCGAGATGGTGTTGTCCATGACCAGGACCTCCCCGGCGCCGGCCTCGCGGCAGAGTTCCACCAGCGCGGCCACAACCCAGGGGTTAGTGTTGGTGGCGAACCGGGGGGACCTCACCCAGGCCATGTTCGGTTTGATGACCACCCGGTCGCCCTCGCTCACCAGGCCGTCCATACCGCCGAGGGCCTCGACGGCCCGGCGGGTCATCTCGGCGGCGGCCTCTCGTTCCTCTCCGTCCTGGCCTCGGGCGTGGACGATGGCCAGGCCGGGCTTGAGAGTGCTCTGCGCGAAACTCCTGATCTTCGGCATTCCCTCCGGGCGGGCCAGGTGGCGGAGCCCGGCCAGACCGGCCGCTCCCGCAGCAGCGGCGATCAGGAAGTCCCGTCGGCTCAGGTTGCCCCTCTTTTCTTCTTCACTCACGGCTTCCCCCGATGAATTACGGCCCTCTTTCCCTCCATTATACGCGGCCCGGGTGTTCTTCCCAACGTCACGCCCGGGGCTGGTCATCGGGGCCGGAGGGAGGGGTTTCCTCGGCGGCCGCGGCCGAGCCCCGGACGGCCACCGCTTCGGCCATTCCGCTGACCAACAGGGCCGGCACCAGCAGGGAGAGATAGACTTTCGCGCGCATCGCCAGGGCGCTGAAGTAGGAGGCGTCCCCCGCCTGAACCCGGTGCCCCATGCTGATGCCCATCGCGATGGCGAACCAGAAGCAGGGCAACTCCAGCAGCAGGACCACCAGGCCGCAGGGAACGCTCAGAACCGCCGGCGGCCTCCACTGATCCGGCTCCGGCCGGAACGCCTCCACGGCCTCCCCCTCCTGCCGCATGGTAAGAGTGACGATGCCCACGTTCATGCCCACCCAGATGCCGAGGATTTTGGGGACGAGCGGGTGGAAGCCGGCGGCCATGTAGATGAAGATGGCCGTGGCGTTATAGGCAAAGATCACGCCCCCCACCCGAGGGATACCCGGCGAGCGCCCCATCAGGCGGAGGATGAAGCGGAAGACGGCCCTCGGGGGCCACGTCAGAGCCCGCAGCCGGTAACGCACCACCGGCCAGGAGACGAACAGGCCGACCACAAACAGCAGCAGCGCGTCAAGGGCCGGCCGCCAGTGCCGCCGGAGAAGGAACTCCAGCATCCGTACCCCCATTCCGAACGCTTCGCAGGCGGGCGCAGGGCGGAATGCCGGCTCAGAGCTGCCGGCGGGCGCACTCGACGGTGTTCCGCAGGAGCATGGCAGTGGTCACCAGGCCGACGCCGCCGGGGACGGGGGTGATGAGTGATGCCTTCTCTTTGGCCGCTTCGAACTCCACGTCGCCGACGATCCTGGTCTTCTTCTTGCCGTCCTCTTCGACCTTAACCCGGTTGATGCCCACGTCGATGATGACGGCGCCTTCCCTGACCATCTCACCGCTGACCAGCCCGGCCTTGCCCGCCGCTACGATGAGGACTTCGGCCCGTCGGGTGTGGAAGGCCAGCTCCCGGGTGGCGATGTGGCAGCAGGTCACCGTGGGCGATTCCATCAGGGACTCCAGCAGCATCACGACGGTGGGCTTGCCGACGATCTCGCTGTGGCCGACCACGACGGTCTCTTTCCCTGCCAGGTCCACCTCGGCCGACTCCAGCATCGCGATGACGGCGTGGGGGGTGCAGGGAGCCAGCCCGAAGTCCCCGTAGAACAACTTACCGATGTTGGCCGGGTGGACGCCTTCCACGTCCTTGTCGGGCAGTATGGTGGTCTGAACCTGGCGGGCGTCCACGGAGTCGGGCACGGGCATCAGGAGGATGATGCCGCTGACGTCGGGGTCTTCGTTGGCAACGCCGACTTCGCGCACCAGGTCCGCCTGCTCGGATTCGGGGTCCAGCTCCCGCAGTTCGTACTCGATACCCACCTCCGCACAGGCCTTCTTCTGGCTTTTGGCGTAGAATTTGGCCCCGGGGTTGTCGGTGGCGAGTATCCCCACCAGGCGGGGTGTGAGTCCGAATTCCTCGATCCGGGCCTGCGCTTCCGCCTTGATGCTTTCGGCGATCGCGTCCCCCTCTATCAGTTCTGCGGCCATTTTCGCCTGCTCCACTAAAGGAATTCTGACGTCTGAAAACGCGGCATCGACGTGTATGTGGTCCTTTGCCCTTCCGGTCAAAGGCGGGCGAGCCGGCCGACGGCTCCGAGGACCATCTTGTGCTCTGCCGTTGATGCGGTTCGGGTCATTGGTTTTCTTCGTGGTTGCTTTCTTTCCGTTCGCCTTTCCCGTGCGTTCTCCGTGTCTCCGTGGTTTGCCTATGCCGTCCCTCGCAGGGTCATGCTTCGGGCTCACGCAGCAGTTCCTTCAGCTCCTCCGCGATCCAGTGCTCGGTGTGGGAGAGGCAAAAGGGTCCGTGCCCGGGATAGAGCACATCGGGAGGGTCCTCCAGCAGCCGCAGCAGGGTTGCGTTGTAGGCGGCGTGGTCGTAGCCGGGGCGGTTGCGCACCTGTTCCAGAGCGGGCGAGCGGACCACGTCGCCGCAGAAAAGCATGCGAGAGTCCTCGTGGACCAGCTCGTAGCCGAAGCTGCCGGGCGAGTGTCCCGGCAGATGGCGCGCCAGGAACTCGCACCTGCCCAGCTTGATGGTCTCCCCGTCCTCGATCCGGGTGACCTCCTGCAGGGGTACGAACTCGCGGGCGTAATACCATGCGGAGGTCTCGATTCTCGCCTCTGTGATCGCATCGGCCGCGCAGGGGCCGGCCGTGATGCGCGCTCCATTCCTGCGCAGCGCCTCGGCGGCGCCCGCGTGGGGCAGATGGGCGTGGGTCAACAACACGTGCCGGACATCGTCCAGCTTAAACCCCATCTGCTCGATGTTGGTCAGGATGCCGGAAAGGCTCTCCCCGCAGCCGCAGTCGATCAGCACCAGCGGGTCGCCGGTGTCCACCAGGTAGCAGTTGGCGTCGTTGGCGGGCCAGTCGAGGTAGACCATGTTGAAGTCCTGCCCGCCGACCAGGTAGACGGGGCCGATCAGGCGCATGCCCATGGCCGCCTCCACTCAGTGCGTGGTGCTCCACCGCTCCCCCGCGGCGCTCATCTAAAGGCAACGGGGGCGGATTGTCAAGCTCAGCGGGGACGCTGTTGCCTCGTCGGGGCTCGAGCAGAGAGGGCCGAAGCGGGCGCCGGGCTCAGAAGAGCCAGCCGCCGTATTTTTCCTCGAGCCTCAGCAGCTCGGCGAGGTACATGGTGTGGTGGTAATTGACCTTCCAGACGTGGCCCTTGTCGGTGTTGGCAAGCTGTAGCTGCAGGTTGCCGGGCTCCCGGCCGAGCACCTCCCTTGCAATGTACAGCCCCCCGTAGCGCTGATCGGTCAAAGCTCCGCGAATGAACCCGTCCACTTTCCGGAAGACCTCCCCGTAGTCCATCCCGTGGACGGCGGAGAAGTGGGCGGCCGCGCGGGCCATCTCGGTGTTATGCCACCACTCGGCGACGTCGCCGTCCACGACGTCGCCGTGGTAATCGCTGTTGCTGTCCAGCACGGCCCCGTGGCTCTCGTCATAGAAGGTGTCCACGGCGAAGGTCATGATCTTCCGTGCGACCTCCAGCCAGGACTCATCACCGAGTCCGCGCTCGACGGCCCGGCCCAGCAGGAAGGCGGTCTCGACGCAGTGTCCCCCGCGCACTTCCACCTGGTCGGGATGGGGCTTCCAGTTGTCCGCGAAGACTTCCGCCACGAAGCCCCGGTCTTCATGCCCCGGCAGGTCCTGGTACATGACCTCCGTGACGAAATCGCCCTGGCGTTTGATCCATTCCTCGATCCTCCGCCGGGTTGCCCCCGACGTGTGATCGTGGAGGACCATGAGGGCTTCCAGGAGGTGAACGGGCGGGTCGAAGTGCTTCACCCCTCGGGGGCCGTCCCAGGTTCGGCTGAACGGCGGCAGGAAACCGCCCGGGTGCTTCGGGTCGGCAAAGCGCTCGTAGAGCAGCTCGATTTGCTCCATGGCGGCATTCAGGTATTTCTCCTCTTTGCTGACACGCCATGCGTTGGCCAGCCCGAAGACCAGGAACGTGTTGCCGTAGGTGTCCTTCAGGGTGGAGTCCTCGTTGCCGTCGGGGGGCACGTCGCCGTCGTAGTCCAGTCGCCAGAAATAGCCTCCGTAGCGGGGGTCGCGCCCGTATTCCAGCAGGTAGTCGGCGCCCATGAGGACGGCGCGTTTGAAGCGGTCTTTGTCGTCCTCCGGGGCCGCGAAACAGGCCGCCGCGTTCATGTAGATGGCGCGGCTCTGGGCGATGACGGTGCTGTTGCGGAAGTACGGGATGTCGGACTCGTAGAATTGGAACTGCCGGTCCAGGTGCACCTTGAACAGGCCGTCCCAGTCCTCCCGGTAAACCCCCATTCCGCTTTTCCCGTCGAGGCCGCCGTTCCACAGATCGACCGTCTCAACCAGCCGGCGCCGGCACTCCTCCGCGTCGACGTGCCGGGCTACGCCGGAACCCGCTCCCAGCGCGCTGCATCCGGTCAGGAAGGCGGCGAGGACGCCCATCAGAGCACAGGCCAGGGCCACGTCGGCGCGCTTCATCATTCAGCACCTCCGCCGGGAGTAGCAGGAGCGAAGCCGGGTCACAAAACTGCACGGGCCGGCGGACCTCGCCGGTCCCGGCCGGACATCCCATGTTAGCGCCCGAAGCCGACCTGTCAACCGCCGTCCCCTGCTCCAGGGCGGGCGGGCCGGGCGCTCTACTGACCGGGCAGCTTGAGGCCTTCGAGCAGGTCTCCGGCCTGATCCTCCAGCCCTCGGCGGGCCTCCTCCAGGACCCTGGAGCCTTCCTGGAGCGCTTCTTCGAAGTCATCCCGCAACGCCCGGAGGCTCTCGTCGGGCAGTTGCCCGCCGGCGCGCCCGAGGATTTCCTCCTGGAGCCGCTGCAGTATGAGGGCCGCCAGTTCGGCGGGGCTGAGAGGCTCCCCTCCGGCGGAGAGATTTTCCATCTCGATGTCGGGCAGGTTCAGGCGCGCGGTCTGCCCCGCCGGGAGGCCGGCCAGCTCGACCGCCGGTTCCGTTATGCGCAGCAGGCCGATGCGGAACTTCTTGCTCTTGCGCTCGGGCATTCTTATGCCCTCCAGGATGGTGCCGAGGTTGGTGCGGCCGCCGGATAGCTCGACGGTGATCTCCGGTTTCTCCACCTCCACGCGGTGAAGGATGACCTCCTCCCGCAGCAGGGAACCCAGCTCGCATTCGACCAGCACCGTGCCCGCGTAGGCCGCACGAGGAGCCGCGAACTCAGGGGGATTGCCCATCTTGAACCCGTGCATCGCGAAGGAGCCCCCGAGCAATGAAATGTCCACGTCCTCCACCTGGAGGGGCACGCGGGTCACCAGCGGCCCCACCTTCTCGATCCCGACGTGCACCACGCGATCCAACGCTCCCAGCACTACCACCACGGCAATGACGGCGAGGACCAGGAGCCCTCCCGCGATCCAGATCAGCTTCCTGAACACGAATCTCATCTGCGCCCCCTTTCTGTGTCCGCTGCGTGCTATCAACCCGGATTATTCAAGCGTTGCCAGTGCCGCAGATGCGCGGAAGGCGAGCGCCGCTGTGTTCTTACACTGCAAGCGAAGCCTGACAAAGCAGATACGGTGCCGGCGCCGCTCCCGAAGGGCGAGGATGGTGTTGTTCACCGAAAAAACACACTGTTTTCCGCATGCTCCGTCTAAATATGCTCTAACATATATCAGGTTAACCCGTTACAACAATGTGCGTCGTTTCCTCGTGAATAATGTGGGATCAAGCCCCCTCAGCCTGCCCCAGCTCGCGGGCGCTGTCAAGCGAGGGCCCCCGGCGTGAGACACAGACCGCCCCCGGGGGTCGCATCATCCCCGGTTTCGGCCGCTGCTCTCCGGGTAGACGCGCCACGTCCATAACCGGCTGGGCGCCGAATCGCCCGGCGGAGAGGCTCTCTCATGCCTATATAAAGCACGCAGAGCGGTTCGATAGCCCAACGACGGAATGTCCGGACACGCGCCGGTCCCAAAACGTCTACAATAGCTCCAGCCGCGAGGCGCGCGGAGAGAAGGGAAGGGCACGAAGAAAGCGAACGGCCAGGTTCGCCACGGAGCCGCCTCCGCGCCGAAGCGCGGCGCTCGGGGGAGAAGGACAGCCGGCGAAACCATCAAAAGGACCCCGGGGAAGACAGCCCTGCACACCGGCAGTCCAGCGACGGGATTCAACACGGAGGCCACCAGGCTTGCCCGTCTCGGGCGGAGACATGCGGGAAAGAAGGTGTCAACCACAAAACAACAATTCGGGAACGCACAAACTAAACCCTGCCCCCCCGATTACAAAACGAACCCATTTTCACGGAGGTCACTCGGAAAAAAGAACTTACGACGCAAAATCCAAAGTGAGGAGTCGGACGGAAAATGAACCCGCAGGGCGAGAAGGACAGAGCAAGCACTTACCGTCGATTGTTAGCCGGGGGGACGTGGAAACGCAATGTCCCGCTATCCCGGGTGCGCAGGCCGGCGGGGACTCTTCGCGGGGCTCAGTCCTGTTCCGGGCCGGACTCGCCGCGGCGCTCTTTGGCCTGCTGGATGAGTTCGAGGATGCTGGTCCGTTTGTCCTTCGGCTCGCGTTGCCGGAGGCGCTCCAGCTCCTCCTCGCCGTAGTTCTCCCGCACCCAGGAGACTACGTCGAAGGTCTCCCACCAGCAGTCGAGTATGCGGGGGCAGAGGGCCTGACCCTCCTGGGTTCGGCAGTAGCGGAAGGTCACCCGGTGCCCCAGGCGTGGGCACCGTCGGCTGCGCTCATCGTGTTCTTCCCGCACCTTCTGTCCTTCCGGCCGTGCTCACTCGGGTTTGGGAAGGCCCTCGACGCCGGCCAGGGACTCTTCCAGTTGCTTTTCGGGCAGGGCATAATCTTCCAGTTGGTCGCGGAAGAAGGCGTCGTAGCCGCCCAGGTCCAGCAGGCCGTGTCCCGACCAGTTGAACAGGATGACTTTTTCCCTGCCCTCGGCCTTGGCCTTTTCGGCCTCCTGGACGGCGGCCGCGATGGCGTGGGAGGTCTCGGGCGCGGGGATGAACCCCTCGGTCCGGGCGAACTGTACGGCGCGCCGGTAGCACTCCACCTGGTGGAGGGCCCGGGCCTCGATGAGGCCCTCGCGGATCAGTTTACTGACCAGCGGCGCCATGCCGTGGTAGCGGAGACCGCCGGCGTGGATGGGCGGCGGCACGAAGTCGTGGCCCAGGGAGTACATCGGCAGCAGCGGCGTGGTCATCCCGGTGTCGCCGAAATCGTAGACGAAGGGCCCCCGGGTCATGGTCGGGCAGGCGGTGGGCTCGGTGGCGATTACGTCGATCTCTTTGCCGTTGATTTTGTCCATCAGGAAGGGAAAGGCGGTGCCGGCGAAGTTGGAGCCGCCGCCCGCGCAACCGATCACCGCGTCGGGATATTCGCCGATGGATTCGAGTTGTTTTTTGGCTTCGAGGCCGATGACGGTCTGGTGGAGGAGGACGTGATTCAGCACGCTGCCCAGGGAGTAGCGGGTGTTCTCGGAGGTGACGGCGTCCTCGATGGCCTCACTGATGGCGATGCCAAGGCTGCCCGGTGTGTCGGGCATCTTCTCCAGGATGTTGCGGCCGACCCGGGTCTGGGAACTGGGGCTGGGGATGCAGTCAGCGCCCCATACCTCCATCATCAGCTTTCGGTAGGGCTTCTGATCGAAGCTGATGCGCACCATGTAAACTTTGCATTCCAGGCCGAAGAGCTGACATCCCATCGCCAACGCGCTGCCCCACTGGCCGGCGCCGGTTTCGGTGGTCAGCCTTTTGATGCCGAACTCTTTGTTGTAATAGGCCTGGGCGACGGAGGTGTTGGGTTTGTGGCTGCCCGGCGGCGATACGCCCTCGTTCTTGTAGTAAATGTGGGCGGGGGTATCGAGAGCTTTCTCCAGTGCCCTGGCGCGGTGCAGCGGTGTCGGCCGCCAGAGGGCGTACTTCTCCAGTATCGGCTCGGGGATGTCGATCCACCGCTCCTGGCTGACCTCCTGCTCGATGAGGTTCATGGGGAAGACGGGCGCCAGGTCGTCCGGACCGGCGGGTTCCCCCGTGGCCGGGTTCAGCGGCGGCTGCAGCGGGGTGGGCAGGTCTGCCTGGATGTTGTACCACTGCTTTGGTATGTCCTTCTCCGTCAGCACAACGCGCGTCTGGGCCGCCATAAGCTAAGCTCCTCTCTCCTGCAGAACCAAGCGTACTGTCCACAAGGCGAGCATATTAACAGGCTAAGGGCAATTGTCAAGCTACATTATGAGGATGTTTTCCCCGGAGAATGGACAGGTCGTCCGGGCTCAGATGTCCAGGACGCGAGAATGGAACTTCAACGCCTCCTGCACCCGCCGATCCCAGTATGCCCAGTCGTGGCCGCCCGGGAACTCCTCGTATTCATGAGGGATGCCGAGGTCTTCCAGGTGGCGGTGGAACGCCCGATTCTCCTCCAGCAGTCCGTCCTCGGTGCCGCAGTCGACCCGGAGGGCCGGCAGCGCGTCCGGGTCAGCGCGTTCGGCCAACCGGAAGGGGTCCTCCCGGGGAGGTGGCTCGGGTCCGAAGATGAGCCGGAACTCGGCCGCGCGTTCACCGTCGCTCAGCCGCTTCTCCACGGCGAGGGCGCTGGAGTGGGCGGCTGCGCTGCAGAAGCGTTCCGGGTACTTCAGGGCCAGCTTCATCGCACCGTAACCTCCCATGGAAAGGCCCTCGACGGCGCGGCCGCGACGCTCGGGGATGGCCGGAAAGAAGTGCTCGACGAACCCGACGACGTCCTCCATGATGTGGCTTTCCCAGGCCGGCCCCTGCTGCGCGTCGGTGTAGAATCCACGCCCCCCGTCGGGCATCACTACGATGAGGGGCATCCCCGCCACGTGGCGCTCAAGGGAAGTCCGCCGTGCCCAGATGGAATCATCGTCGGAGAGCCCGTGCAGCAGGTAGAGCACCGGATAAGGCCCTTCGGCCTCTGCACCGTAGGGCAGGATCACGGTCATGTTGGTCTGCTTCTCCAACGACGGAGCGCGGAACATCACCCGCATAAGCGCCATGTCGTGTTTCCTCCGCGGAGTACGTGGAGTCTGACAGCCTACCGTCTCGGAGAGGCGCCCGCCAGCGCCGCGGGAGCCGAGATTCGGCGGGGGTCGCCGAAGAAATTGGGTTGCTTCCGTCGGCCGGCGGGAGCCGAGCACAGGCGGTCAGATGTCGTATACGGCGGCTTCTTCGGGGTTTACCACATTGTGGGCCCCCAGTCTGCGGAGGTCTCCGGCCAGGTTCCCCGCGGCCTCCGTTTCGCCGTGCACCACGAAGGCGTGGGCGACCCCGGGTCCCATGGCGGTGAAGTAATCCAGCAGTTCGTCGTGGTCGGCGTGGGCGCTGAGGGCGTTGATGGTTTCCACGCGGGCCCGGAGGTCGTAATACTCGCCGAATATCTTAACTTCCTCCCGGCCCTCCACAATCCGGCGGCCCAGGGTGTGAGGGGCCTGGTAACCGACGATGAGCACGACGTTCCGGCGCTCCCCCACGGTGTGCTTCAGGTGGTGGAGTATCCGGCCACCCTCGCACATTCCGGAGGCGGAGACGATCACGACCGGCCCGTCCACGTGGTTGAGGGCCTTGGATTGTTCCACGCTGCTGGTGTAGACCAGACCGGGGAACATGAACGGATCGTTGCCCTGCCGGAGGAGCCGCTCGGTCTCCCTGTCGTAGCACTCCGGGTGCCGGCGATGCACGGTGGTGGCCTTGCTGGAAAGCGGGCTGTCCACGTAGACAGGCACCCGCTCGATTTCGCCCTCGGCGTAGAGTTCGTTGAGGAAATAAACGATCTGCTGGGTGCGTCCAACGCTGAAGGCGGGAATCACCAGCCGGGCCTCCTCGGTCCTGACGTGGCGGCACAGCTCGGCCAGCAACTGCTTGACGTCCTCGTGAGCCGGGTGGAGGCGGTCGCCGTAAGTGCTCTCGGTGATCAGGACATCCACGTCCTCCACCACCTGCGGGTCTTTGAGGATGGGCATCTGCTTGCGTCCGAGGTCGCCGGTGAAGAGCAGCCGACGGGGCCCGTCGCCCTCCTCTACGTCCAGTTGCACCACCGCCGAGCCCAGGATATGCCCGGCGTCCCGGAAGGTGAGTTTCACACCGGGAACGATCTGGCGGGTCTGCTCATAGGGCAGCGGACCGAACAGGTTCAACGTGGGAGGCACGTCCTCCGGTTCGTAAAGGGGCTCGAAGGGCGTCTTCCCCTGTCGGCGGCGCTTCCTGTTGACGTACTTGACGTCCTGCACCTGGAGGTAAGCCGAGTCGGCCAGCATGATCTCGCACAGGTCGCGGGTGGCCGGAGTGGCGATGATGGGCCCGCCGAAGCCGTCCTTCACCAGGGAAGGCAGATTGCCGCTGTGGTCGATGTGGGCGTGGGAGAGGACGCACGCGTCGACCGAGCCGGCATCGAAGGGGATGTTCCGGTTCTTCTCGAAGGCTTCCTTCCGATGGCCCTGGAACAGGCCGCACTCCAGCAGTATGGTCCGGCCGTTCACCCGCACCAGGTGCATCGAGCCGGTGGTGTTGTCCACGGCGCCGAAAAACTGCAGTCTCATCTTCACTCCCGTCGGTGGGACCATATCGCAAGCCGCCCACCTTACGGGGCCGGGCCGGGAACGTCAAGCCGGGGGGCCTTCGCCGGCGATCTCTCCGCGCGCTTCCAACCAGAGACAAACTCCCCCCAGAAGGCAGATCGCCGCCGTCTCCACCCTCAGCACACCGGGACCCAACGAGACGGCCCCGAAGCCTGCCCGGCGGGCCTGCTCCCGCTCCCGACCGGTGAAGCCCCCGGCCGGACCCACCGCCAGGGCCACCGCCGCGGGAACCTCCTTCACCCCGCTCAACGTGCGCCAAAGCCCGGTGGGAGCACCCGTGGCAGCTATCAGGCGGAACTCGGCGGAACAGTCCTCGACGAACCGGGCGAAGGGCTCCGGCTCGCGGACCCGGGGGACGAGCGTGCGGCCGGACTGCCGTGCGGCCGCCTCCGCCTTCCTCACCCACCGGTCCCTCCGCTTACCGGCCTGCCGGCGCTGGAAGCCCTGCAGGCGCTCGCAGAGAAG
This sequence comes from uncultured candidatus Brocadiaceae bacterium, assembly GCA_964510315.1. Classification (GTDB taxonomy): domain Bacteria; phylum Planctomycetota; class Brocadiia; order SM23-32; family SM23-32; genus CAZEAP01. Next base: position 50,996 of record CAZEAP010000007.1, read on the forward strand.
CGGCTGCAACACCGTCGCACCGAGTTCGGCCGCTTTCTCCACCAGCATGTCCGCACGCGCCTTCGCAGGAGGCGCGAACCCCAGGATCAGAGCCACCTGCCGGAGGGGGGAATCCTCGGAGCGCCGCAGGACCCGCAGGCGGGTGGCCTCCGGGTCCGCCTTTTCCACCCGGGCGATGAACTCCTCGCCCTCCCCGGTGAACACGCGCACCCTTTCCCCCGTTTCTATCCGAAGCACCACCGCCAGGTGACGGCTCTGCTTCTCTGCGAGCGTGACCAGGTCGCCGGACGCGCACCTGCGGCGGAGGAGGAATCGACGGAGTTTGTCGGCGTCCTGCATGGCTGGGGGCCCATTGTCGGGCCGGCCCGATCTGATGTCAACCTGCCGGCCGCCGGCGAGCTTGCCTCTCAGGTCCCGCTGCGGCTATCATATCCGGCCGCCCGAGGGACAGGCCGCGCACCCGTCGCCAAAGCAAAGGTGTTACCCATGCGCCTCCTCAGACTGCTCGGCCAGGTGGGGCTCCCGTGGCTCCTCCTGGCTGCCGGGCTATTCGGAGCGACCGACGCCCCGGCGGTCGTAAATGTGGAGCGCCGGGACGGCCGGGTGCGCGTGGGAACCGCCCGCTATCGGGCCGAAATCGATCCCGCAAACGGCGGGCGTGTCGTCTCGCTGGTGTGGGACGGCCTCGAGCTGACGCGCCTCAATCCGGACGGCCACGGGGGACTGATCGAGGAGGTTCACTCCTCCGACTTCCCGTTCTCCGTTACGGAGCGGGAGCACAGGGAAGGCCGCTTCGAGATAGAGCTGGAGGGCCGCACCGAGAACCTGCTGGTAACCCGGCGCTACGTGTTCCCCACGGAACGGCCCTGGTTCCGGGTCGAGCTGACCTTCCGAAACCTTACCCCCTATCCGCTGTCCGGTCCCGACGCACCGGCGGTGCGCTGTCTGGCGCTTCCAGCGGGCGGCTCGGCCACCGGGCGGGAGATTTACTGCCTGAACAGGGGCCGGGGTGCCGAACATCTCACCGCCCGTTCCTTCGCGTCCCGTCTGCACGCGGATCCGGGCGGAGCCCGGTTGCGCTGGATGGCCGTCTCGGAGCCGGCGTCCCGACGGGCGGTCGGGTTTGCCCCGGCTCACGGCGGATGCTCGCCCCTCCCCCCGCTCAGGTCGGCAGACGGGGCCGCGCTGCTCGGCTGGCGCTACCCGACAGTGCCGCCCGGCGGCCAACTGAAAACCGAGGTGATGGTCGTCCTGCTGGAGGGCTTCGGGGCGGTCAGTGAGCTGAACCCCCGTTTCGTCGCCGAAACCCTGGTGACCGGTGCCGGACCGGAGCGCCGGGGAGATCGTGGAGCCGGGGTCCGGGTCAGACTGATGCCCTTGAGCGCGCCGCTGAAAGATGTTTCGGTCCTCACGCGGCCCTACAACGCCGCGGGCAGGGAGTCTGCCCCGTGCGACGCCGTGCTTTTCGAGAAACTGGAGCCACTGGAGCGCGGGACCGGCCGGACCCGCTGCCCCGGGCAGGCCACCTCTGCCGCCTGGATCACCCACGAGGTCTACAGCGAGGGCCGCAGAGTCGGTGGCTTCGCCGTGCCTCTAAGCGGCGGCGCACCCCATCCGGGCGAGAGCGAGACGGCCGGGCTTCCTCCGATCGAGCGGACCTGGAAGCCCCCAGAACGAGGACGGGCCGCACAGATCCCCCTGACGGCCGAGCGCCGCCGGCGAGGAGTTCTGGTATGGAAGTTCGGCGGGACGCCGCCCCGCGAGGAAGTGGAAGAGATCGAGCTGCTGCTGGCGGCGGACGAGCGACGGACGGTCTTCCTGGGCGTTCACGCGCTGCGGCCCGTGGCCGACCTCCGGTTTGCGCTGGCCGGCTCCGGCGGGCGAGGCGCTGCATCCGTTCCCCTCGCCGCCGTGGACCTCTGGCAGGTTCGGCAGATGGAGGGACAGGCCGCCCTCGTCCCCTTCTCGGGGACACCGCTGTCGGCCGGGGACACGACCTGGCTGGCCCTCACCATCGATGCCGAGAGGATGCCCCCGGGGAGACACGTCTCCCGGCTGGTCATCGGCACCGATTCCTCGGTGAAGGAGATGCCGCTTTCGGTCCTGGTTCTGTCGCTCTCTCCCCCGGCAGAAGACATCTTCGGGCTGTGGCTTCTCGATTCGGTCGCCGGGGAGGGCCTCCCGGAAGCCGTGCCGGGCAAGCTGCGGGACTATGGCATCACCGGGCTGACTCTCCCTGCCCGGGCGCCCGGTGCCCTGCAATCCCGGGCGGAGGCGGCGGGGCTCAGCCTGCTGGGCTTCGGCGCGGCGGGAGGAACGCTGCCCCCGGAGGAGCGGGCGCCCGAGAGGACCCCTCTGCCCTATCCCGAACCACTGTGGGTGGTCCACCGGGAGGTTGCCTCCCCGGCCGCTGCCGAGGCGGCATGCCGAGCGGGCTATGTCCCGGCTCTGCTGCACGAGCGGGTGGAGGGGATCGATTTCACGGTTCCGGAGGACGCCCCCGCTCCGTTTCTGCTGGTGGAAGAGGGTTGCGAGGCGGGCCGCGTGCCCGACCTTGTGAAGTCCGGCGCGCTGACCGGCGCGGAGCCCGTGTGGCTCGCCCTGGACCTGCGCGGCATGGACTGGCGCCGCGCGGCGGTGGCGGTGAGGGAGGCATTCTGGGCCGCCGCCTGGCAGGGATGCGCGGGAGCCGCGGTGCGAGCCCCCCTGCCCTGCGAGGAAGTGGACCGGCAACTCGCCGTTTGGCATATTCTACGGGATGCCCGACGGGAGGTGGCCCTCTGGCGGCACGTGCGGGAGATGGCCGCTCGAATCCGACGCGAACGCCGGGGCCGGGGACCCGTTCCTTCCTCTGCCAAAGCAGAGGATGGGCAACAGTTCCCCGACCGCACGGTTTACCTGATGGAGAAGCTGGACCGCACCGTGGGGACGGCGGCGCACTGCCGGATTCAGCTTCGCCCGGAGAGGCACCCCTTTCGTCGGCTCCTCCGGCCGGCGCCGGACCCCGCGGAACCCGGACTGAGTAAATTCGCCGCGACCAGGCGGACCGTCCTGGAGATCGCCCGGCGGCTGGCACCGCTCGTGCCGGAGGAGTTCCCCTCGCAGGCTTACTGGCAGGACATCCCGCACAGCCGGGACGGGCTGTGCCGGTGGAGGATCGTCGCCGCCGCGGGAGAGGAATCCTGGAAGGCCGCTGCAGAATTGCAGACGGCCATCCGCTCCCGCGTGGGGGCCGGCGTCCCCCTTGAGCGCGGACTCCCTTCGCTGGACGCCGAAGGCGCGCCCGACCTTGTGTGGATGGTGGCCGACACGGACTTGCCTCGCAGCCTGCCGGATGAACTCCGCGACGCGGCGCACCGGCGGCCGGAAAGCCCCATTGTCGTCGCCGAACTGAAAAGCGGCGCCGTCATCGTCTTGCTCCGCCGGGGGTGGGAGCCGGCGGCGGTGCTGCGGCCCCTGCGGCACACGAGCGAACTCTATCGCCGCGCCCGCTCCATAAGATAAGCCGGAACTGAGCGCCGACTGCGTTTTCTGAAGCCGGGGAGGAGCCGATGGAGAAACTGTTCTGCGGTATCGACGTGGGCACGCAGGGCGCGCGCTGCCTCCTCGTTGACGCCGACGGACGGCGCGCGGCGGGTGGGGAATGCCCGTTCCCGTCGGCGGCAATGAACTCCGGCCCCGACGGGGCGTTCGAGCAAGAACCCGGCGGATGGGTCGCGGCCATCCGGGATGCACTTCGGCAGTGCCTGGAAGGGGTCGAGACGCGTCGCATACGCGCCCTTTCGGTCACCAGCACCAGCGGCACGCTGTGCGCGCTGGACGCCCGCCACCGGCCGGTCGTTCCGGCGATCATGTACAACGACCGGCGCAGCAGCGAGGAGGCCGAACTGGTCCAGAGCGCGGGGGCGGAGCTGGCGCAACGCCTGGGGTTCCGCTTCAGTTCCTCCTTCGGCCTGCCCAAGATACTGTGGCTGAAGCGCCGGCGCCCGGGCGCCTATCGCCGCGCTCGATCCTTCCTGAGTCCCACCGACTGCATCATCGGGTGGTTGACCGACAACTGGGAGCGATCCGACCAGACCAACATGCTGAAGTTCGGCTACGACCTGCGGGCAGAGCGCTGGCCGGAGTTTATCGAGGACGAACTCGGCATACCCCGCGGCCGCCTGCCGGAGGTCGGGCGGTCGGGGACCCCGGCCGGACGGCTGACGTCCGAGCGCGCCGGTCAGCTCGGCCTTTCCGACGGCATACCGGTGGCCTCCGGCGCCACCGACGGCTGCGCGAGCCTGCTGGCCAGCGGTGCCGTGGCGCCGGGCCAGTACAACACCACCATCGGGACGACCCTGGTGATCAAGGGCGTCAGCAAGAAGCTGCTCCTCGACCCCCTGGGGCGCATATACTGCCACCGCCACCCGGCCGACCGGACGCCTCCGTGGTGGCTGCCGGGGGGTGCGAGCAACACGGGCGCGGAGTGCCTGGCGAAGGAGTTTTCACCCGACGAGGTGGAGGGCCTCGGTGCGCGGGCGCTGGATGAGAGCCCCACCGGCCTCGTTGCCTATCCCCTGGTCGGGCGGGGGGAACGGTTCCCGTTTCACTCATCGGAGGCCGAGGGCTTTCTGAGCGGGGCTCCGCAATCCCGGGGGGAGCGCTTCGCCGCACTCCTTGAAGGGGTGGCCTGCCTGGAGCGATTGGCTTACGAGACCTTAGAGGAGTTGGGGGCGCGGATCGGGGACAGGATATTCTCCACCGGGGGCGGGTCCCGCAGCGACGCCTGGCTGCAGATACGCGCCGACACGCTGAACCGCACGGTCGTCCGCCCCGCTGTCACCGGCGCGGCGATGGGGGCGGCCGCCCTCGCCGCCTCGATGGAGCACTACGGCGATATCCCGGCTGCCGTGAAGGCCATGGTCCGGCCGGAGATACAGGTAGAGCCGCGGGTGGACATGCTGGACGCCTACGCTCACAAGTACGCGGAACTGAAGGAGCAGCTTCGCGCCCGGGGTTTCATCCCCGCGCCCTGAAGCCCACAGCAGACAAGTCGAACCTGCTGTAACGTGTTCGGTGTAAATTGGTTTTCGGGAGGTTGGGCCGCTTCCCGCGGCGCCCCGAACGGCTTTTCGGGGACGGATTGAAGGAGCGACGCCATGAAATGGACGGGGCTCGTCTGCGGGGTGCTTATCCTCGCCCTGTCGGCCGGCTGTGAGAAGCAGCAGACGGTCCTGCGCATCTTCCACGCCGGAAGCCTGTCGGTGCCCTTCCGAGAACTGGAGCAGATCTTCGAGGAGGAAAACCCGGGGCTCGACGTCCAGAGGGAGGCATACGGCAGCGCCGCCGCCATCCGACAGGTGACCGAGCTGGGCCGCCCGGCCGACCTGGTGGGCAGCGCCGACTACCGCCTGATCGACCGACTGATGATCGAGGCCGAGCCGCCGCACGCCGACTGGAACCTGCTGTTCGCCCGCAACGCCATGGTCCTCGCAACGGCCGAGCCGCCGGCCGCCTCGGAGCCGGACGGCTGGGCCGCGGCCCTGGCCGACCCGGAGGCATCCGTCGGCATGTCCAACCCGAACCAGGACCCCTGCGGCTACCGGGGCCTCTTCGTCATCTACCTGGCCCGGGTGGCCCTCGGTCGGGAGGGGCTGTTCGAGACGCTCGTGCTCGGAAATTCCAACCTCAGCCTGGAGCGCGAGGGCGGGAAGGCCGTCATCGAGATACCCGGCGCCGTCCGCTACACCGACCGCCTGACCATGCGTCCCAAGGAGACCGACCTGGTGGCGCTGCTGGAGGCCGGAGCCATCGATTACCTGCTCATCTACCGGAGCGTGGCGCGGCAGCACGGTCTCTCTTTCCTCGAACTCCCGCCGGAGATCAACCTGAGCGATCCGTCCCTGCTCGAACTCTACGCCCGGGTGGAGGTCCGGCAGTACGCCGACCGCCCGGACAGGTCGCGGCTCATCGGCGCCAGCCCCATCGTCTACGGGCTGACCATCCCGCGCTCCGTGCGGCAGAAGGCCGCGGCACGCCGCTTCCTGGAGCTGGTGCTCGGGGAGCGGGGCAGGGAGGTGATGGAGGACTGCGGCCAGGCGCCGCTGGTGCCCCCCGTGGCCTCGCCGGCCAGCGATACGGGGGCCCTCCCGGTGGCGGCGACCGCCGCGCCGGAGTAGTATAGGTACGTAGCCATGCGGAAAACTTCCCTCACACCCCTGTTTGCGGCGGTGGGCGCGCTGCTGCTGCTTTTCTTCGCCCTGCCGCTGGTGGTGATGGTCTCCAGGGAGACCCCGGCCACGCTGTGGGAGGCGCTGGGAGAGTCCGAGGTGCGCTCGGCGCTGTGGATATCCGTCATCGGGGCGGCCACCGCCACCGGGATCGCCCTGCTTGTCGGCGTGCCGATGGGCTATCTGCTGGCCCGGCGGGACTTCCCGGGCAAGTCCGTCATCCAGGGCATGGTGGACATGCCCATCGTCGTGCCCCACACCGTTGCCGGAGTGGCCCTGCTGGGCGTGCTGGGACCGGAGGGAATCGTGGGGGCCTCCGCCGGGCGGGTGGGGCTGCGGTTCGTCGACGCCTTCCCGGGCACGGTTGCGGCCATGTTGTTTCTGTCGGCGCCCTTCGTGGTCAACGCCGCCCGCTCCGGATTCGAGGCGGTCAGCCCTCGGCTGGAGAAGGTTTCCCGCAGCCTGGGCACCGGCCCGTGGGGGACGTTCCTGCGGGTCTCCCTGCCGCTGGCCTCGGGTTCCATCCTCTCCGGCGCGGTGATGTGCTGGGCGCGGGCGGTCTCGGAGTTCGGGGCGGTGGTCATCATCGCCTACTACCCGCGGGTGGCCTGCACGCTGATCTACGAACGGTTCACCAGTTTCGGGCTGGGCGGCTCGCGGCCGGTGGCCGTGCTGCTGGTGCTTCTGTGCCTTTTCATCTTCATCCTCATTCGCCTCGCCGCCCACCGGCGCGGGGCGGCGACGGGGGTGAGTGGCAATGCTTGAGCTGCGCAGCCTGAGCAGAGACTGGCAGGACTTCGCCCTCCGCGAGGTGGACCTCCGGATGGAGACGAACGAGTATCTCGTACTGCTCGGACCCAGCGGGGCGGGCAAAAGCCTGCTGCTGGAGCTGATCGCCGGGTTCCACCGCCCGGATTCCGGCAGCATCCACCTGGACGGGCGGGAGATCACCGACCTGCCGCCGGAGCGGCGCGGGATCGGGTTCGTCTACCAGGACAGCATGCTTTTCCCCCACCGGACCGTTCGGGGCAACATCGCCTACGGATTGCGCGGGCTGGACCGTTCGCGGACGGATGAGACCGTGGAGTCCCTCGCCGCCATGCTGCGCATCTCCGCCCTGCTGGAACGCCGGCCCGCCACCCTGAGCGGCGGCGAGAAGCAGAGGGTCTCCATAGCACGGGCCCTGGCCGTCCGGCCGCGCCTGCTGCTGATGGACGAGCCGCTGGCCGCGCTGGACCCGCCCATCCAGAAAGTGCTCCGGGACGAACTGCGGGCCGTCCACCGGGAGACCGGCGTCGGCGTCCTCCACGTCACCCACAACCGGGCGGAGGCCCGCGAGCTGGGGCAGCGCGTGGGCATCCTGCGGGAGGGCCGCCTGCTGCAGGTCGGGGAACCGGACGAGGTGTTCGAACGGCCGCGCAGCGACTTCGTGGCCCGCTTCACCGGCTGTGCGAACATCTACGAAGGCCGCGCGTCGCTGCAGGACGGGGTCACCGTCTTTCGCTCGGAAGGTGCGCAACTGGTGGCCACGGCACCCCTCAGCGGCGCCGTCCGGGCGGTCATCCGGCCTGAGAACATCCTTGTATCCACCGAACCGGTCCGCACCAGCGCCAGGAACCAGCTCCGGGGCCGCATAAGCGAGATCGTACAGGAGGGGCGTGTCTATGCGGTCACCGGCATCTTCGAGGGCCTCCGGGTGACCGCGGTGGTCACCGGGCAGGCGCTGGAAGAGCTGGCGTTGGGGGCCGGCTCGGAAGTCTACTTCTCCTTCAAGGCGAGCAGCCTCCACCTCATCAGCGCGGGATCCGAGCACCATGATTGAGTACCGGAAAGCGCGGGAACTGATGCTGGCCGAAGCCCAAACCCGCGGCACGGAGCAGGTGCCGACCCCCGAGGCGAGCGAGAGGGTGCTGGCCGAGGACGTCCCGGCGGGTATCTCCAGTCCCCCCTTCGACAAGGCCGCCATGGACGGTTATGCCGTGCGGGGCGAGGACGTGACCGATCTGCCGGTCGAGCTGGAAGTGGTCGGGGAGGTCTTCGCCGGCGACACGCCCGCGGCGTCCGTCGGCCCGGGCCAGGCCGCGGCCATCGCCACCGGCGCGCCCGTGCCTGAGGGGGCCGACACGGTGGTGATGGTGGAACACACCGAGGAGGTCGCCGAGCACAGGGTCCGGGTCGACCGTCTGTCGGGCGCGAACATCTGCGCCGAGGGCGAAGACGTTCGGGAAGGCGAGATACTCCTCCGGCCGGGCCGGGTGCTCGGTGCGCTCGAGGTGGGGGTGGCCGCCGCGGCGGGGCACGCCTCGCTGCGCGTCTACCGGCGCCCCTCCACGGCGCTGCTCTGCACGGGAACAGAAGTGGTGGAGCCGGGCGCGGAGCCCGTCCCCGGGCAGATATACAACGCTAACGGCCCGATGCTATCGGCGCTTATGCGCCCCCTCTCCGAGGAGTTCCGCTACCTCGGCGTGGTCGGAGACGAGCGGGAGCGGCTCCGACGCCTCCTCCGGGACGGCCTGGAGGCGGACCTGCTGCTGATCAGCGGCGGCGTATCGGTCGGGCCTTACGACCTCGTGCCGGAGACCCTCCGGCAGGTCGGCGTGCGGGAAGTGTTCCACAAGATCGCCGTCAAACCGGGGAAGCCGACTTTCTTCGGGATGGCCGGCGAGACGCTTGTGATCGGCATGCCGGGAAACCCGCAGTCCTGCTTCGTGATCTTCAAGATGCTGGTCGAGGGGGCTCTGGCTGCCATGGGCGGCGTGCCTGAGCCGCCCCCGAGCCTTCGGACCGGACGCATGGGAGAGAGTTTCAACAACAAGCCCGCGCGCATGAACGTAATGCCGTGCGCCATCCGGGAGGCCGAGGAAAGGCACCTCATCTTCCGCCACCCCTACCACGGCAGCGCGGACATCGTGGGACCCGCCGAGGCCGACGGCTACTTCATCGTGCCGCGCGGCACCGAACGGGTCGAGGAAGGCGAATCACTCCAGTATTTCACGATATGAACCCGTCTAAACCAGAATATCTGCGCATCTCGGTGACGGCGCGGTGCGGGCTGAGCTGCCTCTACTGCCGGGCACCCGATAGGCCGTGCGGCGATGACAGCTCAGAGCTGAGCGTCTCCGCTCTCCGCCTGCTGGCCGAATGCGCCGCCGCTGAGGGCGTCCGGAAGCTCCGACTCACCGGCGGTGAGCCCCTGGAGCGGGACGATCTCGAGCGCATCGTCTCCGCCGTCTCCTCCGTCGCCGGCATACGGGAGACCGTCCTGACCACCAACGGCGTGGCGCTGGAGGCCCGCCTGGGTCCGTTGCGCGAAGCCGGCCTCGACCGGATTAACGCAAGTCTGGACACGCTCCGGCCGGAACGGTTCGCGCGGATCACCGGCGTCGACGCCCATGCCGAGGTGATCCGTGCCGTAGAGAAAGCGGCCGAACTGTTCCCCCTGGTTAAGCTGAACGCCGTGCTGCTGGAGGGGCAGAACGACGACGAGGTGGAGGATCTGGTGCGCTTCGCCGCCGAGAGGGGGCTGCGGGTGCGGTTCGTGGAGTACTACGGCGCCATCAGCGGCGCGCCGGGCCTGAAGGGGGTGCCCTCCGACCGGGTGCTGGAACGGATAGAGGCCGCCTTCGGACGGGCCGTCCCGATGGAGGGTGGGGCGCTGTCGGTGGCGAAGCTCTACCGGCTGCCGGAAGCGGGCGGCGCCCTGGTGGGGCTGATCCGCAGCGCGTCCACTCCTCCGTGCCGGACCTGCTCGAAGCTGCGCCTGACGGCGGCCGGGGAGCTGCTGCCCTGCCTGTTCGCCCGCGGCGGACGCAGCGTGAGGGAGCCGCTGGAGGAAGGCCGGGGCGGCGAAGTGAGGGCGGCCATGCGGGAAGTTTACGCCTCGAAGCGGCGCAGTGGGCCGCGGGGGCGGCGGGTGAGCTGCGTCTGCGAAATCGGCGGGTGAAGGAAAAAAGCGGAAAGCCGGCGGATTGGGGGTTGCGCGATAGGAGCCGGGGTAGTATACTGTATCGTAGCGCGGCGGTTAAAATAGGGATAGTGTGTCTGTCGGTGCTCGGGCTCCCGGATCCCCGCTCCTCTGAGGTAGTTAGTGGCGGGCCGTATACCTCAACACGTGCTTCAGCAGATAGCCCGTGGTGTGGACTTCGTCCGCCTGGCCGGCCGGTATCTGCAGTTGAAGAAGCGGGGCAAAAGCTACTGGGCGCTTTGCCCATTTCACGACGAGAAGACGCCGTCCTTCTCCATCGATCCCGACAACGGCCTCTACTACTGCTTCGGCTGCAAGGAGGGGGGCAACGTCTTCACCTTCCTCCAAAAGATGGAGGGCCTCAGCTTCGGTGACGCCCTCCGGAAACTGGCCGAAGAAGCCGGCGTTGACATCAGCCAATACCGCAGCTCCGACGGTTCCTCCGACGAAACCAGCAGACTGCGTGAAGCCCTCGAGCTGGCCACCAGCTTCTATCAGAAGTGCCTGCAAAAGGCGCGGGGAAGCAAGGAGGCCAAGGAGTATCTGGAGGCGCGCCAGATCAATGCGGAGTCCATCGAGCGGTGGCGCCTCGGCTATGCGCCGGACGGCTGGGACAACCTGCTGAACTGCGCGACGGGACGCGACTACGAGCCGAGCCTGCTGGAGCGGGCCGGCCTCGTGAAAGCACGAGAGGGCGCCGAAGGGCACTACGATCGGTTCCGCAAGCGGATAATCTTCCCGATAACCGACGTGACCGGCCGGCCCATCGGCTTCGGCGCCCGGGTGCTGGACCCGGAGGATGAACCGAAGTACCTGAACAGCCCCGAGACGCCGCTGTTCAGCAAGCGACGCTGCTTTTTCGGGCTGGCCGAGGCGCGCTCGGAGGTCCGCTCGGCCGACACTGCGGTGATCGTCGAGGGATACACCGACGTCATCATGGCCCATCAGGCGGGCGTCCGGGGAGCGCTGGCCGTTCTGGGAACCGCACTGACCGAGGAACACGCCCGCCGACTGAGTCGGCTGTGCGGGCGGGCAATACTGGTGTTCGACCCCGATGAGGCCGGGCAGAAATCCGCCGCCCGCAGCGCGGAGGTGCTGCTGAACGAGGAGATGGAGGTCCGCATCGCGCAACTGCCCGCCGGGCTGGACCCCTGTGACTGCATTACGGAGCACGGCGCTGAGGCATTCAGGGAGAGGCTGGAGGAGAGCGTCGGGTTCTTCGAGCATCGGCTCTCCCTGGCGCGCGGCCGGCACGGCACCGACACGCTGGATGGCCGGATGGCGGCCTTCCGGGAGGTGGCCGAACTGGCGCTGGCCCTAGGGGACCCGGCCCGGCGGGAAATGGTCGTTCGCTGGGTGGCGGACGAATTGAACATCCGCCCCCGGGCGGTCTGGATCTATCTGGAAAGACAAAGCAGTCGAACAACGACCCCCTCGCCCGGCACTAATAGGGGAAGGGGGCAAGAGGAAGAGCGCCACTTCTCCGCTGACCGGGCCCTCCCGGGAGAGGTCCTGGGGCTGCTGCTGGCCAACCCGGAGCTGGCCCGTGAAGCGGCCCAGCGGATCGAACTGGAATTGTTGAGGGAAGGGCCGGAGAAAGAGGCGCTCCGGCGGTGGCTGGAGTTTTGCCGACAGGAGGAACCGCCGGACCCGCGGCAGTTTGCCGGCGCTCTCGCGGAGCCGGACGTAGCCGCCGCCGCCTCGAAGGCCCTGGCCGAGGAGAAGGTGCGCGAGCGCCGGATACGCCAGGTGAGCCACGAGGAAAGGCTGAAAGGTTACCTGGAGTTCCTGGAAGCCAAACGGATGGCCCAGGAGTCCTCACAGGCGTTGTCACCGGAAGAACTCGGTGACGCGGCGCTCAAAGAGCTGGAGCGCCGACTGAAGAAGAAGGACAAGCAGTCCGCAGAGAAAAAATAACTCAGGAGCTCGATGTCGATGACCGAGCAGAGAACAGTGGAGAGAACCGCGGTCGAACAGGAGATCAAGGGCCTGATCGAACGGGGTAAGGAAAGGGGGTACCTTACCTACGAGGAGCTGAACGAATTCCTCCCCGACGACCTGGTAAGCCCCGAGTACATCGATGAGATCCTGCTGACCCTGGACGAGAAGGGCATAGAGCTTATCGACGAGAAAAAACTCGAGGAGGAAGAACTCTTCGAGGAGGAGGAAGAAGAGGAAAAGAAGGCCACCGTCGCCACCACCGAGAAGATAGACGACCCGGTCCGGATGTACCTCACCCAGATGGGCGAGATCCCTCTGCTGAAACGCGAGGAGGAGATCGCCCTGGCCAAACGCATCGAGGTCAGCCGGGAAGGGTTCCGCAAGAAAGTCCTGCGCTTCACCCCCTGCATCGAGCGCTGCGTGGAAGTGCTCCAGGACGTGGACGACGGCAATCTGCCGTTCGACCGGACCCTCAACGTCAGCGCCCTGAAGAACATGGAGAAGGACGAGATGGCCGCCAGGGTGCCGGAGAACCTGGAGACCATCCGGAAGCTGCTGGAGAGAAACCGCGAGGACTGGAAGGACTTCCGCGAGGAAGACGCCGACCGGAAGCAGCAGGTCGAGATACTGCAGAACCTCGCCCACCGCGCCCGCAAGTGCATGATCCTCATGGAGGAACTCCACCTCCGCATCAAGCGCATCCAGCCACTGCTGGACATCGTGAACGGTCTGCAGGACCGGATGCAGACAATCCAAGAGGACCTGGCGACGATCCGGGAAAAGGGGGGTAGCACAGCCAAGGAGCGGGGCCTGGAGGCGGAGCTGCGACATCTGGAAGACCGCATCTGTTGTCCGTTCCCCCTGTTCCTGCGCCGTGTGGAGAGTACCCGCCTCGTGCACGAGGAGTACGAGAGGGCCAAGATCGAACTGGCCGGCGGCAACCTGCGACTCGTGGTCAGCATTGCCAAAAAGTACCGCAACCGCGGCCTCAGCTTCCTGGACCTCATCCAGGAGGGCAACACCGGCCTGATGCGGGCGGTGGACAAGTACGAATACCGCCGAGGCTACAAGTTCTCCACCTATGCCACCTGGTGGATACGCCAGGCCATAACGCGGGCCATAGCGGACCAGGCGCGGACCATCCGCATCCCCGTGCACATGATCGAGACCATGAGCAACATCCGCAACGTGGTCAAGAAGCTGGTCCAGAAGAAGGGCCGGGAACCCACGCTGGAGGAGATCGGTGAAGAGACCGACCTCAGCATAGAGGAGGTGCGCCGTGTGCTGGAGATCTCCAAGCGGCCCATCAGCCTGGACCGACCCATCGGGGACAGCGAGGACAGCTTCTTCGGCGACTTCATCGAGGACGAAACCGCCGACAGCCCCATCTCGATGGCCGCACGGGAGATGCTGAAAGACCGCATCGAGGAGGTGCTCGATACGCTGACCTACCGGGAGCGTGAGATCATCAAGCTGCGCTACGGGCTGGGCGACGGCTACACCTACACCCTCGAGGAGGTGGGGCGCATCTTCAACGTCACCCGCGAGCGGGTCCGCCAGATCGAGGCCAAAGCCGTCCGTAAACTCCAGCACCCCGTGCGCAGCCGGCAACTGGAAGGATTCATTGACAGCCTGCCCAGCAATTCGTAGACTATCCGCTTCCGTTTGGGAGGAGGACGCCTTTCGCGCCATGCGCGCAGCCAGCCCAATCCGCCGAACGCCGCCCCCGGCCCACGCTGAGCCGCTGCGGCCCGCCAACCGCAAGGCCCGATCTCGAGAGAGTTCGGGCCTTTTTTGTTCCCCCGCCCGCCGGGAGGCCCGCCGTGAGAGACACCCTTGAGAACATACGACGCCTCCAGGAGATGAATCAGCGGCTGGACACCCTGCGCCGCGACAAGGAAAGCCTCTCCACCGACGTGGAGAACCAGGAGCAACTGCTGGAGCAGAAGAAACAGAAGATGGAGGAGGTCCACCAGCGACGCCTGGAACTCACAAAAAAGGCGGATTCAGCCCAACTGCAGATCGAAGAGGCCGAGAAGCAAACCGAAGAGCTGCGCGTCCAACTCAACGTCATACGCAACCAGAGGGAATACGACGCCATCCAGCACTCCATCCTCAGCCGGCAGGCCGACATTCAGAGGTGGGAAGACCAGGCCCTCCAGGCGCTGCAGAGCGTTGACGAACTCTCGGAGCGGGAGGAAGAGCTGGAGAAAGAAATCGAACAGGCCGCGCGGGAACTGGAGGAGACCCGGGACCGGGTGAACCGCCAGAGGCAGGAATACCAGGCGCAGATCGACGAGCTGACCGATGAGCGCACCCGCATAAGAGAGGAAGTCAACCCCGACGTGCTGAAGGCCTACGACCGGCTGGCCGCCAGCCACCCCTACAGCGCACTGGCCGAGGTCCGGAACCGCATCTGCCAGGGCTGCCACACCCAGATCACCAAGCAGACCCAGAACCTCCTGCTGCGCGGCCATAAGCTGGTTTACTGCCATAGCTGCGGCCGCTTGCTCATGCTGGCCGAGCGGCGGGAGACAGCCTGAGATTCTCCGGGGCCTCAGGAAAGACACTCCAGCAGGACTTCCGCCAGGGTCACCAGGTCGAGCACGTTGTGGCGGAGCACCGGCTCGATCAATCGCCCGTCCCCGCTTTCCACGAACCGGTGGTAGATGCGCGGTATCTCGGCGCCGGGCACGTCCCCGTCCCTGCGCCGTCCGCAGAGGGCGCGCTCCAGCGTGGTCAGGCGGCAGTCGGGCAGCGCCCCCGACCACTTGCGGCGACACTCATACAGCACGTCCACGTGCCCCCGCAACCGGTCCGCTGGGAGTTCCACCCGCCACACCCCGGCCCGCCCGCAGAGAAGCGGCAGATCGTAGGACTTCCCGTTGAAGCTGACCAGGACGGCACCGGGCCGCAGGCCACCGGCGAATGCCTCCAGGATCGCCCCCTCTTCGGAGTAATCCTGGGCGAGTAGCTGCTGCACCTCCAGCCGGCCCTCCCGCAGACGCATGCAGCCGATGAGGAAGACGCCGGCGTTGCCCAGCCCCAGCGTCTCCAGGTCGAAGAACAACAGGTCCTCCGGCGCGGCCGGCCCCAGCGGATGGAAGTCGGCGTGCAGGGCACTCTTCGCACTCCGGCGGGTCATCGCTTCGATTCTGCCGGACAGCAGTCGGCCCGCCTCGGCAGCCCCCTCGGGGGCGCTCCACTGAAGCTGCCACGCCCCCTCCGAGATACGCCCGCTTTCCACGCCCGGCAGCGACTCGAGCAACTCTCTCAGGGGGGGGGGGGCGCCAGCCTCCGCGAAAGGGTGCCCACCGCGTCCATGAGGGCCGTCCCCGACGACCCGCTCCAGGCGGTCCCGGATCCGATCGCGCCATCTTTGGGAATTGCCCCTCACGTCGACACCTGCAGCCCGTAGCGGTAACTCTCGTCCAGGAACGCGTCGATATTCTCCAGGGTCGTCGGGGCGATGATGCCATTGCCCGCCGCGACGACCAGCCGACCTCGACCCGGCACGTAGAAGGTGTCCACCATGTGGCGGACGTGACGCCGCACGTCCTCGGGGTTGCCCTCCGGCATCACGTGCTGCACGTCCGCCCCGGCCCAGGCGGTCATGCGTCCCCGTATGCGCCGTGCCGACTCGGTCCAGTCCATGGCGCCGTACTGGAGGGGATGGAGGCAGTCCACGCCGATATCGACCATGTCTTCGAGGGCGTCGGTCAGGTCGCCGCAGGAGTGGAGCCAAAACTCCATGCCCCGTTCGTGAGCCGCCTCCGCCAGTTTTGCCAGTCGCGGCTTCAGGAACTCCCGAAACGGCCCCGGCCCCATCATCAATCCGTTCTGATGCCCCAGATCGTTGCTGGAGGAGAAGGCGTCCGCTCCGGCCCGCGCGGCACCCTCCACCAACTGGAGGGCAAACTCCAGGAGGCCGTCACAGAGACGCTGGAGTTCCTCGCCGTGCAGGTGAAAGTCCATCAGCACGTTCTGCATGCCCCGCAGCATCCAGAGGCGTTCGTAGAAGTAATTCCAGGCCCGCGCAATCACGTATCGGCCGTCGGCGCGCTCCACCGCCCGCCGCACCGGCTCGAACACCGCCGGATCGGTCGGCTCCGGCAGCCCCTCCAGGAAGTCGTCCAACTCCGACCAGTCGGAGATGACGCTGGCGCCCGAATCGCGTCCCACGCGGGCGGACTCGGAAGGTTTATCCTTGAAAGCCCACCGGTAGTTCTCCGGCATCCCCTCCGGCGCCTCCCAGGCGCCCGGCTGCCGGATGTCTCCCCAGACCACATCGTCCGGATAGCGCTGGAACACCTCTTCCAGCGCATCCCCGTGGTATTCGCGCAGTCCCTCTCCGGGCCATTTGTGCATGGCGAGGGGCGGTCGGCACGCGGCCCGACCGCGAACCGAATCGGCCACTTGTTCGCGGCTCAGGGGGGCGTACTTCGGATGCACCTGCGGCCCTCCGCCGGGCGGGAAAGTCTCTGCCTCCGGTCGCACCTCCGGCTGGTGCGCCGGCGGCTATCTGGTATGATACGGCCCCCTCGGGGCGCCTTCAAGGCGCCCCAACGGCAAAGCAGTTGCAAGCCACCGCAATCCCATATGTTACACTCGTTGCATTGGAAGGTTGGCTGCACTGGAGGCCGCGGGGGCGGTGCACCTGATGGCAGGCTCTCTTCGCGCAGACAAGCTTCCAGGCACTCCCTCAGTGGCGCGGGCCGAAGATGGCCGTCCCCACCCGTACCATGTTGGCCCCCTCCTCGACGGCCACTTCGTAGGAGTTGGTCATGCCCATGGAGAGGACCTCCATTCGCAGATTGGGCGCCCCGATCTCCCCCAGTTCCTCGAACAGTTCCCTCATCCTCCGGAAGTACGGACGCGCCCCTTCGGGATCCTCCATGTAGGGCTCCATCGTCATCAGGCCGCGGATGCGGAGTTTCTCCAGCTCCGCCATCTGCCGCACCGCCCCGGGGGCATCCTCGGGCGGGAGCCCGAACTTGCTCTCCTCGCCCGCGATGTTGATCTCCACCAGCACGGGCACCGTATCGTCCGCCCGTTTGCTGACAGCCCGGGCAAGACGCAGCGAATCGATGCTCTGCAGCGCGTCGAACAGGGGAAGCGCCCGGTTGACCTTGTTGCGCTGGAGGTGGCCGATGAGGTGCCACTGCGCGCTGGAGGCCAGCTCCCCCAGTTCGGTGAAGTGCCGTTCGGCCTCCTGGACGTAGTTCTCGCCCACAATGTCGGCGCCCGCCCGGACCACCTCGGCCAGGTCGCGGCCACGCCGGCCCTTGGCGGCCACCACGAGCTGGACTTCCGCAGGGAGGGATTCACGGATGCGGCGGAAGTTCTCGGCAGGGTCAGTGCGAGCCATCTGCGGCTCCGGCGGCTCAGAGGTAGCGGACAAAACGGTTGTCTTCATCGACGAGCACTTTCCTGGCCTCGATGGGCTCTTCGCCCAACTCGAAGCCCATGATGATCACCCGGTCGCCCTCGGCGATGCGAAGCGCCGCGGCTCCATTGGTGCAGACCGTGCCGGAGCAGCTTTCGGCCGGTATTACGTAGGTCTCCACCCGGGCTCCGTTGGTGCTGTCGGCCACCAGCACCTTCTCTCCTTCCACCAGACCGGCCTTCTCGATCAGGTCACGGTCGATGGTGATGCTGCCCACGTAGTCCACCCGGGCCTCGGTGACGGTGGCGTTGTGGATCTTGGAGCGCAGCAGCCAGCGCATCGGTCATCCCTCCGCGAGTGCTTCGCCGATCAGCCGGGCGGCCTTGCGTCCGCTCTTCAGCATGCCCCCGAATATGGGACCCATCCGAGGCAGGCCGTAGGCCGCGCAGACGGACATACCCGCCAGGTAGAGGCCGGGGTAGATATCCCCGGTCTTCCGCACGACGCCTTCCTCCGCGGTCTCCACGTCCATGAATCCCTCGCCGATGCCCTCGGGATGGAAGTCGGTCAGCCGCCGGCGCAGCATCTCAATCAGCTCCGCCGCGTGTCCCGTGGCGTCCAGCACGGCCCGGGCGCCCATACAAACCGGGTCCACGTGAAGGCCGGCCATCAGGATGGGCGTGGCGTTGATGACCACCCCGATTACCGCGTCGTCCTTGACGACGACGTCCTCGGCCTCGGTGAGGTTGAAGATGCGCGCCCCGGCCCTCTCGGCCGCGCAGGTCAGGGCGGCCGCCAGTTCCACGGCCCCGGCCGTGTAGAGGCCGTCGGTCTCTTCGCAGGCGACTCCGATCTCCTCGAGGATGTCGGGCTCCTCGACCACGATGATGTTCTTGCCGACGCCGCCGCCCCAGATGCCGCCGCCCGTGGAAAGCCGCTTCTCCACGACGGTGGTCTTCCAGCCGTCTTCGGCCAGGTAGTAGGCCGCGGCCAATCCCGCGGGGCCGGCCCCGACCACAACGACGTCGCTCTCCAGGGCGTCGAGGAATCTCTCGGTGTAAGTCTCTACGATAGCCCTGGTTATCTCAATTTCTTTCATGGTCTACAGGACTCCGGGAGGAGCAATGGGGGAAAGACCGGTCGCACGAAACACGCGACAGCCCAACCTTTCACTATAGAGGCGGCCTCTTGTGCTGTCAACGATATGCACGGATGGACGCGGCACGAGGATGGCGTCGGTAAAGGGAAGAAATGCGGCAATCACAGGCGCTCAAACCCCCGGAAACCGCTGGCGCCGGGGCGATTTTGGAGACAACCGCTCAGCCCGACAGGCGCTCTGGGCCCCCAATACGGGGCTCTGGCGGTCACAGCTTGCTTTGGGCGGGCGCTTTGGGCCAGAATCTCAACGGTTGGGATAGTGCGCCTGTTCGCAGAGCCTAACGCCGCAGCGGCCACGACCTCGGGCCAGGGAGGCGAACCCGTGGAATACGTCGCGCTCTTCGTGTGGCTGTGCTTCTGTCTGCTGATGGGCTGCCTGATCCACTCGGTAATGGCCGGAGCCCTCAGCTACCGGCCAGTCCAACTGGTGGCCGCCCCCGGGATGGTGGTCCGCAAGTTCAGTCAGAGCCTGACTGCTCTGCTCTGCGGCGGTACGGTCACGCGGGTGAGCATCTACGAGCTTTCTTCCCGCGACATCGACTTCCGCGCGGAGGGAGTGGCGTCGGTGGCCCGGGCGCTCGTCCCCGTGGCCCCTCTGCTGACCTGCGCCTCCCTCATGCTGGTGTTGAACGTCATCTTCGGCTCCCCCCTGCGGCTGGATTACAGCCCACCGGCTCTGGAGTCCCTGGACAGCGGAGGGCTGCGGGGCTTCTTCCTGGGCACCTGGGCGCTTATGCGGGACGTAGTGCACCAGGGCGCCGGCGCGGACTGGCAAAGCTGGCGGCTGTACATTCTGTATGGACTCGTGTTCAGCCTGGCCCTCGGGGCCGGCCCGTCGGTGGAGGAACTGAAACGGTCCCTGTTGGGTGCCGGCCTTATCGCCGGTGCGCTCGCATTGTTGTCCTCCATCGTCGTCAGGCCGGGAGCCCTCGGCCCCCTGAGCGTGCCGGCCTGGTTCGCCATCGCCAGGCAATCCCTCCTGGGGGTTTCGGCCGCCGCATTCGCAATGATGTTCTACGGCATGCTGGCGGCCATCGGGGCGGGTATCTGCGTGCGAGCCTACGAGCTGTTCTCCAAGGGCGAGCGCCCGGACACGAAGACCTCCAGGTTGACCTCCTCGGGAAAGAAGAAACGCGCCGCCTGAGCCCCTCCCCTTGACCCTTCCGACCCTTGCCGTAATCTCCGTTTATCTGCGTTCATCCGCGGTTCTCGCCGCCAGCCGCTCGTAGCCGAACATCTCGAAATAGCGCTCCAGCACGGAGGTCACTTCCGCCACCCAGGCGTCACGCAGGCTGACCAATGGGAAGTAATCCAGGTCCGGCCCGACGTGCCCGCCGTACTCCTGCTGGACCCGCTCCTCGGCCAGCGCCTCGGGGGCCAGCAGACCCTCCTCAACCCATTCTTCGGCCCGTTCGCGCTCCACCAGGTTGCCCACGTTGCGCAGGGCGAACTCCACCATCCGCTCCGCCCCCGTCTTCTCGATGATGGTCCAGACGTTGACCTTCACGAAACCGTCGTTCGGCACGCTGCTGAGGTCGGCCTCCCCCATGCAGCTCGTGCCGTGAAGGACCAGGTTGGGGCCGACGGCTTCGGCGATGCGGCGGGCACGCTCCGGGTGGTACTTCGCTTGCCCCGTCTCGGCCGCCCGGTGCTCGGTGCCGACGTTCGGCACGATAAGGTCGCAGCCGGTATCGTTCAGGAAACGCGCCGCCTTCTCCGGGGTCGTCATGGGGAAGGCTTCCCCTTCCTCGCGGGCCTCTTTAAGTTCCGCCACCGCCCCCTCGACGACCACCCGGTCGCCGAAGCGTTCGACGTAGTCAGCGGTCAGCTCCAGGTTCCGCTCGAACGGGTTGTGGCTGGCGTCGAACATCACCATGGCGAACTCGTCCACGTTCTCCTCCAGCAGCCAGCAATCGCCGTCGGGCTGACCGTGGTCCAGCATGGGGAAGACGCGGCAGTGCGCGTAGGGTCCTTCCGGCATAAGGAGCACCCGGAGATCGGAGATGAGGCCCCGGTACCCCAGCCGGCGCTGCCCGCAATACCAGTAGTTCCACAGGTGCCGGCGGGCGGCGTAGTCGCCGCAGAAGGAAAGTGAAACCGGCGGCCGCTCGAGCCCAAAACGGCGGCCGGCCGCAACGGCGGCCTCCAGCACGGCCTCGATGGTCCAGGGATTCTCCGCGCAGAAACAGGGCAGCGCAACCCGGCGCTCCCTGAAACTGTCCAGAAGTGCTCGAGTCTGCTCGGCGTCGTTCACGATCGGCATGGCGGCTCCGTCCCCGAAGGGATGCTTGACTTCGCGACGCGCCGGTGGGAAACTACACGTCCCGCCCCGGCAACCCAGCGGGCAGCTCAGTCTACGCGGCGCCCTGCGTCCTGTCAAAGAATGGAGGCTCCCGGTGTCCGACAGCTTCCGGCCGGTCGACAGCTTTAAAGAAGCCGTGCGTTTCGTCGAGCAGGGCATCAACTACGAGAAGACGCGCCGCTGGAAATACAACACGCGCTACCTGAACCTGGAGCGCATGGAGCGTCTGCTGGAAGCCATCGGGAACCCCCATCGCCGCTACCGGATAGCCCACATCGCCGGCACCAAGGGGAAGGGGAGCACGGCCGGCGCCGTGGCCCACGTGCTGCGCGCCGCCGGCTGCCGCACCGGCCTCTACAGCAAACCCCACCTCGTCACGCCCCGCGAGCGGGTGCGCGTGGACGGGGAGATGATCCGCGAAGAGGAGTTCACCCGCAACGTTCGGGCTATGCAGCCGCACGTGGAGTCCAAGCGAGGGGAGGAGGCCGAGGCCGACCGGGCCCCCACCTACTTCGAGATGCTCACGGCAGTCGCGTTCCATACCTTCGCCGAGCGCGAGGTGGACTGGGCCGTCGTCGAGGTGGGGCTGGGCGGGCGCCTCGACAGCACCAACGTGGTTCAGCCGGACTGCTGCGCCATCACCGCCATCGGTTTCGACCACACCGACAAGCTGGGCGAGACCGCCGAGGCCATCGCCGGGGAGAAAGCCGGTATCCTGAAGGAGGGCGTCCCGGTGGTGATCGGCCGACAGCAATATCCGGGCGCACTGGAGACGCTGCGCCGCGTCGCCGAAGAAAGGGAGTGCCCCCGCTGGGAAGTCGGCCGCGAGCTGCGTGTCCTCCATGCCGAGCCCGCCGTCGCACCCCCGGAACAGCCGGATGCGCCCGTCGGCTGGCGCTTCGGGTTGGAGACCCCGAACCGCTCCTATCCGGAGCTTTTCTGCCCGATGGCCGGCAGGCACCAGGTGGATAACCTGGCCGCGGCCGTCGGTGTCGTGGAACTCGCCGCCGCACGCACGGATCTGCAGATGCCCCCGGAGATGGTTGCTCAGGCACTGGGAGAGCACCGCGTGCCGGCCCGCGTGGAGATACTCCGACGCCGACCGGCCTTCGTGGTGGACGTCGCCCATACGGTGGAGTCCGTTCAGGCGCTGGTCGATGCCCTCCGTCTGCACCTTCCGGACCGGCCGATGCGGTTCGTCTTCGCCTGCTCGAGGGGCAAGAACGCCGCCGGCATGCTGGAGGTGCTCCGGCCGCACTGCGCCTCTTTCGTCGCCGCCCAGGCGGAGAGCCCTCGCGCCGTCCCTGCCGAGGAGATCGCCCGAACGGCCCGGGAACTCGGCTTTGAGGAAAAGGTGCCCGAGGGCGTCAGGGTGGTGCCCGACGCCGTGGCGGCGGTCCGCGGGGAGCTGGCCCGGGCCGAACCCGACGAGATCGTCTGCATAACCGGCTCGTTCCTCACCACCGGCCAGGCCCGCGCCTGGTGGGCCGAGACCCACCCGGGAATCGAGGATTGAGCCGCGGCGACCGTCAAACCTCCAGGCAGCCTGTTCTCGCGCTCTGCCGGCGTGGGAGCCTTTGCCCTCAGCACCGCTCCAGGGCTCAGAGCAGGGGCGTGACCCCACCGTGGCATACCCGGAAATACGATCCTCCCAAACCCAGCATGCTTCTCGGCCATCGTCGCGAACTGGTTGGTTGGACGTCATAAGGGGCAGACTTTTCTGTTTGACAAGCAATTCATCCGGATGTTAGAAAGGCGCATGGAGCAGGGAAAGAGGGTATTAGCATGCATGCTTAGCTGGTCTCTCCAGGAATGCCTGATGCCAAGTTGAGCCACATTCACTTTGGCCGGGGATATATCTGCCTGTGGGCAAAACCAAAGACACACGAGAAAAGGCGAGACTCTTCGAGAACATCGATATGGAAGAGGTGTGGAGGAATTACGCCAAAAACGTCCAAGAACACCTTGAGAGAAATCGGCAGGCTCGGGTGGAATCGCGGGACCCCAAGCGCGCGAAGCACTACGGGTAGCCTGTGACTCCCGAGATCCAGTTAGAGGTCTTCCGCTTCGGGTCGGACGAATTCAAGCAATATCTTACCGCGCACATATACAAGGACTACCGGGGCAATCGCGAGGTCTTCAAGAAGATCCTGCGCCTTCTGGCGACGCGCTATCCCTCTCCTTGCCGGAGCGTCGTGATCGAAGAGCCCTACGTGTGTAAGGATTACCTGGACGAATTCACCGGGTTCTACGCTGCCAGCTTTAAAAACTATCCTGCCACCTGCAAACGTCTCCACTTTTTCGCTACAGAGGTCTCGCCCCGGACAGCTTTCGACTTCGCCAAGTACCGAAGCTCCTACCTCGGATTTGTGGTCATCCGGCCGACCGATCTCCAGAAGGTAGGTCGGTCGATCTTAAAAGCGCCCTGCGAGGACCCAGAAAATGAGTTCGTGCTCTGCAAAACTCCCAATAACGCTGCTCATCTGCTGACCGCTGAATTCGAGGTGGATGCAACGCCCTTCATCCAGCAGGACACGCAGGTAGGCGCCTGTGCGACGGCAGCGATGTGGTCGGCCGCAAGGTATTTGAGCCGGAAGTTGGGCACCCGTGAGTTTTACCCCTCCGAGATTACAGCGGCAGCACGGGAAACGCTGACCCTGGGCAGGACATTCCCTGCTAAAGAAGGATTAACCGGGTTGCAGATCGTCGAAGGCCTCAGCCATCTTGGCTACGAAACGGAGCTGCTCGAGAGGCGCGCTTTGCGACCATCTCCGTTGGTGCGGGCGATGTCAGGCGAGACAGAGAACGAAGCCTTGCAGGACCTCCAGTTCGCCCGCATCGTGTATCGGTATGTAGAGAGCGAAATGCCGGTCATATTGCTGCTGCCGCGGCATGCCGTGCTTGCTATCGGGCACACATACGACCCAGACCAGACGGCCGATCTGACCATCCAAAAGATCCCCCATCTGATTGTGCACGACGACGCCAGGGGCCCATACGGGAAACTGCCTGTAAGGCCGGACTGCAACGACGGTCAGTTCTTTCCGGATGTCGAGAAGGCGGTCTTCATCATGCCCCCAGAGTGCAAGATGCGGGGCCAGGATGCTGAGGACGGGGCCGTCCAGTTCCTGCTGTGGGAGTTCCTGGGGAGCTTGGATCCGGAGGCGCGGGGACTGCTGGGGGATACCGTCGAGATCGATATGGCCGACCCGGTGTCTGTCCTGCGCCAGCTATTCGTCCGAACCATTCTTAGGCCGAACATCGAGCTGAAGAAAGAAATGTTGGACCTTACCGTACCACAGCGCATCCGCCGCCGCATTGCCCGGACACCACTTCCGAAATATGTGTGGATGCTGGAGCTTTCAACACAGCCGCAGGTGAGCAAAGAGGCCAAGCGCCGGCGACGCAGGATCGGGGAGATCGTTATCGATTCCACTGCGCCGGCGCAGACGAACATGGTGCTATTCTTCCGGCTTGGACCTCTTTGGGGTTTTCTGGACCGCGATGATCCGTCGTTTTTTTCCGCTGACTTCGACGCACGGCATATTTTTCTCCCCCAATGGGCAAGGTAACGGTAAGCGCTACCGCCCCCCTCACGGCGCAGCGCATGCGCCGTTTGGTCGCCTTGCCCTCCGCGCCCGGACCAGAGCACGTTCTTAGCTTCATCACGGTCCTGTTGCACGGGGGGATGTCTTTCCGCCACCTTGCTCCACTCCCGGGCGTCAATTCGCTGATCGGGACGGTTGAGCATCTGCGTGGGGCAGCGCGTCAGTCTTCGGGGGACTGCCAGGCGCCGTAGCGCTCGGCGTTGCCGCGGGCGAGTTCGGCCAGGTCGGCCTGTCCCAGCGCGGCGGCCGCCTCCGAGAGCGCCAGCCAGGGCTCAGCGTGTTTGTCCTGGAGGCGGAGCGCCTCCCGTGCGCTTCCCAGGGCGCGCTCCAGCAAGGCTCCCCGCTCTTCGGGCCGCGCCTCGGCCAAGCGGACCAGGCAGCGCGCCTTCATCGCCAGGGCCGTCCAGCATTCGGGGTTCCTGGTCAGCACGGTCTTCAGCTCCTCGAGCACCCCGGCGGGCGGCAGCTCATCCACCCGCTCGGGGAACAGCGCCGGGTTGGACAGATCGAGACTCGGGAGCGCCTCCCGGCGGCGGTACTCGTCCTCCCGGAGGGCGACCACGGCGAGGTCGTCCCAGTAGACCGTGCGCCACCGTTCGGGCCGGAAGAAATGCCGGGAAGGACGCTTCCGGTAACGAACGAGCAGCATGCGGACATCCCATTCCCGAAGAACATCGTTCCAGCCCTCGGCTCCGTCGGAGGCCCGGAGGGACTGCTCCAGTATCCGGTCGCCATAGAGCAGGCAGCGGCCGTCCACGAAGACCCGCATCCGCGGCCAGAGCCGCCAGATCAGGTAACCGCCCCACTCGTAGGTGTTATAGGGCCGCAGGCCGGCCAGGTCGTTCTCCTCCAGGAAGTCACAGGCATCGACCGGGAGCTTCCGCGCCGAGGGGGCTCCCCAGGGCTCGGTCTCCTGAAGGAGGGGCCAGAAGCCAACCACCAGCACCAGCAGCACGGCAAGATAGGAATAGACGGTCTTTCGCATGCCGCCGGCGGAGAGATGGGGGGCCGACACGTTCAGATGGCGACCGAGAACCGGGGGGACCAGCAGCAACACCCAGGCCAGGTGGCGGCTGGACTGAACGGCCAGCACCGAGAACCCGCCGAAAAGCAGCAGGTCGGTGACGAACTCCCCGGCCTGCTCCCGCAGCTCCCCCTCGCGGACCGTGTAGTACAGAGAACGCGCCAGGATAAGCACCCCCACCGCAAGGACCGCCCAGAAAACCGCGTAGAAGGGAGCAAGCGGGGTGGGCTGCCATTCCTTGACGCGCCCGAGCGCCTCCACCCCGCCCAGAAGCCGGAAGGGATACAGCAGCGTTCCGGCCCCGTAGGGGGTGGCCAGGGAAGCCAGAAGGCAGAAAACACCGGCGAAGAACATCGCCCGGAATCGTGCACCCTCCGGGCCGGTCAGCAGGGCTCGGCCGTAGGGCGCACGCCGCCGGAACCCGACCCTCACCATCTCTCCCACCCCGAAGGCCCCCAGCAGCAGAATGCCGCCCAGGAAACCGGCGTGCAGGTTCGCCCACAGGAAAGTCAGCAGAGGAAGCGCCAGCAGGCGTCCCTCGCTTCCCCACAGGTAGTCGGACTCCCGGGGCGGTTCGGCAGCGGGATCGCCGCCCGAACTCGACCGGCTGACGGACCACAGCAGCGCCGCAAAGATAGTAAACAGCACGAAGGAAAAAAGATACGGACGGGCCAGCCGCCGCGTGCGGAGCTGAAGACAGGCCACCAGCACAAGCACAGAGGCCAGGGGAGCGCCCACTCCGCGCTTCCGGGCGATGCCCCAGGCGATCATCAGGCTGCCCCCAATCAGGGCGGAGCGCAGCAGCACAATCCCCCACAGGCCGGCCGCCGTGTGGATCAGGTGAAACAAAACCCCCGAGAGCCAGGAGTGGTATACCCACGGTTCGCCGGCGGCGGTGAAGGAGAACATGTCCTGCCGGGGCACCACGCCGGCGGCCGAGATGACCTCTCCCGCCTTCAGGTGCCACCAGAGATCATAGGCTATAAGCGGTCCCAGAAACCCCACGACCGCGCCCAGGAACGTGAGAACGAACAGCGCGCGGCGGTTCTGCAGTGTTTCGTTTAGGCTACCGATTTTCACGGGCCGTTCCTCCCTTGTCTCGATACCTGAACACGGCCTGCCGCCCCGAGGCGTATCCGCGCAGGCGGACGCGGTCGCCCCGGCGGGTGATTATCACAGCGCCGTCCCGACTTGTGGTCCACAGCGGAACCCCGCGCCGATCGAGGAGTTGGCGGGTCCGCTCATCGCAGTCCTCCGGCCCCCCGCTGACCACGGCCGCCAGCGGGCTGACATATCCCACGAACTCCTCCAGCCCTTCATGATAACTGCCGTGGTGGGGCATCATCAGGATATCGGCGTCCAGTCCGGGGCCGTAGGCACGGCAGAGCCTCTGGATGGCCGCGCTCTGCACGTCGCCGGGCAGCAGGAAGCGAAGCCCGCGATAGCGGCACAGCAGCACGAGCGACCTTTCATTCTCCGATAGCTTCCGCCCGGCGGCGAACCGCTCGTCCGGGTGCAGAACCCGGCAGTGCAGACCGCCGCCGGAGAGGCGGGCTCCTTCCTGAACTCTACGGACCGGGATGCCCCGCCGGTCCAAAAGGTCCCGCACGTCCTGCCGGAGCGAACCGCCCCCCGCGGTCATTGGGACGACCACCCGCCCGACGGCGAAGCGTCGGGACAGGTAGGGCAGGAAGTTGCAGTGGTCGGCGTTCATGTGGGAGATGACGACGGCCCCAAGGGCGTCCATCCGCGCTTCCCAGAGTATGCCCGCCATGACCTCAGCCCTGCCGGCCGACCAGGAACCGGCGTCGAACAACGTGTTGCGTCCCTCCGGAAGGCGGCAGACGACCGCCTGCCCGTGTCCCACGTCGGCCACCGTTATCCGGAAATCCCGGCGCAGCCGAATCGCCGCGTCCTGCCAGATGTAGGTGAGACAAAGCGCGAGGACCACCGCCAGGAAGAACCACCTGCCGGCCCGGAGCCGGCGCCGCATAACCCATAGTCCGAGCCCGGCGTAGAACAGTCCGATCCACCACAAGGGCGGGGCGGGAACGTAAACCCCGAACCCCGGCACGTGCCTCGCCGCTTCCAACAGGACATGGATGTCCTCGGCCAGGAACAGGGCCAGCCACACCAGGGGCGCCGCGGCCCAGGGGGCAACCGCCAGAACCACCAGAAGCAGCATCCCCACCGGCAGCAGGCAGGCCACAACGGGCCAAACCAGCAGGTTCAGCACGGGAGCCACGAAGCTGACCAGGTTGAAATGGTAGGCCACCACCGGAGCCGTGGCCACCCATACGGTCAGCGAAAGCACAAGGTAGCTCTGCCCCCAGACCCGGAGGTCCGTCCACAGCGTGCGCTCCTCCGGTGCCCACGCCCGCGACAAGAAGTCCTGCCATGGCCACAGTATGTCGGCCAGTTGAGGGTAGATGGTCACCATGGCGCAGACCGCCAGGAAGGTGAGCTGGAATCCCGGCAGGAAGAGCTGCGGCGGCGAAATCAGCAGTATAACCGTAGCCGCCCCCAGCAACGCACAAAGGGAGTCCGTCCGTCGATGCAGCAGCGGGGCGGCAAGGATGAACGTAAGCATCCCGGCCGCCCGCACCGAAGAGACGTGGAACCCGGTGAACAGCACGTAGAACCAGATTCCAGCGATCACCAGGACGTGCCGCACCCCCGGCGAGACGGGCAGCCAGACCAGCAGGACGCTGATGAAAAAGCAGAAAATGCCCACGTGCAGGCCGCTTATTGCCAGGAAGTGGAGCGTCCCGGACTCCCGGAAAAGCCGCTGCTCCCGGGGCGTCAGCCCGCCACGTCGGCCGAAAAGCAGGGCGCGCAGCAGGCCGGAGCCCTTCCCCGCGCCCCCCGCCGGCAGCCGGTCCTCCAGCCGATCCATCAGCATCGTCCGCAGCCGTCCCACCGCCACCGATGGTGAGCCGTACCACTTCGCCCGGCGCACCACCCGGATGGCGGCGGCGGACGGGACCGACGCGGTGCCGTGGCTGCCCATCCGCGCGTAGGCCAGCGCCCGGTCGCTCTGCCCGGGATTGGTGGGAGGACGGTTCCGGTTGATCTCCGTCAGGAACTCCACCGTGTCCCCCACCCGGAAATCGGGGGCGCCGTAGTTCCAGAAAACGGCCAACCCGCCCTCCGCCTCCCTCCAGCGCCCGTCACCGAGGGAGACGGCCTCCAGCCGGAGCGGCATGAACCAGAAACGGGACGGACGTTCGCCGTCGGACCGGAAGGCCGAACGCCGGTAACGGGCCTCCGGCGCGCGCTCGCCGCGCCCGCGGACGCGGTAGAGACCACCCTCGGCCAGAGGGAGGTTCTTCAGGTGATGGGCGGGTTCGGACCGGAATCGCAGGGCGTGATTTACGCCGCCTACCGACAGCATCAGGACCAGTGCCAGCACCCAGTTGGACCACCGGCGACGGTCCACCCGGAGGCTCCATAGAACGGCTCCGGCCACGCCGAAGCCCAGGGCTGGCCAGAACCACAGGGGAGGGCGGAGAGTGCCGTCCAGGGCGATGCCGGCCGCCATTCCGGCCAGGACGGGGATCAGGGGGCGATGGCGCGGCGGAGGCGCTTCGGGCCGATCAGGTTCCGCCGTAGCGCCGTTGTCCATCTCCACGCCGATACCTCGCGGGAGGCCGGGTAAACTGGGCCCAAAATAATCCGGCGGCGGCCGGGAATGCAAAGTCAGAAGCAACGAGCCCTTCGATGGCGAGCCAACCTAACCCTCACCTGGCCGCTGCGGACGTGATCCGTTCCGGCGGCTTCGGAAAAAACGCCTCAGCAGCTCCAGCGCCTTCCCGGCCAGCACACCGCCCGTGACCTCAACCCGGTGGTTCAGCCGGGCGTCTTCGGGGATGTCATAGAGGGAGCCGCAGGCGCCGCTCTTCGGATCGCGCACCCCGTATACCAGCCTCTCGACCCGTGCGTTGACCAGCGCTCCGGCGCACATGCAGCACGGCTCCACCGTCACGTAGGCGGTGGCCCCGTCCAGGTGCCAGGTGCCCAGCGCCTCGGCGGCCCGCCGGAGGGCGAGGATCTCCGCGTGGGCGGTGGGATCGCTTCGAGCCTCTCTCAGGTTGTGCGCGTTCCCCACCACCCGCCCGTCGTGCACCACGACGCAGCCGACGGGCACCTCGCCCGCGGAGGCGGCCTCGCGCGCCTCCTCCAGCGCCTGACGCATGTAACGGAGGTCTTCCTCGCTCATCGCCGCCTCCCGGCCTCTTCGGCGCGTCGTCCGCAGGAAAGTATTGGGCGACCCGGCCCGTTGATGGGTGCCGTCTCTTGCCTCGGCATTGTGCCCTCTGTAGCATATGCATGCAAAGGGAACGGAGCCGCGGCATTCGCAGCCTCTTGCACCCGAAAGAACATGCCCGAACTCACCGCCGCCCAGATCGCCCAGATGACCGGAGGACGCCTGGTCGGACCGGCCGATCGCGTGGTCCACGACATTCGCTCCATCGAGAAGGCGGGCCCGGAGGACATCAGCTTCATCGCCGAGGAGAAGGACCTCCCGGCGGCACGGGACTGCGAGGCGGGTGTGCTGGTCGCGCCGGCGGAACCGGAGGACTATCCGGGGAGCGTTGTGGTCTGCCAGGACCCCTCCCGCGCCATCGTGCCCGTTCTGGAGGCCTTTGCCCTCGAGCGGTTCCCGGCCCCCCACGGCGTCAGCGACGCCGCCTTCATCAGCCCGTCGGCCCGCATCGGAGAGGGGGCCGCCGTCGGGGAAGGCGTCTTCGTAGGGGAGAACACGGTGGTCGGCGAAGAGGCGCTGCTGTGTCCGGGGGCCTACGTGGGCCGCGACTGCCGGATTGGAGCGCGGACGGAGGTCCACCCCCACGCCACCGTGCGCGACCGGGTGATCATCGGGGAGGACTGCGTCATACACTTCAACGCCGCCATCGGAGCGGCCGGCTTCGGGTTTCTCCAGCACGAGGGTCGGCACGTCAAGCAGCCCCAGGTCGGGCGGGTGCGTATAGGAGACCGGGTGGAGATCGGTGCGCTCAGTTCGGTGGACCGCGCCATGTTGGAGGAGACCGTCATCGAAGACGGCGTCAAGGTGGACAATCACTGCCACGTCGCGCACAACTGCCACGTGGGGCCGGACTGCATCATGGCGGGCTACGCCCGGCTCGGGGGCAGTGTCCACGTGGGGCGTGGCGTGATCATAGCCGCCGACGTCGCCGTCACCGACCACGTCAACATTGGGGAAGGGGCGGTGCTGGCGGCCGGCGCCGGCATTCACCGGGACGTGGAGCCCGGCGAGGTCCTCCTGGGCCGGCCGGGCCGCGACATCTCCGAACAGCGCCGCATATACGCCCTCACCGGCCGACTGCCCGGCCTGTTCAAACGGCTGCGGAAGCTGGAGAAGAAGGTGGATGAGCTGAGCCGGCGAACCGAAAAGGACGATACCGAGGGGTGAGACTGGACTTCGACGGAAGGGATTGATTATCATGGGTTCAGAGGACGTGCACGCGCCGTGCCTTCATAACCTGGGAGGTCGCAGGATGTTGCGCATGATGGCCTGCTTTTGCGTTTGCCTGCTCTTGCTCGCCGCCGGATGTGGGAAGGAAGAGCCGCCCGAGGAGCCGCCCGTGACACGCGTGAAGGCACCGGTGAAAACACCCCAAGACATGGTTCCCGTCGGGGAAGCCGGCCCCCTTTACGTCACCCGCTCGCCCGTCAAGGTCGGGGACTACGTGGAATGCCTCCGGGCGACCAACCAGCCCGTGCCCGAGCGCTGGCAGGGAATCCAACCCGACGGCCCCGGGGCGGACCTGCCGGTCACCGGCCTGAGCCGCTCCGAGGCGGAGCTTTACGCCGCCTGGGCCATGAAAAGCGTGCCGACCAGGGAACAGTGGCAGCAGGCCGGAAAAATCGTGGGCACGCGCCCCTATCCGTGGCGCGACGGCGAACCCGCCGAACCGGGGACGGAGGTTTTCCTGGTCCGGACATGGCGACCGGGCTCAGAGGGGGAGGCCGAAGCGCGACGCCGCAAGGAGGAGCTGCCCGCCGAGTTGCTGGCCCGCGAACGCCGGGAGCTGAAGGCCCTCCGACAGGAGTTGAAGCAAAAAGTGGAGGCGCTGCAGGCGCGCCGCGCAGAACTGTGGCAGGAAGCCAAGCCCGCCTTCTTCAAGCTGCTGGAGAAGCAGAAGGACCTGGTCCTCCGGGAGGCCGAACAGAAACGGACCGAAGTCGTCGAGGTGCTCAGGAACCTCTGGCGGGACAAAGGCAAGCTGGCCGCAAGGCTCAAAACTCAGGACCTCTCCCTGGAGGAAACCAAAAAGGCCGTCCAGGCTTACGAACAGCAACTCACCGAAGCCGTCGCCCGCGTGGAGTCCGTGCGGCAGAACCTGCAGAAACAGGTCAAGGCCGCGCAGGAGCGAGTGATCGAACTGACCAGGCGAATGGAGGAGGTCGGCGAAGAGCAGTTCGCACGCTTGCCCGAGTCGGTGCGGTCGGCGCTGGAGAAGAGCGCGCAGTCCGTCCAGGACGTCCGGGAGGCGGCCCGCCTGAAGGAACGGCTCCGCGACGCCATGCGGGAGCTGGAACAGTCCGATGCCCGCGCCGCTCTCCCCACCGCCGAGGAACTGCAGCAGAAGATCAAAGAGATAGAAGCGGAGATCCAGGCGGTTACCGAAGATGAGGAAGTCAGCGCCCGCATCGAGGAACTCCAGAGCAAACTGCACACCCTCAGCGAAGCCGTGCAGCGGGAATTTCTCAAGGAGGGTGTATTGAAAGAAAAGCTTTCCGAATTGGTGGACTTGAGAGCCCGCAAGGAAGCCATCCAGGCCAAGCTTGAGGCATTGAGAGAGATGCTCGGGGAGCAGCCGGAAGCCCCGCCGGAGAAGCCCGCGGAAGGACCGGAGACGGAAGAGAAATCCACCGAGACGGCCGGGCAGCAGTAGTAAGGCGGCCCCCGGAAAACCACTCGACCGGGAATCCATACACCAACGCCGCACACCGACATGGGCCTCACACAGGCGATTCTTCTGGGCTGCCTCCAGGGGCTGACGGAATTCCTGCCCATCAGCAGTTCGGCTCATCTGGTCGCCGCTCAAAAGCTCCTGGGGATCAATTCCCCGGGAGTGGCGCTTGAGGTCGCCGCCCACTTCGGCACGCTCCTGGCCATAATGATCGTGTTCGCCCGCCGGGTGGCCGAAGTGGCGGCCGACGGCCTGAGGGGACTCTGGCTTTACCTGGGGGGCGAGACCTCACGTGCGATCCGGCGCCGGGCGCCGCTTTGTGCTACGGCCGTGGCCGTCCTGGTGGGAACAGTGCCCGCCGTCGGCGCCGGGGTGCTGCTGCAATCCTTTGTGGAGCGCTCCTTCGAGAGCCTCGGCGTCGCAGGTGCCCTGCTGGTGGTGACGGGACTCCTTCTTTGGGCTTCCCGTCTTGCGCGCCCCGGTCGGGTGCGCCGGGTGGCTGCCGGCCGGGGGCTTCTGGTGGGGGTGGCCCAGGCGGCCGCCCTGCTGCCCGGCATCAGCCGGTCGGGAGCCACGATCGTATGCGCGAGGTTTGCGGGGGTGGAACGGGGAGAAGCGGCGCGGTTCTCTTTCATCCTGGCCGTGCCGGCCCTCGCCGGGGCAGCCCTCTACAAGCTCGGCCAGGGGTGGGTGGAGGGCGGCGGCGCTGGGACCGCTCCGCCAATCTCAGGGGCTGCGCTGACGGGCACCGTGCTGGCGGCGACCCTGGTGGGGACGGTGTGTCTGCTATTCTTCCTGCGGGTGATTGAACGGGGACGCCTCCACTGGTTCGCCGCTTACTGCCTGCCGGCGGGTGCGGCCATGATGCTGGCGGGCCTGCTGGAGGGCGCCTGAGATGAGCGAAGAAACCAAGGGATTCAACTACCTGCGGGAGACCCGCTCCTTCGGCCTCAGCGTCGTGAGCATCCTGCCGCTCATCGTGCTCTACCACTGCGGAATCGTGCAGAGCGGCTATCCGGTGCGCAATCTGGCGCAGGTCTGGCTGGAAGGGCCCCTGCAACTGGTGGGGCTCCATGCGGCGCATCTGCTGAACGTCGCCCTCATAGTGGCCCTGGTGGCCGTTTTGAGCCGCAGCGACTCAGAGGGGGGGACCGGCCTGCTGATGGTCGTGGTGATGATCGCCGAGGGTCTGCTCTACGGCTACGCCCTCTATACCGGCGGGGAGGTGCTGACACGGGCGGTCTTCGAGAGGGCCTCCGGGGTGCTTTTCGCCGTCAGCTTCCGGGACTATGCCCCCCTGCTGCTGGCGCTGGGCGCGGGGGTGTACGAGGAGCTGTTCTTCCGGCTTCTGCTTCTGGGGGGCGGCTCCCTGCTGATGAGTCGCCTTTTCGGCTGGGATAAGAGGCTGAGCCTCGCGCTGGGACTGGTGGTGTCCAGCGCGCTGTTCGCGGGCGCTCACCACATCGGCCCGCTGGGGGAGGAGTTCAACAGCTATGTGTTCCTGTTCCGGGCTCTCAGCGGGGCGCTGCTGGGGGTGATCTACATCTTCCGGGGCTTCGGGATTGCGGTCTGGACACACTCCATCTACAACCTGCTGGCGGTACTGTAGGCGGCTCAGCCGGCGGTGACCTCGATAAGTCTCTCCACCGGCCCCAGCAGCCAGACGCGCCCCAGCAGGAACAGCACCACCGAGAGGACGGCGGCGGCGGGGACGGTCACCAGCCAGGAACCGAAGATATTGCGGGTGACGTCCTTGTTGACCGCGCCCAGCCCCCGCGCCAAACCTACCCCGAGGATGGCACCCACCAGCGTGTGGGTGGTCGAGACAGGGAGGGCCAGCTTGCTGCAGACCAGCACGGTGGTGGTGGCGGCCACATCTGCCGCAACTCCCCGAGAAGGTGTGATCTGGGTTATCTTCTCCCCGACCGTCCGCATGACCCGGTAGCCGTAAATCGCCAGACCCAGCGTGATGCCCGCACCTCCGAGGGCCAGTATCCACATGGGCACAATCACTTCCGTCTGGACGGTGCCGTTCCGCACGATGCCCACTACAGCGGCGAGGGGACCGACGGCGTTGGCCACGTCGTTGGAGCCGTGTGCGAAAGCCACGCAGCAGGAGGTGGCGACGACGAGGGGCGCGAAAAGCTGCTCCACCCTCTCCAACTGCTCGGCCAGGGGCAGCCGCGTGTCGCCCTCCAGGTAGCGGATGATCAGCCAGCGTGCGGCGAACGCCACGACCGCCCCGACGCCCAGCGCGATCAGCAGGGCTACCTCCCCGGTGAGCCACTCCGCCTCGGCGATGATGTGCTTCAGTCCCTTGTAAAGTATGGCCAGTACCACCACGACTGCGGTGAAGAACACAATGAAGGGAGTGAACCGCCGGGCGGCCTTGACCGGGCGGTCCTGGCCGAGGATGCTCCAGCTTATCAACTTGAAGAAGCAGAAGGCCATTATGGCGCCGGCGACCGGCGAGATGAACCAGCTCGCCACAATCTGCCCCATCTTCCCCCACTCCACCGAACCCCATCCCGCCGCCACCACGCCGAACCCGGCCACCGCGCCGACTATCGAATGGGTGGTGGAGACCGGCATGCCCAGCCAGGTGGCGAAATTCAGCCACAGGGAGGCGCCCAGCAGGGCACAGGCCATGCCGAGCACGAACACTTCGGGGCAGCCGGCGAGGGCCTCCGGATGAACGATGCCCTTCCGGACGGTCTCGGTGACGTGGGAGCCGACCAGCACCGCGCCTGCAAACTCGCAGATGCCGGCCGCAATGACGGCCTTCTTTATGGTAATGGCCCGGGAGCCGACGGCGTCCGCCATGGAGTTGGCCACGTCGTTCGCACCGATGTTCCAGGCCATGTAAAGGCCCAGTACGGCTGTGGCGGTTATAATGACCCAGGCCATGGGAGACCTTCCGGCGGCAAGGGGGGCTGTGAGACTCGCATCATCCCTTCACGATCATGGTGCGCAGCAGCTCGCCGGTGTCTTCGGCGGCGTTGGCAACGCGGCTCAGCGTCTTGAGCATCTTCTCGTAGAACATGATGGTGATGGGCCCGAGTTCATCTTCCAGCTCGTAGATGGAGATGCTGATGCTGCGCTGCATTCGGTCGGCCTTCCATTCCTCCTCCCCCAGTCCCCCGATGCGCTCCAGCACCGACTCGGCCTCCGCCCCCCCGAAGGACGTCTCGGCCAGCATCTCCAGCTCCTGGGCCGCCTCCATCAGCGTTTCGCTCACGTGAAGCACCTGGTGCACAAATCCCAGGAAGTCGTCGGCAAGGTCCCCATGAATGGGAGTCTTCCGGAGGATCAAGACGACGGCGAAGTCCTCCACAGCGTCAGCTATCCGGTCCTGGCAGTGCAGAAATGCGTCCAGATCCCCCCGCTCCACCGGCATGAAATAACGCCGCGGCAGGTGCTCTCTGATGGCCTGTTTTATCTTGTCGGCCTCATATTCGTGCTTCGACACTCTGTCCTGGAGCCGATGTACCTCCTCGTAATCCTCGGCGATCATCGCCTCCATTAAGGGTCGTATCAGCTTCACGCACTCGTGTACCCGCTCGGTGTGCTTGACAAGTGGCCCGAACGGCGACGCCCCAAAAAGCTCCTTGATCAGGCCCATCTCTCTGTCTCTCAAACACGGAGTAAGGCCGACCGGCCGCCCTGGCCCTGCGTGCGCGCTGTGAGCCGGGAATTGTGACCGGAACGTTAGCGTCCGTCGAGAGGAAGGGTAGCAAGGGGAGGGGGATTCGTCAACTGAGAAGAACCGCACCCCGGGCATGCACCCCCGGCCCCGGCCGGCGAAAAGCCTCATTCAATCGGGGCGCTCCGGGAGCTGCCCGGCCGGACGGAACGCGCCGCCGACGGTCTTCATGGCGTCGGCTCAGCTCTTGTGCTGGGGGTCGGTCTCCGGCTTGGTCTCTCCCCACTGGTCCTCGAAGCTGGAGGTGGAGGAGAGGTAATCGATCAACTCGCTGAACTCCTGCCGGTCGATGGGCAGCTCCACCGCCTCGCCCTTGTGGGAGGAGAGGGTTACGGCGTTGGCCAGCTCCAGGGAATTGAGCCCGACCTCACCGGGACTCAGCAGGGGCTCTCCGTCGAGGATGGCGTGGGCAAAGTTCTGCAGGATCACGTGATGGCCGCTCTCGCACTCCTCCACTTCCAGGTCCACCTCCTCGATCTCCGGATTGCCCCACATCTCGCTGCTCGTGCGGGTGTATTCGGAAATGGAAGGCTCAAACCGCCAGTGGTCCAGGCCGCTGAGGCTGAGGCCGCCCTC
The DNA here is from genome assembly GCA_964510315.1 of uncultured candidatus Brocadiaceae bacterium. Taxonomy (GTDB): domain Bacteria; phylum Planctomycetota; class Brocadiia; order SM23-32; family SM23-32; genus CAZEAP01. Next base: position 87,808 of record CAZEAP010000007.1, read on the forward strand.
GTCACCGATGAATTCCATCCTCCGGGAGCCCACCTCGCAGGTGGTGAAGTAAAGGTAGCCGCACGCGCCGTTCTCGTATTCCAGCATGGCGGTGGCCTGGTCTTCCACCTCGATGTCGTGCAGCACCGTCTCGCAACGGCCGTAAACCCGGGAGGGCATTCCTCCGAGCATGGTGAAAACGTCCAGGTCGTGGGGGGCCTGGTTCATCAGCACCCCGCCGCCCTCGCCGGCCCACGTGGCCCGCCAGGAGCCGGAATCGTAGTATGCCTGGGTGCGGTACCAGGGAGCGACCAGCAGCGTCCGGCGCAGCTCTCCCAGCGCCCCGCCGCGGAGCAACTCTTTGGCCTTCTTGATCTTCGCCCGGCTGCGCATCTGGAACATGACGGCGAAGACCTTGCCGCTCTCCCTGGCAGCCTCGACCATTTTCTCGGCCATGCCGATGCGGACGCCGATGGGTTTCTCGCTCAGCACGTGCAGCCCCGCACGGAAGGCATCGATGGCGATGGGCGGATGGAAATAGTGGGGGGTGGCAATGGCCACCGCGTCCACCATGTCTTCCTCCAGCAATTCGGTGTGACGTGTGAAGTAAGGCACCTCGAACTGCTCGCCCATCTCTTGTGCGCGGTCCGGGTTGATGTCCACCACGGCCTTCAGTTCGAACTCCTCCAGCCTGCTGCAGTGCTTCGCGTGGTTCGAGCCCATCCCGCCGACACCGATGACGGCAATCTTCACCTTCCCGTTGCTCATCATGATCCCCTGTGATTCTTCGGTTCTTATTTCGCCCAAAGAGTTCCGCCGGGTTTGTAACCGTCCCCTCCGTGGAATGCAACCGAAAGGCCCTGAATGCCGGCACAGACCGTGGAGGCGAAGTCCTGGTGCACTCCGAACCGGGGACAGCTCGGGTCCACCCTCCCTTGACGGAGCCGCCCCCGTGGTTTAGTTTCGCCTGTTGAGGCTGACTGGGAACAAGGGGGGAAATCATGCCGCATCTCCAGCTTGACATGTTGCCGGTGGGGGACTCGGACGCTTTCCTGCTGGAAGTGGCGCTCGACGGGGCCCCGGTCACTATCCTGATAGACGGGGGTAAGAACTGGGAAGACGGCGATCGCGTGCTGCAACAACTTCGGGCCTTTTACGGCGGAAAGCTTGACCACCTCATCCTCTCCAACGTGGACGCCGCCCACGCCGGGGGCCTCCTGGAGGTGGTGGAGAACCTGGAAAACGAGGAGATTGGCCAGGCCTGGGTCCACGACGTGAGCCGCCACGGGGTGGACCCGGAGCAGGCGCAGGCACTCGGGCGGAAGGTGCTGGAGGGGGCCCGCTCGTCCGCCGTGCGGTCGGTGGCCCAGCATCTCCTGGACTCGGTGGAAACCACTCAGCGCCTGATTGAGGCCCTCCGAGAGAAGGGCGTCGCCGTGCGCGAGCCCTTCGCGGACGGCCACGACCACATCGGCCCCCTGGAAGTTCTTGGGCCGACCGAGGGGTTTTTCGAAGAATGCGCCGCTTTTTTCTCCGATGTCGGGATGCTGCACAAGGTGGTCGAGCAGGGGGTCTCCTTCAAACGCCGCAAGACACCGGCCACCGGACCGGCCGACCCCGACGAGATCCTGGACGAAGCCATCGACGACCCCCTGACCCTTGAGCAGGCCTCCCTGATCGTCGTGCTTCAGTACGAAGGCGAGAAGTACCTGTTCTGCGGTGACGCCGGCCGCCGCGGCTTCTCGCAGGTTTCCGACCCCGAGAAGATGCGCGACCTGCACTGGCTGAAGGTTCCGAACCACGGTAGTAAGCACAACCTCAACTCCGAACTCCTCGACCTGCTCAACCCGCGGCTGGCCTACATTTCCACCAGCGGCGTCGGCATCAACCCCCATCCCGACCTGCTGGCCGCCCTGAAGAACCGCGACGCCGTGGTCTACACCACCGCCGGCAGCGGGAACGTCTGGCATCGGCGGGGGGACGTGCCGCCGCGGGAAGGCTACGAGACCAAACGTCCACAGTGAGCCCATAGAGTAAGTCGGCGACCTGCCCGGCCCCCCCGCTACGGCTTCCTCAACAGAGCTTGCACAGCGCGCTCAGGCGACCTCTTTGCTCGGGCACCTCCAGTCGCCACGGAACATTCGGAGGGGGATCCCGTCCAATGGGGTGTAGGACGGGGCCGCTGCCCCAGGAGAGAGCCCGGTTTTCCGAGGAACCCTGAAGATGCGCACCAAATGGATGCTGATCGCGCTGAGCGTCTCCGCGCTCCTGCTCTGCCGGACGGCCGCAGCCACCGGCATTCTCATTCCCGAGAAGCAGGATCTGCCGCCGCTGGAGATCCGGAGTCATCGCGTTCATGCCGAGATTGAAGGCGGCGTGGCCACCACGCGGGTTAAGGAGGTATTCCGGAACAATACGGACCGGCAGTTGGAAGCCACGTTTGTCTTCCCGGTGCCCCGGGACGCCGCGCTGACCGACTTCGCCATGTTCGTGGACGGCCGCCGGCAGAGCGGTGAGATCGTTCCGGCCGGCAGGGCGCGCCGCATCTATCAGCAGATCGTGCGCCGCCTGCGGGATCCCGGTCTGCTGGAGTTCATGGACTCCGGGCTCCTCCGGATGAAGGTCTTCCCGGTGCAGCCGCGCAAACCGCTGCAGGTGGAGGTCTCCTACACGCACCAGCTCCCTTTCGACGCCGGCGTCTACGAGTACAGCTTCCCCCTGAAAATCGGGCACAATGCCTCCAGGGTCACCGGCGATTTCACCGTCACGGTAGACATAAGCAGCCGACAGCCCATCAAGAGCGTCTATTCGCCCACACATCGCCTCGGCGTCACGCGCAGGGACGATCACAGCGCCGTGGCCGGCTTCGAGCGGATGGGCGCTGCACTGGACTCGGACTTCGCCTTGTTCTACACCGTCGGCAAGAAGGACTTCGGCCTGAACCTGCTGACCCACCGGATGAAGGGGGAGGACGGGTTCTTCGCGCTGATGATCGCTCCCCGGGTCGAACTGGCCCAGGAGCAGATCATGAACAAAGACGTCTGCTTCGTGATCGACGTCAGCGGCAGCATGCGGCGGCAGAAGCGCATCGCCGGGGCACGCGACGCCGTGAAGTTCTGCCTCCAGTCCCTGCGCCCCTCCGACAGGTTCTCGGTGATCAGTTTCAGCAACACCGTCCAGACCTGGGCCGCCGGCCTGCAAGAAGCCGCCCCTGAAGCCGTCGGTAAAGCCGTCCGCTGGGTGGAAGGCCTGGAAGCCGAGGGTGGGACGGACCTCTGCGGGGCGGTCACCACGGCGCTCAATGCCGGCCCGGAAGGTCCCCGACCCTACCTGATAGTGCTGGTCACCGACGGGGAGCCCACGGTGGGGGTGACCGAGACCGAGCAAATCGTCGCCCGGATCCGGGACTCCAATCGGAGCAACGTCCGGGTGTTTCCCTTTGGCATAGCGGAGAACCTCGACGTGCCGCTTCTCGACAGAATTGCCGAAGCAACAAGGGGTTACAGCGAATACCTGGCGCCCGGTCGGGAGATGGAGGCGAAGATATCGAGTTTCTTCCGGAAGGTCAGCCATCCGGTGATGAGCGAGCTGGAACTGAAGTTCGGCGACATCCGGGTGCGGGACGTCTATCCGCCCAGCCTGCCGGACCTCTTCCGCGGCAGCCAGGTGGTGGCTTTCGGTCGCTATGCGGGCTCCGGCAGCGTGGCCGTGCGCCTGAAGGGCACGATGCAGGATCGGGAGGAGGAGTTCGTCTACGATGCTTCGTTCCCCCCGGCGGCGCCCGCCAACGACTTTCTCCCCAAGCTGTGGGCCCGCCGGAAGATCGGCTACATGCTGGACCAGATCCGCCTCCACGGGGAGAAGGACGAGCTGGTGACCGAGGTCCAGCGGCTGAGCGAGGAATACGGGATCGCCACTCCCTATACCTCCTACCTGGTGCTGGACAGCGAGGAAGCCTATCGGCGCCACGGTCTCGTGCGGGGACAGGACCTCGACCACCTGCGCTCTGCCGGCGTGGCCCTCAAGAGCAGAGGCGGCGGGGAAGGCGTCCGCAACAAGGCCCGCGTGCGGGCCCTCCGCGAGCAGAAGGCGTATCTGGGCGCACCGGCCGCCGATGCATCCGCCGACGCCTCCAGAGCGATCAAGCTCAGCGAGGAACTGAGAGATTGGAAGGAGGAAGGTGTTCTGGACGGGGCGGAGGAAGCCGCTCCCGTTCGGCGCGTCGACGGAAGGCGATTCCTGCGGCTCGGCGAGTCGTGGGTGGACGCCGCTTTCGAGAAAGGAATGGACATGCTGCGGGTAGAGTGGGGCAGTGATGCTTACTTCGCGGTGCTGGAGGCGTTCCCCGGGCTGCGCAAACCCCTCTCACTCGGCCGCTCCGTCGTCGTGGTGATAGGGCAAAAAGCCCTTGTGGTGACCGACGACGGCAACAGGGAGATGGGCGCCGGGGAGATAGAACGCTTCTTCCAGGGTTAGGAGCAACATGAAGTTACGTCAACCCGTTTTGACCATGGCGCTGGTCGTGGCCTGCCTGATGTGCGCGCGGATCGGAACGGGCGCTTACCTCGAGCAGGACAAGGGGGCCCCGGGGCGCTCCCGCAGTACACGGCCGCCCGCACCCTCTCTGCCCAACACTCTTTCCCCCGTCGTGGAGCGGGTCACGGTGCTCCCCGGCCGGGCCTTCAAAGACCTGACCGTCTTCCCCCTGCGAACTCGGCAGGTGCAGGACGAGACCGCCTACCTGTCGCTGGCGGAGGGCCTGGAGAGCCAGAAGCTGGTCCTCACCGAGAAGGAACAGGGGGAGGTGAGGGTTCTGCTGGCCCACAACGGCGGCTCCCGGCCGGTACTCATGCTGGCGGGCGAAATGGTGACGGGCGGCAAACAGAACCGCATCCTGCGGGAGGACGTGCTCCTGGAGCCAGGCAGCGGACCGGTTGAACTGCCGGTCTACTGCGGGGAGAAAGGCCGCTGGGAGCGGTCCCGCCGGAGCTTTGGAGGCGCCCCTTTCGTGGCGGCCTTCGGTGTGCGGAGCGCCGCGTTGCGGAAAGCCCCCCAGGCTGAAGTCTGGCGAAACATCGAAAGGTGCCGGCGAGAGGCCGGCCTGATGGCCCCTGAGGGGGATCTGCAGGCCGTTCAGAGTTCCGAAACCGTGAGACGCCGGATCGAGCCCTACGCGCAGCAAGTGGAGAGGGATTGGCCGCGCCGCACCATGGGCCTGGCCGTCGCTCGGGGCAGCCGTATCGTGGCAGCCGACATTTTCTGTAATCCGGCGGTCTTCAGCAAACACCGCCGGCGCCTGCTGGAATCCTACGCCATGCGATGCCTGCAGGCCGGCCCGCGGGCGGACAGGCACCGGCGGGAGGGGGGAATCTCCTCACGGCAGATGGTGGAGATATTCCTGAGGGGTGTGGTGGGCGGCAGCCTTCACCGCCGCGCCGCAGCAGGCGGGGGTTTTCTACTGGAGGCAGCCGGCCCCCACGGGCGCGGAACGGCGCTCTGCCGGCGGGAGGCCCTCCTGCACGCCTTCCTGCTCCCCCGCGGCACACCAATCCCCCGGCCTCTGGCGCATCCGATGCCGGAGCGGAGCCGGCCGAAGTAGGTGTCGCTTCAGTCCGAGAGAACGTCGAGGGTCTCGTCGAGCTTCTCGAGATAGGCGGTGAGCTTCTGGTGGTGCACCCTGTTATCCACCAGCACCAGGCGCCCGTCGGCCTGGGAGTTGGCCATTTCGTCCCAAATGGTATCGAGGGCCCCGCCCCGCCCGACGTAGATCCTGGTGCAGCCCTCTTCCATGCTGTAGAAATAGCGCTCCGAGCCTCCCAGCTGCGTCGGTAGACCGGTGTTCCGGTCGACGTGGCGATTGTCGAAGTGATCGGAGGGTTCCGCCAGGATAGGGGCGTGGAAATAGAAGGCGTCCTCTGTCAACTCGAAGGAAAGCTCGTAGGGGCTGCGGCTGTCGTTGACCAGCTTCAGCCCGGAGAGGTAGATGGCGACGGGCAGTTCGGTCTTCAGGCCCACCTGCTCGTTGAGGGCGCAGCCGATATGGCTGTTCGGCTCCCTCATGTTGCGCAGCGCCAGGCCCACGTCCTTGTAGAACCCCCGGATGTTAGCCGGGTTGGCGCGCTTGTTCTGCGCGTCGATGATGGCCTGAATGTCCACCGGGGTGGCCACGCGATAGTCGGGACGGACGATCATATCGATCAGGCAGCAGGCAAACGGATTAGAGCCGTGGACCGTCCCGGCGGCCAGGGTGAATATCCTGAGGTTATCGTTGTTTTTGAACTCCGTGCGAACCCGGTCGTTATACTCCGAGAGCACCTCCGTGCCGAACTCGTCATCCTGCAGCAGAGTAGCCGCCGGCAGGGGAACGTCCCGCAGGAATTTGCCGGGAAACTGCGGCGCTTCCTCTTCCTGCTGTTGAGCAGCCATCGCACTCCCTCCTTGGGCGTCTCAAAACCGGACTCACGGCCGGCCGATTCTCCACGGGCGAGCTGGCAACTCCCAACGAACAATATATAGAAAAGAACAATCCGCTCCCGAGTTGCCGTTCGCTCACCCTACGGGCGGCCGGCCGACTTCTCAGGGATATATTGTAACCACTACGGCACACGAGGTAAAGAGCCTTGCTTCCGCGCAGGCCCGCCGACACGGCCGAGGAACGGCCCCCGAGGCTGCTAAGAGGGACCCCCTTCCTCCTCCATGCCGATGGCGAACATCCGTTCCAGGTCATAACGGCTGTAAGTCCTGAACGCAACGAGGGTTGTGGTTTTCTCAATGCCCACCATCCTCAACATGGAGCCCGTCACGACGTCGGCCATCTCCTCATTGTCCCTGGCGCGGATGATGGCCACCAGGTCATAGGGGCCGGCCACCGAATAGACCTCCGAGACCCCTTCGAGTTCCGTCAGCTCCTGTGCCGTCTCGTTGACCATGTCGCGTCGGGCGTTGATCAGCACAATCGCCGTGACCATAGGGTGTCTCCTCCCACTCAAGTGATGGGGCGCAGAACGACTGCCCCGTCATCATAGGGCGCTCGCCGTGATTTGTAAAGGTGCCCCCCCCGGCCGGGGGCCTTGAGCGACCGCGCCTCTCAGGCGGGGATTTTTGTCGGGTAGTCCGCCGACGAACGGCCGGTGATGGCCTCGTATAGCCGCTCGAAATCGCCGTGGTCCCTGAAGTGGATCACCACCTTGCCCCCCTTTCTCTTGGGCTTGACCTCCACCCGGGCGCCGAGCGCCTCGCAGAGTTGCTCCTCCAGCCTGGTGATGTTGGGCGAGGGCTCCCGGATGCGGGTCGCCCGGTGCTCGCGTCCCTGACGGGAGGCCAGCCGCTCGGTCTGCCGCACCGACAACTCTCTGTCGGCCACCTTCTCGGCCAGGCGCAGCCGTGCCTCCGGCTCGGAGACCGACAGCAGGGCTCTGGCGTGCCCGGCGGTCAGCGTTCCACGTGAAACCATCCCCTGGATTTCCTCCGACAGGTCGAGCAGCCGCAGGGCGTTGGTGATGGTCGAGCGGTTCAGCCCCAGCCGCGTGCCGGCCTCCTCCTGGGTAAGGTCCAGCTCTGAGATCATCTCCTGGATGGCGCGCGCCCGTTCGATGGCGTTCAGATCGGCCCGCTGGATGTTCTCGATCAGCGCCAGCTCCAGCAGTTTCTCCTCCGGCACGTCCCGGACGATGGCCGGCACCTTCTGCAGTCCCGCCATCCGGGCGGCTCGCAGACGGCGCTCGCCGACTACCAGTTCGTACATCGAGCCCGCAGGACGGACCAGAACGGGCTGGATGACCCCGCTGGAGCGGATGGACTGGGCCAGTTGCTCCAACTTCTCGGGGTCCATCTCGCTCCGGGGCTGCCGGGGGTTCAGCTCGATGGTTCTCAGCGGGATCTCCCGCACGCTGCCCTGCCCGGCCTCCTCCTGAGCGGGCGGAATCAATGCGTCCAAACCGCGTCCCAGTCGCCTCTTCTGGGCCACTGTGCACCTCCTTGTTTCACGTGGAACGTTCCCGGCGAATGGTAGGGAAGGTTTTTGGCGCAAGTCAATGGCCCGGGGCACACGCACGGCTCCGGCAAAGCGATGCACCTCAAAAAGGCCCGCGAGAGGGGTCCTGGGGGCCGTACGCGGATGCTTTGCGGAGGAAGAAGCTCCCGAATCCGCGCTGAAAAAAGGAGCGGGGCGTGGCAACTCCGCTCAGACAGTTTCCGGCTTACCGGTCTCTGCCGACAGGATGGCCGCCTCGTGAAGTTTCATTGCCCGCACTATTTCCACCGGGTGGCACTTCAGTTCCCCCTCGCCCTGGATAACGGCGTACAGATTCTCCCAGAAGTCCGGCGGATCGGCCGGCGTGCCATAGGACCTCCGCTGGTCGCCGGCGGTTACGACCGCCGTCCCCCCTTGAGCGACCACGGCGGCGCCCGGCGTATGTACCACCCAGCGGGGCACACTGGGCTTCGGCTGCCCGCCGGCCTGGACGGTTGCCCATCCGCCCTCGCGGAGGGAAAGGTAGAGGAAAAACCCGATGTCCGGTCCGCCCGGCATCCGCGACAGCAGGTGGGTGCTGACGTCCCGCACGTCCCGGTCCACGAGCGTCCGGATCTGGTCCAGCACCTCCACCCCGCAAGCCTGCAGGAATCCCTCGCGAGGAATCTCCCCTTCTCGCGGATGCCAGAACATCTCCAGGCCCTCGACCCGCCCGATGTTCTCCTGCTCCAGTGCGCGCCGGAGGGCCCGGAGGTCGCCCTCCTCGCGCCACCTCATGTCCATCGTGGCCACCAGGCCGTTGTGGAAAGCCGTCTTCATGACCCGTTCGGCCCCCAGGGCGGTCTCGCAGAACGGACGCTGCACCACCACGTGCCTTCCGGCGTTCAGCGCCCGGACGGCGGCGTCCCGGCGCGCCTCCACCGGTCCTTCCACCAGGACCAGTTCGACGCGTGGGTCCTTCAGCAGCATGTTGTAATCCGAGTAGTAGGAGACCGGTCGCTGCTCGGGAGCCCGCTGCTCCAGTCCCTCGTCGCTGAAGGCCAGGAACTGGAACTCCGGTCCCACGGGGAGTTCCGCCAGGAGCCCGCCCTCCGAACCGGGCCGGGTCCCGACCGCACCTACGCCGATGGAATGCTTCACAGGCACCAGCAGGTCACCCCCGATCAGACGGGAGGAAAAGGACGTGGCGACTACTCGTCGGTGACGACTTCCAACTTCCCGGTGCTGGAATCGTACTTATAGCTCCGGCCGGGCGGGAGTTCCGGAAGCGGCTCCCCCCGCCATTCCTCCAGCTTCTCCAACGACGGGGGATATTCCCCCTTGAGCGCTTTGTATTGACGTATTTCGTTGGTCAGGAAAGCGGTATTGATCTTTTTCTGAGCGTGCCGCGGGGCGTCCACGGTAACCGAATGAAGGTACTGGGTGGGTGCATCGATGAGGCCCGTCCGCTCTTTGCGGCCGCCTTCCGTGCCGCCACGGGCGGCCTCCGGCTCGGTAGTCTTTTCGGCGCCGGCCGGTGCCCCGGCTTCCTGGGGAGCCTTCTCCTTCACCGTTACTACGGGTGGGGGCTCCTCCCGGGAGCAGCCGGCCACGGCCAGCACTCCGGCCAAAGGCAACGCGAACAGGCTGAGCCACAGCCGCTTCATATTGGTTTCCTCCTTACCTCTTTTTGATGCTTTCGGGCTCCGGTTCCGGGCCGGCGGCGCTCTGCAGGTGATGGAGGGCCTTCTCCGCCGTCAGGTCCAGCCGGAGGGGCGTAACGGAGATACCGCCGTCTTCGAGCGCCGCCACGTCCGAATCGTCCTCCGGCGGGCCCGCCCGCCTGGTGGAGTCCAGCCAGTAGTGGACCCGGCCGTGTCCGTCCTCCCACGGCGTGTAGGTCCCGCGGGGGAAGACCACGCTCTGTCGTGTGAATCGTATCGGGGGGCTCTCCGGCCCGAGGCGAGGCACGTTAACGTTCACCACCCGGGCGTGCTCCTCCGGCGTCTCCAGCAGCAGCTCCAGCACCCGGCGGACCTGCAGGGCGACATGCTCCATGTCTTCGAGGTTGCGTCGGCTGCAGGAGAACGCCGCCGCCCGCAGCCCGTAGAAGCCGGCCTCCAGCGCCGCCGCCACGGTTCCGCTGTAAAACACGTCGACTCCGGCGTTTATGCCGATATTCGGGCCGCTCACCACAAGGTCCGGCGCTTCGTCCATCAACTCCAGCACGGCGAACTTTACGCAGTCCGCCGGGGTGCCCGTGAGCACGGTAACCTGTTCGCCGTCGGCAAGCCGCACCGAGTGAGGCCGCACCGGCTGCATGTAGGTGATCGAGTGGCCCGCACCGCTCCTCTCCGACACCGGACAGACCACGGTCACTGCTCCGAGGTCGGCCAGGGTCTTCCGCATCGCCCCGATGCCGGGGGCAAACGGTCCGTCATCGTTGGTCAGCAGTATGCGCACCTGGTCTGGCTCCTCGTCTGCACGTGGAGTCGATCTCAATGGGCCTCAAGCGAGGGCCTTCAACGCCGCCTCCGGATCGGCCGTCCGCAGCACGATGGCGCCTGTGGGCTGCTCCTCTGAGACCGTGCAGTAGGCGTAATCGATGTTGATGTTCTCCTCCGCGAGTCGCCGCGCCACCTCCGCCAGCCCGCCGGGCTCGTTGGCTATTTCGGCGGTGAGAACGTCATTCTCGACCACCAGCATCCCGGCGTTCCCCAGCACGTGAATCGCCTCGTCGGGCTTGTCGGGCACCAGCCGGAGCACCGCGTGGTCAACGGCGTCCACACAACTGATGCCCAGCAGGTTGACCCCCCGCTCTGCCAGTGCGTCGCAGACCTCGGCGAGCGTGCCGGGTCTGTTTTCCAAAAAGATCGAAACCTGTCGTCTGACCTGCATAGCCGCATCTCCCCAAAGGTCCGCTATATCCCGTAAGCCGCTGCCAGACAGCAACTTAGGCGACCACGTGGCGCCGTCGAACGACCCCCGGCCACACTCCGGGATGGTATCACAGAGCCGGAGCCCCGTCAAGCTGCCTGGCTCGCAGTAGCTCGTCAGGCTCAGCGCAGAGGGTAGCTGCATGGGGCAATCCGTCGACTTCGCCTGAAGAACCCTCGCAGTTTCGCTATAATGGGAGCCGCCCCGGAGAGTGGAGGGGACCGTCCGCCCGGAGATTGACATCACATGGAGTCGACGCGCAAAGCCATCGCAGCCGCCCTGGCCGAGCATCTGCCACTTGACCGGGCCGAATTGAAGGGGCTCCTGGAGACGCCCCCGGGCCCGGAGATGGGGGACTACGCACTGCCCTGCTTCGAGCCGGCGAAGGTCCTGCGGCGTTCTCCCCGGCAGATCGCCGCCGAGCTGGCCGAGGAAATCGAACTGCCCGAGGGCGTCGACAGGCTCGATCCCTCCGGCCCTTACCTGAACTTCCACTTGAACCGGGCGGCCACCGTCGAGCGCCTGTTGCCTTTGATCCGCCGGCGGAAAGGGGAATACGGCGCCGGCGAGGTCGAGGCCGAAAACATCGTCGTGGAATTCAGCAGCCCCAACATCGCCAAACACCTTGCGGTGCATCATCTGCCGGGGACCCTCATCGGCATGTCGCTCTGTCGTATTTACCGAACACTGGGATATGATGTTGCGGCCCTTAACTTCCTCGGGGACTGGGGCACCGGCTTCGGCCGCCTCATCGCCGCCGTGGAGCGCTACGGCGTGGAGGACGCCGAGAGCCTCGACGTCTCCGACCTGCAGGAACTCTACGTCCGTTACAGCCGCGAGGCCGAAGAGGACGAGGACCTCCAGCAGGCCGCACGGGACGCCTTTCGCCGGTTGGAGGAGGGCGACCCGGAGGCCACGCGGATGTGGCGCAGTTTCCGGCAGGTGAGCCGGGAGGAGTTCGAAGCGGCCTATCGACGCCTGGGTGTGCGCTTCGACAGCTACACCCCGGAAAGCCACTACAAGGACCGCATGGCCCCCTTGCTGGAGCGACTCGAGCGCGAGGGCATCGCCGAGCGCAGCGACGGCGCCCTGGTGGTCCCCCTGGAGGAGGACGACCTCCCTCCCTGCCTGGTGCAAAAAAGCGACGGCTCCAGCCTTTACATCACGCGCGACCTGCCGGCCGCCGAGGACCGGTGGCAGAGGTACCACTTCGGGGAATCTCTCTACGTGGTCGGAAACGAGCAATCGCTTCACTTCCAGCAGTTGAAGGCCGTCCTCAGGAAGATGGGACATGACTGGGCGGACCGTATCGTGCACGTCAACTTCGGCCTGATAAAGTTTATCGACCCCGAGACCGGCGAGGCGCGGGTCGGCGCCACCCGGTCGGGGGAGGTCCTCCTTCTGAACGACGTGCTGGACGAGGCGGTCCGCCGGGCCCTCCAAAAGGTGGAGGACAACGTCGATCGGTTCGGGCAAGATGCCGACCTGGAGGAGCTGGCCTCCCAGATCGGCATCGGAGCCGTGGCTTTCGGCGAGCTTTCCACCCGGAGAACGCGGGACGTGGTCTTCGACTGGGAGCGCCTTCTGGACTTTGAGGGCGACACCGGACCCTACGTGCAGTACGCCCACGCCCGGCTGTGCAGCATCCTGCGAAAGGCCAGGGAGGAGGTGACCGAGCAGGTAGACTATTCACTACTGGAGTTGCCCGAGGAGTGGACCATCGTCCGCCACCTGGCCGAATACCCCCGGGCGCTGCGGCGCGCCGCCGACCAATACGAACCCTCCATCATCGCTACCTACCTGCTTGACCTCTGCGCCGACTTCAGCGCATACTACAGCGCCGGCATGCGGGAGCCGGAGCGGCGGGTTCTGTGCGGCGATGATGAGGTTCGGAAGGCGCGGCTCCTGCTGGTGGATGCGCTCCGCCAGGTTATCCGCAACGGACTCCAGGTGCTCGGCGTGTCCGCTCCCGAGCGAATGTAAAGGCAGTGGCCCCGGGCGTTGACCGCTGCTGTTCTGTCGAAGTTACTTGACTCAGCCCCCTCGAGGCAGATGTCCGAGCTGAAGGCAGTCTTCTTCGACGTCAACGGCCCCCTCTGGGACAAGGCCGCCTGCGATCGCCAGGTGATGGAGATACTGCTGCCCAAGTTGCTCAACAGCCTGCCGGAGGACGACCCCGACCAGGTGGTGCGGCGTTTCAACGCCGTCTTCCTGGAGCTGCCCGACAAGAAACTTCTCCGCGGCAAACGGTCTCTCTCGCACTTCCGCCGTTTCGAGGCCCTGCTGGACAGCTATGGCCTGCAGACCCGGCGCCTGGCGCGCGAGCTGACCCACACCTACGACACAACCCGCCGGCTGACCCTTCGCCAGTTCCTCCGACCCGACGCCGTCCGCGTGCTCTCGGAGCTGGGGGAACTCGGCCTGGAGCGAGGGGTCATCATGAACGGTCCGCCCAGCCTCCAGCGCCACAGGCTGGAGACCCTGGGGCTGAACCGACACCTGGACCACCAGATACTGGCCGAGGTGGAGGGCTATTTCAAACCGGACGTCCGCCTGTTCAAACGCACCCTCGCCCTGATCGGCGCGAAGTCCGAAGAGATGCTTTACGTCGGCGACAGCCCCTTTACCGACGTTCTCGGGGCTTCCCGGGCAGGCATTCCCACGGTGTGGTTCCAGACCGGCCGTCGTCGGCTGCCCCGCGGTTTCCCTACCCCGGACTTCACCATCCGAGACCTGCCCGAACTGCTCTCCATCGCCCAAATGTGAGGCCGAGGGGCGGCTGCCGGTGCTCACCGGCTGAAGTGGAACGTCACGACGTCCCCGTCCTGGACTTCGTAGTCCTTGCCCTCCATGCGCAATCTGCCGGCGGCCTTGGCCGCCTTTATGGAGCCGTGCTCCCGAAGGTCCTCGAAGGCAACCACCTCCGCCCGGATGAACCCCTCTTCGATGTCGCTGTGGATCTTGCCCGCGGCCCGGCGTGCGGGCGTGCCACCTTCCACGGTCCAGGCGCGCAGTTCGTCGGAGACGTAGGTGAAGAACGAGCGCAACCCCAGCGTTTCGTAGCAACCCCGGATGACCCGGCCGGAAGCGGGCTCCCCCAGGCCGGCCTCCTCCAGGAAGATGCGCCGATCCCCTTCCTCAAGCTCCATGATCTCCATTTCCAGCTCCGCGCAGACCGGGATGGTCAGGGGCTCGACCTCCGGCACTTCCGGGGGGTCGGGGATGTGCTCTTCACCGATGTTCAGCACGCATATCTGGGGCTTCAAGGTAAGGAATGAGTAACTGCGGAGCACTTTTTCCTCGGCCGGATTCATGTCCACCGCGGCCAGGCCCTGCCCGTTCTCGACCGCTTCGCGGCAGCGCTTCAGCAGGTCACGCTCCGCCTCCAGGGCCTCCCTCTCCGGAACGTGCTTTTTCAGGTCGCTCTCGATGGCCCTGAGCCGCTTCTCGATGACCTCCAGGTCGGCCAGCAGCAGCTCTTCGTTCATCGCCCGGTACTCGCGTGGCGGTTCGATCTCCCCGAAGACCTCGGCCACGTAGGGCGACTCAAAGCAGCGGAGCACCATCAAAACGACGGCCGTCTCCCTGAGGGCGGCGATGGCCCGGCCGCTGCGCTCCTCGCCGGTCAGGTGACCGAAAACGCCGCCGATATCCTCAAACTCCATGGTGGCCGGGACGGTTTTCTCCGGCTCGAACATATCCGCCAGAACGCCGAGCCGCTCGTCCGGCACGCGCACCACGCCCACGTCCACGTGTTCCCCGGGCCGGTGCTCGCCAACTTCCCCGTGGGCACCGGTTATGGCGTTGAACAGCGTTGTAGTGCCCGCCTGTGGCAGGCCGACCATCCCGACTTTCATACGGTCCTCCGCCTGAATGTCGCCGCGTTCCAGCATAGCAGACGGGGGCGGCCCACACAAGATTTTCGCGGCGCCCTGATCTTCAGTGCGTCCGGACCGGAACGGCCTGCACGCGTAGCGCGGCGCTTCGGCCTTTGCGCCGTGTCCCGCCCGGGGCGGGCCTGGCCCGGCCCCGGAGAACCGGACGCGCAGCACGGCCAGACACAACGCCTCCGGTCCAGCGTTTGCCCGAGACGCCCCGCCCGGCTAAAATCGTTTCGTCGAGCGCCGGCCTCGGCACGGCTCAAACTGGAGCGCCCAATGGAAGCCCTGACCTCGCACGAGCGGTTCAGCCGCATGTACGAACACAAAGAGGCCGACCGAATTCCCATAATCGACATCCCCTGGCCGGCCACCATCGAGCGCTGGCACCGGGAGGGAATGCCGGAAGATACCAACTACGTCGATTTCTTCGGCCTGGACAAGGTGGCCACCATCCGCGTGGACAACAGCCCCCGCTACGAGGAGAAAGTGCTGGAAGAGACCGAGGATTATGCCGTCCACACCACCCGCTGGGGCGTGACGGCGAAGGACTGGAAGCACGAGGCCTCGACGCCGGAGTTCCTGGACTACACCATCACCGACCGGCGTAGCTGGGAGGAGGCCAGGTCGCGGATGCAGCCCACCCGCGACCGCGTGCCGTGGTCACATCTGGAGAGGAATTACCCCCGCTGGCGGGAGGAGGGGTGGTGGATACGCGGTGGGCTGTGGTTCGGATTCGACGTGACCCATGCCTGGGCGGTGGGCACCGAACGGGTGCTGTTCGCGTTGGCCGACGATCCGGACTGGTGCGCCGACATGTTCAATCACTTCCTCGAAGTGAACCTCGCCCTGCTGGAAATGGTCTGGGAGGAGGGCTACCGGTTCAACTGCGTAAGCTGGCCCGACGACATGGGTTACAAGCAGAACCAATTCTTCTCGCTGCGCACCTATCGTGACGTCCTGAAGCCGTTTCACCGCCGCGCCATCGAGTGGGCGCACGATAGGGGCGTCAAGACCCACCTGCACTCATGCGGTGACGTCCGTCCCTTCGTGCCGGAGCTGGTCGAGATCGGGCTGGACGCACTGAACCCCCTGGAGGTGAAAGCCGGTATGGACCCGGTGGCCCTGAAGGAGGAGTACGGGAACGACCTGGTGCTCCACGGGGGCATCAACGCCATCCTGTGGGATAAACCGGAGGAGATTGAGAGGGAGATACGGGAGAAACTGCCGGCGCTGAAGGAATCGGGCGGCTACGTTTTCTCCTCCGACCACTCGGTACCCTCCAGCGTGAGCCTGAAGGACTTCCGCCGGATCGTCCAACTCGCCAAAGACCTCGGCAGCTACTGAGCCCCTCATCCGCAGGAGACCGACACGTGAAATACGTCGCCATCTTCCATGCCAACCTGAACTACGCCTTCCTGGAACCCTACAAGTACGAACAGGTAATCCGCGCCTCCTACGAGACCATCCTGGACACTTTTCGTGAGGAGTGTCCGGATGCGCGCTACACCTTCGAGGCCTCCGGTTTCACCATCGAGACCATGGCGGAGGTTTGCCCCGACGTGCTGGAGAAGCTGCAGGAGGCCGTCCGCAGCGGCAACTGCGAGTTCATGGGCTCACCCTACGCCCACCCCATGCTGGCGAACTTCCCCGAGGAGGACGGCCGACGGGCCAACCAGTTCGCCATGCGCGCCTACGAGGAACACCTGGGGTTCCGTCCCGAGAGCGGATGGAACCCGGAATGTTCCTGGATGCAGTACGTTCCCCGGACTTTCCGCGACGTCGGGTTCCGCAACCTGACGCTGGACTTCGAATCCTACATGATCTGCACCCATCCGGCCTACGCGGCAGTGGAGCGGAACCCGCGGCGCGACATGTCCTGGGGCGGGGCTCTGCCCCAGTACGACCTGGAGGCCACCCATCCCGCCCTGCACTTCCCGTTCAAGGACGTGGTGGCGGGCCTGGACGGGTTCTGCCGGAGCGACCGCACCGCCAACGAGGCCAACCAGTACTTCCTTGGCAGGCGGCCGCTGAAGGGCTTCATCGACAACGTCCGCAGGTGGAGCGGGGAACGCGACGAGGGCGCCCTGATCGTCGTGGCCGACGACGCCGAGTACTGCGGAACCACCGGTTACTTCTACGTCAAACACTTCGACCAGTACGACAAGAGCTTCTCAATAGACCCCGACGCCGGCGAGAAGCTGGAAGCCATGGTCAAGGCCGTCCTCGAGCTGGGGCCGATGATTACCTTCGGGGAGGCCTGCGAGCTGCCTCCGGTGGAAGAGAACTACTTCGTGGAGGACCGCTTCGCCTGGCACCGAACTTATGCGGACGTCTGGGCCGGCACGCCGGAGTCGCGGCGGCTCGATCCAGTCATAGGGGAACTCCGCGGGGAGCTTCGGGAGCTTCAGCAGCAGGCGGAAACCGAGGACCACGCGGAACTTGTGGAGCGCTGCTGGTTCCACCTGACCTGCGCGGAGAACTCGGATGGGCGCTGGCCCCCACCCCCGGCCAGAACCTGTCCGTTCAACGTCCGATGGGTCGAAGACCACATCGAGCGGGTGCGGGAGTGCCTGGAGCAGCTGCGGGAAGGGCTGGAGAGCTGAAGGCGATCGGACGAGACAACGCTTGCATAGCGGCAGCCTCCCTGTTACAATCTTAGCGCCGAAGATGGGAGAAGGCCTTCCCAATGCCCACCGGGGCGGGCAGCAGAGAAGCCCCCGTACGGCACCGTTGCATTCAGGGCCGGCAGCTCCCATAGATGGGCAGCCAACACTGTCGAGGGGGGACGGGGATGACTGTGGAGCATTACACGTTCGGCACAATTGTCATCGACGGCAGAACCTACGACTCCGACGTGGTCATCTGGCCGGAGGGGGTGGACGATTCCTGGTGGCGGGTCGAGGGGCACAGGGTCTGCACCGAAGATCTGGAGCCGATCCTGAACAAGAACCCCGACGTCGTCATCCTGGGAACCGGCGCCTACGGTTCGATGGCCGTCCCGGACGTTGTCGTCGATTACCTCCGGGGCGAGTGCGAGCAGGTACACGTGAAGCCCACCGAAGACGCCTGCTCGCTGTACAACGAGCTGGCGAGCGGAACCCGGCGAGTGGTCGCCGGCCTCCACCTGACCTGCTGAGGACGCTCAGTCGGCGGGGGACGTGCCGGTGAGGGCGCGACAGGCTTCCAGGTATTTCTCCGCCGTTTTGTGCGTGACCTCCTCCGGCAGGGAAGGCGCCGGCGGTTGGTGATCCCAGCCCGATTCGTCCAGCCAGTCCCGAACGTACTGCTTGTCATAGGAGAACTGCGGGCCACCCGGCTCGTAGGTGTCGGCTGGCCAGAAGCGCGAGGAATCCGGCGTCAGCACCTCGTCAATGAGGGTCAGGACGCCGTCCACGCGCCCCCATTCGAACTTGGTGTCCGCAATGATGATGCCCCTCTCCGATGCGTAATCCGAAGCATTGCCGTAAAGCGCCAGCGAGCGCCTCCGTATCTCCGCCGCGAGGGGCGCCCCCAGGATGCTCTCCATGCGTCCGAAGGTGATATTCTCGTCGTGGCCCGACTCGGCCTTGGTGGCGGGGGTAAAGACGGGCTCGGGCAGCTTCTCCCCCTGCTCCAGACCCGGGGGAAGTTCGATGCCGCAAATGGTGCCCTCACGCCGATGCGAACGCCAGGCCGACCCGGCCAGGTAACCCCGAACAACACACTCCACGGGCAGCACCTCGGCCCGGCTGACCAGCATGGTACGTCCGGCCAGCAGGTCGGCGTGGCGCGCCACAGCGTCGCCCATCTGGTCGACGGCGGTTGTGATGAGGTGGTGGGGTGTGATCTCCGAGAGGTAGTCCAGCCAGAACTCCGTCAGGTGGGTCAACACTTTCCCCTTCCAGGGGATCGCGCTGCCGAGCACGCTGTCGTAGGCGCTGATGCGGTCGGTCGTCA
Organism: uncultured candidatus Brocadiaceae bacterium; assembly: GCA_964510315.1. Taxonomy (GTDB): domain Bacteria; phylum Planctomycetota; class Brocadiia; order SM23-32; family SM23-32; genus CAZEAP01. The sequence goes on from CAZEAP010000007.1 coordinate 106,492, forward strand.
CGATGAGCAGTTGGGAATCCAGGTCGTACATATCGCGGACCTTCCCCCGGTTGAGGAGTTTCAGCCCCTCCAGGTCCGTCTCGACTATCGGCTCCGGCCACTGTTTACTCATCCGCGTCTCCTTCCGGCTCTTCCCGTTGTTCTGGCTCCTCTTCCTGTTCCGGCGTGACGACGGCCACGCCCCCGACGGCATCCTCCCTGCCCGTCTCCACAAGCTTGACCCCCTGAGTGTTCCGGCCCACGCAACTGATTGAGCTGACGGGTATGCGCACGATCATGCCCTGCGCGGTCACCAGGATGAGTCCCTGCTCTTCGCTCACTTCCCGCATCGCCACCACGGGCCCGTTGCGGTCGGTGGTTTTAATGTCAATCAGGCCGAGTCCGCCGCGTCTCTGCCGGCTGTAGTCTTCGAAGTTCGTGCGCTTGCCGTAGCCGTTCTCGCAGATGGTGAGCGCTTTGGTCCCTTCCCGGACCAGGGCCATGTCGACGACCAGATCATCTTCCCGCAGGCGTATGCCGCGCACGCCGGCGGCCGTCCGGCCCATGGGGCGCACGTCGTCCTCGTGGAACCGTATGGCCTGGCCCCCCCGGCTGCCGAGCATGACCTCGTCGTCCCCGGTGGTTTTGCGGACCCTGACGAGCCGGTCCCCTTCGGCCAGGTCGAGGGCGATGATCCCCCCCGTGCGACGCTTGCCGAAGGCGTCCAGGCGCGTCTTCTTCACCTTGCCGGAGGCGGTCGCCATCAGCAGGTAGCCCTCTTGCTCGAACTCGCTGACGGGGATGACCCCGCTTATGTTCTCCCCCTCCTGCAACTGAAGGATGTTCACCAGGGCCCTGCCCCTGGCGGTGCGCTGCATCTCCGGAATCATGAAGACCTTCAGCCAGTAGGCCAGCCCCTGGTCGGTGAAGAACATGATGTAGTCATGGGTGGAGGCCAGGAAGACGTGGCTGATGAAGTCGTCCTCGGTGAGGTCGGCGCCGATGACACCCTTCCCGCCCCGGCCCTGCGCCCGGAAGGTGTCGGGTGTGTGGCGTTTGACGTAGCCCCGGTGGCTGACCGTGACCAGCACCTGCTCCTCGGGGATGAGGTCTTCCCTCTGCAGGATGGTGGCTTCCCCGGTGATGGAAGTGCGGCGGTCGTCGCCGTACCGGTCACGGACCTCCTCCAGGTCCTCCCGGATTATGGCCTCAACCTTTGCCCGGTCCGCGAGTATCTCACTGTATTCGGCGATCTTCTCCTGCAGGTCCTCGTACTCCTGTTCGATCTTCAGCCTTTCCAGGCCGACCAGGCTGCGCAGGCGCATGCTGATGATGGCGTCAACCTGCCGCTCGGTCAGGTCGTAGGAGTCCATCAGTTGCTGGCGGGCCTCCTTGACTTCGTCGCTGGAGCGGACGATCTCGATCACGTCGTCGATGTTCAGCAGCGCCACCTTGAGGCCCTGGACGACATGCGCGCGGTCCTCGGCCTGGCGTTTCAGATAATCGGTGCGCCGCCGGATTACCTCCACCCTGTGCTCCAGGTAGTATTGCAGCACCTCCTTGATGCTGAGCGTTTCAGGCCGGCCGTCCACGATGGCAATCAGGATGATGCTGACGGTGCTCTGGAGGGGCGTGTGCTGGAACAACTGGTTGAGGACTACGTCTTCATCGGCGTCCCGTTTCAGCTCGATCACGATGCGCGTGCCGCTCTTGTCGCTTTCGTTACGGATGTCACGAACGTCCTGGACTCTTTCGGCCTGGACTGCGCCGGCGATCCTCTCCACGAGCCGGTCGCGGTCGACGTGGTAGGGGGCTTCGGTGACAACGATGCTGCGGCGCCCCTCCCTGACCTCCTCGGGCTCCGTGCGCGCCCGGAGAGTGGTGGTGCCCCGGCCGGTGGCATAGCCGTCGTAGACGCCCTGCTGGCCGCAGATCATGCCGCCGGTGGGGAAGTCCGGGCCGGGAATGATCTCCATCAGTTCCCGCACGGTGATCTCGGGGTTCTCCATCACGGCGATGGCGCCGTCGCAGACCTCCCGCAGGTTGTGGGGCGGCACGCTGGTCGACATGCCCACGGCGATTCCGGTGGCACCGTTGGCCAGCAGGCAGGGGAAGCGGGCGGGCAGCACGGCCGGCTCCTGCCGCGTGCCGTCGTAGTTGTCCAGGAAGTCCACCGTTTCCTGCTTAAGGTCACGCAGCAGCTCCATCCCGACCGAGCTGAGGCGGGCTTCGGTGTAACGCTGAGCGGCGGGGGGGTCGCCGTCCATCGAGCCGAAGTTGCCCTGGCTGTCGATCAGCGGATATCGGGTGCTGAAGGGCTGGGCGAGGCGCACGAGGGTATCGTAAATGGCCGTCTCGCCGTGAGGGTGGTAATTACCGTGGACGTCGCCGACGATCTTGCCGCACTTCCTGGTCTTCGATCGAGGTCCCAGGTCCAGCTCGTCCATGCTGACAAGGATTCGCCGCTGGACCGGCTTCAGCCCGTCGCGCACATCGGGCAGGGCGCGGCTGACGATCACGCTCATCGCGAACGTCAGGTACGCGTCTTTCATCTCCTCTTCGATGAGGAGTTCCTCGACCGATCCGAGTTCCTCTGCCATCTGCCGTCGCCTTCCGTGGTAGTTGTAAAGTCTCTTCGGAGGTCCAGGGGTCTTGCCGCCGGGGCAACGCCCTCACACGTCCAGGTTCTTCACCTCCAGGGCGTGCCGCTCAATGAACTCGCGGCGGCTCTGGACGTCTTTGCCCGCGAGGATGCTGAAGTACTTGTCCGCCCGGACGGCGTCTCCGATGGTCACTCGGACCAGGCGGCGGGTCTCAGGGTCCAGGGTGGTTTTGGCGAGTTCGGATGCGTCCATCTCGCCCAGACCCTTGTAACGCTGAATATCAAGCCCCTGCCGGCCCAAGCCCCCGACTGCGGGTACAACCCCTGCGAGCGATGAGAGCGATGTCTCGCTTCCGTTCGCCCGTATGGTGAACGGTTCCTCCGGCGCCTCCTCGGGCGGCTCGTACAAGTAGGATATGGGCACCCCGTAGTCCTCTATCTTTTCGACGAGCGCCTCCAGCCGCGGGGCTTCCTCGAACCGGACGGGCCGAACGGTGTTTCTCCAGTCATCCGGCTCCTCCGCGCCAAACTCGTCCCGCTCTATCAGCCGCAGGTCCTGCCCGTCCGCGGCCAGTTCGGCGCGCAGGTCCCTGATAAAGTGGTCGTACTCCTCTTCGGTGTAAAACAGGTGCTCGTGCTCTTCGTACTCTCCGTCCACGTGGACGACACGGTATCGTGGGAACGAAGCGCCCTCCTCATCGCGCCGCTGTGCCAGATAGCGGCTGAACGCCATGCCCTGCATCTGTATTCGATCCACAACACTGCCCAGCTCCGCCAACTCCTCCACGAGCCCGGAGAACGCCTCTTCCTCAAGGCGACCCTTCCGCCCGCCATTGAGCTGATACTGGAGAGACGCGTCTTCGGTACCCAGGCTGAGCAGGGCGCGCTGCAGCGCACGATCATCGTGGATGTACTGCTCCTTGCCCTTGCGCTTGACGCGGTAAAGCGGTGGTTGAGCGATGTAAATATGGCCGCGCTCCACCAGTTCCGGCATCTGTCGGAAGAAGAAGGTCAGCAGCAGCGTCCGGATGTGGGCTCCGTCGATGTCAGCGTCGGTCATGATGATAATCTTGCCGTACCGCAGCGCGTCAGCGTCGAACACTTCCTGCCCGATTCCCGTGCCGAGCGCCGTCACGAGGGAGCGTATCTCGTTGTTGCTGAGCATCTTGTCGACGCGGGCCTTCTCGACGTTGAGGATGACGCCACGCAGGGGGAGAATAGCCTGGAAACGGCGGTCTCTTCCCATGCTGGCCGTCCCGCCCGCGCTCTGGCCCTCGACGATAAAAAGCTCCGTGTTGTCGGCATCTCGGCTGGAACAGTCCCGGAGTTTCCCCGGCAGGCCGGTCTCCGTCAGGGCTCCCTTACGCCGGGTCAGCTCCCTGGCCTTGCGCGCCGCCTCGCGTGCCCGGGCGGCGTCGAGTGCCTTGCTGACTATCGCTCTGGCGGAACCCGGGTTCTCTTCGCAGTAGGTACCGAGTTTCTCGTTGACGACTTGTTCCACGACACCGCCGATGTTCCGGTTGCCCAGCCGTGTCTTGGTCTGTCCCTCGAACTGTGGCTCCGGCAGTTTAACGCTGACCACCGCCGTCAGCCCTTCCCGGTAGTCGCGGCCACCGGGCGTGGCATCGCCCAGGTGACCCTCGTCCCTGCCCCATGCATTGAAGGTCCTGGTGAGCGCACTCCGCAGGCCGGTCAGGTGAGTGCCGCCCTCGACGGTATTGATGTTGTTGGCAAAGGAGAAGACGTTCTCGTTGTATCCCGCGTTGTATTGAAAGGCCACTTCGCAGAAGACGCCGTCATCTTCGTGCTCGACGTGGATCACGTCGTCGTGGAGGGGTTCTTTGCCCTCGTTTAGATACTCAACGAACTCCCGAATGCCACCCTCGTAGTAGAAAACTTCCTCGCGCCCCTCCAGCTCGTCGGAAACAGCGATCCTGACCCCACTGTTGAGGAAGGCCAGCTCGCGCAGGCGCCGGGTCACCAGGTCCCATCGGAATTCCGTGGTCTCGAAGACGTCGGTGTCCGCCTTAAACCGAATGCGCGTTCCCCGTCGGTTCGTGGTGCCCCGGTTTTCCACCGGTGTCTGGGGCTCACCCCGCACGTAGCGCTGGAAGAACACGTGGCCGTCGCGCCAGACCTCCGCCTCCAGCCATTCACTTAGCGCGTTCACGCAGGAAACACCCACGCCGTGCAGGCCGGCGGAGACCTTATAGCTGTTGTGATCGAACTTCCCGCCGGCGTTCAGGGTCGTCATCACCACTTCCAGGGCTGGTTTGCCCTCCTCGGGGTGGACCTCGACGGGGATGCCGCTGCCGTTGTCGGTAACGGAGATGCTGCCGTCGGAGTGGAGGCGCACGTGGATGCGGTCGCAACGACCGGCCATGGCCTCGTCGACGGCGTTTGCTATGACCTCTTCGGCAAGCTGGTGCAGACCTCTACTCGCCGTATCGCCGATATACATGGCTGGTCTCAGGCGTACGTGCTCGATGCCCCCGAGGACGCGAATGGACTCGGCGTCGTAGGCCTCCTGCTGTTGTGGTCGATCGCTCATTCCAACCTTTCTTCACCACCCTTGGGGCCTTTCTGCAGACGGAACCGAAGGCTCGCTACGTCACGCCCTCCGTCAGCCCCCTGCAGGGAAGACAGGATTTGCTCTTTCATATAGTTGTTCAGTTCGTGCAGCAGCGCCGGGGAGTCTACCTCCACCACCACCTCACCATTTTTCATGGAGCGGACTCGCGTGCGTCCGGCGATCCGCTCTCCCACCGCAGCGGTCCAGGCGCGGCGGAGACCGGCATATTTGCCCTTCTCGTAGAACTTCTTGCGCCGAAGCAGCTTTCTGGCTATCTCACCCAGTTTCCGTGCCTCTGGCCGCTGTCGTTCGTACGCCGCCGCGCTCATGCCGGGGCCTCTTCCCGGATAACCGGGCTGACCACGTAGGTGAAGTCCAATCCGCCCTTCAGCACGCAAGGGGTCCGTCGATCCGTAAACCTCATCTTTACCATGTCCCGTTCCACGATAGAGAGCACGTCTTCGAGGTATTCCGGATTGAAAGCGATATTCGCCTCTTCCTCTTCGTACTCGAGAGGCACTTTTACCTCGGCCTGCCCGACGTCTGACGACTCGGCGGTGATCGCGAGGCCCTCGGAGGAGAAGCGGAACTCCACCACTCTGGTTTCCTCGGTGGTCATGTAGCGAGCCCTGCGAACGGCGTTGAGAAGGACGCCGGTGGGAAGTTGCACCTTTATCTTGCTCTCGGTCGGGATGACCTCCCGATAGTTGGGGAACTGGCCTTCTACGAGCTGGCAGACCAGGCGCCCGGCGTCATTCTGCGCGACGAATCGGCCCTCAGACAGCCCGAAGCGTACAGTCTCGTCGCCGTAATCGGCCAGCCGGGCCAGTTGCTCGAACCCCGCCCGCATCACAATGAACTCTTCCTGGAGGTCTGTGGGGTTGCTTACCTTCTTCTTTACGTGGGCCAGGCGGGCTCCGTCCGCCGCCACCAGCTCAAGCGTGTTTTCGGCGCCCAGGACACAAAAGACGCCGTGAAGAGCGTAACGCCCCTTCTCTTGGGCAGTGGCAAACACCGTTCGTCGAACCATGTACTTCAGCACGTCGGCATCGATCTCAATCACATTATCGACCGGTAATTCCGGCAGCGGTGGGAAGTCAGCGGGGTCTTCTCCCAGTATGCGAAAGTGGCTGTCTTCGGTCTCAATGGTTACCGCACCGTCGTCCTCCTTAAGGGTCACTTGTTCGTCGGGAGTAGCGCCGACCACCGGCGATATCCTGTCGTGGGGGAGAAGAGCCGCTCCCTCGCGTTCGATTTCTACATCCGCAATGCTCAACGTCAGGCCGACCTCCAGGTCAGTCCCTGACAGGTGGAGGTGTTCCCCGTCGGCTTCGAGCTTCACGTGTCGATAGAGCGGCTGCTGAGTTCCCGTTCCCACGACGCCGCTCAGCCGCTGAAGTGCCTGGTGCAAAGCGTCCTTGCTCGCTACGATCTTCATCGGGCTCTCCTGACCGCACCTTGAGCTATGTTAGTTTAGTACTTCATGTACCTGTACAACGCATAAAAACACTAAAGCCGCCAAAACCCGCGAAAAGGTGAGCTTTTTTGCTGTAAGCCACTGTTCGTGGAGAGGAAGTGACTTGTGTTACCTCGCTGAGACATCGTCGGAAAGCTGTCGATAACCTGGCGACGCAACCTCTGGTTACGCGCGGATGTACTCTAACCGGAGTTACAGTCACCGCCTCGCCAGGGTTTCGGCTTGTTTTCGTCGGTTTTCAACGTCCTTCTCGACGTGTTTTCGACACTTTTTCGACGGTCGATCAAGTGCTCAGAAGGATCTTTGAGCACCCATCGTGAAAGCCCTCGTCAGATATGCTCATTATAGCATCTTTGGCGGCGCACCTGCAATCGTGGAAAGGGCAGATATCGGGCCGAAAACGCTCTGAGAATGCGAATTTTCGGTTTTCAGGACTGGAGCCCGAGCCGCCCCTGCATGAGAGACCTCGGCGCGGCGCCGAGCACCTCATCGAGGCTCCAGAACGACCGGCTGGGTGGAAGAATTCTCGAAGGGGTAGAGAACGAGGCCGGAAGGTACCTTCGGGTAGAAGAAAGTTGTTTTCGGCGGCATGGTCTGGCCTGAACGGGCCACCCGTTCCACAGCCAGCGGATCGACCGGAGGAAGCAGGAAACCAGCGTCGAACTGCCCGCTCTCCACGAACCGGTGTACCTCCCGCGGGTTGGGCTCGTAGCGGAGCCGGCCGGAGTAGGAGCGCGATTGGGCGGGGATATCGAACAGTGGCTCCAGGATTCCATACTGCAGGACGGTGACCGGCAAGCGGGCGCGCTCCCCCTGATCCGGAGAGACCACCGTGGAAGGAAGGTCGTGCCGGTCGGTGTCGAGCAGAAGCAAGCGCCCGCGACCAAGGTACACCCCGATCAGCGGCTCGCCCGCCGTCCACCCACCTGCCAGCTCCGCCAGCTCCTTTGGCCCGCCGACCGAACGCTCCTCCACCGTGAAGTACTGCTGCAGGGTAGTAACGAGCCGGTCCGCATAGAACTCCTCGGGACTGCGGGCGAGCCGATGGGTCGGCAGGACGACCAAACCGTCGTTCTTGGCCGATACCCCAAAAGTCAGCAGAAAATCCTCCGGCTGACTCCCCGGTGGCCCTTCGCCCTGTCGGTGGCGCTCGCGATACGCAAGGGCTGTCTCGTAGCGGTGGTGGCCGTCTGCGATAAGCAGGTTCTCTTCCGCAAGCACGGCGGCCAGCGCACCGAGGGCCTCCCGGTTACTGACACGCCACACCTTGTAGCCAATCCCGTCCGGAAGGCCGAATTCGTAGAGGGGCGCCTCGGTCTCGAGGTCGTGCAGGAGACGATCGACCTGACCGGTTTGGTCGGAGAAGACGCCGAACACCGGGCTTAGACTGGCCCGGCAGACTTCCATCAGTCGGAGGCGGTCGGCCTTTGCCTCTGGAGTGGTCTGTTCGTGTGGCAGCACGTTCCCCCCGGACGGATCCTCCAGGAGAACGGTGCAGATAAGCCCTCTCCGCACCAGTTCCCGGCCGCTCAGCTCGAAGCACTGCTCGCAGACGTACACGGAGGGCACGGGCTCCCGGACCAGAACGTCCTGGCGACGCCACTTCTGGAGGAGGGCGGCGGCCCGGCGGTAGTCCTCCTCGGAGTGGTCCTGCCCGTCTTCTTTGCCCAGGGTGAGGCGGACGACGTTGTGGGGGTCCCTGGCGCGAAGTTCGTCGGCGGCGTCAGCGTCAATCAGGTCGTAAGGCGGAGCCACCACGCGGGACACGAAGCTGATCCGGTCGGGATTATAGCGAAGAGGTCGAAAGGCCGCGATGTGGATCAACTTTCACTCCCCGACAGTTGTGAACGGCTGCCTCGCGGGGCATGATAGGCAAAGCGGCTCGGGGCCGCAAGTGGCCCCCATCTTTGGCCACTTACTCGCCCGCTCCCTCGCCCGACAGAAGGCGGGCGAGGGCCTTCTGCATCTCCAGCTTGAGGTAACCCCTGAAGCGGCCGCGTCCGCGGTAATCGAAGTTCTCTATGGCTTCTTCCAGGCGCTCGTGACCCTCCGCCACCAGCGGAGCCAGGGGCTGTTCCGGCCCGGCGTGCTGCCGGCTCACCCGCTCGACCACCGGCTGATAGGCGCGCTCGATGGCCCCGTGGATGGACGCGGCGCGGTCGGCAAAGTCCTCCAGCCGATCGAGCAGACGGCCGGAGACGTACCGCCGCGGGTTAAGCTCCTCCTGCCCGCCCCGAATCCTGTGCTTTGCGTAGTTGTAGCCCCGAAACAGGGCCCGTTCCTGCTCGGCCGACAGAGGGGGACCTGTCCGGTCCGGGGCCCGGCCCGCTCGGGCGCGCCCCATGGCCTCCTCCCAGGCTTCGTCGAAGATGTCTTCCTCGACGTCTTCCTGCTCGAAGTCCTCCTCCGTGAAGGCGCTCAGTTCCATCTGCAGCAATTCTCGGGCGCGCTCCTGGTTGATAATGCGGTAGACGCTGGAGCGAGACCTGTCGTAGCGGTCGGCCAGTTGGTCGGCGGGGACGCCTCTACGGTACTCCTCGAGCAGCTCCCGCCGGGCGGCGCGGCCGAGGCGCTCAGAAGGTTGCGCCTCTCCCGTGTCGACCCCGCGCCGGCGGACGAGGCGGCGGACGCTCTCCGGCGCCCGGCCCAGCTCCTCGGCGACCCGGGCGGCAGCCCGGGTCGTGCTGAGGTCCTCCTCCCGCCGCAGTTCCGTTACCAGAGCGATGGCGCGGGCCCTCTCCTCCGGGCTCATGCGCGAGAAGTGTCGCGATCGCTCCAGCCGGTCGGCGTAGAGGTCCTCGAAGCGGTCCAGTGCGTTCTTGCGGATGCCGACGCGCGTTCGCCCATCGGGGAAGCGGTACTTACGGGCCACGAGGCCCCGGCGGCGCCACCGGTGGACGGTGCGCACCGAAACGCTGTACATTTCGGCCACATCCTGAATCGTGTAGAGGGGTTCTTCCTCTTCTGCGGCGTCGGTCGGCGCGGACTCCGAGAGGCACTCCAGGGCCACGTGCAGGTCGCGCCTCACCTCGTCGCCGCGAAAGGTCTGGCGGGCGTCTTCGGCGGGCCGGAAACCGGTCACCCGGAAGTAGAGGAACTCGTACGGATAGGTGCGTTCCGGCTCCAGTTCCAGCAGCAGTTCCTCCAGGCGGTCCGCCTGCCGCCGGCGCACCTCCGGCGGGCTCAGAAGGAGCTGCGCGTGCAGGTCCTCGATGGCCTCGTGTTGGAAGTCTCTCATTGGCAGCGGCCCCCGGAGGCCGAGTGCGGGTCGGAGGGTTCGACGGGCTGTGCCTCCTCAACCGGCTGGATTGAAACTTCGTCCCGCGGCACTTCATCGAACCTGCTGTAGCGGATGACCAGGCGGCGGGCCTCCTCCAGGGCCTCCCGGCAAGGTTCGCCCACCAGGCAGGCCAGCGGGCCGGGTCGGTCCTTCAGCCGGAGGAGCCTTGAGCGGGGGGGCGCGGCGCCCAGGAGCTGCTCGTTGTCCTCCTGGTTCCTGCCCACCAGCAGGTAGCTCCGGTCCCCCAGATCGAAGAGCCTTCCGCACCGGATGGCCCGAAGGTGCTCGGTGGTCAGACGATCTTTCTCCCTGAGCAACTCCACGCGCTCGGCGTAGTTCGGATCGGTCAGCCTGCAGCCTCCGGCGGGGCTCGGGTAGTTATGGATGCCCCATTGCTCGGCGAGGGCCATCTGCCGCTTTCGCGAGCGGCCCTGGATGTCCAGCACGTCGGCGCGCCGGACCAGCCCGTTCCGCTCGGGCTCCGTGGGGGGCAGCAGACGGGCCGACAGCGGCCGGAGAACCATCTCTACCATGCCGGCGCCCTTCTCCATGCGCCGGAAGGCGTCCTTTCTCTGCGACATCGGCCGCTGGCCCAGCACCTCGCCGGTGGCGACGAAATCGGCATCCCGCCGTCCCATCTCCCCGCCGGCCAGGCGGTACATCATCTGCTTACAGTCCAGGCAGGGATTGACGTTCTTGCCGAAGCCATATTCGGGCTCGCGCAGCAGCCCCGCCATCCGCTCCGAGATGTCGCGCTCCACAACGGGGCAGTCCGGCACGTAACCCGCCTCGCGAGCGGGGAAGAATATGCTTCGGAAGCGCAGCAGAACCACCTCCACGCCCGTGCGGAGCAGAAGTTCCGCGGCGAGGATGCTGTCCAGCCCGCCGCTGAAAAGAAGGACCGCGCAGGGCGGCCTGCTGGAGGGGGAGTCTGCCATGGGAGCGTAAAAGCGAGGGAAAATCAGACAGGACGCCGATAGCTACAGGTTAGCACACCGCGTTTCTGCCCGCAACAGGCCGTACGGTTGATTTGGAGGCCGGGGCGGCGTAAAAACCTGCTCTATAGCTCTGTGGAGAGGTCCGCCGATGAGCCGGACGGAAGTGGACGCCGATCAGATCGCCGAAGCCCTCCGGGAACTCGGCGTCGGGCCCGGGGAGCTGTTGCTGGTGCACAGCTCCCTCAGCAGTTTCGGGTGGGTGGATGGCGGCGCCGAGGCCGTGATCGATGCCCTGCTGGAGGCCGTGCAGCCGCAGGGAACGGTGCTGGTGCCTACCCATACGTGGGACAGGATCGGCGGCTCGAACGTGGTCTTCGACGTGCGACGCATGCCCTCCGGGGTCGGACGAATCACCGAAGTGTTCCGCAACCGCCCGGATGCCTGGCGGGGGCTGCACCCCACCCACTCCTGCGCCGGCATCGGGCCCGAAACGGCTGCGATGTTGAGCGACCACGAAAAGGACATCACTCCCTGCGGGCCCCGCTCGCCCTACCAGAGGCTCATCCGGCGCCCCGGGAAGATCGCCTTACTCGGTGTCAGCCTCTTCGTCAATACTTCCTTCCACGCCCTGGAGGAGATGGCCTGTGTGCCGTGGGCGTTCGACCGCTTCGCAATGCTCTATACCGTAGACCACGATGGGCGGCGCAGGCAGGTTCCATCCCGGCTGCACTCCAGGGGCATGAAGCGCGACTTCGAGAAGATGGAGCCCGTCCTCGAGGACGCCGGCGTCTTGAAGAAGACCACCGTGGGGCAGGCAACCGTCCGGGTCGTGGACGCCTCGGGGATGGCCGAGGTATGCCTGCCGATGCTGGCGGAAGATCCCTTCGTGTTTCTCGCCTCATCCCCTGCGAAGGAGGAACGCCGTCGGTATGAACAGTGGTCGCGTCGTCGCAGGTGGTAACCCCCATCTGACAGGCCTCTTATGACACAGTGCTCTGTGGAAGTGATGTGCATCCGCCGGCGCAGCAAAGTACGGCGTTGCAAAACGGCGAGATGCGTTCGGCGCCTGAAGAGAAGGCCGGGGACAAGATGCCCCCGCTACAGCCCCGAAGGGACCTTGTATACACGGCCCGGGGCGCAACGCGCCCGCCAGAGCGCGCAAGCCCTGGGGTAGAAGCCCAGCAACCAGCAGGAGCGCGCGTAGCGGTTGATTCAGTACGTGCGCCACATGTGACTCGCCCATCCTGGGGCGAGTACATGTTGAGCGTCGGCGCCGCGGAGCGGCGCGGTCGTGAAGGCCAGGGCTTCAGCCCTGGTATAATGCACGCAAACCCAAATGCGCCCCGGAGGGGCGCGGTGAGGTACCCGATGCACAAAAGCCTGACCGGGCGGCTGTGCCGCAGCATATCCGGAGCGACGGCCGGTCCGTGGCCGTTGCGCCGCAAAGCGGCGCGGTCGTGAAGGCCAGGGCTTCAGCCCTGGTATCTCCCGCGAATACCCAATTGCGCCCCGCAGGGGCGCGGTGAGGTACCCGGTGCGCAAAAGCCTGACCGGGCGGGTCCTGGCGGCAGGCCGGTGTGAAGAGATCGCGTATCGAACTCGCTCACC